>NZ_JBIBWL010000003.1:636386-694911 GCF_043081325.1 Streptomyces sp. NPDC014882
CGAGTCGTGCGGGGAAGCCGCCGGTGGCGACGGGGCCCCAGCGTTCGGGCGTGACCCGGATGATCGACTTGCCCTGCCTGACCATCGCCTCCCGGGCCGTTCCCTTCGGCGTCTCTCGCGCTGCTCCGCAGGCTTCGAAACGCCGCGCCGGACTCCGTCCGTCGGCCGGGGTGGTGGTCAGTCCCGGGGGGCGAGTCGTGCGGGGAAGCCGCCGGTGGCGACGGGGCCCCAGCGTTCGGGCGTGACCCGGATGATCGACTTGCCCTGCCTGACCATCGCCTCCCGGTATTCGTCCCAGTCGGGGTGCTCACCGGCGATGTTGCGGTAGTACTCGACGAGCGCCTCGACGGAGTCGGGCGAGTCGATGACCTCGGCGGTGCCGTCGACCTGGACCCAGGGCCCGTTCCAGTCGTCGCTCAGCACGAGCACGCTGACCCGCTGGTCCCGCTTGGCGTTGCGCGTCTTGGCCCGTTCCGGGTAGGTGGACACGACGATCCGGCCCGAGTCGTCGACCCCGCAGGTCAGGGGGGAGGCCTGGGGGCTGCCGTCGGCGCGCCGGGTGAGGAGGATCGCGCGGTGCCGGGGACGTACGAAGTCCAGCAGCTCGTCGAGGGAGACGGACGTGTTGGTCGCGATGTTCGGTGCCATGGGGCCAGCGTAGGCGCCGGGCCGGCGCGGAGGCGGGCGCCGAGGGTGGCCCTGCCGTACCTACGCCCACCCGCACGCCCCGCCCGCGTACCCCCGCGCCCCCGCACGCCCCCGCCCGCGGTCACGCCTGCGGCAGCGACTCCCCCTGCACGGCCTGGACGTCCAGTTCGACCTTGAGCGTCGTGCCGATGGCGGCGATGCCCGCCTGGACGACCTGGTTGTAGGTGAGGGCGAAGTCCTCGCGGTGCAGGTCGGCCGTCGCGCGGAAGGCCGCCCGGGTGCCGCCCCAGGGGTCGGCGCCGGTGCCGAGGTAGGCGAGGTCGAGGTCGACGGGGCGGACGACGCCGCGCAGGGACAGGTCGCCGTGGACCGTCCAGCGGTCGGGGCCCGCGGCCGTCAGGCCGGTCGAGCGGTAGGTGATCTCCGGGTGGGCGTCGGCGTCCAGGAAGTCCGCCGAACGCAGGTGGGTGTCGCGCACGGTGTTGCCGGTGTCGATGGAGGCGGCGCGGATCACCGCCTCCACCCGCGACTTCCCGACGTCGTCGGGGGCGATCTCGACGGACGCGGTGAAGTCGGTGAACCGGCCGCGCACGCTGGAGATGCCGAGGTGCCGGGCGACCGCGCCGACCGTGGAGTGCGCCGGGTCGACGGTCCACGGGCCGGGCGGCGGCAGTGCGGTGCCGCCCCGCCGGGCCAGCGTGACCGTGCCGATCTCGGCCCGGCCGCTCGCGGTGACCAGCGCGCTCGCGGCGGCCGGCGCGTAGCCGACGGCGGTGACGATCACGGTGTACGCCCCCGGCGCCAGCGCGGTCGTGTCGCGTACGGCGCCCTCCGGGTCGGCCTCGGCGCGCAGCACCTGCGTGCCCGTCGCGTCCGCCACCGTGACGACCGCGTGCGACACGGCCCATCCGTCCCGGGTGCGGATCCTCGCGGTCAGTCCCATCTCACGCAACTCCTCGAAGAGACCGGCCCGTGGCGGGACGCTCCCCGCCACGGGCCGGTGCCGTGTCCTGCTACTCGCCGGGGTGGGCGAGTTCGATGTCGTGGCCGTCCACCCCGGTGCCGGCGACGGTCAGGGCGGTGGCCACCGGCGGGTAGCCGGTCGCGATGACCGTGTAGTCGCCGCCGTCGAGGTCGGTGAAGGCGTACGCCCCGTCCACGCCGGTGGTGGCGGTGCCGACCACGTTGCCCGCCGCGTCGACGAGCGTCACGCGCGCGTCGGCCAGCGGACCGTGCGGCGCCCGGACGACGCCCTGGACCTGCGCCCCCGCGTCGAGGACCAGCTCCACGCGGGTCACCCCGGTCGCGCCGACCTCGACGGGCAGGGCGCGCGGCCGGAACCCGGCGGCGTTGACCGCGACGGTCACGGCACCCGGTACCAGCTCGGCGAAGGAGAACTCGCCCTGCTCACCGGTGGTCCCGGTGGCCAGCAGGTCGCCCCGCACGTCGGTGACGACGACCATGGCGTGCCCGACGGGCTCACCCGTCCCGGCGGCCCGCACGACACCGCCGAGCCCGCTGGTCCCGCTGAGCAGGATGTCGTACGCGACCGGCTCGCCGTCGACGACGACCGTGGACGCCTGCGGCTGGAACCCGTCGGCGGAGGCGATCAGGACGTACGAGCCCGCGCCCGGCGCGTCCAGCCCGTAGGAGCCGTCGGCCTGCGTGACCGAACGGCCCAGCTGTCGGCCCGTGAGGGAGATCAGCGTGACGGCGGCCTGCGGCACGGGCGCGCTCTCGGCGCCGCGGACCAGACCGCGGACCGGGATGCCGCCGGAGGAGGCCGCGGGGACGTCGGCGGCGTCGGTGGTGGTGGCGGCCGTGGCGGTGGTGACGGCCGTGGCGGCGAGCCGCTGCGTGGCCTCGGGAGCGGTCTCGGCGGCGGCACCGGCGAGGGGCCGCGCCCCGGCGGACGCCGGAGCCTCCGCGGACGGAGCCGGAGCCTCCGCGGGAGCGCCCTCGGAGGCCGCCTGCGCCTGCGCGCCCATGGTCCGCAGCGGGACCTCCTTGATGAACAGGGTGATGAGGAAGGCCACCAGGGCCAGCGCGGCGGCGATCAGGAAGACGTCCGCGATGCCGTGGCCGTACGCGCTCTCCATGACCGTGCGCAGCGGCAGCGGCAGCTTGTCCATGTCGGGGATGGCGCCCCCGGAGCCGGACCCGGCGAGGGAGGCGTAGTCGGGGCCGAGGTCCGTGATGCCGTCCCGGGCGTAGTCGCCGATGCGGTGGGCCATGACGGCGCCCAGCGCCGAGACGCCGATCGCACCGCCGAGGGAGCGGAAGAAGGTGACCGTGGAGCTGGCCGCGCCGAGGTCGCCCGGGGCGACCTGGTTCTGCGTGGACAGCACCAGGTTCTGCATCATCATGCCGATGCCGAGGCCGAGCAGGGCCATGAAGACGGCGGTCTTCCAGTACGGGGTGTCGTAGCGGATGGTGCCCAGCAGACCGAGGCCCGCCGTGACGAGCACACCGCCGCCGACCAGCCAGGCCTTCCACTTGCCGGTGCGGGTGATGAGCTGTCCCGACACGGTGGAGGAGACGAACAGTCCGCCGATCATCGGGATCGTCAGGACACCGGACATGGTCGGCGACTCGTCGCGGGCCAGCTGGAAGTACTGGGCGAAGAAGACCGTGCCGGAGAACATCGCGACGCCGACGAACAGCGAGGCAGCGGAGGACAGCGTGATGGTGCGGTTGCGGAAGAGGCGCAGCGGGATGATCGGTTCGGCGGCCCGCGACTCGACCAGCACGAAGGCCAGCCCGAGCAGGATCGAGCCCGCCACCATCGTGTACGTCTGCCAGGACAGCCAGTCGTACTTGTCACCGGCGAAGGTGACCCAGACCAGCAGCAGCGAGACCGCGGCCGAGATGAAGAGCGCGCCGGCCCAGTCGACCTTGACGTCCCGCTTCACGACGGGCAGGTGCAGGGTCTTCTGGAGCACGACCAGCGCGATCACGGCGAAGGGCACGCCGACGTAGAAGCACCAGCGCCAGCCCAGCCAGCTCGTGTCGGTGATGACACCGCCGAGCAGCGGACCGCCGACGGTGGCGACGGCGAAGGTCGCGCCGAGGTAGCCGGAGTACCGTCCGCGCTCCCGCGGGGAGATCATCGCCGCCATGACGATCTGGGCGAGGGCGGAGAGGCCGCCCACGCCGACGCCCTGCACCACGCGGCAGGCGATCAGCATGCCGGGGTTCTGCGACAGACCGGCGGCGGCCGATCCGAGCACGTAGACGACGAGGGCTATCTGGACGAGCGCCTTCTTGTCGTACAGGTCGGCGAGCTTGCCCCACAGGGGGGTGGTCGCGGTCATCGCCAGCAGGGTGGCGGTGACCACCCAGGTGTAGGCGGACTGGCCGCCGCCGAGGTCGCCGATGATCTCCGGGAGGGCGTTCGAGACGATCGTGGACGACAGGATCGCCACGAACATGCCGAGGAGCAGTCCGGAGAGGGCCTCCATGATCTGCCGGTGGGTCATCGGAGCGTCGCCGGCGGACCCTCCGCCGTGCTTCGCGTGAGCCCGCACACCGGCTGGTGTGGTCGTTGCCATGGACTTCCTTCTCTTACGTCGCTTGTGCGGGTGTACGGGTGGTCCGGTCACGTGACGGTCCACGGGGGTCTTCGCTCCCGGGAACGGGAGGGGGGCGGTGGGGTCGGTGCGAGGTGGACCGGCAGTCGCCGAAACTGGCGCGCAGCCGGGTCATCAGTCCGATGAGCTGGCCGACCTCGTCGTCGGTCCAGTCGCTCAGCCGCTCCGCCAGCAGGTCGGTGCTGCGCCGGGTCAGCTCGGCGAGCACCGCGTGGCCCTCCGGGGTGAGGCGCAGGATCCGCGAGCGCTTGTCCGTGGGGTCCGGGGACCGCTCGATCCAGCCCCGTTCGGCGAGGTGCGCGGCGTGCCGGCTGGTCACCGACATGTCGACGGAGAGCAGTTCGGATAGGGCGCTCATGCGGAGGTCGCCGTGCCGGTCGAGCAGCGTCAGCACTCCCGCCGAGCCGGGCGAGCAGTCGGCCGGCAGGATCCGTCCGAGGTCCCGCTTCACGGCTCCGACGGCGCTGAGCTGACGCGCCAGCTCCTCGAACTGTGCCTGCCCTGCCATCACACCTCCCGCTTTTGTTGCTTAGGGCAACCATAGGAGAGCTTGGTTGCTACAGGCAAACAAATGGGGGGCGGGTGCCGCAAAAAGTTGGCAAAGGCACGTATTACGGAAGTAAACGCCCAGGTGGGAGATCCGGCCGGGTGCGCCGGGCCGGCCCGGCCGGGGGACGCCCCCCGCTTGGGTCGCACCGGCCGCTTTCGCTAGTGTCTCGGGGCATGGCTAACACGCAGGGCCCCCAGGGCAATCACGACCCCGCCGGCAGCACCCAGATGTTCCGGGCGTTCGTCGACGAGGGCACTCCCCAGGCATCCCGCCGTACTCCGGCCCCGGCCCCGGCCGGCCCCCGCCTCGGCCTGATCCTGGGCGTCGTCGCGGCGGTGGCGATCGTCGCGGCGGTGGCCTGGCTGGCACTGAAGTAACCGCCGGACCGGCACGCCCCGGCGGCACGGCCCCTCCGGCCACGTCCGCTCGGGGCGCGACCGCCCGTCCCGGACGCGCCTGACCGTCCCGGACGGCTTGCTCGCCCCGGACGGTCTGCTCGGACCGGACCGGGCGCGCCACGCGCCCGCAACCGGTCCCCGGACCTTCCCTCCGGCCGGTCCCCTCACCCGTCCTCCGGCCGGCCGGTGCGGCCGATCCCCCCTCGCACCCTCGCACCGTCACACCCGTGTCCCCCCAGGCGTGCCCGGAGGATCCGCCGGGCGTCCGCGCAGGCCCGCCAGGTGCCGCGCTCGCGGGCTTTCGGGGCGGGTGGTGCCGGGGGAGTGCTCCGTCGAATCGATCGCCGCCCGGACGACGCCCGGGGCGCCGGTGAGGTGCGTCCCGGTGTGGCCCGTCCCGAACAGGCCTGTGCACCCGCCGAGTTGCGGAACGCGCGCGTCGCCTGCCCGCTCTGCCGGTGGTCCGCGCCGACGCGTCCGGGCTCGTCGCGCTCAGGACGGCCGGACCGCCGTCCCCGATGACCGGCAGGACTCCCGCACCTGCGGCTCCGCACCCACGGTCCCGCACCCCCGACGACGACGGCGGCCGCCGACGCGCCCGAGTGCGGCGCGGCGGCGGCCCGTGTCCACGCCGGTCGGACGCGTCGCGCCGGTGCCGTCGGCGGTCCGTCGGAGAAGGAGCCCGCGAACCGCGCACGGTGGTGCGGACCCGGCGACGGGCCCGCACCGCGGCTCAGTCCGAGATCAGACCCTCGCGGAGCTGGGACAGGGTGCGCGTGAGGAGTCGCGAGACGTGCATCTGGGAGATGCCGACCTCCTCGCCGATCTGCGACTGCGTCATGTTGGCGAAGAAGCGCAGCATGATGATCTGCCGCTCACGCGGCGGCAGCTTGGCCAGCAGGGGCTTCAGGGACTCGCGGTACTCCACGCCCTCCAGCGCCGTGTCCTCGTAGCCGAGGCGGTCGGCGAGGGAGCCCTCGCCGCCGTCGTCCTCGGGGGCCGGCGAGTCGAGGGAGGAGGCGGTGTACGCGTTGCCGACGGCCAGCCCGTCGACCACGTCCTCCTCGGAGACGCCGAGGACCAGGGCCAGTTCGGCCACCGTCGGCGAGCGGTCCAGCTTCTGGGAGAGTTCGTCGCTGGCCTTGGTGAGGGCCAGCCGCAGCTCCTGGAGGCGGCGCGGGACGCGCACCGACCACGAGGTGTCGCGGAAGAAGCGCTTGATCTCGCCCACGACCGTCGGCATCGCGAAGGTCGGGAACTCGACGCCCCGTTCGCAGTCGAAGCGGTCGATCGCCTTGATCAGGCCGATGGTGCCGACCTGGACGATGTCCTCCATCGGCTCGTTGCGCGAGCGGAAGCGTGCCGCCGCGTACCGCACGAGCGGGAGGTTCAGCTCGATGAGCGTGTCCCGGACGTACGCGCGCTCGGGGCTCTCCTCGTCGAGCGCGGCCAGCCGCAGGAACAGGGAGCGGGACAGGGTGCGGGTGTCGATGGCTCCCGTGGCCGGGAGCGCCGGGACGGGAGCGGCCTCGAGGGCCGTGACGTCGTCGAGCACGTCGGGCTCGACGGGCGTGACGGGCTCGGTGGGCGCGGACTCGCTCTTCGTGAGCATGAGCACCTTCGAGCTGCCCTGGTCTGCGGACATGCCACCCCCTTTGGGTCGCGGGACGGTCGTGGCGAACGCTCCGGATCGAGGAACGCCAGCCTTCACCTGAATACCGGAGCCGAAGCCCCGGCAAACGCGCTTCCGGCAGAATGTCACATGTCGGCAACACGCTGTAGTGACATGTCGACATGTGAGTGACGAATAGGCCCTGGAAAAAGGGGTTGTGACGGACTTTCAGCACGGTTCTGTCGGGAAGCGCCCTGGTGAGCGGTTCGCCCGTGCAGGTGAGGGATCGCTTCCGCGTTCGGTTGCGGATCTTCACCCCGACGGACCACGCGCCGCCGTCCGCCCGGGAGTCCCGCCGAGGAGCCGCCGTCCTCCGACGGGCCGCTGCCGCCGCTCGCGGCAGGGCCTGGCGAGGGCTGTCAGGCGTCGATGCGGTTCGCCGACCGCAGCCGCTGGAAGCTGCGCGCCAGGAGGCGTGAGACGTGCATCTGGGAGACCCCGAGTTCCGCACTGATCTGGGACTGGGTCAGGTTGCTGTAGTAGCGCAGCAGCAGGATCCGCTGCTCGCGTTCGGGGAGCTGGACCAGGAGGTGGCGGACCAGGTCGCGGTGCTCCACCCCGTCCAGCGCCGGATCCTCGTAACCGAGCCGGTCCAGCAGGCCGGGCAGTCCGTCGCCCTCCTGGGCGGCCTCCAGGGAGGTCGCGTGGTACGAGCGGCCGGCCTCGATGCAGGACAGCACCTCCTGCTCGGCGATGCGCAGCCGCTCGGCGATCTCGGCGGTGGTCGGCGTCCGGCCGAAGGCGGTCGTCAGGTCCTCGGTGGCGCTGTTGACCTGCACCCACAACTCGTGCAGCCGGCGCGGAACGTGGACGGTGCGCACGTTGTCGCGGAAGTACCGCTTGATCTCGCCCACGACCGTCGGCATCGCGAAGGTCGGGAACTGCACGCCCCGGTCGGGATCGAAGCGGTCGATGGCGTTGATCAGGCCGATGGTGCCGACCTGGACGACGTCCTCCATCGGCTCGTTGCGGGAGCGGAAGCGGCCGGCGGCGTAGCGTACGAGCGGGAGGTTGGCCTCGATGAGCGCCCCGCGCACGCGGTCGTGCTCCGGCGTGCCCGGTCGCAGGTTCTTCAGCTGGGTGAAGAGCACCTGGGTCAGCGCCCGGGTGTCCGCGCCGCGGCTCCGCTCGGGCGTCGGGACGGGTGCCTCCTCCTGAGGCGGCGCAGTACTGGCCGACACGGTCAACGCCACCTCTTCGTCAGATCACCATCGGTCAACTCATGCGTCAAAAGCGGTCATAGCATCACAACACATGTGCAGTGTGTGCAAGCACCCCATAACACCGTGTTGAGGGAGAAGTTGGGCGCAGGACGCGCGCAAGCCCCCCGCCGTTCCGGCGGAGGGCTCAGTGCGGCGCGGTCCGGGCCGCGGCGTCAGAACGGGTAGTCGGCGACCACCCAGGTGGCGAACTCGCGCCACAGGGCCACGCCCGCCTGGTGCGCCGGGTGCTCGAGGTACCGCTTCAGGGCTTCCGCGTCCTCGACCGCCGAGTTGATCGCGAAGTCGTAGGCGATGGGCCGGTCGCTGACGTTCCAGCCCAGCTCCCAGAAGCGCAGTTCCTCGATCTGTCCGCCCAGGGCGCGGAAGGCCGCTTCGCCCTCCACCACCCGGGGATCGTCGCGGGTGACGCCCTCGTTGAGCTTGAAGAGGACCAGATGGCGGATCAAGGGCACTCCCGGTGGGTACGGCTGCCGGCTGTCACTTCGCTCCGTCGGCGAGCCAGGTGAAGAAGTCGCCGATGGCGCCGGCCGCGTCCGATATGCCCTCGAAGGCTATCTGGACGTAGTCCGCCGCCTTCTCCGGGTCCGTGATGATCACGTAGAGCACGAAGACCACGATCACGTAGACGGCGATCCTCTTGGCGTTCACCGCCACCGCGGCCTCCCTCTGAGTGCTGCCCCTGGGGCCCCCTGCTGCCGGCCGCGAGTGTAACCCTCACGTCGTTTCTTCCGATCAACGCCACGGCGGGCAGGGTTTTTTGCGGGAACGCCGCCCCCCCCGCACAGCAGGACACCCCCTGGTCCGTGTCGCCACGGTCCAGGGGGTGTCATCAGCGGTAGCGGAGGGATTTGAACCCTCGGTGACTTGCGCCACACTCGCTTTCGAGGCGAGCTCCTTCGGCCGCTCGGACACGCTACCGAGAGAGACCTTACAACAAGGTGAGCCCCGCTTCGAAATCGGATTCACCGGGAGCGGAAGAACTCGGTGAGCAGCCGGGCGCAGTCCGTGGCGAGGACGCCCTCGATCACCTCGGGGCGGTGGTTGAGGCGGCGGTCGCGGACGACGTCCCAGAGGGATCCGGCCGCGCCCGCCTTGTCGTCGCGGGCGCCGTAGACGACCCGGTCCACGCGGGACTGGACGAGGGCGCCCGCGCACATCGTGCACGGTTCCAGCGTGACGACGAGCGTGCAGCCCGTCAGCCGCCACCGGCCGGTCCGCGCGGCGGCCCGCCGCAGGGCCAGCACCTCCGCGTGGGCCGTGGGGTCGCCGCCCGCCTCGCGTTCGTTGTGGCCGGCCCCGAGGACGGTGGTGCCGTCGGCGGCCAGGACGACGGCGCCCACGGGGACGTCGCCGCCGCGCACGGCCAGCGCGGCCTCGTCCAGGGCGAGCCGCATCGCGGCCCGCCAGCGGTCGCGTACGGGGTCGGCGGGCCGGCCCTCTTCGGTCGGTGCGGTCAGCGGACGGTCTCCAGGACCTCCGAGGCCCCGAGGGACTCGGCGATCTCGGTGAGCGCGTCCGAGGACAGCGACCTCAGTTCCTTCTCGCCGACGCCGAGGTCGTCGAGGATGCCGGCGTCGCCGACCGGGCCGTGCGGCACCGCTTCGGCCGGACCGGCGCTTTCCGCGCCGTCCCCGTCGTCGTCCTCGGCGTCGCCGTCCTCGGTGCCGTCGAGGTCGAGGTCGAGGGCGTCCAGGTCGTCGGCGTCACCCGGATCCCGTCCGAGCAGTTCGTCGGTGAGCAGGATCTCCCCGTACGAACTGCGGGCGGCGGCGCTCGCGTCGGAGACGAAGATGCGCGGGTCCTCCTCGCCGTCGATGCGGACGACCCCGAACCAGGAGTCCTCCTGTTCGATCAGCACGAGGACGGTGTCCTCGTCCGGAGAGGCTTCCCGGGCCAGGTCGGCGAGATCCGACAGGGTCTCCACATCGTCGAGCTCCGTGTCGCTCGCTTCCCACCCGTCTTCGGTGCGCGCGAGCAGTGCGGCGAAGTACACCGTGACTCTCCCACTGGTCTTAGGCGTGCCGGTTGGGGGTCCCCCCGGCGGAGGCTGCGGGCGGGGAGAGCTCGGGCTCCGAGCCCCACCCACTCGGAATCGTGGCAGAAACAAGACGTCCAGGGGACGTCTTCGGCTCCCTGTGTCCGGACGTTTTGACCGCGGGTCCACGAGGACGTCCGCGAGCAACTCACCAGCGCACTCGGTGCCACCACCGCGGATCGTACGCGGCTTTGCCGTACGGCCACGCACGCCCACCCCCGTGACGTGCGGGACGCCACCGGTCCTGCCCGCGCGCGCCGAGGGAACCGCTACCAGCGGAAGGTGCGCATGCGCATCGCGTGTCGGAGCCGGGCCGTCTTGGCGCGGCGCGGCTGCACGCGGTCGCGCAGCGCGCGGGCCTCGGCCAGCTCGCGCAGGAACTGCGCGCGTCGTCTGCGGCGCTGCGCCTCGGTCTCCGACGGGTCCTCCGACGGGTTCTCCGGCGGCTCCTCCGCTTGCGGCGCCGCACGCTCTGGCAGGTCACGCATTGGTCCACCACCCTGGTCCGTTTCCCCCACCTTCCCTCGGAAGGGCGGTTTGATGCCGACGAACGGTTCGGGTGAGGGGGGAGGGGCTCACTGTGCGCGGGGGACGCCGGGCCGGTCGGGCCCGGTTACTGTTGTGGACATGCGTCTCCACGTCGTCGACCACCCCCTGGTCGCCCACAAGCTCACCACGCTGCGCGACCGCCGCACGGACTCCGCGACCTTCCGTCGCCTCGCCGACGAGCTGGTCACCCTGCTCGCCTACGAGGCCACCCGGGACGTGCGCACCGAGCAGGTCGACATCATGACGCCGGTCGCCGGCACCACCGGCGTCAAGCTCGCCCGCCCGCGTCCGCTGGTGGTGCCGATCCTGCGGGCCGGCCTCGGCATGCTGGACGGCATGGTCCGGCTGCTGCCGACCGCCGAGGTGGGCTTCATGGGCATGATCCGTGACGAGCAGACCCTCCAGGCCTCCACGTACGCCACGCGCATGCCGGAGGACCTGTCCGGCCGTCAGGTGTACGTCCTGGACCCGATGCTGGCCACCGGTGGCACGCTGGTCGCCGCGATCCGCGAGCTGATCAGGCGGGGCGCCGACGACGTCACCGCGGTGGTGCTGCTGGCCGCGCCCGAGGGCGTGGAGATCGTGGAGCGCGAGCTGGCGGGCGCGCCGGTCACCGTCGTCACGGCGGCCGTCGACGACCACCTCAACGAGCACGGCTACATCGTCCCGGGCCTGGGCGACGCGGGCGACCGCCTGTACGGCGCGGCCGAGTAGAAACCCCCGCCCCGCCGGTGGGTACGGCGCTCAGCAGCCCTTCTTCGTGGTCGCCGTCGGCTTCGGTGCGGCCAGGGCCGTCAGTTCCCTGGTCGCTTCCGGCAGGCCGGTCAGCGCCGTGAAGCCGTTGCCGATGATCAGGTCGATCGCGGGTCCCTTGCGGGCGGCGTCGGTGCGGCGCTCGGCGGCGGTGAGCTGGGTGGCCAGTACCGGCAGCGAGGTGTTCAGCGAGGCCGCCGGGCCGAGCAGCACGCCGGTGCCGGTGACCTTCTTGTCGTACTGCGGGGCGGCGTTGCCCACCTCGCCGATGCGGAAGCCGCGCTTCTTGAGTTCGTCGGCGGTGGTCTTGGCGAGGCCGCTGCGCGTGGTGGCGTTGAAGACGTTCACGGTGATCTGCGCGGGCTTGGGCAGGAGCGCCGGGGACGCGGTGGCCGCGGGGCTCGCCTTGGTCGCGCAGCCGGCCTTCACTCCGGTCGCCGAGGCGGTGCCCCCGCCGCCGGTGAAGACGTCGATCAGCTGAAGGGTGCCCCAGCCGGCCACGCCGAGCACGGCTCCGCAGGCGACGACGACGCCGACCAGCCTGCCGCGTCGCCGGGACGGACGCATCCGGGGGTATTTGTCCCCCGTGATCCGGTATTGGCCGCCCATGCCGGGAGGAGTCAGCATGCTCATGAGCGCAGCGTAGTGCGCCGGGGCGGCCGTGCCTACCAGATGATCATTTGATAGGGCGCAGAGCACCCGAAAGGGCCAACCGGCCCGGGGCGGGAGGCGGCCGGCCAGCTGGTCGGTCGAGGCTGTCCGGGAGCGGGCGGCCCGGGGGTGGTCCGCCCGGAGCGGCTCGGTGCGGCCGGGGGAGCGGCTCAGTCCAGTTCGAGCACGCGCGCGTGGAGCACCTGGCGCTGCTGGAGGGCGGCTCGGACCGCGCGGTGGAGTCCGTCCTCGAGGTACAGGTCGCCCTGCCACTTCACGACGTGCGCGAAGAGGTCGCCGTAGAACGTGGAGTCCTCGGCGAGCAGGGTTTCCAGGTCGAGCTGCTGCTTGGTGGTCACCAGCTGATCGAGGCGGACCGGGCGCGGCGCGACGTCCGCCCACTGCCGGGTGCTTTCCCGGCCGTGGTCGGGGTACGGCCGGCCGTTTCCGATGCGCTTGAAGATCACACGGAAAGCCTACCGGTCCCGACGTTCCGGGCGCAGCCATGGCGGCGGAGTGTGGGGCCGGAAAAGAGGTGGCGAACCGGGGCACAAGGGAAGGGTCGGCCGTCGGAGAGGCCGCCGGCGGCGCCTTCACCGGCCCCGCGGTCCGGCCCGCGCGTCAGCCCGCCTGCCAGTACCCCAGGGCGTGGACCCTCTCCTTCGGGACCGCCAGGTCCTTGCGGACGTACGCCGACAGGGTCCGGGTCGTCCGGGTGTCGCAGGCGATCCAGACGTACGGGTCCGGGGTGGCCGTCAGCAGGGCGGGCAGCTCGGTCCTCACGCGGTCGACCAGTTCCGTGCGGGGGGTGCGGCGGAGGTCGTGCCGGGCGGGGTCGGTGCGGAAGGGGAGGCCGTCCCCGCCGCCCTCGAACCAGATCGTGGCCGGTGCGGGGGCGAGGGCGGCGAGGAGGGAGTTGATCGCGGGGAGGGAGGCCGGGTCGCCGATCACGAGGGCGCGGGAGGGGGGCGGGGTGGGCCGGGTGAAGCCCGTGCCCCGGACGGTGGCCTCGATGGTGTCGCCGGGCCCGGCGGCCCGCGCCCAGTCGCCGGCGGCGCCCTCGTGCAGGGCGAACTCCAGGGAGAAGGTGCCGGCCGCCGGGTCGGGGTCGACCAGGGTGTAGGCCCGCTGGTGCGGCCTGCCCGCGTTGGTGAACCACAGCCGTACCCACATCGTCGGGTGGACGCCGGCCGCGGCGAGCAGTCCGCCGTCGGTGACGTGGAGCCGCCGGTAGTGCGGGGTGACGTCCTGCGCCCCCGTGACGGTGAGGGTGAAGTCCTTCGCCCGCATCAACCTCAGGACCGCGCCCTCCCAGCCCCTCCCCTGCGTCATGTCCCCGCACCCCTCGCGTACGATTCCTGCACTGATTAATTAGGTGAGCCTAACCTAAATCTAAGGAGGATTCCGGGTGACGAGCGGGACGGACGGAGGCGCCCGGCAGACGGACGGCGGGACGGAGGGAGGAGCCCGGGCCGTGACCGATACCGGTGCCGATACCGGTACCGGTGCCGGTACTGGCGCCCGTGCCGGTGCCGCGACCGAGCCCGGAGCCGCGCCGGAGCCCGCGCCCGGTGAGGTCTACCGGGACGCCTGGGGCATCCCGCACCTGCGGGCCGGCAGCGCGCACGCCCTCGCCCGCCTCCAGGGCCGGGTCACCGCCCGCGACCGCGCCTGGCAGCTGGAGGTCGAGCGGCACCGCGCGCGGGGCACCTCGGCGTCCTTCCTCGGCCCGGAGGCCCTTTCCTGGGACCGCTTCGTCCGCCGCGCCCGCCTCGACGACACCGCCCGCCGCTGCTTCACGGCCCTCCAGGAGAGCGACCCGGAGACCGCCGCCTGGGTGCGGGCGTACGTCGACGGGGTCAACGAGGGCCTGCGCCCGGCCCCCGAGTTCGCCCGCGTCGGCCTCCCCCCCGGCCGCTGGGAGCCCTGGACGCCGCTCGCCGTCTGGCTCTCCACCCACATCCTGTTCGCCGGCTTCCCCGCCAAACTGTGGCGCGAGGAGGCCGCCCGCCACCTCGGCGAGGACGCCGTCGCCCTCTTCGCCACCGACGGGCCCGGCACCTCCGGCAGCAACGGCTGGCTGGTCGCCGGCGACCGCACGGTCACCGGCCGGGCCGTCCTCGCCGGCGACCCGCACCGCTTCGTCGAGGACCCCGGCGTCTACCAGCAGATCCGGCTGGCCTGCGACGAGTTCGACGTCGTCGGACTCGCCGTCCCCGGCGTCCCCGGCATCGCCCACTTCGGGCACACCGGCACGGTCGCCTGGGCCATCACCAACGCCATGGCCGACTACCAGGACCTCTACCGCGAACGCCTGCGCCGCACCGGCGCGGGCGTCGAGGCGCTCGGCCCGGACGGCACCTGGCAACGGGTCGCCCGGCACACCGAACTCGTCCGGGTGGCGGGGGAGGAGAGCGTCGAGGTCGAGGTGCTGGAGACCGGACGCGGCCCGGTGATCGCGGGCGGCCCCGAGGGCCTCGACGGCGGGAGTCCCGGCGGCACCGACGACGGCGCCCCCCTCGCGCTCGCCCTGCGCCACCCGCCCCGCGTCACCGGCGACCTCGGCTTCTCCGCCCTGCTCCCCCTGCTGCGGGCCCGCCGGGTCGCCGACGTCGACCGCGCCCTCGACCTGTGGGCCGAGCCGGTCAACGTCGTCCAGGCCGCCGACACCGAGGGCGGCCTGCTGCACCGGGTCGCGGGCCGCGTGCCCGTGCGCGCGCGGGCCAACCGCACCCGCACGGTGCCCGCCTGGGAGCCCGGCCACGAGTGGACCGGCTGGCACGAGATGCCCCGCGCCGGACTCACCGACGGCGTCGCCGTCATGGCCAACCAGCGCGGGCCGGCCGCCGTCCTGGGCGTCGAGTTCGCCCCGCCGCACCGCGCCGACCGCATCCGCGCCCTGCTCGGCCGGCGCCGCCGGTGGTCGTCGTCCGACATGCGGGCCATCCACACCGACACCCACCTCGCCTCCGCCGCGCCCCTGCTGGACCACCTGGCCGCCCTCGACGGCCTGACCCCCGCGGCGGCCGGCCTGCGGGCGCGGCTCCTGCGCTGGGACCGCCACATGGACGCGGACAGCCGGGAAGCGGCCGGGTTCGCCGCCGTGCGCGGCGCGCTCGTGCGCCGCCTCGCCGCCGAGCCCGCCTTCGCCGCGCTCACCACCCCGCCCGCCTACCCCGAGGTCCTCCTGCCCTGGCTGGCCCTCGTCCCCCGCGTCGGCTACGCCCTCGAACACCTCCTGCGCGCCGAGGAGCTGTACGGCATCGACCGGCCGAAGCTGGTGCGGGAGGCACTCGAGGAGGTCGCCGGGCAGCCGGACGCCCGCTGGGGCGACACCCACCGCCTCGCCCCGTGGCGGGCCCTGCCCGACCCCTCCCGGGAGGAGCCCGCCCTCTCCGGCGACCACGACTGCGTGCTGTGCACCTCCGCCGTGCCCGGCTGGACCGACCTCGCCGCCCGCGGCCCGGCCGCCCGCTACGTCTGGGACCTGGCCCGCCGCGAGGACAGCCGCTGGATCGTGCCCCACGGCGCCTCCGGCCGACCCGACAGCCCTCACCACGACGATCAGCTTCCCCTCTGGCTCACGGGCGAGCTGGCCCCGGTCGTCACCGACTGGGCGCACCTGACGAAGGAGAACGATGACTGACGCGAACGCCCCCTACGTCCACGTGCAGGAGGCCGAGGGCTTCGGCACCGTCCGCATCCGGCCCCTCGACGCCGAGGCCGACGCGGCGGTCGTGCACGGCTGGGTGAGCGAGGAACGGGCCGTGTTCTGGGGCATGAACGGCCTGACCGAGGACCAGGTCGCCGACGTCTACGCCCACATGGCCGGCCTCGACACCCACCACGCCTTCCTCGCCGAGCTGGACGGCGAGCCCGTCGCCGTGCTCCAGACGTACGAGCCGTCGCAGGACCGGGTCGGCGAGTGCTACGAGGTCGAGCCCGGGGACATCGGCGTGCACGTGCTGCTCGCGCCCGCCGGAGAGGGGGGCGCGCGGCCGGGCTGGTCGTCGGCGCTGATGGGCGTGTTCGCGTCGTACGTGCTGGTGGGGAGGGACCGGCGGCGGGTGGTGGTCGACCCGGACGTGCGCAACGAGAAGGCCCTCGCCCGCTTCCTCCGCCAGGGCTTCGAGGCCGGACCGGTGGTCACCCTCCCGGAGATCGACCTGCCGGACGTGTACCTGCCGGAGAAGACGGCCCGGCTCGCCTTCCTCCGGCGGGAGGTAGCCTTCCCCGGGTGACCCCGGAGGACCTCGTCGCCCACTACGGTCTGGAGCCGATCCCCCGCGAGGGCGGCCTGTTCCGCCGTACCTGGACCGGACCCGCGCTGCCGGACGGCACCCCCGCCGGAACCGCGATCGTCGCCCTGCTCACCGCGGACGACTTCTCCGCCCTGCACCGCCTCCCCGGCGACGAGGTCTGGCACTTCTACCTCGGCGACCCGCTGGACATGCTGCTCCTCGCCCCCGACGGCACCTCCCGCACGGCCGTGCTCGGCCCGGACGTCCTCGGCGGCCAGCACCCGCAGCTCACCGTCCCCGCGCGCACCTGGATGGGCGCGCGGGTGGCGCCCGGCGGCGCCTGGGCCCTCTTCGGCTGCACCATGGCCCCCGGCTTCACCCACGCGGCCTACGAGCACGGCGACGCCGCCGTCCTGACGGCGCGTCACCCGGACCGGGCCGGCCACATCGCGCGACTGTGCCGCCCATGACCTTGCTGGCGGGCCGGACGGCCCTGATCACGGGTGCGGGCGGCGTCCTCGGCCGCGGCATCGCGCTGCGCTTCGCCCAGGAGGGCGCGGCGGTGGCCCTGCACTGCCGTACGGCGGTGCGGGCGGCGCGGGCCGTCGCCGCCGAGATCACGGGGGCGGGGGGCCGGGCCGTCGTCCTCCGGGCCGATCTGCGGAACGAGGAGGAGTGCCGGCGGCTCGTCCGGGAGGCCGCCGAATGGGCCGGGGAACGGGTCGCGGGACGGACCGGGGGACGACTGACCAGTCTCGTCAACAACGCCGGCGTGCAGCCCGTGCACCCCCTGCCCGGCATGACGGCGGCCGACTGGCGCGAGGTCGTCGACACCAACCTGACCAGCGTCTTCGCCTGCACCCAGGCCGCCGCCGAGGTCATGCGGGCCCATGACGGCGGCACGGTCACCCACATCGCCTCGGTGGAGGCGGCGGCGCCCCCCGAGGGCCACGCCCACTACGCCGCCTCCAAGGCCGCGGTCGTCCTGCACGCCCGAGCAGCGGCGCGCGAGTACGGCCCCCACGGCATCCGCGTCAACTCCGTCTCGCCCGGCCTGATCGACCGGGAGGGCCTGGCCGACGCCTGGCCCGAGGGCGTACGCCGCTGGCGCGAGGCGGTCGCCGTCGGCCGGCTCGGCCGCCCCGAGGACGTGGGCGACGCCTGTGTCTTCCTCGCCTCCCCGCTCGCCTCCTGGATCACCGGACACGACCTGGTGGTGGACGGCGGGGTGTCGGCCCGCCCGGCGTGGTGAGCAGGACGGCCCCGCGGTCCGTACCTACCTCCGGGCACGGGAGCCCAGTCCGAGGTACGGAGCGGTGACGTGGACGAGGGGCGTGGTGGCGTGAGCCGGCGCGGTGACGCGGGCGGACCCGACGGCGGGCGAGGGCGCGGTGACGTGGCCGTCGGGCAGGACGGCGGGCGACGGCGCGGTGCACGCGACGGCCGGTACGGCGGCGTCCGGGGCGGAGGCGGCGTCCGGGGGTGGCGGGGGCTGGTGCTGCTCGGCACCGCCCTGGTCCTGCTCCTCCTCGGCGGCGCCGGCCAGGCGTCGGCCCACGCCGCCCTCCGCGACGCCGACCCCGCCGACGGGTCCGTCCTCGCGACCGCCCCCCGCGGCATCACCCTGACCTTCACCGAGTCCGTCGGCCTGATCGACGACGGCTTCCGCGTCTTCGACCCCCGCAACGGGCGCGTCCGGACGGGCGAGCCGCAGCACGCCGACGGCAGGTCCGACACCGTCCGCGTCACCCTCCCGGCCCGGCTCGGGACCGGCACCTTCACCGTGGCCTGGCGGGTCGTGTCGGCGGACAGCCACCCCATCGCCGGCGCCTTCACGTTCTCGATCGGCGCGCCCTCCCCGACCCCGGCCGCCCTCCCCGGCGGCCCCGGCGGCGCCATCGACGATGCGGCCACCGCGGGCCTGCACAAGCTCGGCCGCTGGCTGGCGTACGGCGCCGCCGCCCTGCTCATCGGCACGGCCGCCTTCGTCGCGCTGTGCCGCCCGCCGGACGTCCGCCCGCTGCGCGGACTCCTCGTGGCCGGCTGGTGGACGTTCACCGCGTCGACGGTCCTGCTGCTCCTGCTGCGCTCCCCCTACGAGACCGGCGCCGGCCCCGCCGAGGCCCTCGACCCCTCCGGCCTCGCCCGGACCCTCTCCGGCCGGCCCGGCATCGCCCTGGCCGCCCGGCTGCTCCTGCTGGCCGGGGCCGCCGTCCTGCTGCTGCGGCAACGCGGCCGCGAACGGCCCACCCGGGCGACCCGCGCCACCGGCCTCGTCCTGGCCGTGGGCCTCGGCCTGACCTGGGCCGCGGCCGAACACGCCTCGGCCGGCGTCCAGGTCCCGGCCGCGATGGCCTCCTCGGTACTGCACCTGCTGGCCATGGCGGTGTGGTTCGGCGGCCTCACCGCCCTGCTCACCCTGCTCCGCCACGGCACCCTCCCGGCCGCCACGGCCGCCCGCTTCTCCCGGCTCGCCGCCACCTCGGTCGCCGTCCTCGCGGTGACCGGCGCCTACCAGGCCTGGCGCGGCCTCGGCACCCTCGACGCCCTGACGGACACGGCGTACGGCCGGACCCTCCTGGCCAAGCTGGGGGCGGTGGGCCTGCTGCTCCTGGCGGGCGCCTGGTCGAGGCGGTGGACGGGACGGCTGGTGAGAGCGGAGGCACCGCGCACGGGCGTGTGGGGGGCGGAGACGCCGGATGCGGGGGAGAGCGGGGCGAGGGTCGAGCCGAAGGACGACGAGGACGACGAGAAGGGGACGGTGAAGGAGAGGGAGACACCGATGGAGAAGGAGAACGAGAAGGAGACGGGGACGGGGACAGAGACGATGGCGGAGGCGGAGACGAAGGCGGAGGCCGGGGTGAGGACCACGGCGGAGGTGAGGGTGGCGGCGACGGTCGGCGCTCCGGCGAAGGAGGAGGTGTCCGTGCGGACGCCCGCGCGGGCCCCGGCCCCGCCGGAAGGACCCCCGCCCCACGACGGCGCCCCTCTCCCCCCGCCCCCCACCCCAGCCGAGGACGCCCACCGCCGTGCCCTGCGCCGGTCCGTCCTCGCGGAGGTCGCCGTCTCCGTCGTCGTCCTCGGGCTCACGACCGTGCTGACGGGCACCCTCCCCGGCCGTGCGGAGGCGGAGGCGGCGGCCTCCGAGCAGTCGATCGGGCTGTCCGCCGCCTCCGTGACCACGGTCCCCTTCGACATGAGCGCCCCGGGTGCCCCCGGCGCGCGCGGCAGTGTGCAGATCACCCTCGATCCGGGCCGGGTCGGCGAGAACGCGGTGCAGGCCGTGGTCTACGGCCCCGACGGCGGCTTCGCCGGCGTCCCCGAACTGCGCATGTCCTTCAGCCTCCCCGGCCAGGACATCGGCCCGCTCGACGCGAAACTCACCGACCGGGGCGGCTACTGGGCCGCCGACGCCGTCAACCTGCCCCTCCCCGGCACCTGGGAGATGAGCGTGACCGTGCGCGCCTCGGAGATCGACCAGGTGACGGAGACGAAGCCGGTGCGCATCAGCCGCTGAGCGGGGCGCCGGGCACGGGGACGACGCCGGTGTCCGCGCGGACCGGTGCGGGGACGGGTACCGGTGCGGGGCAGCGGCCGAGCGCCGCGCTCCCGGTCCGCGCGAACCTCTCGTCCGGACCGCTCGCCGGAGGAGGCACCGGCGACACCGGTGCCCGCGACCGGGGCGCCCTGCGCGGTGACGGGGGCGCCGCCGCCGAGGGACGGCGTGCCCAGAACGTCCTTCAGGTTCGGCGCCTGCTCCGGCCGCCCGTACGGCTCGGGCGTGGGCGCGTCCCAGGAGACCGCGGTGAAGGCCATGCGGTCGTTCGCTCGTTCAGCCATCCCGTCACCCGTCACCCGTCACTCGTTATTCGTCATCCCGGTATCCCGTCATTCGGGCACGAGACCCATGACGCCGTGGACGCGGGAGAGGGTGAAGACGCGCCCGTCGTCCCGCAGATGGCACCAGGCTTCGAGGTAGGGCGGGTCGAGATCGAGGTGGCTGAGGGTGCGCACCGTCCGGTTCCCCGAGGCGGCGACGTACTCGACGGTGATGGGCCCGCCGGTGTCGATGGCGTGGGCGAGCTGGCGGACGTCGCTGTACGGCAGGTGCTTCGCCCATCCTGAGACGATCTCCTCGGTGTCCGTGGCGAAGGGCCTTCCGCCGGCGAGCGGCGCGGGATCGGGAAGCGTCGGCGGGGCCTTCAACAACTGGAGAGCCAAGGCGCCCGGGTCTACGGGGGCGGACGTGTTCACCCCGCCTGCGGCGGCGATCCGGCCACCGGACGGCGTGCCGGTGCCGCGCGGAGCCGGCACCGGAGCGGCGGCCTGCGGGGACCAGGCTCTCTCGATCCGTACCGTGCCCTCGGCCGTCTCGGCGACGGGCGCGTACCCCTCGGCGCGGAGCGCGGCGAGGGTCGCGTCGAGCGGGCTGCGGCTGACCAGCACCGTCGGCGCCAGCTGCCGCAGCCCGAGCTTGGCGAGCCTGCGGTGGGCGGCGAGTTCGGCCAGGAGGGCGGGCTCGGCGCCGTGGACGACGCAGGCGGCGGGCGAGACGCGCACGCGCCCGTGGCCGCGTGCGACGTCGGCGATCAGGTAGGACAGCGGCTGGGGCAGGGGCCCGGCGGCGACAGCGGCCAGGTCGGCCGTGATGTCGTCGCGGACGAGGCCGGCGTCCAGCGCCCGGCGGATGCTGCCGGCGCTGAACCGCCACACCGATGCCGTGCCGCTGGTCTCCCGGTCGGCGACGGAGTCCAGGAGCGAGGCCAGCCGCGCGGACGGTGTGCCGGTGACGACGGCGGTGAGGTCGGCGCCGATCCGCGCCGTCGTGGTGGCCGGGGGCAGCAGCCGCCGGCACTCGAAGTCCAGCGACTCCGTGTCACCGGTCCACAGGTGGACGCCGAGGGCGGACAGGGCGCCGCGCACGAGCACGCCGAGGAGCTCGGCCTCACGGATCACGGTGGCGAACGGTGTGCCGTCCGTGGGCGACGGATGGGCGAGCGGGCGGTGCCAGGTGACGAGGGAGCCCAGCTCCGAGGCGACCGTCGCGCCCTGCCCGGCCGGGAGCCGTTCGGCCGCGGCCAACAGCCCGTGGCGGGCCTGTACGCAGCCGTTGCACGGGGGTGCTCCCGCGAGAGCGGGAAGGGCCTTGCCGTCCTCGTCGCGCGCCTGGGCCGGGGTGAGCGGCAGGTCCCGCCATGCCCGGAGCAGGACGGCGAACTGCTCCGGGGGCTCCTGCTGCGTCCAGGCGTCGTACGCCTCGGTGGGCATCACGCGCTCGCCGTCCGGGCTCATCAGCCCGGCGGCGTGCGCGGTCTCGAGAACGAGGCGTACGACGGCGTCGTCGGCCTGCGCGGCCCTGCCGATCCGGGCCAGTTCACGCGCACCGATCCCACCGGACTTCAGCCGGACCGGAGCGGTCGCCGAGCAGACCGACAGGACCGAGACGGCACGGGACGCGAACGCCGTGGCCGCGGCGGACGCCTCGTGGTCCACCTCCCGCGAGGTGACGGGCGCGCAGCGCGTGGAAGGCGGAACGGGGTCGAACGGGGCGTGCCGGCCCGGCCCGCGCAGCGCGAGCGCCACCTCGGCCGGCATCCGCGACGGGCCGTAGTAGTAACGGTCCTGGACCAGGAACCCCCGCTCCAGCGCCCATCGTTCTCCCGGTTCGAGGCCGTCGCCGGCGGTGCCGAACACGGCGGACCGCGGCTGCCCCGGCGTACCCGCCGCCCGGCGTTCGAGCAGTTCGCGGGCCGCCTCGGGGGCGCCGGCGATCACGGAGACCACCTGTTCCGGGTCGCTGTGGTGGTCCACCAGCGCGGCCAGCCGCTGCTGCTTGACACCCGGCGGCCTGACGCCCAGTGCCGCCAGCATGCCGCGCAGCTCCTCGGAGGTCGTGTCCGCGAGCAGCTCCTCCAGCGGAGCGTCCAGTCCCAGGGGCGCGTCCCACACCTGGTGCAGCGATCCGGCCACGTGGAGATCACCCGCGCCGTCCGGCCAGGCCAGGGCGTGATCGGCCAGCGCCTCCAGCACGGCGTCCAGGTCCCGAGCGGCTTCCCCGTCCGCCGCCCCCAGCAGTTCTCCCAGGGCAGCGCGCGACGCGGGCGCGCCCAGCGCCACGAGCGCCTCGGCCACCTGGAAGTGCGGCAGCGCGAGCCGCCGCAGGGACAGGGCCACCGACCCCGGGCGCTGTAGGCGGTCCGCCAGTTCCCCCACCGTGCGCGGCTCCGGAGGGGCCATGGCGTCCCTCCGCGCTCCGAGCACGCGTGCCAGACGGGAACCGTCGAGGCCGCTCAGCCATGTCGTCAGCGTCGAACCGGACTTCACGCGGAATGCACCTCGTCGAACCAGGAACCGTCACAACGGCGCCACCGTCCCGGCGCCGGCCCCAAGAATGGCGCACCCCCGTGACCAACGGGTGCCACACGGGAGGAGGTTCCCCCCAGAGGGTGCCCACGGCTCACGGCCCACCCCTGCTCACGGCCCGTCCCTGCCCGAGCCCCACCCCTGCCCGCGGCCCGCTCCGACCGCGGCGCGAAAGTCCCGACCGCGGAAACCGGGACGGACAACGTCGAAGGGCCCCACCGCGAACGGTGGGGCCCTTCGACATCGTGCCCGGTGAGGCACTGGCGGAGGATACGAGATTCGAACTCGTGAGGGGTTGCCCCCAACACGCTTTCCAAGCGTGCGCCCTAGGCCTCTAGGCGAATCCTCCGCGGCAAACAATACAAGACGTTGAGGAGTGCTCGCGAACTCGTTCCCTCCCGTCGGCATCGGGTACTGTGGGCGCAGCCCCTCACGCGGCGCTATCTGACTGAACTCCCCCAGGGCCGGAAGGCAGCAAGGGTAGGTCGGCTCTGGCGGGTGCGTGGGGGGCGCTCGCGTTCCGGGGCGGGGCCGGTTGTCGGTGGGCGCCTATAACCTCGTATGCGTGTCGTCTCTCGCGCTGTACCGCCGCTATCGCCCGGAGTCGTTCGCCGAGGTCATCGGGCAGGAGCATGTCACCGACCCGTTGCAGCAGGCGCTGCGGAACAACCGGGTCAATCACGCGTACCTGTTCAGCGGACCGCGCGGATGCGGCAAGACGACCAGCGCGCGCATCCTGGCCCGCTGCCTGAACTGCGAGAAGGGCCCCACGCCCACGCCGTGCGGCGAGTGCCAGTCCTGCCGGGACCTGGCGCGCACCGGCCCCGGCTCCATCGACGTCATCGAGATCGACGCCGCGTCGCACGGTGGTGTGGACGACGCCCGTGACCTGCGGGAGAAGGCCTTCTTCGGGCCCGCGGGAAGCCGTTACAAGATCTACATCATCGACGAGGCCCACATGGTCACGTCGGCCGGTTTCAACGCGCTGCTCAAGGTCGTCGAGGAGCCGCCGGAGCATCTCAAGTTCATCTTCGCCACCACCGAGCCCGAGAAGGTCATCGGCACCATCCGGTCCCGGACGCACCACTACCCCTTCCGCCTCGTGCCGCCCGGCACGCTGCGGGAGTACCTCGGCGAGGTGTGCCGGAAGGAGGACATCCCCGTCGAGGAGGGCGTCCTGCCGCTCGTCGTGCGCTCCGGCGCCGGCTCCGTGCGTGACTCCATGTCCGTCATGGACCAGCTCCTCGCGGGCGCCGGCGAGGCCGGTGTGACGTACGCCATGGCCACCTCCCTCCTCGGGTACACGGACGGTTCGCTGCTCGACTCCGTCGTCGAGTCGTTCGCCACCGGGGACGGGGCCGCCGCCTTCGAGGTCGTGGACCGGATCATCGAGGGGGGCAACGACCCGCGGCGGTTCGTCGCCGACCTGCTCGAGCGGCTGCGGGACCTCGTCATCCTCGCCGCGGTCCCGGACGCCGCCGAGAAGGGGCTCATCGACGCCCCCTCCGACGTCATCGAGCGGATGCAGGCCCAGGCGGGAGTCTTCGGCGCCGCCGAGCTGAGCCGCGCCGCCGACCTCGTCAACCAGGGCCTCACCGAGATGCGCGGCGCCCACTCGCCCCGCCTCCAGCTCGAGCTGATCTGCGCCCGCGTCCTGCTCCCGGCCGCCTACGGCGACGAGCGGTCGGTGATGGCCCGCCTCGACCGGATCGAGCGCGGCGTGAACTTCTCCGCGGGCTCGGCCCCCGCCGGAATGCCCGCCATGGGGTACGCCCCCGGGGCGGAGGCCCACGCGGCGGCCGCACCGGCCCCGTACGGCGCCCCCGTCCCGCCGCCCGCCGCCCCCGTCCCGCCGGGCGGTGGCGCGGCGGCCGCCCGCGCCGCGGTACGCGGCTCGGCGGTGCCGGGTACGCCGGGTGCTCCGGCGGTGCCGAATGATCCGGCGGTGCCGAGTGCCCCCGCGGTTCCGAGTGGTCCGGCGGGTCCTCCCGCTCATGCGCCCCAGGTTCCTCGGACGCCCCCTTCGCCCCCGCAGGCCCCCGCGGCACCCGCTCCGGCCCCGGCCCCGGCCGCCCCTGCCCCGGCGAGCCCCGGCGCCTGGCCCACCGCCAGCGCCGCCGGCAGCGGTCGCAGGCCCGGCGGCTGGCCCACCGCGACGCCCGCGGGCGGCGGCCGCCCTCCGGCGCCCGCCCCGGCCGCCGCCTCCGCCCCGGCGCCGGCCGCATCCGCATCCGCTCCGACGGCCGCCGCCTACGCCCCGCCCGGTGGTGGCCCCGACCCCCGCACGCTCTGGCCCGACATCCTGGAGGCGGTCAAGAACCGCCGCCGCTTCACCTGGATCCTCCTCAGCCAGAACGCCCAGGTCGCGGGCTTCGACGGCACCACGCTCCAGATCGCCTTCGTCAACTCCGGCGCCCGCGACAACTTCGCCGGCAGCGGAAGCGAGGAGGTGCTGCGGCAGGCGCTGGCCGAGCAGTTCAACGTCCACTGGAAGATCGACGCGCTCGTCGACCCGTCCGGTGGCGGCTCCGCGCCCCCGGCGGCCGGCGGCTTCGGCGGTCCCCCGGCCCCGCCCGGCCCAGGCGGTCACGGTGGTGGCTACGGAGCCCCCGCCCCGGCACCCGGAGCCGGTGCGGGCGGCGGCATGTCGGCCCCCCGCACCCCGAACGCCTCCTCCCCCTCCGGCCCCCCGCAGGCCCGGTCGGCCCCGCCCCCGCCCTCCGCCCACGCGGCCGCGAGACCCCGGCCCGCCGCCCCCGAGCACGTCGCCATCGAGGACGACATCCCCGAGGACGACGACCCCGACCTCAACGAGTCGGCCCTCTCCGGGCACGACCTGATCGTGCGTGAGCTGGGGGCGACCGTCGTGGACGAGTTCACCAACGAGTAGCGGGCGCGCCCGCCGCCCGGGAGACGGCAACCGCCCCCAGGGCGGCCACCCGCGGCCCAGGCCACCCGCGGTCACGGCCACCCGACCCACGGGCGCACCGGCATGCAGGGCGTCCGGCATGCAGGGCATCCGGTCGGCAGGGCGCCGCGCCCCACGGTCGCCCCAGCTCACGGCCCCGCTTCGGAGAAACCTACGAACGTCCTGCCTCCCGTCCTTCGGAAGCCCGCACAAGCGGCCGGAGCCGGGCCGGTTAGGCTGATCCCGTGAACGTCCTCGTCATCGGCAGCGGCGCCCGCGAACACGCCCTGTGCCGCTCACTGTCCCTCGACCCCGCGGTCACCGCGCTGCACTGCGCCCCCGGCAACGCCGGCATCGGCGAGGTCGCCGAGCTGCACCCGGTCGACGCCCTGGACGGCCGGGCCGTGTCCGCGCTGGCCACCGAGCTGGGCGCGCAGCTCGTGATCGTGGGACCGGAGGCTCCCCTGGTCGCCGGGGTCGCCGACGCCGTGCGCGCGGCGGGCATCCCGGTGTTCGGCCCCTCCGAGGAGGCCGCCCGGCTGGAGGGGTCCAAGGCGTTCGCGAAGGACGTGATGGCCGCGGCCGGTGTGCCGACGGCCCGCTCCTACGTCTGCACCACGCCCGCCGAGGCCGCCGCCGCCCTCGACGCCTTCGGCGCGCCCTACGTCGTCAAGGACGACGGCCTGGCCGCCGGCAAGGGCGTCGTCGTGACCGCCGACCTGGAGGTCGCCAAGGCGCACGCCGCCGCCTGCGACCGCGTGGTCGTCGAGGAGTTCCTCGACGGCCCCGAGGTCTCCCTCTTCGCCGTCACCGACGGCGAGACGGTCGTCCCGCTGCGGCCCGCCCAGGACTTCAAGCGCGCCCTCGACGGCGACGAGGGCCCGAACACCGGCGGCATGGGCGCGTACTCCCCGCTGCCCTGGGCCGACCCCAAGCTGGTCGACGAGGTGATGGAGACCGTCCTCCAGCCCACCGTCGACGAGATGCGCCGCCGCGGCACCCCGTTCTCGGGCCTGCTCTACGCCGGACTCGCCATCACCGGTCGCGGCGTGCGGGTCATCGAGTTCAACGCCCGCTTCGGCGACCCCGAGACCCAGGTCGTCCTGGCCCGTCTGAAGACCCCGCTGGCCGGCGTGCTGATGGCCGCCGCCACCGGCGACCTCGCCGACCTGCCGCCCCTGCGCTGGAGCGACGAGGCGGCCGTCACCGTGGTCGTGGCCTCGCACAACTACCCCGGCACCCCGCGCACCGGCGACCCGGTCACCGGCCTCGACGAGGTGGCCGCGAAGGACGCCCCGCACGCGTACGTGCTGCACGCCGGCACCCGGCGCGAAGGCGACACGGTGGTCAGCGCGGGCGGCCGCGTCCTGTCCGTCACGGCGACCGGCGCGGACCTCGCCCAGGCCCGGGAACGGGCGTACCGGGCGGTCGCGCGCATCGGCCTGGACGGCTCCCTGCACCGTACGGACATCGCGGCGAAGGCGGCGGCCGGGGCGAGCTGATCCACGGCGGGCGCGCGGCTCCCGGCAGGCACCTCCAGGCCCCGGATCCAGGACGGGAACGTCCGTCGGATCCGGGGCCTGTTCCGTGCCCGCGGACGTGCACCTTTCCCCAAAGCCATTCCATCGGGTGAGCGCTCTGCCATCCGGCTGACGGCGGCCGACGCGCCAACTATGGTGCGGCGCAGGCGTTCCGGCACTTGGCCCACCGGCATTGCGATGTCGGTGACGACTGCCACAGTGGGGGAGTGAGCAAGACCAGGAGAGCCGGGACGGCCTGCACCGAGGGGAGGGGGTGGGGTCCGGCGTGACCGGTATCGGAGTGGAGGCGCGCGCCCAGGGGGCGCGGGCGAGGGCGCTGGCCGTGCTGCGGGTCCGCAGCCGGGCGCTGGCCGTCGCGCTGCTGCCCGCGGCGGCGGCGGTGATCCTGTTCGCGGGCGGTTCCAGCGGCCACTTCGTGGGCCGCGGCTGGGACACCGCCCGCTGGGCGACGTCCGTGTTCGCGGTCCTCGTGCTGCTGGTCGCCGCGGTGATCGCCCTGGTCGTCGCCCGGGCCCGGCCCGCCGTCACCCCCACGGTCGCGATCGCCGAGAGCGCGGCCCCCGATCTGTACCGGCTGGTGCGCGACCTCGCCGACCGTCTCGACGTCCCCGCGCCCTCCGCGATAGCGCTCACCCCGGACTGCGACAGCTGGCTGGAGGACCGCACCCACCCGGCCCACGGCCCGCCCGCGCCCCGCCCGCGCGACGAGACGGCCGGTCCCGGCGACCATCCCCACGGCCGTACGACGACGGCGCCGGTCCTCGTCATCGGCTCCCCGTTCCTGTGGTGGATGCGGGTGGGCGAGCTGCGCGCCGTCCTCGCACCGGTCGTCGCCGGTACGGGTCCTTCGGCGCACCCGGACATAGCGGCGGCCCGGCGCTTCGTGCGCGGGCTGGACGCCGCGGTGGCCGCCTCGGCCGACCGTGGCCGGGGCCCCGGCGCGCGGCTCCTCGGCGCGGGCATCGGCCGGGTCGCCCGCCTGCTGCTGCGGAGCTGCCAGGCGCACGCGGCGGAGATGGAGCGCGGGGTGGCCGCGGCGGCTGCCGACCGCGCCCAGACCGTCGACTACGGGCTGCGGATCGTCGCCCAGGAGCAGGTCGGGCTCGCGTACGCCGGCTGGGACCGGCTCCTCACCCGCGTGGCGCTGCCCGCCTGGCGGATGGGCCGCTGGCCCTCCCGGCTCGACGTCGGGGTGGTCGCCGCCCTCACCGAGCTGTCCCGGCGCGACCGCCTGGCCGAGGGCTTCACCTCCCGGCTGGGCGAGCGCCCCGCCTGCGATCTGCTGGAGGAGCCCGGCGTGGTCGACGAGGCCACCTCCCTCCTCGCCGCCCGCCTCTTCCACGGCGGTCCGGCCGAGACCGGCCCCGACTGGTCCCCGGTCACCTGGCAGGAGTATCCGGACGAGGTCGTGGACCGCAGGTGGCGTACCGACGCGGCTCGTCTCCACCGCGTGCTGGACGCCCTGGGCGTGCGCCGCACCGCCCCGGCCGCGAACGGCCCCACGCTGGAGCGCGTGCTGGACCACCTCACCGGCCCCGCCCGGGACGGCCGGCCGGCCCCCGCCTCCCGCACCCCCTTCGACGACGCGGACGAGGACGACGAGTTCCCCCGGAACCCCCGCAGCCTCACCCTGGCCACCCGCCTCGGGGCCGAGGTCGCCCGCGAGGAGGCCGAGGGCACGGCGTCGGCGGCGGGAGGGCGGCCGGCCGGCCAGGAGACCGGGGCCGCGCTCTGGGACGACCGGGCGCTCCCGCTCTTCCCCCTGCAGCCCCCGCGCACCGACCGCGAACTGCTCGCCGACCACGTCACGGCGATGGTCTGCTGCGCCGCGATGGACACCGTGGGCGCCACCCCCGGCCTGGACTGGCTCGACGGCCCGACCCTCCTGGTCGACGGCGAGCGCGTGAGCGACCTGACGCCCCGCGTGCTGAGCCTGGTCGAGGACGGTGACGCGGTCCCGCTGCGCACCTGGCTGGTGGACGCGGGCATACGCCCGGAGAAGCCCGTACGCCTCGGTTGAGAGGGGCGCCGTCCGCGGCGGCCGCCCGCCGTCCGTCGCGGAGCGTTTAGTTCCACTTTCAGCCAATTCGCGACGAACGGTGACCATCCGCGGGCGTCGTGTGATGTGCTGGGACCGATCCCGCTCAGGGCAAGCGCCGGCGGCACAGGACAACCGCACCACGCGCCCGACGCCGCACCGCGCCACGCCATGGGCAGGACACGAGCAACCAGGCACGCCCGTACACCCGGCTGCGCGCACGCCCGGGCGCCACCGCCTGCCGGCCACGGGCACCCGCCCGGCACCCGCACGGCCGTGTCCGCACCGCACGCGAACAGGCCGCACGCGCGCAGCCGCACGCACCGGCGACACCGGCGACACGGGGGGCAGAGGGAGGGAAGCACCATGGGACACGAGCACATCCGCCGGTGGGAATCGGGAGCGCCTGCGCACGCCGTGACGGATCCCTTCGGCCAGGGACCCCTCCCGTGGCTGCGCGGCAGCGAGACCTGCTTCGACGACACCGGCCAGGTCGTCCCCTGGTACGTCGACCCGGCCCCCGCCGCCACCCCGGACCGGGCCCCCCGGATCCCGTCCCCCCGTTCCGGCGGAGGCCCCCGCTCCGCCGACGACGTCCGCCGTCAGATCAAGGGCTTCGCCTCCACCGGCGCGGTCGCCCCGGGCGAGGCCGTCGACTTCCACGTCACGGTCGACCCGCCCCAGGAGTTCAGCGTCGACGTCTACCGCATCGGCCATTACGACGGTGACGGCGCGGCCAGGATCACCACCAGTCCCCGCCTCTCCGGCATCGTCCAGCCCCCGCCCCTGACGGCCGACCGCACGGTCTCCTGCCACCACTGGTGGCTGTCGTGGCGCCTCCAGGTCCCGTCGTACTGGAACGCCGGGGCGTACGTCGCCGTCCTCACCACCACCGACGGCTACCGCTCCCACATCCCGTTCACCGTCCGCGACGACCGCCCCGCCGACCTCCTCCTGCTGCTCCCCGACATCACCTGGCAGGCCTACAACCTCTACCCGGAGGACGGCCGCACCGGCGCCAGCCTCTACCACGCCTGGGACGAGGACGGCCGTCTCCTCGGCGAGGCCGACGCCGCGACGACCGTCTCCTTCGACCGGCCGTACGCGGGCGCCGGCCTCCCCCTGCACGTCGGCCACGCCTACGACTTCATCCGCTGGGCCGAGCGCTACGGCTACGACCTCGCCTACGCCGACGCCCGCGACCTGCACGCCGGTCACGTCCGGCCCACCCGCTACCGCGGCCTGGTCTTCCCCGGCCACGACGAGTACTGGTCGACGGCCATGCGCCGCACCGTGGAACTCGCCCGCGACAGCGGCACCTCGCTGGTGTTCCTCTCCGCCAACACCCTGTACTGGCAGGTGGAGCTGGGCCCCTCCCCGTCCGGCGCCCCCGACCGCCTGCTGACCTGCCGGAAGCGCAAGGGTCCCGGCAGGTCCGTGCTGTGGCGCGAGATCGACCGCGCCGAACAGCAGCTGGTGGGCATCCAGTACGCGGGCCGGGTCCCCGAACCCCACCCCCTGATCGTGCGCAACGCCGGCCACTGGCTGTGGGAGGCGACCGGCGCGCACGAGGGCGACGGCATCGACGGCCTGGTCGCGGGCGAGGCCGACCGCTACTTCCCGCGCGCCCCGCTGCCGCCCCACGAGGAGCGCACCCTCCTCGCGCACTCCCCCTACACCGACACCAGGGGCGTCCTGCGCCACCAGGAGACCTCCCTCTACCGGGCCCCCTCCGGCGCCCTGGTCTTCGCCTCCGGCACCTTCGCCTGGTCCCCGGCCCTGGACCGCCCCGGCCACGCGGACCCCCGTGTCCAGCGCGCCACGGCGAACCTCCTGGACCGCATCTGCAAGCGCGACTGAGGCCCTCATCCGGCCTCGGCCCCACCTCGCCCGGCCCTCATCCGGCCTCAGCCTCTCCCTTGCCCGGCCCTCACCAGGTTCCGGCCCTCACCCGACTCGGTCCCGGTCCGGTCCTGGCCAGGGCCGGTCCTGGCCCTCGCCCGGTCCTGGCCAGGGCCGGTTCGGCCTCGGCTCCGCCCGGTTCGGTCCCGGCCCCCCGCCCGGCCCCCGCCGCCACGCCCCCCGCTGTCCGCGGCCCGTCCCGGTGTACGGGACAATCAAGCCACTCAGACAGAACCACGGGGAGGAACCGTGTCCGGATTCGTAGAAAAGCCCGAGCCCGTGGAGGTGCCGGGCCTGGTGCATCTGCACACCGGCAAGGTGCGCGAGCTGTACCGGAACGAGGCCGGCGACCTCGTGATGGTCGCCAGCGACCGCATCTCCGCCTTCGACTGGGTCCTGCCCACCGAGATCCCCGACAAGGGCCGCGTCCTGACGCGGCTCTCCCTGTGGTGGTTCGACCAGCTCGCCGACCTCGTCCCGCACCACGTCCTGAGCACCGAGCTGCCCGCCGGCGCCCCCGCCGACTGGGCCGGCCGCACCCTCGTCTGCAAGTCGCTGAAGATGGTCCCGGTCGAGTGCGTCGCCCGCGGCTACCTCACCGGCTCGGGCCTGGCCGAGTACCGGGAGTCCCGCACGGTCTGCGGCCTCGCCCTCCCCGAAGGCCTGGTCGACGGCTCCGAGCTGCCCGCCCCGATCTTCACCCCGGCCACCAAGGCCGCGGTCGGCGACCACGACGAGAACGTCTCCTACGAGGAGGTCGCCCGCCAGGTCGGCGCCGAGACCGCCGCCCGGCTGCGCCGGACGACCCTCGCGGTCTACGGCCGGGCCCGGGACATCGCCCGCGACCGGGGCATCGTCCTCGCGGACACCAAGTTCGAGTTCGGCTTCGAGGGCGAGACGCTCGTCATCGCCGACGAGGTCCTCACCCCGGACTCCTCCCGCTTCTGGCCGGCCGACACCTGGCGGCCGGGCCGCGCGCAGCCGTCGTACGACAAGCAGTTCGTGCGGGACTGGCTGACCTCGGAGGCCTCCGGCTGGGACCGCGCGAGCGAGCAGCCGCCGCCGGCGCTGCCGCAGGAGGTCGTGGACGCGACCCGCGCCAAGTACACCGAGGCGTACGAGCGGTTGACGGGCACGAGCTGGTCGTAGCGCCCCGGGCACGAAGAAGCCCCCCGGTGGAGACCCGGGGGGCTTGATCCTGAGCGGACGACGAGGCTCGAACTCGCGACCTCAACCTTGGCAAGGTTGCGCTCTACCAACTGAGCTACGTCCGCAGTGCGCCGTGGCGCGAGAGCAACTATACCCAACCCCGCTCGCGCGCGAGACGTACCGCCGCGTGACGGTTCTCCGCCCCCAGCTTGGACACGGCCGACGACAGGTAGTTGCGCACCGTCCCCGGCGACAGCGCGGCCCGCTCGGCGATCTCCGCGACCGGCGCCCCGTCGGCGGCGAGTTCGAGCACCTCCGCCTCGCGCGAGGTCAGCGGGGAGTCCCCGGCGGCGATCGCGTCGGCGGCCAACTCGGGGTCGACGTAGCGGTTTCCGGCCCGCACGGTACGGATGATCTCCGCGAGCCGCTGCGCGCTCACCGTCTTCGGGACGAACCCGCGCACACCCGCCGCGAGCGCCCGCTTCAGGTGACCGGGGCGGCCGTGACTGGTCACGATCAACGCCTGGCAGTCGGGCAGTTCGGCCCGCAGCGATGTGGCGACCTTCACACCGTCGGCACCCGGCATCTGCAGGTCCAGGACGGCCACGTCCGGCCGGTGCGCCCGTGCCATCGCCAGGGCCTCGGGCCCGGTGGCCGCCTCGGCGACGACCACCAGATCGTCCTCCAGCGAGAGCAGCGCGGCCAGCGCGCCCCGGATCAGGTGCTCGTCGTCGGCGAGCAGCACCCGCACCACGCCGCTCACGGGGCGACCTCGCCCACCGCGGCGCCCTCCACGACCAGCGGCACCTCGGCCACCACCCGGAACACCCCGGCCCCGGCGCTCCCCGCTGCCAGCGTCCCGCCCACCTTCCGCAACCGCTCCGCCAGCCCGGCCAGCCCCGACCCCCCGCCGGACGGCCCGACGCCCTGTGCCGCGTCCGCCCCGACGCCCTCCACCCGGTCCGCCCCGTCGTTCTCCACCGTCAGCACCACCTTCCCGCCGCTCATCCGGACCTCCACCGCGCACCGCCCCGCATCCCCGTGCCGCAGCACGTTCGTGGTCGCCTCCCGCACCACCCAGCCGAGCGCGGACTGCACCTCGGCGGGCAGCCCGCCGGCCTCCCCGCGCACCTCGCAGTCGATCCCGGCCGCCGTCAGCACTCCCCGTGCGCCGATGAGTTCGACCCCGAGGTCGGCCTCCCGGTACCCGCGTACGACGTCCCGCACCTCCCGCTGGGACTCCCGCGCGATCCGCTGGACCTCGATCATCTGGTCCACGGCCCCGGGGTGCCCCCGGCGGGCCAACTGCACGGCCAGCTCGCTCTTGAGGGCGATCACCGCCAGGTTCCGGCCCATCACGTCGTGCAGGTCGCGGCCGAACCGCAGCCGTTCCTCGGCGACGGCGAGCCGGGCGCGGGTCTCGCGGGCCTCGTCGAGCCGGTACACGGTGTCGAGGAGCCAGACCGAGAAGACCGAGGTGGTCGCCATGAAGCCGCCGCCCAGGAGCACCGCCGCCATCGAGACCAGGACGGCCGGGCCGGGCGCGCCGAGCAGCAGCGCCAGGACTCCGGCGCCCGCGGAGTGGGCGGCGACGACCGCGAGGGCGTGCCGCCAGCCGCGGACGCCGAGGGCGGTGACGCCCGTGGCGAAGACCAGGGCGACGCCGAAGACCCCGCCCGCGGCGGTGTCCGCCGCCTCGCCGTCCGGACCCCCCGGACCGTGATCGGCGGTCCACAGCGCGACCGCCGCGACCGCGGCGGTGACGACGGCGAACGCCGCCATCAGCCGCACGGGCCGGGGCCGCCGGCCCCGCGTCCAGTCCAGCGCCCGCGAGGCCGTCACCGCGGACAGCGCGCAGTGCGCGGCCAGGACCAACGGCAGCCACAGCGCGGACCCCCGCCACACCCCGCTGCCGAGGGGCACGCCCGCCGCCGTGAACTCGGCCAGCGCGAAGAAGTGGAACGACCAGCGCGTGTAGGTCTCGACCTTCGCCGGCGAACTCTTCCGCCGCCACCAGCCGCCCGCCCCGAGACCGCCCGCCCCGAGCCCATCCGCCCCGGGACCGCCCGTCCCGAGCCCATCCGCCCCGGGACTGTCCGTCCCGATTCCGTCCGTCCCGAGAAAGCCGGTCCCTCCCGCCCCGCGCATCCGTGTCCCTCCCCCGTGTCCCCGGTCCGTCAGCGCCGCGGTTCCCACCGGAACCACCGCCGTACAGCAAACACCGCCAGTACGGTCCAGGCCAGCGCCGTAGCCAGCGCCCCCAGGGCCTCGTACGCCGACAGGTCGCCGCTCCACCCGCCGCGGACCAGGGTGATCACCGGGCTCAGCGGCAGCAGTTCGAAGCCGGAGGCGACCCGGGAGGGCAGCAGTTCCAGCGGGACGGTCACCCCGGAGGCGACCATCGACACCAGCACGAAGGGCAGGGTGGTCACCTGGGCGCTCTCCACGGTCCGCGTCACGCTCGCGGTGACCGCGCCCAGTGCCGAGCACATCAGCAGGCCCAGCAGCACACCGAGGACGGCGAGGTGGGGCGCCTCGGGGGCGGGCACGTCGAGGAAGGCCGTACAGCCCGCCGCCAGCACCAGGCACTGCACCAGCCCCATGGCGAACACCGGCAGCGCGGAGCCGGCGACGATCTCGGCGTCCCGCAGCTCGCCGGTGCGCAGCCGCTTCAGCACGAGTTCCTCGCGCCGGGCGGTGTAGATGCCGGTGAGCGCCGCGTACACCCCGAACAGCAGCGAGAACCCGATCGCGGCGGGCAACAGCACCAGCCCGACGTCCAGCCCCGAGTCCTCCACCTTCATGTCGTCCACCACCGGCCGCAGGCTGAACGGCAGCCCGAGCGGCACCAGGACGGCGGCGACGAGGGTCGCCCTGCTCCGGCCCAGCAGCGTGAGTTCGGCCCGGGCGAGGGCGGCCATCCGGCTCACGGGGGTGGTCACCGCACCCCCGACCGGGTTCCCCGCGGGCCCTCCGACCGCGTTCCGCACCGGGCTCCCGGCCGTACCGCCGCTCATGCCACGACCCCCTCGTTCTTCTCCGGCTTCCGGGGCTCCTGCGACGCCTCGCGGGCGATGCCCAGGAACGCCTCCTCCAGCGAGGCCGACCGCAGGTCGAGCCCCCGCAGTTCCACCCCGGCCCGCTCGGCCCACACCAGCAGTCCGGTGGCCGCCCGCTGCAGCTCCCGGGTCCGCAGCCGCACCAGCCGTCCGTCGACCTCGTGGCCGCTCACGCCCAGCGCGTCCAGCGGGGGCAGGTCGCCCACGAAGTACCCCTCCGGCAGCCGGAAGGAGATCCGGGACGGCTGCTCGGCGGTCACCTCGGCGGGCGTCCCGGAGGCCGCGATGCGCCCGCGGTGCAGGATGGCCAGCCGGTCGGCGAGATCCTCCGCCTCCTCCAGGTAGTGCGTGGTGAGCAGTACCGTCGTCCCGGCGTCCCGCAGGGCGCGCACCAGGTCCCAGGTGTCCCGCCGGCCCTCGGCGTCCAGCCCGGTGGTCGGCTCGTCGAGGAACAGCACCTCCGGCTCGCCGAGCAGCGCGAGCGCCAGGTCGAGCCGTCGCCGCTCGCCCCCGGACAGCTGCTTGACCCGTACGCCGGCCTTCCCGGCGAGCCCGACCAGCGCCAGCGCCTCCGCGACCGGCCGGGCCCCGCTCACGCAGCCCGCCCACATCCGCGCGGTCTCGGCGACGCTCAGCTCGGACGGGAAGCCGCCCTCCTGGAGCATCACCCCGGTCCGCGGCCGTACGGCGGCCCGCTCGGTGAAGGGATCGTGGCCGAGGATCCGGACCCGCCCCCCGGCGGGCCGCGCGAGTCCTTCGAGCAGTTCGACCGTGGAGGTCTTGCCGGCCCCGTTGGTGCCGAGCAGCGCGAACACCTCACCGCGTCCGACGTGGAAGGAGATCCCGCGGACCGCCTCGAACCCGCCCCCGTACACACGCCGGAGGTCGGTGACCTCTATCACGTGTTCTTCCGTGTTCCTGGCTTCCATGTCCCCAGCGTCCCGTCGGTGGACCACCGGCGGCAGTGCGCCTTGTCATCGCTCCGCATGACAAATGTCAGGAGCGGCGGCGCGAAGCCCGAAGAGGACCCGAAGAGGACCCGAAGAGGGAACGTGAAGCCCGAAGAGGGAAAGGGAGATACGCCGAAGGCCCCGGTCGGTGACCGGGGCCTTCGGTATGGAGCGGACGACGAGGCTCGAACTCGCGACCTCAACCTTGGCAAGGTTGCGCTCTACCAACTGAGCTACGTCCGCATTGCATCCGACTGGCTTTCACCGGTCGGCGCGAGCACCAGCCTACCTGATCCACAAGGGGGACCGGGACGGCGATGCAGAGCGGGTGACAGGAATTGCACACTGCGCCTTCCCCCTGGAAGGGGGATGTTCTACTACTGAACTACACCCGCACGACCTTGCTGAGCTGGGCTTTTCGGCCCCGCCCCGCTGGCGTGCTCCAGACATTAGCCGACCATGTGGGGGGTAGCGCAAGTCGGTTGCCCCCGGGCTCCGTCGGCGGGCCCCGAAGGGCCGCGCCGAGCCCGGCCCCGGACCCGTCCGGCGCCGGCCCGGACCCACCGGCTCACTGCGCCTCGGCGAACGCCTCGTAGACCTTCTTGGGAATGCGGCCGCGCGCGGGCACGTCCAGCTTGTTCGCCTGGGCCCAGGCGCGGACCGCCGCCGGGTCGGGGGCGACCTCCGTCTGCTTGTACGCCTTGCCGGACCTGGACCGCTTGCGGCCGGCCTCCACGTAGGGCGCGAGGGCCTTGCGCAGTTTTCCGGCATTGGCTTCATTCAGGTCGATCTCGTACGACCTGCCGTCGAGTCCGAAGGCGATCGTCTCCGCCGCTTCCGAGCCGTCGATGTCGTCAAAGAGAGTGACCACGACCTTCTGCGCCACGAATATCGGTCCCTTCGTGCGACAGCTCTGCGATGACGTGCCAAGACGTCACGGAGATGTCGACTGTCCGCCTGTTACGGGGCAAAGTATCGGCTATTGCCATTTCATTTGTACAGTGCCCGGCAATCGAATGTGAAGCTCGACTAAATCTGTCAGCGTGTCCCAGCGCAATAGGCAGCCGGGACGCATCGCGGATCTTTCCCGGAATTTTCCGTGAGGGACCCCCTCCGCCACCTGATCCGGTACCCGATCGTGATCGCGCTCACGTAGTTTCCTCCAACTCTACTCGCGTAGAAATTTTGTACGGGTAGTCTGAAGACACACGCAGGAACCTGCTCAGCACCACAACACCGGGAGTGCCAGTGGCACGCGTCGTAGTCGACGTCATGCTCAAGCCGGAGATCCTCGACCCCCAGGGCCAGGCGGTGCAGCGCGCACTGCCGCGGCTGGGTTTCGAAGGCATCTCCGACGTACGTCAGGGAAAGCGATTCGAACTGGAAGTTGACGGACCGGTCGACGAGGCCGCGCTCGCCCGCATCCACGATCTTGCGGAATCCTTCCTCGCCAACACCGTGATCGAGGACTTCACCGTCAAGGTGGAGGAAGTCGCGGAGGCCGCGAAGTGACCGCTCGTATTGGCGTCGTCACTTTCCCGGGCAGTCTCGACGACCGGGACACGCAGCGCGCGATCCGCCTCGCGGGCGCCGAACCGGTGGCGCTGTGGCACAAGGACAAGGACCTCCACCAGGTCGACGCCGTGGTGCTGTGCGGCGGTTTCTCCTACGGCGACTACCTGCGCGCCGGTGCCATCGCCCGTTTCTCGCCGGTCATGGAGCCCCTCATCGAGCAGGCGAAGGCCGGACTCCCGGTCCTCGGCATCTGCAACGGCTTCCAGATCCTCACCGAGGCCCACCTCCTCCCGGGCGCGATGCTCGGCAACGACCACCTCCACTTCATCTGCCGCGACCAGAGGCTGCGGGTGGAGAACGCGGACACCGCCTGGACGACCGACTACACGGCCGGCCAGGAGATCCACATCCCGCTGAAGAACATGGACGGCCGGTACGTCGCCGACGAGTACACCCTCGACAAGCTCGAGGCCGAGGGCCGGGTCGCCTTCCGCTACCTGGACCTGAACCCCAACGGTTCGCTCCGTGACATCGCCGGCGTCACCAACGAGGCCGGGAACGTCGTCGGCCTCATGCCGCACCCGGAGCACGCCGTCGAGCCGCTCATCGGCTCCGGCCGCACCGACGGCCTCCCCTTCTTCACCTCGATCCTCAAGAAGCTGGTCAACGCATGAGCCGGACGCCTCTGGACACGGTCGAGCACGCGGCCGCGACCCCCGACGTCGAGCTGCCCTGGGCCGAACTCGGCCTGAAGAAGGACGAGTACGAGCGGGTCGTGGAGATCCTCGGCCGCCGGCCCACCGGCGCCGAGCTCGCCATGTACTCGGTCATGTGGTCCGAGCACTGCTCGTACAAGTCCTCCAAGGTCCACCTGCGCCAGTTCGGCGAGAAGGCCCCGCAGTCCGACGCCCTGCTCGTGGGCATCGGCGAGAACGCGGGCGTCGTCGACGTCGGCCAGGGCTACGCGGTGACCTTCAAGGTCGAGTCGCACAACCACCCGTCGTACGTCGAGCCCTACCAGGGCGCCGCGACCGGTGTCGGCGGCATCGTCCGCGACATCATCGCGATGGGCGCGCGGCCGGTGGCCGTGGTCGACCCGCTGCGCTTCGGCGCGGCCGACCACCCCGACACCAAGCGCGTCCTGCCGGGCGTCGTCGCCGGCATCGGCGGCTACGGCAACTGCCTGGGCCTGCCCAACATCGGCGGCGAGGTCGTCTTCGACGCCTGCTACCAGGGCAACCCGCTGGTCAACGCCGGTGCCATCGGCGTGATGCGGCACGAGGACATCCACCTCGCGAAGGCGTCCGGCGCGGGCAACAAGGTCATCCTGTACGGCGCCCGGACCGGCGGCGACGGCATCGGCGGCGCCTCGATCCTGGCCTCGGAGACCTTCGACGACGCCAAGCCGTCGAAGCGCCCGGCGGTCCAGGTCGGCGACCCCTTCCAGGAGAAGCTCCTCATCGAGTGCACCCTGGAGGCCTTCGCCGAGAAGCTCGTCGTCGGCATCCAGGACCTCGGCGCGGCGGGCCTGTCCTGCGCGACGAGCGAGCTGGCGTCGAACGGCTCCGGCGGTATGCGCGTGACGCTGGACGACGTACCGCTGCGCGACTCCACGCTCTCGCCCGAGGAGATCCTCATGAGCGAGTCGCAGGAGCGCATGTGCGCGGTCGTCGAGCCGGAGAAGGTCGACCGCTTCCTGGAGATCTGCGACAAGTGGGACGTCATCGCCACCGTCATCGGCGAGGTGACCGACGGCGACCGCCTGGAGATCTACTGGCACGGCGGCAAGATCGTCGACGTCGACCCGCGCACGGTCGCCCACGACGGCCCGGTCTACGAGCGCCCCTACGCCCGCCCGGACTGGCAAGACGCCCTCCAGGCCGACGACGCGAACAAGCTGCCGAGGCCCACCACGGGCGAGGAGCTGAAGGACCAGGTCCTGAGGCTGGTGTCCTCCCCGAACCAGGCCTCCAAGAAGTGGATCACGTCCCAGTACGACCACTTCGTGCAGGGCAACACGGTCCTCGCCCAGCCCGAGGACTCGGGCATGATCCGCATCGACGAGGAGAGCGGCCTCGGCGTCGCCATCGCCACCGACGGCAACGGCCGTTACGCGAAGCTGGACCCGTACCACGGTGCCCAGCTCGCGCTCGCGGAGGCGTACCGCAACGTGGCGACGACCGGCGCCAAGCCTCTCGCCGTCTCCGACTGCCTGAACTTCGGATCGCCCGAGGACCCGGCCGTCATGTGGCAGTTCGCCGAGGCCGTCCGCGGACTCGCCGACGCCTGCCTGCAGCTCGGCACCCCGGTGACCGGCGGCAACGTCTCGCTCTACAACCAGACGGGCGAGGCGGCCATCCACCCGACCCCGGTCGTCGCGGTCCTGGGCGTCATCGACGACGTGGCCCGCCGCACCCCGGTCGCCTTCCAGGAGGAGGGCCAGCTGCTGTACCTCCTCGGCGACACCCGTGAGGAGTTCGGCGGTTCGGCCTGGTCCCAGGTGATCCACGACCACCTCGGCGGCCTGCCCCCGAAGGTCGACCTGGAGCGCGAGCGCCTGCTGGCCGAGATCCTGATCTCCGCCTCCCGCGACGGCATGATCGACGCCGCGCACGACCTGTCCGACGGCGGTCTGATCCAGGCCGTGGTCGAGTCGGCGCTGCTCGGGGAGAAGGGCGCCCGCCTGGTCGTCCCGGACGGTCTGGACGCGTTCACGTTCCTCTTCTCGGAGTCGGCGGGCCGTGCGGTCGTCGCCGTCCCGCGCTCGGAGGAACTGCGCTTCACCGACATGTGCGGCGCCCGCGGCCTGCCGGCCACCCGCGTCGGTGTCGTCGACGGCGACGCGGTCGACGTCCAGGGCGAGTTCACGCTCCCCCTGGCGGACCTGCGCAGGGCGCACGAGGACACCATCCCGGCGCTGCTCGCGTAGCGCGCGCCGCCCGGCCGTACCGGTACCCGAAGGCCGCCGCCCAGGCTTCTCCGAACGCCCGGGCGGCGGCCTTCGGCGTGCGCGCCGCACGGCGGCCGCCTGCCGCCGACCCCCCCGGCGCCGGCTGCTTCTGCGCGGGTCGCCCCGCCGACACCGGGCGTCCGCTGCCGCGTGTCCGCCGACGGCCGACGGCCGACGGCCGACGGCGGACCGGGGAACCGGGGGACCGGCGGACCGGGGGACCGCCCTTCCCGGCCCGCCACCGGGATTCCGTCCGGACTCCGCCCGGGCACCGCTCGGTGACCGCCCGGCGGCCTCCCCGCGAACGCCCACGACACCGGCCCGCACCGGCCCGCACCGGCCCGCACCGGCCCGCACCGGCCCGCACCGGCCCGCACCGGCCCGCACCGGCCCGGTCCGGCCGCCGGGCGTGTCCCCCGTGGGTGCCGGGCCCGCGGGACGACGGTCCCGGCCGGCACGCCCTAGGCTTCCCGCCATGCCTCCGGCCAAGAAGCGCACCAGGACCTATGACCCCGCCAGGACCCGCGCCGCGGTGCTGGCCCAGCTCGGCCACGTGCGGCGGGCCGTCGCCACGCTCACCCCGGAGCAGCTCGCGCTGCCGACCCGGCTGGGGGAGTGGACCGTACGGGAGCTGGTCGCGCACATCGGGACGGCCGTCACGGCGGTGGAGCGGTCGCTCGACCTGCCGGAGCCGGCGAAGCCGGACGCCACCCTGCTCGACTGGCCGTTCGCGACGGCCGCGGAGGCCCCGGCCGTCGACGCCTCCGCGCGGCGGCTGTCCGCGGACCACCCGGACCCGGCCGCCCACCTCACGGCCGTGGAGCGGGGCCTCGTCGATCGGCTCGACGCGCACCCCGGCTCCCGGCTGCTGGAGACGGAGGCGGGCGCGCTGTCCCTGGCCGACTACCTGGTCACCCGCACCGTCGGACTCGTCGTCCACACCGACGACCTGAACGCGGCCGTACCCGGCCTGGACGTCCCGTACGACCGTCAGGCCCTCGCCGCCGCCACCCGGCTGCTGGCCGACGCCCTGGCCGTCCGGGCCCCCGGCGGGGCGACCGAGGTGCGGATCCCGCCGTACGCCGTCGTGCAGTGCGTCGAGGGCCCCCGGCACACCCGCGGCACCCCGCCCAACGTGGTCGAGACCGACCCGCTGACCTGGGTGCGGCTGGCCTGCGGGCGGCTGACCTGGAAGACGGCCGTGGAGGAGGCGAAGGTCGCCGCGAGCGGGGAGCGGGCGGACCTCGCGGAGCTGCTCCCGCTCATGTCCTGACCCGGCGGGCGTCCGCCGGACGCCCCGGGGTGTGCGACACCTCACTCGTGCCCGCCGGGCGGGCCGCCGGACGGTGGCCGGTGCGGCGCGCCCGGTCGGCGGATCGATCACCGAAAACCGCCTCTGACCTGCGCGGATGGGACGACCGAGATGACCGCCCGAGGTCCGAGATCGAGTTACCGGCGAGTATCCCCAATTCGGACCAGCGGTCGGCCTCGCCTACACTCGATGACGTGCCACGTGGTGACGGTCGACTCAGTCATGATCTGCTCCCCGGCGAGAAGGGCCCCCAGGACGCTTGCGGCGTCTTCGGGGTCTGGGCTCCCGGTGAAGAGGTCGCCAAGCTCACTTACTTCGGGCTCTACGCCCTCCAGCATCGAGGCCAGGAATCCGCGGGAATCGCGGTCAGCAACGGCTCCCAGATCCTCGTCTTCAAGGACATGGGTCTGGTCTCCCAGGTCTTCGACGAAACCTCGCTCGGATCGCTCCAGGGTCACATCGCGGTCGGACACGCCCGCTACTCGACCACAGGCGCCTCCGTGTGGGAGAACGCCCAGCCGACGTTCCGCGCCACCGCGCACGGTTCCATCGCGCTCGGCCACAACGGGAACCTCGTCAACACCGCCCGGCTCGCCGAGATGGTCGCCGACCTGCCCAAGCAGGAGGGCCGCAGCACGCGCGTCGCGGCGACCAACGACACCGACCTGCTCACCGCGCTCCTGGCGGCCCAGGTCGACGAGGACGGCAAGCCCCTGACCATCGAGGAGGCGGCCCACGCCATCCTCCCGCAGGTCCGCGGAGCCTTCTCCCTCGTCTTCATGGACGAGGGCACGCTCTACGCCGCCCGCGACCCGCAGGGCATCCGCCCGCTGGTCCTCGGCCGGCTGGAGCGCGGCTGGGTCGTGGCCTCCGAGTCCGCCGCCCTCGACATCTGCGGCGCCGCGTACGTCCGCGAGATCGAGCCGGGCGAGTTCGTCGCCATCGACGAGAACGGCCTGCGCACCTCCCGGTTCGCGGAAGCGAAGCCCAAGGGCTGCGTCTTCGAGTACGTTTACCTGGCCCGCCCGGACACCGACATCGCCGGCCGGAACGTCTACCTCTCCCGTGTGGAGATGGGCCGGAAACTCGCCGAGGAAGCCCCGGCCGACGCCGACCTGGTCATAGCGACCCCGGAGTCCGGCACCCCGGCGGCCATCGGCTACGCGGAAGCCTCCGGCATCCCCTTCGGCGCCGGCCTGGTCAAGAACGCCTACGTGGGCCGGACCTTCATCCAGCCCTCGCAGACCATCCGCCAGCTCGGCATCCGCCTGAAGCTGAACCCGCTCAAGGAAGTCATCAAGGGCAAGCGCCTGGTCGTCGTCGACGACTCGATCGTGCGCGGCAACACCCAGCGGGCCCTGGTCCGCATGCTGCGCGAGGCCGGCGCCGCCGAGGTCCACATCCGGATCTCCTCGCCGCCCGTGAAGTGGCCCTGCTTCTTCGGCATCGACTTCGCCACCCGTGCCGAACTGATCGCCAACGGCATGACGATCGACGAGATCGGCACCTCGCTGGGCGCCGACTCCCTGGCCTACATCTCCATCGACGGCATGATCGAGGCGACCACCATCGCCAAGCCGAACCTCTGCCGCGCCTGCTTCGACGGCGAGTACCCGATGGACCTGCCCGACCCCGAGCTGCTCGGCAAGCAGCTCCTGGAGACGGAGCTGGCCGCCGGCCCGGCCGCGACGGCCGCCGCCGACGCGATCCGCCGCCCGTAGTCGGTCCCGTCATCCCTGCCGTACGACACGAAAGTTCTCACCTCCATGTCTGAGACAACTGGTGCCAGCTACGCAGCTGCGGGCGTCGACATCGAAGCGGGCGACCGCGCCGTGGAACTCATGAAGGAGTGGGTGAAGAAGACCCGGCGCCCCGAGGTCCTCGGCGGCCTCGGCGGTTTCGCCGGCCTCTTCGACGCCTCCGCCCTCAAGAACTACGAGCGCCCCCTGCTGGCCTCCGCCACCGACGGCGTCGGCACCAAGGTCGACGTCGCCCGCCGGATGGGCGTCTACGACACCATCGGCCACGACCTGGTCGCCATGGTCATGGACGACATCGTGGTGTGCGGCGCCGAGCCGCTGTTCATGACCGACTACATCTGCGTCGGCAAGGTCCACCCCGAGCGGGTCGCCGCCATCGTCAAGGGCATCGCCGAGGGCTGCGTCCTGGCCGGCTGCGCCCTGGTCGGCGGCGAGACGGCCGAACACCCGGGTCTGCTCGGCCCGGACGACTTCGACGTCGCCGGCGCCGGCACGGGCGTCGTGGAGGCCGACCGGCTGCTGGGCCCCGACCGCATCCGCACGGGCGACGCGGTGATCGCCATGGCGGCCTCCGGCCTCCACTCCAACGGGTACTCGCTGGTCCGCCACGTCCTGCTGGACCAGGCCGGACTCTCCCTGGACACGCGCGTCGAGGAACTGGGCCGCACCCTCGGCGAGGAGCTGCTGGAGCCGACCAAGATCTACTCGCTGGACTGCCTGGCCCTCACCCGCACGACGGACGTCCACGCCTTCTCGCACGTCACCGGCGGCGGACTCGCGGCCAACCTGGCCCGGGTCGTCCCCGACGGACTGCACGCGATCGTGGACCGCTCCACGTGGACCCCGGCCCCGGTCTTCGACCTCGTCGGCCGGACCGGCCGGGTCGAGCGGCTGGAGCTGGAGAAGACCCTGAACATGGGCGTCGGCATGATCGCCGTCGTCCCCCAGGAGTCGGCGGACGTGGCGCTCACCACCCTGGCCGACCGCGGCGTCGAGGCATGGGTCGCCGGCGAGATCACCGACCGCGGGGAGCACCCGAGCGGTGCGGCCCTGGTCGGGGACTACGCGGGCTGACCCACCGCTGCGGGCGGAGCCCCCGCGCGCAGCACAAGACCCGGTCGGTGACCGAAGTCACCGACCGGGTGAGTGCTCAAAGAAAGCAGGGTCAAGCGCCGCGACGGTGTTGGTGCGAGGACTCCTCGTCCTCGTCATCGTCGTCGTCCCCGTACAGCTCGGCGTACCGTGCGTACGGGTCGTCGTCCTGCTCATCGTCATCGTCCTCGAACGGCTGACCGTTCGGCGGAATGTTCGATGGCGATGCGCCCAGCTCTTCGGCCAGGCGCGAGAGATCCGTCCCGCCGCTGTTGTACTTCAGCTGGCGGGCGACCTTCGCTTGCTTGGCCTTGGCCCGGCCGCGCCCCATGGCTCGACCCCCTCAACGACGGGGCTCGACGGCCCCAGAGTCTTGACACGCGTTCATGGTCCGAAACGGACTCTCCGCGGAGAGGCCGGTCCGTAGGGCTTCCACGGTACCTGAGCCCGCACCCATACGGTACGTCGCCCGTGGCACGCGCGTGTGCACAGAACCTTCGAGGCGCCCTGTCCTCGCTGGTCAATGGCGATTTTAACCACTTCCCGGCGGGCGACCCGCCGGGAAGAGTGAGAGTTCTCTCGAACTTTTCCCCGGCGGGTACCGGAGCATGCTCACCAACCGCGCGCCTGAGCCGCCTCGTGCATGCGCTGTTCGGCGATCCGGTCGGCCGCCGCGGCCGGCGGAATCCCGTCCGTCTTCGCGCGTGCGAAGATGGCGAGCGTGGTGTCGAAGATCTTCGCGGCCTTCGCCCTGCACCGCTCGAAGTCGAACCCGTGCAGCTCGTCGGCGACCTGGATGACCCCGCCGGCGTTCACCACGTAGTCCGGCGCGTAGAGGATCCCGCGGTCGGCGAGGTCCTTCTCCACGCCCGGGTGGGCGAGCTGGTTGTTGGCCGCCCCGCACACGATCCGCGCGGTCAGCACCGGAACCGACTCGTCGTTCAGCGCCCCGCCCAGCGCGCAGGGGGCGTAGACGTCGAGGCCCTCGACCCGGATCAGCGCCTCGGTGTCCGCGACCGCCGTCACGCCCTCGGGGTGCCGGTCGAGGATCCGGCGCACGGCGTCCTCGCGCACGTCCGTGATCACGACCTCGGCGCCCTCGTCCCGCAGGTGCTCCACCAGGTGGTGGCCGACCTTGCCGACGCCCGCGATCCCGACCTTGCGGTCGCGCAGCGAGGGGTCGCCCCACAGGTGCTGGGCGCTGGCCCGCATGCCCTGGTAGACGCCGAAGGCGGTGAGCACCGACGAGTCTCCCGCGCCGCCGTTCTCCGGGGAGCGCCCGGTCGTCCAGCGGCACTCGCGCGCCACGACGTCCATGTCGGCGACGTAGGTGCCGACGTCGCAGGCGGTCACGTACCGCCCGCCGAGAGAGGCCACGAAGCGGCCGTACGCGAGCAGCAGCTGTTCGGACTTGATCGTGTCGGGGTCACCGATGATCACGGCCTTGCCGCCGCCGTGGTCCAGCCCGGCCATGGCGTTCTTGTACGACATCCCGCGCGCGAGGTTCAGCGCGTCGGCGACGGCCTCCTGCTCGGACGCGTACGGGTAGAAGCGCGTACCGCCGAGGGCGGGGCCCAGGGCGGTGGAGTGGAGGGCGATGACGGCCTTCAGGCCGCTGGCACGGTCCTGGCAGAGCACGACTTGCTCATGGCCGCCCTGGTCCGAGTGGAACAGGGTGCGCAGCACGTGATCAGGGGCGCCGGATACGTCGGTCACGGTGGTGACTCCTGGGTAACTAGCGGCGGGCGGGACGGGGGCTCCCGTACGGGTGGCGGGGCCTGTGGGACGAGCGTAGAGCCTGCGCCGCCCGCCGTACGCTCCGTGGCGCGGATCACCCTCTCCCGGAGTACGGCCGTGCGACGATTTGCATGTTTTCCGGCCCCTTCGCCAGGGGTCCCGGAAGGTTTCCCGGCCGGTCCACAGGGGAGGGAGCAGGCGTGCCCCAGGTGTCCTCGGTGATCGTCCCGTACGCCGCCTATCTGCGCGTGTACGAGCCCCTGGCCGCCTTCCCGGAGCCGGAGCGCGGCCACTGGGCGCGCTACGCCCGCCGCCCCGACCTGCCCACCTGCCAGGACGAGCTGCGCCGCTCGCTGGCGGACCTGCTGCCCACCCCGCCGGTCGCGGTCCCGGTGCAGGAGAGCGGCGACGCGTTCGTGGCCGACGTGGACGGGGTCGTGTGCGTGTGCCCCTGGCGGACCCGGCTGCGCGGCTGGCAGGCGCTGGGGGCGCTGGGCGACGAACTGCCCGGCCCGGTCCTGGACGCGGTCCTGCCGCCCCTGGTCCGCCGCCAGGCCGCCCAGGACTACGAGCGCTGGCTGGTGCGCAACCCCGACGCCCGCCCCTGGATCCGCACGGCGACCTGGCAGATCCCGCTGCACTGGTTCGTGCTCCTGGCCGACGAGGAGCGCGAGTACGACAAGGGGACCGCCGAGCAGGCCCCGGTGCTGCGCTACCGCACGCCGATGGTGCAGGCCCGCCGCCGGGTGGCGCGGGGCCTGCGCGCGCTCAGGGACGCCATGGACGAGGGGCCGCTCATCGACGGCCTGGTGGACGTGGGCCGCTGGCTGGAGGAGTTCCACCCGCGGTCGCTGGTGGAACTGGACTACGGCGGGCTCGTCCACGCCCTGCCGGCCGGTGACCTGGAGGACGACCACTCGGCGGCCGACGTGGCCGCCGGCATCGAGGCCCTGCGCCGCGGGGACGGCTCCGCGGCGGGCGAGGCGTACGCCCGGCTCGCGGAGCGCTGGCGGTCGGTGCGGGACCGGCGCTCGGCGAACTGACGGCGCGACAGGGGCGACGGCCGTCCCGCCGTGACCTGCGTCACGGTCATATGCCCTCGAACAGCGTACGGTCAGCCGCACTTCACGGAACTGACGGGGCGTAGGTCCCGATCCGGGCTTTTGCCGCAAGGGTGACGGACCGCACGTACACGGCCCTTGCGCCGGTTGCCCCTCCTCGTGCCAAAATAGGACAAGGAGTCCGGGGAGGACTCCTCCGTCCACTTGTGCTCCACCGTGGGGGGAATCTCAGCATTGCGCGCTTTGGGGGGTCTGGTGACTCCTGATCGCCGGTGTGACTGATCGTCACACCGGCGTGACTGTCCGCTATGGCATGGTCCATCGGCTTCCGTCGCCGATGAACACCTGGGGGGCAATTCCATCGGTTTGGCCGACGCGGCTGGACGGATGGTGTAGTTGTAGTGCCGAGGACAAGCCGTTCGTCCTATAACCGACTCGACTCGCGTCCGCCATTTCGGGCAACGCGGGTCAAGGTGCAGAATTTAGAGGAAAGAACCGAGAAGGTTCGGTTCTCCCGAGGAGGCCGCTCATGACCGCTCGCACCCCTGATGCTGAGCCGCTGCTGACCCCGGCTGAGGTCGCCACCATGTTCCGTGTGGACCCTAAGACGGTCACGCGGTGGGCGAAGGCCGGCAAGCTCACGTCGATCCGCACGCTCGGCGGACATCGCCGTTACCGCGAGGCTGAGGTTCGCGCACTGCTCGCGGGTATTCCGCAGCAGCGCAGCGAAGCCTGAGCCACTGAAGAACCGGGCAACAACACCGCAGGTCCCCCCATCTGCCGAGTTGTCCGCACCCTTGCTCCAAGCGACGCGGGTCCTGCCCCAACAGGCCCGTAGCCCACACGGTGCGTCGTCGATCGCGCCGGACTCCGCCGAGTCCGGCGCGATCTTTTTTGTGCCCCGGACCTGCCTGCCGGGCCGTTCCGTGAGCGGGCTTGTCGAAGTCTGGGGCGCCCTGTGGAGGGCTGTCGGATCCGCTGTGGGAACCCTCGGGGGGATCCGTGGGGAGAAGCGCGGAGGTGTCCTCCGGAGTGGTGCAATTGCACATATTAAATTGAAGAGTTGTAGGAAGCGGGTAAGAACCCACCTTCCCGAAACTCATGCGGTGACACCCGTCACATGCCGCTGGCCTTGTTGCCGCCGCTGCGGTTGCGCTAGTGGAAGCGTCAAGGTTCAGGCGGTGTACGGCTGTTCGCCCTCACCGGCCTCCCGTGGCGTCCCGGAGGGCGCCTCCGGGGGCTCCTCTGGCGGCTCCTCCGCGGCGGTCGGTGCGCCGTCCGCCACCAGCCGCTGGAGGCGGCGGCAGACGGGGCAGCGGTGGGTCAGGTGCCGGTAGGACGACGCGGCCGACAGGTGCGCGCGGAGCAGCGCCCGCGTCTCGTGCCCGGTCGATGCCGCCATACGCCCCCTCCAGTGGAGCCGCGGGAAGAGCGGCCCTGAACTTCTGGGGTACCGGCCGAATGTGACGCCGTCAAGGCCACGCGGGGGCACCCGGGCCGGGACGCGGCCTTCGGGCCGGCCGGGGGGTGGTGAGGACGGGCGGGCAGGGGACGCGAAGAAGGCCCGCACCTGGGGGTGCGGGCCTTCTTCGATCTGTGCGGTCCTGACGGGATTTGAACCCGCGGCCTCCACCTTGACAGGGTGGCGAGCACTCCAAACTGCTCCACAGGACCAGGTTTTGCGGCACTTGGTGTTGCGCTGTGCTGCGAAACGAGACTCTACAGGAGCGGGGCCCGCCTGGTCGAACTCACTCCGTGTGCGCGTTCCGTCACGGTGCGGCCGCGTCGATCGCCTTCACGATCCGCTTGTCGGAGACGGGGTACGCCGTGCCCAGCGCATGGGCGAAGTAGCTGACCCGCAGCTCCTCGATCATCCAGCGGATGTCCAGCACCGGGGCCGGAACGGGGCGGCCCGCGGGCAGCTGCTCCAGCAGCCAGGCGTACTCGTCCTGCATCTCGTGGACCTTCTCCATGCGGGTGGTGTCCCGCTGGACGTTGGTCGGCATCTGCTGGAGGCGCCGGTCCGCGGCCACGAGGTAGCGCATCAGGTCCGGCATCCGCCGCAGCCCCGCCTGCGTCACGAAGCCGGGCCGCACCAGCGCGTCCAACTGCTTGCGCACGTCGGTCAGGTTGGCCAGCAGGGAGGGGCTGCGCACGCCCTTCAGGCGGCGCTCACAGGCCTGCCAGGCCGCCAGGACCTGCTGCACCTGCCCGACCGTCCGCACCGTCGTGTCGACGATCTCGGCGCGCACCCTCTCGTACAGCTTGCGGTACGACTCCTCGTCCCAGGCCGGCCCGCCGAAGTCACCGATCAGCTTGTCCGCCGCGGCCATCGCGCAGTCGTCGAACAGGGCCTGGACGGAGCCGTGCGGATTCGCGGACAGCGCGAGCTTCTGCGCGTTCGTCAGCTTCTCGGAGGCGAACTTCGCCGGGTTGACCGGGATGGTGCGCAGGATCAGCCGGCGGGTGCCCTTCCACATCGCCTCCGCCTGCTCCTCCTCCGTGTCGAAGAGGCGCACGGAGACGGTGTCGCCGTCGTCGACCAGCGCCGGGTACGCCTTCACCGGCTGGCCGGCCCGACGGGTCTCGAAGACGCGGGTCAGCGTGCCGATGCTCCAGTCGGTCAGGCCGGAGCGCTCCAGGGACTCGCCGCCCTGCCGCTCCGCGGTGGCCGCGGCGGCCTGCGAGATGGCCTGCCGGGCCCTGGGCCGCAGCCGCAGCTTCAGCGCCTCCAGGTCCTTGTCCTCGGCCAGCTTGCGGCGCCGCTCGTCGACGATCCGGAAGGTGATCCTCAGGTGGTCGGGGAGGCGCGACCGGTCGAAGTCCTCCGCCTCGAAGGGGACGCCGACCATCCGCTTGAGGTCGCGGGCCATCGCCACGGTCAGCGGCTCCCGGAGCGGCACGGCCTGGTCCAGGAAACGCCGCGCGAAGTTCGGCGCCGGCACGTAGTTGCGCCGGATCGGCTTCGGCAGGGAGCGGATCAGCTCGGTGACGACCTCCTCGCGCAGGCCCGGGATCTGCCAGTCGAAGCCCTCGTCCGTGACCTGGTTGAGGACCTGGAGCGGGATGTGGACGGTCACGCCGTCCGCGTCCGCGCCCGGCTCGAACTGGTAGGTGACCCGGAACTTGAGCGGACCCTGCCGCCAGGAGTCCGGATAGTCGGCCTTGGTGACCGCCTCCGCCGACTCCCGGATGAGCATCTCCCGCTCGAAGTCCAGGAAGTCCGGCTGCTCGTGCCGCTTGTGCTTCCACCAGGAGTCGAAGTGGGCGCCGGACACCACGTGCTCGGGCACCCGCCGGTCGTAGAAGTCGTACAGCGTCTCGTCGTCGACGACGATGTCCCGGCGCCGGGCCCGGTGCTCCAGCTCCTCGACCTCGCTGAGGAGCCTGCGGTTGTCGGCGAAGAACTTGTGGTGCGTGCGCCAGTCGCCCTCGACGAGCGCGTTGCGGATGAACAGCTCGCGGGAGACCTCCGGGTCGATCCGCCCGTAGTTCACCTTCCGCTGGGCGACGATCGGCACGCCGTACAGCGTGACCTTCTCCAGCGCCATCACCGCGGCCTGGTCCTTCTCCCAGTGCGGCTCGCTGTACGTCCGCTTCAGGAGGTGTCCGGCGAGCGGCTCGACCCACTCGGGCTCGATCTTCGCGTTGACGCGCGCCCAGAGGCGGCTCGTCTCCACCAGCTCCGCCGACATGACGAACCGGGGCTGCTTCTTGAACAGGGCCGAGCCGGGGAAGATCGCGAACTTGGCGCTCCGGGCGCCCAGGTACTCGTTCTTGTTGCCGTCCTTGACGTCCTTCATCCCGATGTGGGACAGCAGGCCGGCGAGGAGCGAGACGTGGATGCTGTCGCCGGAGGCGTCCCGCTCGTCGAGGTGGATGCCCATCTGCTTGGCGACGGTCCGCAGCTGCGTGTAGATGTCCTGCCACTCGCGGATGCGCAGGAAGTTCAGGTACTCCTGCTTGCACATCCGGCGGAAGGACGACGAGCCGCGCTCCTTCTGCTGCTCGCGGACGTACCGCCACAGGTTCAGATACGCGAGGAAGTCGCTGGTCTCGTCCTTGAAACGGGCGTGCTGCTGGTCGGCCTGGGTCTGCTTGTCGGCCGGGCGCTCGCGCGGGTCCTGGATGGACAGCGCGGCGGCTATCACCATGACCTCGCGGGCGCAGCCGTTCTTGTCGGCCTCCAGGACCATCCGGGCCAGCCGCGGGTCGACGGGCAGCTGGGCCAGCTTGCGGCCGGTCTCGGTGAGCCGCTTGCGCGGGTCCTTCTGCACCGGGTCGAGCGCGCCCAGCTCCTGCAGGAGCTGTACGCCGTCGCGGATGTTGCGGTGGTCCGGCGGGTCGATGAACGGGAACTTCTCGATCTCGCCGAGCCCGGCCGCGGTCATCTGGAGGATGACGCTGGCCAGGTTGGTGCGCAGGATCTCCGCGTCGGTGAACTCCGGGCGGGCGAGGAAGTCGTCCTCGCTGTACAGCCGGATGCAGATGCCGTCGGACGTACGGCCGCACCGGCCCTTGCGCTGGTTGGCGCTGGCCTGCGAGATCGCCTCGATGGGCAGCCGCTGCACCTTGGTGCGGTGGCTGTAGCGGCTGATGCGGGCGAAGCCGGGGTCGATGACGTACTTGATGCCCGGGACCGTCAGGGAGGTCTCGGCGACGTTGGTCGCGAGAACGATCCTGCGCCCGGTGTGCTGCTGGAAAACCCGGTGCTGTTCGGCGTGCGAGAGCCGGGCGTACAGCGGCAGCACCTCCGTGAACCTGTACTTCTTCTTCTCCAGCGCGTCCGCGGTGTCGCGGATCTCCCGCTCGCCGGAGAGGAAGACCAGGATGTCGCCCTTGCCCTCCGCCATCAGCTCCTCGACGGCGTCGGTGATCGCGGTGATCTGGTCGCGGTCGGCGTCCTCGGAGTCCTCCTCCAGGAGCGGCCGGTAGCGCACCTCGACCGGATACGTCCGCCCGCTGACCTCGATGATCGGCGCGTCGCCGAAGTGCCGGGAGAACCGCTCGGGGTCGATGGTGGCCGAGGTGATGACGACCTTCAGGTCCGGGCGCCGCGGCAGCAGCTGGGCGAGGTAGCCCAGCAGGAAGTCGATGTTGAGGGACCGCTCGTGCGCCTCGTCGATGATGATCGTGTCGTAGGCGCGCAGCTCGCGGTCGGTCTGGATCTCGGCGAGCAGGATGCCGTCCGTCATCAGCTTGACGAAGGTCGCGTCCGGATTCACCTGGTCGGTGAACCGCACCTTCCAGCCGACGGCCTCCCCGAGCGGCGACCGCAGCTCCTCGGCGACCCGCTCGGCCACCGTCCGCGCGGCGATGCGGCGGGGCTGGGTGTGCCCGATCATGCCGCGGACGCCGCGCCCCAGCTCCAGACAGATCTTCGGGATCTGCGTGGTCTTCCCGGACCCGGTCTCGCCGGCGACGATCACGACCTGGTGATCGCGGATCGCCTCCGCGATCACGTCCTTCTTCTGGCTGACCGGCAGCTGCTCGGGATAGGTGACGGCGGGCACGCGGGTGCGCCGCGCGCCCATCCGTTCCTCGGCGGAGGCGACCTCCGCCTCGATCTCGGCGAGGACGGCGGCCCGGGCCTCCGGTTTGCGGATCTTGCGCGCGCCCTCGAGCCTGCGCCCGAGCCGGTGCGCGTCGCGCAGGGACAGCTCGGCCAGACGGGGGGCGAGAACGCCGAGGGCGGGGGCGGGGTGCGTAGACATACGGGATCCAGGATCTCATCCCGGAGAAAAACGTGGCGAGTGCTTTTGCGGCGAGTGCTTCTGCCCCGGGGCGGTGCCGCCTGCCCGGGCGCCCGCGACAGACGAACAGGGCCCCGATCCGAAGATCGGGGCCCTGTTCCTGTGGTGGCTGGGGCCGGGGTCGAACCGGCGACCTATCGCTTTTCAGGCGATCGCTCGTACCAACTGAGCTACCCAGCCACGGAGTCCACGAGGAACTCCAGCGGTCCTGACGGGATTTGAACCCGCGGCCTCCACCTTGACAGGGTGGCGAGCACTCCAAACTGCTCCACAGGACCAAGCTGTGTGTACGACAGTGTCGCACACGGTGTTGCGTGCCCCCAACGGGATTCGAACCCGTGCTACCGCCTTGAAAGGGCGGCGTCCTAGGCCGCTAGACGATGAGGGCTATCGGCCCGCCTGGGCGCTTCGCAGCGCGTCGGGGACGTGAGAAGCATATGGGATGGCAGGAGGTATCGCCAAAACGGTTTAGGAGCGGGGGCGGGAACCCGGGGACGCGGGGGCCGGAGGAGCCGTGGCCGGGGTGGGGGACGACGGTGCGGGGGACGACGGCGAGGGCGCCGTGGGCGTCGGGGTGGACGTCGGGGCGGCGCCCGGCCGGTTCTCCTTCGGGAGGTGGCGGCTGACCTCGGCCGTCGTCAGGCCCAGACCGCCCAGCTTGATCTCGTCCCAGGCCTGGAGGCGGCGGGAGTCGCGGTCGAAGTACAGGATCGACGCCTCGATGGGGTCGGGGTACTCGCCCTCGACGGCCCGCAGTCCGCTGCCGCCCGTGGAGCCCTCGACGCGCAGCCGGGTGCCCTTGTCGAGGGTCTCCGTCCCGGCCCGGTGGAGGTGGCCGGCCAGGACCATCGGGACCTCGCCGTCGGTCCGGCGGGCGGCGGAGGGCTCGTGGGCGACGGCCACGTCCACGGGGGTGCCGGCGGCCCGCTGGGCGCGGAGCGCCTGCGCGAGGCGGTCGCCCGCCGCCTCCTGGGTCCCCTCGGCGCCCGGGACGGTGGAGCGGTCCGGGGTGAACTGGGGGTCGCCGATGCCGGCGAAGCGCAGCCCCGCGAGGGTCACGGCCCGGCCGCCGTCCAGGACGTGGACGTTCTTCATGTTCCGCAGGTAGGCCTGGGTGGTCATGGAGTCGTGGTTGCCGCGGACCCAGACGTAGGGGGCGCCGAGGCCGGCGACGGGGTCGAGGAAGCCGTTCTCCGCGGCGGTGCCGTGGTCCATGGTGTCGCCGGAGTCGACGATCACGTCGACCCTGTACTGCGCCACCAGCGAGGCGATGATCTTCCAGCTCGCGGGGTTGAGGTGGATGTCGGAGACGTGCAGGACGCGCACGGTGGTGGGGTCGGGCTGGTAGGCGGGGAGGGTGGAGGTGACGTCGTAGAGCTTGGTCACGTTGGTGACCAGGCGGGCCAGTTCCTGCTGGTAGACGTCGAACTCGGTGACGATGCTGCGGGCGTTGCCGACGACCGAGGGGGCGGAGGACAGCAGGCCCGAGAAGCGGGGTTCGAGGACCGACTTGGGGTTCCAGGTGGCGTAGGCGGTGGCGCCGCAGGCGGCGAGCAGGGCCAGCGCCAGGCCGCCGGCGGCGAGGGCGCGGCGGGGCCGGCGGTAGACGGCGAGGCCGAGCGCGGTGGCGCCGGCGACGACGGCGGCGCAGGAGCGCACGGCGAGGTCGAGGGTGCCGTGTTCGATGTCCCCGGTGACCTCGTCCTGGAGCCCGGAGAGGCGTTCGGGATGGTCGACGAGGGCCTGGGAGCGGTCGGGGTCGAGCTGGTCGACGTTGACGTCCAGGCGCACGGGGGCGACGTGGCTGTCGAGGTGGAGGGCGCCCAGCGGGGAGATGTTGATCTTCGTGCCGCCGTCGAGGGCGGGGCGCAGCGTCATCGTGGTGTCCATGGGGCCGACGGGCACCCGGACGTTCCCGACGACCAGCAGTCCGAGCCAGGCGCCCAGCAGGACGACCGCGGTGAGGCCGAGGGCGCGCGCCCAGGGGCGGGGCCGGGCGGCGAGTTCGGGGACGGGGCCGCCGGGGCGGCGGGCGGTGCGGGGACGGTTCACGGTGTGCGGGGCTGCGGCGGGGACACGGGCGCGGGCCATTGGTCGCGTATGCCCGCGTCCGGGCCCGGACATGCGGACCCACCCGCCGTACGGCGCTGTCGTACCGGAGAATGGGCCCGTGCTGGAGATGACGCGCGAGGAGTTCGAGGAACTGGTCGCCGAGGCGCTGGACCGGATCCCGCCGGAGCTGACGCGGCTGATGGACAACGTCGCGGTGTTCGTCGAGGACGAGCCGCCGGCGGACGATCCCGAGCTGCTCGGGCTGTACGAGGGGACCCCGCTGACGGAACGCGGCGAGTGGTACGCGGGCGTGCTGCCCGACCGGATCACGATCTACCGGGGGCCCACCCTGCGGATGTGCGGGACGCGGGAGGAGGTCGTCGAGGAGACCGAGGTGACGGTGGTGCACGAGATCGCCCACCACTTCGGGATCGACGACGCCCGGTTGCACGCGCTCGGGTACGGCTGAGCCGCCGGTGCGGCGGGGCGCGTGTCCTCCGGCGGGCGGCGGGAGTTGGGGGTGTGACTCCTGCGTCTGCCCCCGGAGGTGGCCCCGTGCGCCCTTTGTCCGTACCCGTTCGCCTGGTCGTCACGGTTCTGTCCGTCGCCGCGGCCGCCGGCTGCATGAGCGTGGGTGACGAGGAGGGGGACCGGGCCCGGCCCTCCCACTCGGCGGGGGAGCACGGCGGTGACGCGCCGGAGGGCGGGGCCGGCGGCCGCAGTGGCGGGCGCTGGTCCGGCGCGGGCGCCGGCGGCGGGCACGGCGCGGGGGAGGGCGGGGAGAAGGGTGGTCCGGACGGGTCCGGTTCCCCCGCGGCCTCGTCGTCGGCCGGGCGGAGCGCGGCGGCCTCGAAGGGGCCCGGGCCCGGCGGGAGCGAACGGCCGGGGGTGCCGCGGCCGCCGCGGGGCGAGCCGACGCCGACCCGTTCCGCGGACCCGGAGCCGCCGTCCTCGCCGGAGCCTCCCCCGTCCCCGTCGCCGGAGCCGACGCCGGCCGAGCCGTCCGCGTCGGCGGACGCGGAGCCGGTGCCGCAGCTCGTCGAGCGGGAACCGGCGCCGGAGGCCGGGGCACCGGCGTAGATGCCGTACAGTGGTGTGCGACCCACGTCTACGCAGACCGGTTTGCCTTCAGGGGTACGGGGTGCGTATGGTGGTAGATCGTTTGATCCCCTTTGCCCGGCGCCACCACAGAGCGCGCCGTGTGGCGCGTACTCTCCCTTGCCGTGACGGACCGCATTGAGGCGGTCGCATGCGAACACGGAGTTGACGGGCGCGTGCCGACGAGACTCCGGAAGGTTTCGCATTCGCATGTCCATTTCCCGTACTGATCACGTCGTCGTGTCCGAGAACAGCGAGACGGTCGAGGCCGTCGAGGTCACCGCGACCGTCGACGCCGTGGAGACCGACCGGGCTGTCGAGGCCGACAAGGCACCCGAACTGTCCTTCGCGGACCTGGGGCTGCCCGAGGGCGTCGTGCGCAAGCTCGCCCAGAACGGCGTGACCTCCCCCTTCCCGATCCAGGCGGCGACCATCCCGGACGCCCTGGCCGGCAAGGACATCCTCGGCCGCGGCCGCACCGGTTCCGGCAAGACCCTCTCCTTCGGTCTGCCGACGCTGGCCACGCTGGCCGGCGGCCACACCGAGAAGCGCAAGCCGCGCGCCGTCATCCTCACCCCGACCCGCGAGCTGGCGATGCAGGTCGCCGACGCGCTCCAGCCGTACGGCGACGTCCTCGGCCTGAAGATGAAGGTCGTCTGCGGCGGCACGTCGATGAGCAACCAGATCTACGCCCTCGAGCGCGGCGTCGACATCCTCGTCGCCACGCCGGGCCGGCTGCGCGACATCATCAACCGCGGCGCCTGCTCCCTGGAGAACGTCGAGGTCACCGTCCTCGACGAGGCCGACCAGATGTCGGACCTGGGCTTCCTGCCCGAGGTCACCGAACTGCTCGACCAGGTCCCGCAGGGCGGTCAGCGCATGCTGTTCTCGGCCACGATGGAGAACGAGATCTCCACGCTGGTCAAGCGCTACCTGAACAACCCCGTCACGCACGAGGTCGACAGCGCCCAGGGCAACGTGACGACCATGTCGCACCACATCCTGATCGTGAAGCCCAAGGACAAGGCGCCGGTCACCGCCGCGATCGCCTCCCGCAAGGGCCGCACCATCATCTTCGTGCGCACCCAGCTCGGCGCCGACCGGATCGCCGAGCAGCTGCGCGAGTCCGGTGTGAAGGCCGACGCGCTGCACGGCGGCATGACCCAGGGCGCGCGCACCCGCACGCTGGCCGACTTCAAGGACGGTTACGTCAACGCGCTCGTCGCGACCGACGTCGCCGCCCGCGGCATCCACGTCGACGGCATCGACCTGGTCCTCAACGTGGACCCGGCCGGCGACCACAAGGACTACCTGCACCGCGCCGGCCGCACGGCCCGCGCCGGCCGCACCGGCACCGTGGTCTCGCTCTCGCTGCCGCACCAGCGCCGCCAGATCTTCCGCCTGATGGAGGACGCGGGCGTCGACGCCGGGCGTCACATCATCCAGGGCGGTACGGCCTTCGAGCCGGAGGTCGCCGAGATCACCGGCGCCCGGTCGATGACCGAGGTCCAGGCCGAGTCGGCGGGCAACGCCGCACAGCAGGCCGAGCGCGAGGTCGCCGAGCTGACCCGGGAGCTGGAGCGGGCGCAGCGGCGCGCGAGCGAGCTGCGCGAGGAGGCCGACCGGCTGGTCGCGCGGGTGGCCCGCGAGCGTGGCGAGGACCCGGAGACGGCGGTCGCCGAGGCGCAGGCCGTGGCCGCCGGAACCGACGAGACCGCCGGGACCGTCGGGTCGGAGCCTCCGGCCGAGGTGTCCGTGCCGGCGCAGCCCGTCGCGCGGGACGCCGACCGCCCCGTCCGCGAGGAGCGCCCGGCGGCCTCGTCGTACGAGCGTCGTGAGCGGCGGGACGACCGCGGTGACCGCGGTGGCTTCAACCGGGACCGTGACGACCGCGGTGGCCGTTCCTTCGAGCGCCGCGACGACCGGGGCGGCCGTCCGTTCGAGCGTCGTGACGACCGGGGTGGCCGTTCCTTCG
>NZ_JBIBWL010000003.1:695005-722140 GCF_043081325.1 Streptomyces sp. NPDC014882
CGTACGAGCGTCGTGACGACCGGGGCGGTTTCAACCGGGACCGTGACGACCGTGGTGGCCGTTCGTTCAACCGTGACGACCGGGGTGGCCGTTCCTTCGAGCGTCGTGACGACCGGGGCGGTTTCAACCGGGACCGTGACGACCGTGGTGGCCGTTCGTTCAACCGTGACGACCGGGGTGGCCGTTCCTTCGAACGCCGTGACGACCGGGGCGGCTTCCGCCGCGACGAGCGCGGTGGCCACCGGGGCAGCGACCGTCCGTTCAACCGCGACCGCCGCGACGACCGTCCCGGCACCGGCTTCCGCGCCGGCGGCCACGAGCGTCCGGCCGCCCGCCGCGACGACCACCGCGGCACCGGCGGCGGCTCCTTCGGGCGCCGTGACGACAAGCCGCGCTGGAAGCGCAACGGCTGACGCCGGCTCGGCCGGCTGACCGCCGACCGCCGACCGCATCAGGGAAGGGCCCGTACGACTCCGGTCGTACGGGCCCTTCCCCGTGTCCGAGGGGCGGAGCCGTGTCCGACGGGGCGGGGCCCGGTGTTCCCCACCGCCGCCCCGGGCCGGTTGCCGGCATTCCCTCGCTCGGCACGGACAGAGCGGCCGGAGGGGGAGAACCGCCGCCACGCCGTTCTCGTATCCCCTGGGGAGGGACCCATCGGCCCGGCGTGCCCGGAGCACACTCACCTTCGCGAGCCTCGTCGCCCTCGGCGCGGGCTCTCTGCCCCTGACCACCGCGGTTCCGGCCGCCGCGGACACCACACCCCTTCCGCCGACCACGAGCGGGGTGTGGGGGATCCACAGCTACGGCGAGCCGGTCACGCCGAACGCGTCGGGCGCTCTGGGCCTGCACCACACCCACGGCAAGGGCGCCTTCTCGGCCCGGGTGCGGACCGCCACCGGCCGGCAGGGCTACAGGGGCCTCTTCTGGCGGATCTCCGGAATCCGCAGGGGCCCTTTCCGGTCACGTGGTGACGTGTGTCACGTCCCCGGCGAGGGAATTGCTGGGGGCATGACAGATGACGGCACGGCGAGTGGGCCCTCGGACGAGGAACGGCTGGCCCAGCTCGGATACACGCAGGTCCTCGCGCGCCGGATGTCGGCGTTCTCCAACTACGCGGTCTCCTTCACGATCATCTCGGTCCTGTCGGGATGCCTGACGCTGTACCTGTTCGGCATGAACACCGGCGGCCCCGCCGTGATCACCTGGGGCTGGGTCGCGGTCGGCCTGATGACCCTGTTCGTCGGGCTGTCGATGGCCGAGATCTGCTCGGCCTACCCCACCTCGGCCGGCCTGTACTTCTGGGCCCACCGGCTGGCGCCGCCCCGCAGCGCGGCCGCCTGGGCCTGGTTCACGGGCTGGTTCAACGTGCTCGGCCAGGTCGCCGTGACGGCCGGCATCGACTTCGGCGCCGCGTCCTTCCTCGGCGCCTGGCTCAATCTCCAGTTCGGCTTCGAGGTCACGCCCGGCCGCACGATCCTGCTGTTCGCGGGCATCCTCGTGCTGCACGGCCTGCTCAACACCTTCGGGGTGCGCATCGTCGCGCTCCTCAACAGCGTGAGCGTGTGGTGGCACGTCCTCGGGGTGGCCGTGATCGTCGGCGCGCTGGCCCTCGTGCCGGACGAGCACCGGTCGGCGTCGTTCGTCTTCGGCGAGTTCGTCAACAACACCGGCTGGGGCAGCGGCGTCTACGTCGTCGCCCTCGGCCTGCTGATGGCCCAGTACACCTTCACCGGATACGACGCCTCCGCCCACATGACCGAGGAGACCCACGACGCGTCGACCGCGGGTCCCCGGGGCATCGTGCGGTCCATCTGGACCTCGTGGATAGCGGGTTTCGTCCTGCTCCTCGGCTTCACCTTCGCCATCCGGTCCTACGACGGCGCCCTCGCCTCCCCGACCGGCGCCCCGCCCGCCCAGATCCTCCTCGACGCGCTCGGCGCCACGGCGGGCAAGCTGCTGCTCCTCGTCGTGATCGGCGCGCAGCTGTTCTGCGGGATGGCCTCCGTCACCGCCAACAGCCGCATGATCTACGCCTTCTCCCGCGACGGGGCCCTGCCCTTCTCGCGGCTCTGGCGCACCGTCAGCCCGCGCACCCGGACCCCCGTGGCGGCGGTCTGGCTCGCGGCGGGCGGCGCGCTGCTGCTGGGCCTGCCCTACCTCATCAACGTCACGGCCTACGCGGCCGTCACCTCCATCGCCGTCATCGGCCTCTACCTCGCCTACGCCGTCCCGACCCTGCTGCGGCTGCGCAAGGGCGACGACTTCGCCCGCGGCCCCTGGCACCTGGGCCGGTGGTCCCGGACGGTCGGCGTGATCTCCGTCGTCTGGGTGGGCGTCATCACCGTCCTGTTCATGCTCCCCCAGGTCTCCCCGGTGACCCCGGAGACCTTCAACTACGCCCCGGTGGCCGTCCTGGTCGTCCTCGGCTTCGCGGCCGTGTGGTGGTTCGCCTCGGCGCGGCACTGGTTCCTCAGGCCCGCCGACGGGCGGGCGGCCCCCCGCGAGACGGCGGGGGCGACGGCGGAGGGGACGGCGGAGGGGGCGGCGGATCCGGTCGATCCGTGACCGGTCTTCGCCGTCCGGCGCGGCCGTGTCCCGATACCCGATCGGCGACACGGCCACGTCCGGCTATGCTCGGGGAGGCAACATCGCCCGGGCCCTTAGCTCAATTGGCAGAGCAGTGGACTTTTAATCCATTGGTTGTGGGTTCGAGTCCCACAGGGCCTACCAGGAAGCCCCCGCGCCGGAGTGATCCGGCGCGGGGGCTCGGTCGTTCCTGCGGCGCCGCGGTGTGCTCGGGCGGCGGGTCCCGGATCTCACAACGGGATGTGCGTTCTCACATCCAGGTGATAGGAATGCCCTCGTGGGGATCGCCGACCGTCTGGACCTGACCCTGCGGCTCGTCCAGGGAGCCGCGGGGCAGGTGTCCGTCGTCGAACTCGCGCAACGGCTCGGGGTGTCCGAGATGACCGTCCGCCGCGACCTCGACGCGCTGGAGAGGCAGGGCCTGGTGCGCCGGGTGCACGGCGGGGCCGTGCCCGCGCGGGCACGCGAGGAGGGCGCCGGCTTCGACGCGCGGCAGGCGTGGCAGGGCGCGACCAAGGACCGGCTGGGCGCGGCCGTCGCCGGCCTGGTGGAGCCGGGCTCGCGGGTGCTGCTGGACGCCGGGACCACCACCGTGCACGTGGCCGAACACCTGGCCGCGCGCGGGCCGTTGACGGTCGCGGTGCTCAGCCTCCAGGCGGCGGTGCGGCTGGCCGACCGGCCCGGCGTCGAGCTGCTGGTCGTCGGCGGCCGGTCGCGGCCCGGCGAGCGGTCCCTGGTGGGGCCGCTGGCGCTGCGGACCCTGGAGTCCCTCGCCTTCGACCTGTTCGTCATGTCCATCGGCGGGGTGCACGCCCGGCACGGCTGGTCGGAGTTCTCGCTCGACGACGCCGCCGTGAAACGGGTGGGGCTCGGCCAGGCGGACCGCACGGTCGCGGTGGCCGACGCGACGAAGCTGGGCGTGCGCGCCTTCAACCGGGTCGCCCCGCTCGACGCGGTCCACGCCTTCGTCACCGACGGCGCGGCGGCCGGCCCCGACACCCACCCCGCGGGCCCGCAGACCCTCCGGGCGCTGCGCGAGGCCGGAGTGGAGACGCTGCTGGTCTGAGACGCCGGTCACCGCCGGCCCAGGACGTCCGCCCGCCCACCGAGCCGAGGAGTGAGCCCGTGCCCCACCCGCCCCTGATGATCCTCGTCGCCGGCCCGTACCGCTCGGGCACCGGTGACGACCCCGCGAAACTCGCCGCGAACGTACGGGCCATGGACGAGACCGCCCTCGTCCTGTTCCGGGCCGGGCACCTGCCGGTCACCGGCGAGGCGCTGGCGCTGCCCCTGCTGGAGGCGGCGGGCGGCGGCGGTCCCGGCGACCCGCTCTTCGACGAACTCTTCCACCCCGTCGCCGAACGCCTCCTGGACCGCTGCGACGCCGTCCTGCGGATCGGCGGCCCCTCGGCGGGCGCGGACCGGATGGTGGAACGGGCCCGCACGCGCGGCAAGGACGTCTACACGGACCTCGCCGGCGTGCCGGCCGCCGGCGGCGCCCGATGACCGCCCCGGCGGGCCGGCCCGGCATCGACGTCCCCGACCCCCGCGGCCGCACCGGACTCGACCGCCAGGGCCGCGACCTGACGGGCAACGCGCGCGTGCGCGTCGTCGACGTCGAGGTGCTCGCCTGCGACTGGTCGGTGCTGCGCCGCACCACCTTCGACTACCGGCACGGCGACGGCCACTGGAGCCGCGAGCGGCGCGAGACCTACGACCGCGGCGACGGCGCGACCATCCTGCTCTACGACCCCGACCGGCGCACGGTCCTGCTGACCCGTCAGTTCCGGCTGCCCGCGTACGTCAACGGCCACCCCGACGGCATGCTGCTGGAGGCCGCGGCCGGGCTGCTGGACGGCGACGACCCGCGGGAGGCGATCCGCCGCGAGGCGGTGGAGGAGACCGGCCGGACCGTCCACGAGGTCGAGCACGTCTTCGACGCCTTCATGAGCCCCGGCTCGGTCACCGAACGCCTGAGCTTCTTCGCCGCCCCCTACGACGGCTCGGCGCCGGGCGCGGAGCGGGCCGGCCTCGCGGCCGAGGGGGAGGACATCACGGTCGTGGAACTGCCCTTCACCGAGGCGCTCGCCCTGGTCCGCACCGGCGGGATCGCCGACGCGAAGACCATCATGCTGCTCCAATGGGCGGCGCTGGACGGGCCGTTCGGCCCGATCCGGCCGACGGGAGGGAGCCGGGCGCGTCCCGGCCGCTGAGGTCGGTGATCTCGGTGATCTCGGTCAGGTCGGCCAGGGGCAGCGTGTGCCGGGTCGTCAGGACCTTGGCCCGCAGGTAGCGCACGTTGTGCGGGGTGGTGAAGACGCCGGTGGGCACCCGGTCGCGGACGCCGACGCCCCGCTCGCGGAGCTGCTCCGCCTTGTCGGGGTTGTTGGACAGCAGGTCCAGCTCCGTGACGCCCAGGGCGCGCAGCATCTGGGCGGCGGCGGTGTAGTCCCGGGCGTCCTCCGGCAGCCCGAGGGCGGCGTTCGCCTCGTAGGTGTCGAGGCCCTGGTCCTGGAGGGCGTACGCGTCGAGCTTGTTGTAGAGGCCGATGCCGCGGCCCTCCTGTCGCAGGTAGAGCAGGATTCCGCCGCGGTCGGCGATGCGCTCGACCGCCTCGCGCAGCTGCGGGCCGCAGTCGCAGCGGGCGGAGCCGAGGACGTCGCCGGTCAGGCACTCGGAGTGCAGCCGGACGAGCGGGACGGGGCCCGGGTCGCCGAGGACGACGGCGACGTGCTCGCGGCCGTCGGCGAGGCCGTGGAAGGTGACGAGTTCGGCGTCCACCGAGTAGCCGTCGTGGAAGCGCAGCGGTACCCGGACGCGGGCGCGCTGGGTGGCGGCGGGAGTGTCGGGCATGCGGGTTCTCCGGGTCCGGGGCGGTGCACACGTCTTCTGCTTCAGATTTGAAGCAGATCTACGGTCCGTGACCCTACCCCATGCTTGAAATTTGAAGCAATGGAGCGGTGCGGTGGCTCACGGGCGGAGCCGCCGGCTCACGGGGTCCCGGAGCAGGGTGAGGAGCGCCGGCGCCACGGCGGGTCCTCGGGGGCGGCCTCGCCGCCGTCTCCCTGAAGGCCCCGCGCGATCCGGGTGAAGATCTCCTCCAGCTGCCCCACCTGCTCGGACGTGAGCCGGTCGAAGAGCAGGCCGCGCACGGTCTCGACGTGGCCGGGCGCCGCCCCCTCCAGGACGGCCATGCCCTCGTCCGTCAGGACCGCGACGCTTCCCCGCCGGTCGGAGGGGCAGTCCTCGCGCCGCACCAGCCCGTCCTTCTCGAGCCGCGTCACGGCGTACGTCAGCCTGCTGCGGGTGGCCTTCAGGTGCTCCGCCAGGTCGGTCATGCGCAGCCGCCGCTCCGGCGCCTCGGAGAGATGGGCGAGGATGGAGTAGTAGGCGTGGGGCATGCCGGCCTCCTGCTGGAGCTGCCGGTCGATCGCGTCCTCCAGGAGGAGGTATCCGGCGATGTACGCGCGCCAGGCGCGCTGCTCCTCGGGGGTGAGCCAGCGGGTCGTCATGCGGCCAGTGTAGTTTTGTTTCAAACTTGAACCAAGAGTTGCCGTGCCGCCGAGCCCTCGTCCCCGCCGCTCACCGGCCCCGGCCCGACACCGCTCCGGTCCCGTTTCCCACCTCTGCTCCGTCCCCCGCTCCGACTCCGCCCCCCGCTCCGACTCCCCCAGCTCCGATTCCGCCCCCGTCCCCGATCCCGGAGAGACCCGCGCCGATGCCGTACCCGTACGTCCTGCTGTCCGCCGCCGTCTCGCTCGACGGCTACCTCGACGACACCGGCCCCGACCGGCTGCTGCTGTCCGGCCCGGCCGACTTCGACCGGGTCGACGAGGTGCGGGCCTCCGTCGACGCCATCCTGGTCGGGGCCGGCACGATCCGCGCCGACAACCCGCGCCTGCTGGTCAACTCGCCCGCCCGCCGCGCCGCCCGGGTGGCCGCGGGGAAGCCGGAGTACCCCCTGAAGGTCACGGTCAGCGGGACCGGCGAGCTGGACCCGGCGGCACCGTTCTGGCACACCGGCGGGGAGAAGGTCCTCCTCACGACCGACGCCGGTGCGGACCGCGCCCGTGCCCTCGGCCTCGCGGCGGACGTCGTCGCGCTGGGCCCCGGCCTCGACTGGCGGCGGCTCCTGGAACACCTCCACGACGTGCGGGGCGTGCGGCGCCTCATGGTCGAGGGAGGCGGCACGGTCCACACCCAGCTCCTCCGGGAGGGCCTCGCCGACGAACTCCAGCTCGTCCTGGCCCCCCTGTTCGTGGGCGACCCGGACGCGCCCCGGCTGTTCGGCCCCGGCGGCTACCAGGGCGGGCGCCTGCGGCTGACGGGGACCCGGCGCATCGAGGACGTGGTCCTCATGACGTACGAGCCCACCGCACCCGGCGCCGGGCCGCTGCCCGCCGCAGCCGACCGGCACTGGCTGGCCCTCGCCTGCGAACTGGCCGCCGCCTGCCCGCCGTCGCGGACCGCGTTCAGCGTCGGCGCGGTCGTGGTGGCCGCCGACGGCACGGAACTGGCCCGCGGTCACTCCCGCGAGGCGGGCGATCCGGTCGTCCACGCCGAGGAGGCGGCCCTCGCCAAGATCGACCCCGCCGACCCCCGGCTGGCCGGCGCGACCGTCTACAGCAGCCTGGAACCCTGCGCCCGGCGCTCCTCCCGGCCGGCCCCGTGCGCCCGCCTGATCCTCGACGCCGGTGTGCGCCGGGTCGTGACGGCCTGGCGGGAGCCGGACACCTTCGTCACCGACGCCGACGGGAGCGGTCTGCTGGCCGCCGAGGGCGCGGACGTCGTCGTCCTTCCCGAGTACGAGGAGCGGGCGAAGGCACCCAACGGCCATCTGCTCCGCGGGACCACCTGACCGCGGCACCACCTGACCGCCGGCCCACCTGGCCGCGGGGCCCCGCCCGGATCTCCGACCGGCCCTCCGTCCGTCCGCCGGCCTGCCTCCGGCTCGTCCCCCGTCCGGCCCCGTCCGGCCCCCCGGATCCGGCCGTGGTTCTGGGCGTCCCCCGCATGGCGTAGACTGGTGTCACACCGACGCGGGGTGGAGCAGCTCGGTAGCTCGCTGGGCTCATAACCCAGAGGTCGCAGGTTCAAATCCTGTCCCCGCTACTCAAGGCCGAGGGCCGGAATTCCGATCAAGGAATTCCGGCCCTCGGTGCGTCGGGGCGACCTTTCCCGTCACGCATCGTGAACGCTCCGGAGCCCTGCGCATAACGTTTGAGTCACCATCAAAACCCAGATGACTCCTGAACGTTTCAGGCGGACGGTCAACTCGCCCGTTTTTCACCGGTCCTGGGCTGAAAGTCCAGGCCGTCAATGTTGTTGATCAAGCCGAACGGCTTGGAATCCCGCCCCTGCGTCTATTAACGTTCGATAACGCAGCGCGGTCGTCCCAGCCGTCACAAGAGACGGCTCCGTGCGCACGCGCCGAATCCCGCAAGGGAACCGGGGAACCACCAACTTGGGGTGAATCGCGCGGAAGCCGCCGTACAGTCACGGCCGGTATACGCGCGTAGGAGACCTTCCCGCTCCGAACCCGTCAGCTAACCCGGTAGGCGACGGAAGGAAAGGAGCGCGCCCGCGTGGCGTCCAACCGGCCTGCCCCAGAAGCCCCCGCCGTGCCCGGCCAGCAGACCTTCGGCTACGGCACCTACCGTGCCGACGAGGGCCCCTGGGAGGAATGGAACCCCACCGCGGACTCCGTTCGTCCGGTACGCGGCAAGCACCGCGTCGCCAAGCAGCGCGGCGGACTCGCCCGCAGCTCCACCGTTCTCGGCGTCGGCGTCATAGCCGCCGTCGGCGGCGCGGGCATGGCCAGCGCCAACACCGGCAAGTCGCCGGTCTCCATCTCCATGCCGGACCTCCCCTCCGTGGGTTCCCTCATCTCGGACGACGACACCACCCCCGAGGTGGAGACGGCGCCCGCGCTCAGCACCTTCGGCGCCGAGACCGTCGCCGCCGACAGCGCCGGCAGCGGTGCCGACGCCGGAGAGGCGCTGCGCAACCGGATCATGGCGCAGGCCGAGTCGCAGCAGACCCAGGTCGAGACCAAGGCGCAGGAAGCCGCCGAGGCCGCCGCGGCCAAGGCCGCCACCGAGGCCGCCGCCAAGGCCGAGAAGGAGGCCGCGGCCAAGGCCGAGGCCGCCAAGAAGAAGGCCGCGGAGGAAGCCGCCAAGAAGGCGGAGGCCGAGCGCCTCGCCGAACTGGCCAAGCAGTACACGCTGCCGACCTCCTCGTACACGATCACCTCGACCTTCGGTCAGGCCGGCGCCTACTGGTCCTCCGGGTACCACACCGGCCTCGACTTCGCCGCCCCCACCGGCACGCTCCTCAAGGCCGTGCACAGCGGCACCATCACCTCCGCCGGCTACGACGGGTCCTACGGGTACAGGACCGTGCTCACCCTCGAGGACGGCACCGAGATCTGGTACGCCCACCAGTCCTCCATCGGCGTCAGCGTCGGCCAGAAGGTCGCCACCGGCGACGTCATCGGCCGCGTCGGTGCCACGGGCAACGTCACCGGGGCCCACCTCCACATGGAGGTCCACCCCGGCGGCAGCACCTCCGGCATCGACCCGGCCGCCTGGCTCCGGGACAAGGGGCTCAACCCCTGAGGCCACGCCGGACGTGCTCCCCGGCGACCCGGACTCCTGCCGGGTGCCCCTGAGAGCCCTCCCGGTTTCCCGCCGGTTCCCCGAGAACCTCCTCGGGGGACCGTCAGGGCTCCCGAGGTCTTCCGGGAAGCGTCACGGGGGCCGGTGAGGTCTGCACCCGGACGTTTCCCGGATGTTCGTGAACCCTGGCCGAAGGCGCGGAATGCGCGCCTTCGGCCAGGGCGTTGTCACCGGGCATGACTTCTCTGCGCAAGCTCGGCTCCTCCGACCTCGAGGTCTTCCCGCTCGCCCTCGGCGGCAACGTCTTCGGCTGGACCGCGGACGAGACGGCCTCCTTCGCCGTCCTCGACGCCTACACGGCCGCCGGCGGCAACTTCGTCGACACCGCCGACTCCTACTCGGCGTGGGTCGAGGGCAACCGCGGCGGCGAGTCCGAGACCCTCATCGGCAAGTGGCTCACGTCCCGCGGCAACCGCGACGACGTCGTGATCGCCACCAAGGTGAGCCAGCACCCCGACCATCAGGGGCTGACCGGCGCCAACATCAAGGCCGCCGCCGACGCCTCGCTGCGACGCCTGGGCACCGACCGCATCGACCTCTACTACACCCACTTCGACAAGCCCGAGGTGCCCGTCGAGGAGATCGTCGGCGCGCTCGACGAACTGGTCAAGGCGGGCAAGGTGCGGCACATCGCCGCCTCCAACATCTCCCCCGCACGCCTGCGGGCCTCACTGGAGTTCTCCGACCGCGAGGGCCTCGCCCGCTACGTGGCGCTCCAGCCGCACTACAACCTGGTCTCCCGCGACACCTACGAGGGCGGACTCCAGGACCTGGTCGCCGCGTCCGGCCTCGCCGCCGTGCCGTACTACGCGCTGGCGTCCGGCTTCCTCACCGGCAAGTACCGCCCCGGTACGACGGTGGACAGCGCCCGCGCCCAGGGCGCCGCCCGGCACCTGGGGACCGAGCGGGGGCAGAAGGTGCTCACCGCCCTGGACGAGGTCGCCCGCGCCCGTGACGCCGAGGTCGCCACGGTGGCCCTGGCCTGGCTCGCCGCCCGGCCGACCGTAGCCGCCCCGATCGCGTCCGCCCGCACGGTGGACCAGCTCCCGGCGCTGCTGGCGGTGGCCGACCTGAAGCTGACGGAGGCGGAGATCACCCGCCTCACGGAGGCGTCCGCCTAGGGCGTGTTTCGAAAGTGGCGTCGTCTGCCCGAAGGGCGTCCCGGCGGCGTCCGGCGCGCGCGATCGCACGACGGAGGGCCGCCCCGACACCGGTGGTACCGGGGCGACCCCGACAACGCGGCCGGAGGTGCTTCTTCCGGGAGAGTGCGTGCCAGGCGTCGCCGGGCCGGGGGCGCCCTCCAGGGGGGAGGGACTTCCGCGGCCCGCCCTGGACACGGGACGCGGGGCGTCCGCTCGAGAGGCGTACTCCCCCGCCCGCCGTTCAGGACCGGTACGGGTACGGCGCGGTGTGCGGGGCGGGCGCGGTCTGCGGGTGGGGCACGGTGTGCGGAGGGGAGGCGTACCCGGGATACCCGTGGTACCCGGCCGGCGGGTGCGCCGCCCCCGGCGGGAACCCGTACCCCCCGTGCACGCCGTACCCTCCGTGCACGCCGTACCCCCCGTACATCCCGTAGACCGGCAGCGGCGCCGGGGCCGCCAGCCGGGACGCGTGCTCCAGCGCCGGCCGGGCCACCTCCCGGCGCCGCCACAGCTCGTTGAGCAACTCCCGCTCCCGTGCGACGAAGTCGGCGCCGCCCCGGCCCTGCCGTCCGCGGTGCCGCAGGAACGCGAGCGACGTGGCGTAGGCCTCGTACTGCGCCACCTCGCGCGCCGCCGGCCTGCCCAGGTGCCGCCGGGCGTACTGCCGGGCCAGCCGGCGGGCCCGCATCGAGCCGAGGGCGTACGGCTCGGCCGGGCCGAGCCAGCCGGCGGCCGTGTACGCGGGCAGTTCGTCGCGCACGGTGCCCAGCTCGCGCTGGCGCGTCCACACCACCAGCCAGGTCAGCACTCCGAACGCGGGCACCATGAACGCCCCGTACACGGCGAGGAATCCCCAGCCGCCGAAGGTCGCGGAGCCGTTCCACAGGGCGTGCATGAGCATCGCGAGCAGCAGCCCGCACAGCGGCAGCACCACGCGCCGCACGCGCCGGCGCTCCCCGGACAGCGCGGCGATGCCGAAACCGAGACCGGTCAGCACCGTGAACAGGGGGTGCGCGAACGGCGACATGACCACGCGCACGAAGAACGTGGCGACGGTGACGGAGGCGATGCCGCCGTCCCCGGTCAGCTGGTCGGTGCCGAAGGCGTTGCCGAGGTAGAGGATGTTCTCGGTGAACGCGAAGCCGGTGGCGGTGATCCCGGCTATCACGACCCCGTCGACGATCCCGGTGAAGTCCCGCCTGCGGAACAGGAACACGAGGAGGACGGCCGCCGCCTTGGCGGTCTCCTCGACGACCGGCGCGATCACGGTCGCGCCCAGGGTGTCGGCGTGGGCCGGGTCGGCCGTCGTCGTCGCTATCCAGCGCACCGCGAAGCTGTTCGCGACGAGCGCGATCAGCGCCGCCGCGCACGCGCCCCAGGAGAAGGAGAAGACCAGATTCCGCCAGGGGCCGGGTTCCACCCGGTCGAGCCAGCGGAACGCGGCCACGAGCAGGGGCACGGGAAGGATCGCCAGGCCCAGCCCGACCAGGAACCCCTCCGTGCCCGTCTGCTCGCGGACGAGGGCGACGATCACCAGTCCCGACAGGGCGAGCAGCGTGATCAGCGCGCCGTAGCGGACCCACCTGTGCTGCCACCAGTGCGCATGCCGCAGCACACCGCCCTCGGCCGGGCCGCCGGGGTGCGGCGGGTGCGGGGGGAGCGGGGGAAGCGGGGAACTGGTGGCCACGGCATCGACCCTAACGAGGGAGCGGACGGTGGTGGAGGGATTTCCGCTGGTCAGTGATCCCGGCGACCCTTGTGCTGTACGCGGCGGAAGAGCAGGTCGTTCACCACGTGGCCCTTGTCCAGCCCCTGGCCCTCGAAACGGGTCAGCGGCCGGAAGCCGGGGCGCGGCGCGAAACCGCCGTCGGCGCGGGTGTTGGCGAAGCCGGGGTGCGCGGTGAGCACCTCGAGCATCTGCTCCGCGTACGGCTCCCAGTCGGTCGCGCAGTGCACGAGCGCGCCCGGTCTCAGCCGGGTCGCGGCGAGGTCGAGGAACTCCGGCTGGATCAGGCGCCGCTTGTGGTGGCGCTTCTTGGGCCAGGGGTCGGGGAAGTAGACGCGCAGCCCGGCGAGGGAGTCCGGGGGGAGCATCTCGCGGAGCAGGATGATCGCGTCGCCGTTGCCCACCCGGATGTTCGTCAGGCCGCCGCGGTCCGCGAGGTTGAGGAGATTGCCCTGGCCGGGGGTGTGGACGTCCACGGCGAGGATGTTCGTCCCGGGGTCGGCGGCGGCCATCTGGGCCGTCGCCTCGCCCATGCCGAAGCCGATCTCCAGCACGACCGGGTTGTCGTCGCCGAACAGCTCGGGGAGGTCGACGTCGTGCCCGTCGATGTCCAGGCCCCACTTCGCCCACAACCGCTGGAGCGCGTCGGCCTGGCCCGCGGTGACCCGGCTGCGCCGCGGCTGGAAGCTCCTGATCCGCCGCTCGAAGTGCGAGCCGGCGGGATCGGCCTGCGGACCGTCGGGGAAGCGCGGCTCCCCCTTGGCACGGGTGCGGCGGGCGGGCTCGCCGGGGTGGTGGTCACCGGGGGCGGGCCTGGCGGGTTCTGGGGCGCTCAACGAATCAGACACAGTGGGCTCGATTTTACGGGCGGCGGCGGGAGGGGGCGGGCCGGGCGGGGTGGGACGACGGGGAGGCGACGGGGGAGGCGAGCGCGCGGGTGGGGGCGCTGGCGCGGGTGGCGCTTTTCCGGAGGGCGCCGGGCAGGGCCGAGCCGGACCGCGCCGGACTGCGCCGGACTCAGCCGGGCGGTCGGCGCGACCGGGGCCGTCGCCCCCGCCGCCCGCCCGGCCCGTCCGCCCGGCGTCCTCGTGCGGGGGACGCCCGCCTACACGGGCCCCAGCGCCTCCAGCGCCCTGCGGGCCACCTCCCGGCCGATCGGCAGGGAGGCCGTCGCCGCGGGGGAGGGGGCGTTCAGCACGTGGACCGCGCGCGGGGACCGCCGTATGAGGAAGTCGTCCACCAGGGAGCCGTCCCGCCGGACGGCCTGGGCACGGACGCCAGGGGTCGCGCGCACCAGGTCCCGCGGCTCGACCGCGGGCAGCAGCCGGCGCACCTCCGCCACGAAGGCGCGCTTGGACAGGGACCGGTGCAGCTCCCCGACGCCGTGGCGCCAGTGCCGGCGGGCCAGGCGCCGGGCGCCCGGCCAGGCCGCCGTCGCCGCGGCCTCCCGCGGACGCACGACCCCCCAGCCGTACCCCTCGCGGGCCAGGGCCGGGACCGCGTTGGGGCCGACGTGGACGCTGCCGTCCAGGCCCCGGGTGAGGTGCACGCCGAGGAACGGGAAGGCCGGGTCGGGAACCGGGTACACCAGGCCGCGCACCAGGTCGTGGCGGGCCAGTTCGTAGTACTCGCCGCGGAAGGGGACGATGCGGACCTCGGGCTCGTCCCCGGTCAGGCGGGCGATCTCGTCGCAGTGCAGACCGGCGCAGTTCACCAGGACGCGGCCGCGGACGACGTCACCGCGCGCGGTGCGCACGGCCACCCCGCGGCCGGCGCGGCGGTCGATCCGGACGACCTGCGCGCCGTAGCGGAGCTCCGCGCCGGAGGCCTCGCCGAGCCGGCGGGCGACCGCGGTGAAGTCGCAGGTGCCGGTCGAGCCGACGCGGATCGCCGCGAGGCCGGTGACCTCCGGCTCGTACTCCGTGATCTGGGCGGGGCCCAGCTCGCGGACCGCGATCCCGTTCTCCCGGCCGCGCTGGGCCAGGGCGTGCAGGCGGGGCAGCTCGGCGCGGTCCGTGGCGACGATCAGCTTGCCCGTGACGGCGTGCGGGACGCCGTACTCCGCACAGAACTTGATCATCTCGGCGGAACCCCGGACCGCGTAGCGCGCCTTGAGGGAGCCGGGGCGGTAGTAGACGCCGCTGTGGATGACGCCGCTGTTGCGGCCCGTCTGGTGGCGGGCCGGGCCCGGCTCCTTCTCCAGCACCGTCACGCGGGTGCCCGGCGCGGCGCGGCTGATCGCGTGCGCCGTCGACAGGCCGACGATGCCGCCCCCGATCACCAGCACGTCGCAGTCGTAGCCGATCGCCCGCACCTGCACCACCTCCCGGCTTCGATAGTGCACTGCGCCACTGACAGTGCCTTCAAACCCGTGCGGCGGTACGGGGTGCTAGGGCGTGTCTGACAATTGGCGTCGGATCAGCGCGCGGCGTCTGGTGCGGTGCATCGCAAGGCGGAGGATCGCCCGTGTACTGGGTGTACTCGGGTGATCCGACAACGCGGCGAGGTGCCGTGCCAGGCGTCGCGCGCCCGGCGGGAATTGTCAGACACGCCCTAGGCCGGTGTCATCAGCAGCGGCCGGGCCCGCTCGCGCAGCTCGACCACGCGGGGCTCGTCGCCGTACGGCTCCAGGCGGTGCAGGAGGTCCTTGACGTACTCGGTGGTGCGGGCGGACGAGATCCGGCCGGCCACCTCCACCGCCCGCACGCCCTGCTCGCAGGCCGCGTCCAGGTTGCCCGACTCCAGCTCGGCCACGGCCGAGACGACGAGCCGCAGGCCGTGCGAGCGCACGAACTCCTCCGTCGGCTGCGACAGCGCCTGCTCGGTGAAGCGGCGTACCTGGCGCGGTGCCTTCAGGTCGCGGTAGCACTCGGCGGCGTCGGCGGCGAAGCGGTCGTAGGAGTAGAAACCGAGCCACGACGGGTCGTGGTCGCCGTCGCGGGCCCGCTCCAGCCAGCTCTCGGCCGCCTTGAGGGCGGCGCCGGCGGCCTGGGCGTCCCCCGCCCGCGCGTGGGCGCGTGCCTCGACGAGGCGGAAGAAGCTCATCGTGCGGGCCGTGGCCAGGCCGCGGTTGCGCTCCAGGGCGGCCTGGGCGAGGTCGACGCCCTCGTCCCCGAAGCCGCGGTAGGTCGCCTGGAGGGACATGGAGGCCAGGACGTATCCCCCGAGGGGCACGTCGGCGGCCGCGCGCGCGAGGCGCAGCGCCTGGATGTAGTAGCGCTGGGCGGCCTCCTGCTGACCGGTGTCGAAGGCCATCCAGCCCGCGAGCCGGGTGAGCTCGGCGGAGGCGCCGAACAGGGCGCGGCCGACCTCGTCGGAGTACGCGCCGAGCAGCAGGGGCGCGGCCTCCACCCGCAGGCACTCCGGCACCATGGACGAACGCCAGTCGCCGCCCCCGTACTTGGAGTCCCAGCGCCTGGCGTCCTCGGCGGCCTCCCGCAGTTTCCGCACGTCGCTGTGGCCGACTTTGAGCGGTGTGCCCGAGGACTCGGCGGAGTTCACCTCGCGCGCCACCGAACTGTCGGCCGGGGTTATCAGCCACCGTGAGGCGGGCGTCGCGTACGCGCTCACCGCGAACGAGCCGGCCAGCGAATGCCAGATGCCGCCCGAGCCGGCCCGGCGGCCCGCGAGGTCGAGCCGGTACAGGTCGGTCGCCGAACGCACGGCCTGCCCGACGTCCCGGGGGAAGGCCAGGCCCACTTCGGGCGCGGGGTCCGCGTCCGCCAGTCCGATCTCGTGCAGGGGCACGGGCCGGCCGAGCTTCTGGCCGATGGCGGCCGCGATGAGGTGCGGCGCGGCGCCCTGCGGCACCATGCCCTTCGACACCCAGCGCGCCACCGACGTCTTGTCGTAGCGAAGCGTCAACCCGCGTTGGGCGCCGAGGTCGTTGACGCGACGCGCGAGTCCCGCGTTGCTGATTCCCGCGAGGGCGAGAACGGCGCCGAGTTTTTCGTTCGGCCCGCGTTGCTCCCTGGACATTGCGCCACCCCTCGACACAGACGGCTGCCGCGCTGGCATAACCGTGCGGCATTCGTAAACCCAGCGTAGTTCGCCGCATCCCAAGCGTTAAGGGGCATTCTTCCGGATGGCGGGATTGTGGTCCGTACGCGCGTACGGCCCCCACACGCACGGTTGCGGCGTGCTCCCGACGTGTGGCCGTGCGCCCGTCCGTGCGCTCTGGTCCGGCCGCCGGGGGAGCGCTTCCATGGGCGGTGCGTGGGTCGGCCCGCTGTACTGGATCCGGTGGGCTGGGGGACACCGCCGCCACAATCCCCGCGGGCGGTGGAACGGTCCGGGAGGCGTTCGTCGTCTCCCGGGCCGGCGCGCCGGGCCGGGCGCGCGGCTGTGACGGAGCGTGCGCGAAGCCGTTTCAACGGCGTTGTCGCGCCCCGTAATTGGCCGAAAATCGACCCTGTGTTCCGTCGGCGAATGCGCTTCCCACCATGGAAATCCAGGGCGCTCGAGGCGTTTTGGGGGAGCGTACCGGGGGCGCATTCGCGTCGCACACGCGGGGGTGCAAGCGGTGACCGCCGCCCCGCGCGCGGGAGTTCACCCGGCTCTCCGGGGCGGCGAGGGGGCGCTCGCACAGGCGCACTCCGCGGATCTCGCACGGCGCCACCTCCCTCTGCGGCGCGTTCTTCGTGGCAGCATGTGAACCGTTCGTACGGTGCAGCTGTTGTCCACGGCCTGTGGAGGCGTCGATGCGGTGGTTGGTGGGATGGAGCAGCACCGCCGCGGCCCCTGGCCCCGGCGGCCCCGGAGCGGGGGCCTACGGCGGCCCCGGCGCGTACGCCGGTGAGGACGGCGGCCGGATCGGCCACGACGGCGAGACGCTGCAGCCGGTGGGCGCCCAACTCCTGTGGGGCGACCCCGATCCGCTGTGGGCCGTCGGCGACTGGCGTTCCGACGAGGTGCGGGTGGTGCGGGCCGACGCCCGGACCCGGATCGCGGTCCTCGGCACCTGCGGCGCGACGGACGAACAGCTGCGCGTCGGCCTGTTCGCCGCGCGCGGGGGCGCACTCCGGCACCTGACGGCCTGGCCCGGCAGCTACACCGCGATCGTCCAGGTCGACCGGCGCGTCACCGTCTGCGGCGACCTCGCGGGCGCGCGACCGGTGTTCCACACCCCCTGGGCGGGTGGCACGGCGTACGCGACGGCCGCGCTGCCGCTGGCCGACCTCGTCGAGGCCAACCTCGACTTCGGCCACCTCGCGGCCCTCCTCGCCGCCCCCGACGTACCGGCCGCCGTGCACGACTCCACCCCGTACGACGGCGTGCGGCGCGTTCCGCCGGGGCACGCGCTCGTCCTGCGCGCCGGGGCCCGGGAGATCGCGGGCTACGAACCCGTCGCCTCGCTCGCCGTGGCGGCCGTCCCGGCGGATCCGGACAGCGCGGTCGACGCCATCCGCGACGCCCTCGTCGAAGCCGTGCGCGCGCGGCTGTCCGCGCCCCGGCACGTCCCCGACATCGACCCCGGCCCCGTGCCCGGCATGGGCCCCGCGGAGCGGCGCGCCGCGCGCGGGATGCCCGTCCCGGGCATCGGCGCCGACCTGTCCGGCGGCCCCGCCTCCGGGACGCTCGCGCTCCTCGCCGCCGGCCTGCCCGGCATGCCCGGCACGCTCCTGGGCCACGGCACGGGCGCCGGCGAGCGCCTCCTGGCCGTCACCTTCAACGACCTCGCCGTCGGCGGACGCGAGGCGGAACTGCAACGGGCCGGCACCCTCGCGGCCAACCCCCGCCTGCACCACGTCGTCGTCACCGGCGGCGAGGAGACCCTGCCGTACGCCGACCTGGAAGGCCCGCTGACCGACGAACCCGGCCCCAGCCTGGTGACCGCGGCCGGCCACCGCGCCCGCCTCGCCGCCGGCAGCGCCGACCACTTCACGGGCTACGGCGCCCGCCAGGTCCTCGACGCCCACCCGGCCCGCCTCGCGGACCTGCTGATGGACCGCAAACGACGCCACCTGGTGCGCCCCGTCGCCGCCCTCACCCGGGCGGACGGCTCCGTCCTCGTCCCCGCGCGCGTGTACGGCGCCGCCCGCCGACTCGCCCGCACGCCGTACCGGGCGGGGGTGGAGGGCCTCGCCGAACGGCTCAGGAACCGCCGCTTCGACGACCCCGGAGGCGCGGTGGGCGCCTCGCTGGCCGCCCTCGCCTGGGGCGGGCCCGGCCCGGCGGCGCGGTGGCTGACCGGCGAGGCACTGGCGGAAGTGTCGGTCCGCCTCCAGAGCGCCGCCCACCGCGCCGCGGGGGGCCCCGGCCAGCGGCCCGGCGACCACCGCGCGCGTGCCGCCCTCGCCCGCCACGCGGCCGACCTGCGCGTCCTGGAACAGGCCGCCGAGATCCGCTCCCAGCGCCTGCACGCCCCCTTCCTGGACAACCAGGTCGTCCGCGCCTGCCGCGCGCTGCCCGAGACCCTGCGCGTGCAGCCGGGGGCGCGCGCGGCGATCCTGCGCACCGTCCTCAAGAGCTCCGGGGTCGCCGACCTCCCGCCCGGCTGGGGCGCCCCCACCCAGGCCAGCACCACCGCCGCGGCCCGCGCGGGCCTGCGCAGGGCGGCGGATCCCCTCATCACCCTCTTCGACGCACCCCTGCTCGCCGACGCCGGCCTGATCGAGGCCCGCGTCGTCCGCAAGGCCCTCCGCGGCGCCGCCGCGGGCGAGCCCCTGCCCCTCGACGGCCTCGCCGACCTCGTCTCCCTCGAACTCTGGCTCCGCCGCCTCCTGTCCCGAAGAGGCACCTGCTGGACGGGGACCCCGGCCCGCTCCCGCGCGGTCCCGGCGGGAATCGCCCCGCAGCGACGGGCGGTGGCCCCGGGGGGCGAGGGCGCGGGCCTGGCCGCGCGCTGAGCGGCCCGCCCGGCGGGACCGCGACGGCACCGTCCGGTGCTGCACCGTCCGGTACTGCGTTGCCCGGTGCTGTGCCGTCCGGTCCTGCGGCACCCGCGTCTCAGGCGCCCGGTGCGCCGGCGGCCGCCGACGCACCGGTGGACGGCATCGGCACGTCCTCCCGCACCGACCCGTTCACCCCGGACCGACGGCCGCCCCACCCCATCGGAAATCCCGTGCCCCGCCCCACGGCGTGCCCTGGCCGAGCGGGCCGGGACGGCCGCCCGCGAGGCCCTGGGCGCCGACCGGCACGAGGCCGAACGGGCCCGGGGCGCGGTCCTGACGGTGACCGGCGCTCAGGACGCCGGCCGGGACCGCAACCCCTCCAGCAGGATGTCCAGCAGCCGGGACGAAGCCGCCGCCTGATGGACCGGATCCGGCAGGGAGGGCGCCGCGGTGGCGATGACCAGCAGGACGTCCGACACCGAGACGTCCGGCCGCAGTTCACCCGCCGCCCGCGCCCGGTCCACGAGCCGTCCCACGACGTCGAGCAGGGCCGCCGCCCCGGTGTCGTCCACGACGCTCTGCGCGCCCGCGTCGGTGAGCAGCCGCAGTTCGCCGCCGCCCGGCTGGCTCCGCTGCTGCGGAACCCGGGCCTCGTCGACGCCGGTGCTCTCCGTGCCCTCCTCGGCGACGCCGACCCGCAGCACCTGCGGCGGCAGCAGCCGTCCGGCTCCGGACGCCACCGATGTGCGCAGGAAGCGCGACAGCGCCGACCACGGCTCGTCCTCCTGACCCAGCGCCGTCCGCGCCTGGTCGGTCAGCCGGGAGGTCTCCTCCTCGGCTATCCGCCGCACCAGGACGTCCTTGCTGGGAAAGCGCCGGTACACCGTGCCGACGCCCACCCGCGCGCGCCGCGCCACGTCCTCCATCGGCGCGCCGTACCCCAGCTCGCCGAAGACCTCGCGTGCCGCACGCAGCACGTGCTCCAGATTGCGCTGTGCGTCCACGCGCAGCGGCGTGGTCCGCGAGGTGTCCCCGCGTCCGTCGACCGCCGCGCTCACCGTGCCGTTCGGTCCGAGTGCGGACGCGGACGACCAATGCGTGTCCTGAATATGCATGAATGTTCCCCCGGTAATGACGTCTCCCCCCGGAGACTCTCCCCGCCATCGAATGCACGGGGCGCATGAAGCAGGGGCAACGGAACCGGACCCGCGGCGGGGCCCTGGGTCAGCGGCACCTCACGGATCCGACGAGCGCTTCCCCCTGCACCCCGTCGACACACGAACATAGTTGAGAGGGGGTCAATTCAGAAGGGGCAGGTTCCGCACGGAGCGCCCCCCGATCGGAGCACGGGCCGCATACGTCCCGATAACACCCCTTCCCGCACCCCGGCGAACCCGGGCTGACCTGCGGTCCCGTCCCTCCCGCCGGCATTTCGGCCGTCCCCGCTCCCGCCCGTCCCGCGGTCACACGAATTGTCGGGGCTGTGGACAAACTCCGGCGCGGGGTGCGTCATGGGACGGTGAAGGAACGTGCGCGCATTCTCGTTGTCGGCGGCGGCTACGTCGGGATGTACACGGCCCTGCGGCTCCAGCGGCAGCTGAGACAGGAGATCGGCCGGGGCGAGGCCGAGATCACGGTCGTCACACCCGACCCGTACATGACGTACCAGCCGTTCCTGCCCGAGGCCGCCGCGGGCGCCGTCTCCCCGCGCCACGTCGTCGTACCGCTGCGCCACGTCCTGCCGCACTGCCGGGTCGTCGTCGGCGAGGTCACCGCCGTCGACCACGCCCGGCGCACCGCGACCCTGACCACCCTCGCCACGGACGAGGAGGGCACCGGCCCGCGCCGGCTGACGTACGACGAACTGGTCCTCGCGCCCGGCTCGGTCTCCCGCACCCTGCCCGTCCCCGGCCTCGCCGACCACGCCATCGGCTTCAAGACGGTCGAGGAGGCCATCGGCCTGCGCAACCACGTCATCGAACAGATGGACATCGCCTCCTCCACGCGCGACCCCGCGATCCGCGACGCCGCCCTCACCTTCGTCTTCGTCGGCGGCGGCTTCGCGGGCGTGGAGGCGCTCGCCGAGCTCGAGGACATGGCCCGCTACACCACGCGCTACTACCACAACCTCGAGCCCGAGGACCTGAAGTGGATCCTCGTCGAGGCCTCCGACCGGATCCTCCCGGAGGTCGGCGAGGACATGGGGCGCTACGCGGTCAGCGAACTGCGCCGCCGCAACATCGACGTCCGCCTCGGCACCCGCCTGGAGTCGTGCGCGGACCGCGTCGCCGTCCTCAGCGACGGCGCCCGCTTCCCGACCCGTACGGTCGTGTGGACCGCCGGCGTCAGACCCCACCCGGTGCTCGCCGCCAGCGACCTGCCCCTCACCGAGCGCGGCCGCCTCAAGTGCACCCCGGAGCTGACCGTCGAGGGCGTCACGCACGCGTGGGCGGCCGGGGACGCCGCCGCCGTCCCCGACCTGACCGCCGGCCGGCCCGGCGCGTACACCGCCCCGAACGCCCAGCACGCGGTACGCCAGGCCAAGCTCCTCGGCGACAACATCGCCCGCTCCCTGCGCGGCGAGCCCCTGCGGACGTACGCGCACGCATACGCCGGCTCGGTCGCGTCCCTGGGCCTGCACAAGGGCGTCGCACACGTCTACGGACGCAAGCTGAAGGGCTACCCGGCCTGGTTCATGCACCGGGCCTACCACCTCAGCCGCATCCCCACCTTCAACCGCAAGGCACGCGTGCTCGCCGAGTGGACGCTGTCCGGACTCTTCAAACGGGAGATCGTCTCGCTCGGATCCCTCGAACATCCCCGCGCCGAGTTCGAACGCGCTGCCGGTGGAAAGCCTTCTGACGAGTCCTCCGGCGACCCGAAGGGGTCGTCCTGACCCGAACCAGGAACTCCACCGACCGCCCCCACGTCTGACGAATGCCGGCCCGGACGGCGGCCGCACTGCCAGACTGCTCCCTGCTCACCGCCCCTCCCGAGCCCCCGGCGGACCACCACCCGACCCTGTCGACCCACGAGGTTGTTCCCACGCGCTCCCCGTCCCGGGTGCTGCAACAATGTGCGGCCACCGCCGCGCGGCCTCCGGAGTCCCGGCAGGCCGGGCCCGGAGCCGGCCGTCGACGACTGACACGAGGCAAGGATTCGTGAACTTCACGCGCTGGAGCGCCCGGCTCCCCGGAACGCAGCGCCGCGCCACCGCGCGGGCGGAGCACCCGGTCACCCTCACGGACCGGCGGAGCGAGAGCTCCGGCCAGGGCTCCGTACCCGCGGCCCGCGCCGAACGACCCACCGGCGGCGACCCGCCCCCGCTGCCCGCCGTCGACGAACTCCCCGCCCGCGAGGTCCTCGACCGCGTACCGGCCCTGGTCGCCCTCGTGCACGGCCCCGACCACCGCCTCGCCTACGTCAACGGCGCCTACACGGCGGCCTTCGGCGCACGGCCTCTCGGCGAACCGGCCGCCGAGGCCCTCCCCGAGCTGCGCGACCTGGGCCTGATGCCGCTCCTCGACCAGGCCCAGCGCAGCGGCAAGCCCCGCACCCTGAAGTCCCGCAAGGCGCCCGACGGCCGCTCCTACACGTTCACCTGCACCCCGGTCCCGGAGAACCACGGCGAGGGCGCCGTCCTGGTGTTCGCCACCGACGTCACCGACCACGCCGAAGCCGCCGAACGGCTCAGAGCCAGCGAGCGCCGCCAGCGCGAGACCGCCGTCACCCTCCAGCGTTCCCTGCTCCCCCAGGAGCTGGAAGAACCCGACGACCTGCGCATCGCCGCCACCTACCACCCCGGCGGCACCGAGGCGGCGGTCGGCGGCGACTGGTACGACGTCATCACCCTCGGCGGCGGCCGCACCGCCCTCGTCATCGGCGACGTCATGGGCCGCGGCGTCCGGGCGGCGGCCGTCATGGGCCAGCTCCGCACCGCCGTCCGCGCCTACGCCCGCCTCGACCTCCCGCCGCACGAGATCCTCCAGCTCCTCGACGGCCTCGCCATGGAGATCGACGCCAACCAGATCGCCACCTGCGTGTACGCCATCCACGACCCCAACGAGGGACGCCTGGTGTACGCCTCCGCGGGCCACCTGCCGATCCTGGTCCGCGACGAGAGCGGCACCGTCCGGCGCGCCGACGAACCCACCGGCCCCCCGCTCGGCACGGGCGGCTGGATCCACGCCTCCGGCTCGGTCCCCCTCGGCCCGGGATCCACCGCCGTCCTCTACACCGACGGCCTGGTCGAGCGGCGCAACGAGGACCTCGACGAGGGCATCGCCGCCCTGGAACGCGCCCTGGCCGGCGCCACCGGCTCCCCCCAGGTGGTCTGCGACCGCCTGGTCCGCTCGGCGGGCGTCACCGCGGACCACGACGACGACGTGGCCGTCCTGGTCCTCCAGCACCCCGCCCGCACCGGCCCCGACCGCGAGCTGTTCCGCAACGCCGCCCTGGAACTGCTCGGCGGCGTCGAAGCGGCCCCCCGCGCGCGTGCCTTCGCCTCCGGCGTCCTCACCAGCTGGCGCTTCCCCGCGGAGCTGCACGACCTCGGCGTCCTCGCCACCAGCGAACTCGTCGCCAACTCCCTCCAGCACGGCGTCCCGCCCATGCGCCTGCGCCTGCGCCGCACCGACCGCCGCCTGATCATCGAGGTCACCGACGGCGACGACCACCTGCCACGCCGCCGCCGTGCGGAGCCGGCCGACGAGTCGGGCCGCGGCATCGCCATCGTCGCCACGATCGCCTCCGGCTGGGGCAGCAGACGCACCCCCGGCGGCGGAAAAGCCGTGTGGTGCGAGTTCGTCCTGCCCAGACCCACCGACTGAAACCGGCCTCGAACACCCGTTGCCCGGCGCGCGCCACCTAGGCGAACACGCCTCCCGGTGCTAGTAGCTCCCCATGGCAGACGCAACGGGCTTTCACCTCAAGGGAAGCGCTCCCGAGCGCTACGAACACTACGTCGCGCCCCTCATGGCGCCCTTCGTGACCGCACTCGTGGACGCCGCGGACCTCTACCCCGGCGCCACCGTCCTCGACCTCGCGTGCGGCACCGGCTTCGCGGCCCGCGCCGCCGCCGCACAGGCCGGCCCCACCGGCCGCGTCGTCGGCGTGGATCAGAACGGGGCGATGCTCGAGGTCGCCGTGGAGCACCACCCGCGCCTCTATCCCGACATCGAGTTCACCGCCGCACCCGCCGACGACCTCCCCTACCCGGACGCGGCCTTCGACGTCGTCCTCTGCCAGCAGGGCGCCCAGTTCTTCCCCGACCTGGACGCCGCCCTGCGCGAGACGGCCCGCGTGCTGCGCCCCCGAGGCCGCTTCGCCGCCACCGTCTGGTCGAACCTCGAAGCGTCCCCCTACTTCACCGCCCAGCTCCGCGCGGTGCGGCAGTACGGCGGACCCGACGCGGCGGCGGACTTCCAGGACGCCTTCCGCGCCGCGGACCGCCTCACCGCGGCCCTGGACGCCGCGGGCCTGCGGCGGACCACCCGCCGCGACCTCACCTTCACCATCACCCTCCCCCCGCTCCGGGAACACGTCCCGGGCCACCTCTCCGCGATCCCCTGGGGCCGGACGATCACCGAGGCAGGGGGCGAGGAGGCCCTCACCCGGGCCGCCGACACCCTCCGCGCCGCCCTCCCCGCCGACACGACGGCCTTCCCCTTCACCGCGACCCTGGTGACGGCCGACCGCTGACCCGGGCCCCGGCACGCGGAAGGCGGCCGTCGCCTCCCGACGACGGCCGCCTCCACACCGTGTGCCTCACGCCTCCGCGGCGACCGGCTCCACGGCGGCCCCGCCCCGGGCCACCACGCGCTTCCGCGCCACCCACGGCTGATCCTGCACGAGAGTGAGCTGCCGTCCCAGCCGCAGCGCGAGCACCGTGATCCCCAGCGAGAACAGCAGGAAGGTCACGACGTACGGCGCGTGCAACGAGGCCCCCATCGGCCCTCCCACGGCCGGCCCCACCGCCAGCGCCAACTGCTTGACCAGCGCGAAAGCCGAGTTGTACTGCCCGGCGAGCCCGGCCGGCGCCAGATCGGCCACCAGCGGCGCGACCGTCGGCGACAGCATCGCCTCACCCAGCCCGAACAGCGCGTACGTCGACACGAACGCGGCCGTCGCCATCTCCCGGCTGCCGTTCCCGAGCCCGGCGTACCCCGCCACGGCCCACGCCACGGCCCAGATCAGCCCCACGGCCGCGATCACCCGCGACCGCTTCTGCCGCTCGACGAACCTCAGCACCGCGAACTGCGCGACGACGATCACCGCGGTGTTGGCGGCCAGAGCGGTCCCGAGGGCGGACGTCGAGATGCCCGCGGCCTCCACCCCGTACGCGCTGAGCCCCGACTCGAACTGCCCGTAGCAGGCGAAGAACAGCACGAAGCCCAGCACGGACAGCTGCACCATGGCCCGGTTGCCGAGCAGCTGCCTCCAGCCGCCCTTGGCCGACCCCCGCGGAGCTCCCTCCACCCGGGGCGAGTGCGGCATCCGGACGCTCGCCATCACCACGACCAGCAGCAGGAACATCGCCGCCTCGATCGCGAACAGCAGGGTGAAGGAGGACACGCGCGTGGTGTCGACGAGATGCCCGCCGATGAGCCCGCCGACGCCGAGCCCCAGGTTCTGCAGGAAGAACTGCGTCGCGAAGGCCCGCGACCGGGTCTCCGCGGTCGAGCAGTCCACGATCATCGTGGCCAGCGCCGGCTGCATCACGGCCTGCCCGGCCCCCAGCGCGGCCGCGGCGGCCAGTACGGCGGCGGCGTTGCCGGCGAGCCCCAGGCTCAGCGCGCCCAGCGCGGCGGTGACCAGGGCGGCGATCAGCACCGGCAACGGGCCGCGCCGCACGATCGCCCGGCCGGCGAACGGCAGCACGATCAGCGCGGCCACGGCGAACACGGCGAGGACGAGCCCCGCCGTCACGGCACCGAGTCCCCGCACCTGCGCCACATAGACGTACAGGTAGGGGACGGTGAAGCCGAGCCCGAACGCGCTGAGTGCGTTGCCCACGTGGATCCGGCGCATCGCTGCGCCCATGGCCCTGGTCACGTTCACCTCTTCCAGGTAGTTGGTGAGCCTCAGTTCTTAGAACCGAAGACTTCGAAGATAAATTTCGAAGCTAAACAGTACACTCCGAAGAACTTCAACGCCAACGAGCCCCGTGCGATACTGACGCCCATGGGCGACACCCCCGGCAGTACGGGCATCGGCGGCGAGCCGACCCTCGAAGAGCAGATCGCCGCCTACCAGCGGGAGTTCCGGGACCTGGACCCCCAGGTCGAGCAGATCGTCTCGGCGCTCTCCCGCCTGAACCGCCGGATGAACGTCGCCTACGGCCGCCAGACCGCCGGCCTCGGCATCAGCAACGCCGACTGGGAGGTCCTCAAGGCCCTCGTCCTGTCCGGCGCTCCCTATCGCATGGGTCCCAGCGACCTGGCCAAGCGGCTGGGCCTGACGCCGGCCGCGATGACCCACCGGATCGACCGCATGGTCGCGGAAGGCCTGGTGACCCGGCAGCGGGACGAGAGCAACCGGGTCCGGGTGATCGTGGAGCTGACGACCGAGGGCAGGGAGAAGTGGCTCGAGGCGATGCGCCTGGCGACGGTCTTCGAGGAGGACCTCCTCCAGGACCTCTCCGCCGACGACCGCACGGCCCTCGGCGATGTCCTGACCAGGCTCCTCCGCCGGGTGGAGCACGCCCAGCCGGACGCCGGCGGACGCCTCACCGACCTGGACTAAAGATCTTGACAAGGGCCACTTGACAGCCCTCTGCCCGGTCCGTAAGGTTCTTCGGGTTGCCGCGGGGCCGTAACGGTTCTTCGGTGGCACCTCGGCCGCAATAGCGGCACACAAACTCAAGCAAGATCTCCCAGCGGGGTTTATTCGGCGTGCCCGAATTCAATTCACTGAGGGCCCGGCGGCTCGATTAGCGCTCGCCGGGGAGGATCCGCTAAGGTTTGAGACGTCGGAACGGCCCAACAGCCGGGAAGGCAACCCCCTTCTGACGGGGAATCGGAACCGAAAGGATCTGATAGAGTCGGAACCGCCGGAAAGGAAACCGCGAAGAAAAGCGCGGGATTCTGGAAAGCGCCGAGGAGATCGGGCCGGGAAACGGTCTGATAGAGTCGGAAACGCAGGACCGAAGGGAAGCGCCCGGAGGAAAGCCT
>NZ_JBIBWL010000004.1:0-168583 GCF_043081325.1 Streptomyces sp. NPDC014882
AAACGCCCGGTCACATTCCGAACCCGGAAGCTAAGCCTCACAGCGCCGATGGTACTGCAGGGGGGACCCTGTGGGAGAGTAGGACGCCGCCGAACTCCTTTTGCAGCTCTGGCTCCTGGGCATACCGCCCAGGAGCCAGAGCTTTTTTGCGTTGAGGTAGGGTCAGGGGGCATCGTTGGCTCATTTTCTACTGGAGGCCCCCGGGTGGAGGTCCAGGAGACCCGTGTGCAGACCGACCGGGTCCTCACCATCCCCAACATCCTCAGCATGGCGCGTCTCCTCGGCGTACCACTGTTCCTGTGGCTGATTCTCAGACCTGAGTTCGGAGGGCCGCAGAGCGACGGCTGGGCCCTCCTCGTGCTGGCTCTGAGCGGAATCACCGACTACCTGGACGGCAAGCTCGCCCGGCGCTGGAACCAGATCAGCAGCCTCGGCCGGCTGCTCGACCCGGCCGCGGACCGGCTCTACATTCTCTCGACCCTGGTCGGCCTCACCTGGCGGGAGATTCTGCCCCTCTGGTTGACCGCTGCACTTCTGGCGCGAGAACTGATGCTGCTGGTGATGGTGGGCATCCTCAGACGGCACGGCTATCCGCCGCCCCAGGTGAACTTCCTCGGGAAGGCAGCCACCTTCAACCTGATGTACGCCTTCCCGCTTCTCCTGCTCAGTGACGGAAGTGGATGGCCGGCGTCACTCGCTGCCATTTTCGGATGGGCGTTCGCAGGATGGGGTACAACGCTGTATTGGTGGGCAGGAGTCCTCTACGTGGTACAGGTCCGCCGCCTTGTCCGTGCGGACGCCATGGCCGACTGATCTCGCCGAAGCGATTGGCGCTCAGCGCCGGCTCGATGGCCCGCTGCCGAAAAGTGCGGGACAATCTGGACGGGTGAAGTCGGCTAGACCGTCGTCTCTTCAAGGAGGACGCTTCCGACATGAAGGCCGTCGTGATGGCCGGAGGCGAAGGCACACGCCTTCGTCCCATGACCTCGAGCATGCCCAAGCCGCTCCTGCCGGTGGCCAACCGGCCGATCATGGAGCACGTTCTGAGGCTGCTCAAAAGGCATGGGCTCAATGAGACCGTCGTCACCGTCCAGTTCCTGGCCTCACTGGTCAAGAACTACTTCGGTGACGGTGAGGAGCTCGGTATGGAGCTCAGCTATGCCAACGAGGAGAAGCCACTCGGTACCGCGGGAAGCGTCAAGAACGCGGAGGAGGCGCTCAAGGACGACGCCTTCCTCGTCATTTCCGGCGATGCGCTCACCGACTTCGACCTCACCGAGCTGATCAACTTCCACAAGGAAAAGGGCGCGCTCGTCACCGTCTGTCTGACGCGTGTGCCCAATCCCCTGGAGTTCGGCATCACCATCGTCGACGAGGAGGGCAAGGTCGAGCGCTTCCTCGAGAAGCCGACCTGGGGCCAGGTCTTCTCCGACACGGTGAACACCGGCATCTACGTGATGGAACCCGAGGTGTTCGACTACGTCGAGGCCGACGTGCCCGTCGACTGGTCCGGCGACGTCTTCCCGCAGCTGATGAAGGAAGGCAAGCCGATCTACGGCTACGTCGCCGAGGGCTACTGGGAGGACGTCGGCACGCACGAGAGCTACGTGAAGGCCCAGGCCGACGTGCTGGAGGGCAAGGTCGACGTCGAGCTCGACGGCTTCGAGATCTCACCGGGCGTATGGGTCGCCGAAGGCGCCGAAGTGCATCCGGACGCCGTACTCCGCGGCCCCCTCTACATCGGGGACTACGCCAAGGTGGAGGCCGGAGCGGAAATCCGCGAACACACGGTCGTCGGGTCCAACGTCGTCGTCAAGAGCGGGGCCTTCCTGCACAAGGCCGTCGTCCACGACAACGTGTACGTCGGACAGCACAGCAATCTGCGCGGCTGCGTCGTCGGAAAGAACACCGACATCATGCGGGCGGCCCGGATCGAGGACGGCGCCGTCATCGGCGACGAATGCCTGATCGGTGAAGAATCGATCGTGCAGGGCAACGTGCGGGTCTACCCGTTCAAGACCATCGAGGCCGGTGCTTTCGTCAACACCTCGGTGATCTGGGAGTCGAGGGGCCAGGCTCACCTCTTCGGCGCCCGGGGCGTCTCCGGCATCCTGAACGTCGAGATCACGCCGGAACTGGCCGTGCGCCTCGCAGGGGCCTACGCGACCACCCTCAAGAAGGGGTCCACCGTCACCACGGCCCGCGACCACTCCCGCGGTGCCCGTGCTCTGAAGCGAGCGGTGATCTCCGCGTTGCAGGCCAGCGCCATCGACGTACGGGATCTGGAGAATGTGCCACTGCCCGTGGCGCGGCAGCAGACCGCGCGCGGCAGTGCCGGCGGGATCATGATCCGGACGTCGCCCGGAGTGCCCGATTCCGTGGACATCATGTTCTTCGACGGGCAGGGCGCGGACCTGTCCCAGGGCAGTCAGCGGAAGCTGGACCGGGTGTTCGCGCGGCAGGAGTACCGGCGGGCGTTCCCCGGAGAGATCGGCGACCTGCACTTCCCCGCCAGCGTCTTCGACTCGTACACCGGGTCGTTGCTGCGGAACGTGGACACGACCGGGATCGCCGAATCCGGGTTGAAGGTCGTGGTGGATGCTTCGAACGGCAGTGCGGGTCTCGTCCTGCCCAGTCTGCTCGGGAAGCTCGGGGTCGACTCGCTGACCGTCAACCCCGGCCTGAACGAGGCCCGGCCGACGGAGAGCAGTGACCAGAGGCGCTCCGGGCTCGTGCGGCTCGGGGAGATCGTGGCGTCGTCGCGGGCCGCGTTCGGTGTGCGCTTCGACCCGGTGGGCGAGCGGCTCTCCCTCGTCGACGAGAAGGGCCGGATCATCGAGGACGACCGGGCGCTGCTCGTGCTGCTCGACCTGGTCGCCGCCGAGCGGCGCAGCGGGCGGGTGGCCCTGCCGGTGACCACGACGCGCATCGCCGAGCAGGTGGCGGCCTATCACGGCACCCAGGTGGAGTGGACGACGACGTCGCCCGACGACCTGACCCGGGTGGGCCGGGACGAGTCGACCATCTTCGGCGGGGACGGCAAGGGCGGCTTCATCGTCCCCGAGTTCAGCAGTGTCTTCGACGGCACGGCGGCCTTCGTGCGGCTGATCGGGCTCGTGGCCCGGACGCAGCTCACGCTGAGCCAGATCGACGCGCGGATCCCGCGGGCGCACGTCCTGAAGCGGGATCTGGCCACTCCGTGGGCCGTCAAGGGCCTGGTGATGCGGCGGGTCGTCGAGGCTGCCGGAAACCGCTCCGTGGACACCACGGACGGTGTCCGGGTGGTGGAGGCCGACGGACGCTGGGTGATGGTGCTGCCGGACCCGGCCGAGGCCGTCACGCACCTGTGGGCGGAAGGCCCCGACGACGCCTCCGCACAGGCGTTGCTGGACGAGTGGTCGTCCGTCGTGGACAGCGCCGGGCGCTGACACACCTACCACACGCGCGTGCCGGACAAGTGTCCCCGAGGGGGCCTGTCCGGCACGTCGGTGGGGCCGTTCGGAGGTAGTGGGCGCGGCGTGCGACGATGTGCGGCATGCCGCAGCAGCCCCCCGTTCGGAGTACGCCCGCGCGAGCGTCGCGCCCGGACGCGTCCATGTCGCTGCTCACCAACGTCATGGACCACAGTCTCGACGACGGATACGCCGAGGCGGCCGCCCGGAAGCGGGCCGAGGGCATCGGCGGGCTGCCCAGGACCCTGCGCTCGAAGCTGGGCCTGGCCGCGGGTCTGGTGCTCGCGGCTCTCGTCGTGACCGTGGGGGCCGCCCAGGCGCGGATCGCCGCTCCGGTCGTGGCCAAGGAGCGCGAGGAACTGATCGACCGCATCGACAGTGAGACCGAGGCGGCCGACGAGCTCGAGGACACCGTCGACGAACTGCGTGACGACGTGAGCGCGCGGCAGCGCGAGGCGCTCCGGGAGAGCGGTGGCGGCGGCCGGTCGGAGCTGGTGGGCATCCTCGCGGGCGCCGTCGAGGTCCACGGGCCCGGTGTGAAGCTGGTCGTGGACGACGCCGAGGAGGCCGCCACCGGCGGTGACGGTGATCCGCGCGAGACCTCCGGCTTCTCCGACACCGGGCGGGTGCGTGACCGTGACATGCAGCGCGTCGTCAACGGGCTGTGGGCGTCGGGGGCCGAGGCCGTCTCCGTCAACGGCCAGCGGCTGACGGCGCTGTCGGCGATCAGGGCCGCGGGCGAGGCCATACTGGTCGACAACAAGCCGCTGGTGCCGCCGTACACGGTACTCGCGGTGGGGGACGGGAAGAACCTGAGCACCCGGTTCCAGGACAGCCCCGACGGGCTGTATCTGCACGCCCTCCAGGAGAACTTCGGCATCCGGACCGCCATCTCGGTGGAGAAGGACCTCCGGGTGCCCGCGGCACCGAGTGTGATCGTACGTACAGCAGAGCCGAGAACTGAGAAGGGCACATCGTGATCGCCGTACTGGGCCTCGTCGTGGGAGTCGTGGCCGGCCTCTTGGTCCGGCCCGAGGTTCCGGCGGTCGTCGAGCCTTACCTGCCGATCGCCGTCGTGGCGGCGCTGGACGCCGTCTTCGGGGGTCTGCGGGCCATGCTCGACGGCATCTTCGACGACAAGGTGTTCGTCGTGTCGTTCCTGTCGAACGTGGTCGTGGCGGCCCTGATCGTGTTCCTCGGTGACAAGTTGGGCGTCGGCGCCCAGCTGTCCACGGGCGTGGTGGTCGTGCTCGGCATCCGGATCTTCTCCAACGCCGCGGCGATCCGCCGGCACGTCTTCCGGGCGTGAGGGCGATGAGCGACCACGACGCGACCCGTCCCGGCGGGACTCCCCGCAGCGAGACCCCTCGAGGTGAGACAGCCGGGAACGAGGCGACCCGGAACCGGGCGCCCCGGGGCGAGGCGCCCCAGGACGAGACGCCCACGACCAGGCTGCGCAAGGAACTGCCCCAGGAGGTTCCCGCGGCCGTTCCGCGCGCGGAACGGCCCGAGGAGGGCGGGGAGCCCGCACTGACCGGCCGGCAGCGGCTGGTGCAGGGGCTCTGGCCGCCGCGGGTGAGCCGGGCCCAACTCATCGTCGCCCTGCTGCTGTTCGGCCTCGGCTTCGGACTGGCCGTGCAAGTGGCGTCCAACAGCGAGAGCGACAACGCCCTGCGCGGGGCGCGCCAGGAAGATCTCGTGCGCATCCTCGATGAACTGGATGACCGCAGTCAGCGTCTTGAGGACGAGAAGCAGGGTCTCGAGAAGCAGCGGCAGGAGCTGGAGAACAGTTCCGACCAGGCCGAGGAGGCCCGCAGGCAGACGATCGAGAAGGAGAAGCAACTCGGCGTCCTGGCGGGCACGGTGGCCGCTCAGGGGCCCGGGATCACCATGGTCATCGAGGACACGAAGGGGACGGTCGAGGCCGACATGCTGCTCGACGCGATCCAGGAGCTGCGCGCGGCGGGCGCCGAGGCGATCCAGGTGAACGGCGTCAGGGTCGTCGCCGGCACGTACCTGACGGAATCCGGCAAGAGCGTGAGCGTCGACGGGAACAAGATCAACGCTCCCTATCGTTTCAAGGTCATCGGCAAGCCGCAGGATCTCGAACCGGCGCTCAACATCCCTGGGGGCGTGGTGCAGACTCTCGAGAAGGAGCAGGCCACGGTGTCCGTGGAGCGATCCGCCAAGATCGTCGTGGACGCCTTGCGAGCAGCGGAGCAGCCTGACTACGCTCGGTCGTCCTCGCAGTGAACCGGGGGTGCATGGGGGCCGTCCGGCAAGGGCATGAGGTTGCGGGGGGTCGGCGCACCGAACGGGTGGTGCGTGGTGGAAACTGTCTGGTGGATACGGACGTTGTGAAGATGTCCGGGTCGGCCGGTCTAATCATTCAGGGTTCGTCCTGCCCCACGGGCGGGTCTGTTTCGGTCAAGGGGAATCGCCCGTGAAGTTGTTTGCGAAGTTGTTCGGCAAGAGCGCGCGAGAAGGCAGCGGTGACAACGCGACCGCCCGTCACCGCGCACAGCCTGACGCGGAGGGCCAGCGGCCGCTGTTCCGGGACCAGGTCGCTGGTCCGGGCGGTGACATTTCCGGAGGCCAGGGCGGGGCGTCGGTTGACCCTGCGCAGTCCGGCGGCATAGGTTTCGGACAACCGTCAACCTCAAGTACGGGTGGAGGGTTTTCCCCTATGTCGGCCCTGGTGTGTACGAGGTGCGGTAACCGCAACGCGGAGAACAGCCGCTTCTGCTCGAACTGCGGCGCGCCGCTGAGGCCGGGGCTGACGCCCGAGCGCCCCTCGGAGACGACGTCCACCATTTCCATCTCCGGTCTCGAGGCCTACGACTCCGAGGCCACCGGACAGACACAGTTGCCGGCGCTCTCGCCCGAGGCCCAGGCCGCGGTCGACGCGCTGCCGCTGGGTTCCGCCCTGCTGGTCGTGCGGCGTGGCCCCAACTCGGGCAGCCGCTTCCTGCTGGACGGTGACCTGACGACGGCCGGGCGGCACCCGCAGAGCGACATCTTCCTGGACGACGTGACGGTCTCGCGCCGCCACGTGGAGTTCCGGCGTCGCCAGGACGGTTCGTTCACGGTGGCCGATGTCGGCAGCCTGAACGGCACGTACGTCAACCGGGAGCGGATCGACGAGATCCCGCTGTCGAACGGCGACGAGGTGCAGATCGGCAAGTACCGGCTGGTCTTCTACGCGAGCCAGCGAGGCTACTGACCCGCCCCCGGACCCGGTCCGGGGGAACCCCCAGGGAAGGCCCATGCTGCGAACACCGAGGGGCGGTACCGAACCCGGCGCCGCCGCAGCGGACGGTGGTGCGATGAGCATCGGCACGGTGCTGAACGTGCTGCGCGACGAGTTCCCCGAAGTCACCATCTCCAAGATCCGCTTCCTGGAGTCGGAGGGGCTCGTCGAGCCGCAGCGGACCCCGTCGGGGTACCGCAAGTTCAGCGTGGAGGACGTCGAGCGCCTCGGGCACGTCCTGAGGATGCAGCGGGACCACTACCTACCCCTCAAGGTGATCCGGGAGCACCTGGACGCCATGGAGCGCGGCGAGGCGGCACCGCTGCCGACCGTGGGCCGGCAGCGGGACGGAGAGGCGGTGCCGGAGCGGCCCGACGCGCCCACCGCCGCCCGGATCGGACGGTCCGAGCTGCTGGCGGTCGCCGGGATCGACGAGCACGAACTCCAGGAGTGGGAGGCGTACGGGCTCGTCGCGCCCCTGGAGGACGGCATCTACGACGCCGAGGTGGTGACGGTGGCCGCGCTCGTCTGCGAGCTGCGGCGGTTCGGGATCGAGCCCCGGCACCTGCGGGTGATGAAGGCCGCGGCCGATCGTGAGGCGGGACTCGTGGACCAGGTGGTCGCACCGCTCAGGCGCCACCGCAATCCGCAGACGAGGGCACATGCCGAGGCCCGCGTGAAGGAGCTGGCGGGGCTCACGGTCAGGTTGCACGCGGCATTGGTGCAGACCGCGCTCGGGGTGCGTCTGCCCTGAGGCGGACGGTCCGGGCCGCCCGGATCGGTCACCCGTTCCCGGCCCGACTACCCAAACGTCCCGGGCACGGCCTAGGGTTGCTGTGTGAACGAGCTCGATGTCGTAGGTGTCCGGGTCGAGATGCCCTCCAACCAACCGATCGTCCTGCTGCGTGAAGTGGGAGGCGACCGTTACCTCCCCATCTGGATCGGGCCGGGTGAGGCGACGGCGATCGCCTTCGCCCAGCAGGGCATGGCTCCCGCGCGGCCGCTGACCCACGACCTGTTCAAGGACGTGCTGGAGGCCGTGGGCCAGGAGCTCAGCGAAGTACGCATCACGGACCTGCGTGAAGGCGTCTTCTACGCCGAGCTGGTCTTCGCCAGTGGGGTGGAGGTGAGTGCGCGGCCGTCCGACGCCATAGCGCTGGCCCTGCGCACCGGGACGCCGATCTACGGCAGCGACACGGTGCTCGACGACGCGGGGATCGCCATCCCGGACGAGCAGGAGGACGAGGTGGAGAAGTTCCGCGAGTTCCTCGACCAGATCTCGCCCGAGGACTTCGGCAGCAGCAATCAGTAGCCGTCGGCGGGCGCGGGCGCTCCGGTGCGCGCAGTGGCTCGGGCCGCGGCGATTGCGGCCGGACCACGAGAGCGTCCTGCGGCTTGCGCTCAGGGCATTCGGCTAGCCTTTCCCCGTGGTGGGGTGCGGGAAACCACTCCTGGGGTGATTATCACTCGGCGTGGCGAGTGTGGCGATCGTTGACGCACCCCTGGTGACTGCCTACCGTCGAGAAGGCAGGTCAAGGACGGAGGTCGGCGTGAGAAGCAGCGGCGACGGTACGGTGGGGGGTGCCCCCGCACTCGGTGTCGGGGGGAGCGGTCCGTACCCTCCCTCAAGCTCTCGGCTCCGCCCGAGCGGGGGGTACCCCCATCACGGAGGCGCGGCCGATCACGCTCCGCAGCGGCCGGCGGCCGTGCCGAGCAGCGGAGGGGCGACGTCCATGGCGTCCGAGGAGATCGGCTACCGGGGCCCGACGGCCTGCGCGGCCGCCGGGATCACCTATCGGCAACTGGACTACTGGGCGCGCACGGGCCTGGTCGAGCCGAGCGTACGGCCCGCCCACGGGTCCGGTACGCAGCGTCTGTACAGCTTCCGGGACGTGGTGGTCCTGAAGATCGTCAAGCGTTTCCTCGACACCGGGGTCTCGCTCCAGAACATCCGCACCGCCGTCCAGCACCTGCGGGAGCGCGGTTTCAGCGACCTGGAGCGGATGACGCTGATGAGCGACGGTGCCACGGTCTACGAGTGCACCTCGCCGGACGAGGTCCACGCGCTGCTCCAGGGCGGTCAGGGCGTCTTCGGGATCGCCGTCGGCGTGGTGTGGCGGGATGTCGAGAGCGCGCTGTCGCAGCTGCACGGGGAGCGCGTCGACACCGGTGAGACCCTCGTCGGGCCCAACCCGGCGGACGAGCTGGCCCGTCGGCGCAACCGGGCGGTCTGACGGCCCCGAACCCTCGCGGGCGGCCGCAGGACCTCGTTGTCAGTGGCGTGGTGCAGCATCGGAGACGTGAGAAACGCGCCCACCGTCCTGCACCTCGACATGGATGCCTTCTTCGCCCAGGCGGAGCAGGCGTCCAAGCCGAGTCTGCGCGGGAAGGCGGTCGTGGTGGGAGGCCTCGGGCCGCGAGGGGTGGTGGCGACCGCCTCGTACGAGGCGCGGGTCTTCGGAGTGCATTCGGCGATGCCGATGGCTCAGGCCCGCCGGCTCGCTCCGAACGCCGCCTACCTGGTGCCGCGGGGCGCGTTCTACCGCCGGATCAGCGACCAGGTCATGACGCTGCTGCGGGCCCTGTCGCCGCTGGTGGAGCCGCTCAGTCTGGACGAGGCGTTCGTGGATCTGGAGGCCGGCGGGACGGCCTGGGACAGCGAGTCGGCGCGGCTGGCCGGAGTGCGGCTGCGCGCCGACATCCGGGCGGTCACCGGGCTCACCGGTTCGGTGGGGCTGGCCGCCTCCAAGATGCTCGCCAAGATCGCCTCCGAGCAGGCCAAGCCGGACGGTCTGGTGCTGATCGAGCCGGGTACCGAGCGGTCCCTGCTCGCGCCGATGCCGGTGCGGACGCTGCCGGGGGTCGGTCCGGCGACCGGCGACCACCTGAGGCGGGCCGGGATCGCCACGGTCGGGGAGATGGTCGAGGCGGGGGAGGACGAACTGGTGAGAATGCTGGGCAAGGCGCACGGGCACGCGCTCTACGCCATGGCGCTGGCCCGGGACGACCGGCCCGTGGTGGCCGAACGGGAGACCAAGTCCGTGTCGGTGGAGGACACCTACGACGTGGACATCCACGACCGGATGCGGGTGGAACTGGAGGTGCAGCGGCTCGCCGACCGGTGTGTGCGTCGGCTGCGGGGGGCCGGTCTGTCGGGGCGGACCATCGTGCTGAAGGTGCGGCGGTACGACTTCTCCACGCTCACCCGGTCGGAGACCCTGCGGGGGCCCACGGACGATCCGGCGGTCGTGCGGGAGGCGGCGGCGCGGCTGCTGGACGCGGTGGACACGACGGGTGGCGTGCGGCTGCTCGGGGTGGGGGTCAGCGGGCTGGCGGACTTCACGCAGGAGGACCTGTTCGCGCAGGCGGCCGAGGTGCAGGCGGCCGAGGTGCGGGCGGCCGAGGTGCGGGCGGCGGAGGAGCGGGTGGCGGACGTGCGGGCCGAGGGGCCCGAGGAGGAGACGCCGGAAGGGCCCGCCGTGGCCGGGGCGGCGCCCGCGGAGCACCGGTGGCGGCCGGGGCACGACGTGCGGCACGCCGAGCTCGGCCACGGGTGGGTGCAGGGCAGCGGGTTGGGGCGGGTGACCGTGCGGTTCGAGACGCCCGAGTCGGAGGTGGGGCGGGTACGGACGTTCCGGACCGACGACCCCGATCTGGCACCGGCGGAGCCGCTGCCGCTGGTGCGGCGAAGACCGGACGGGGCACCGGCCGCGGACACGGCCGGTCAGGTGCCGGCGGTGGACCCGCGGCGTGGGAGCGGCCGGTGACGGGACCGGGCGAAGCGGTGCGCGGTGGCCTGACGGAAAGGGGCGGACGGGCCCTGCCGGGGCCCGGCGGAGCGGCGTGAGGAGGTGCGCTCGGTGATCCGGCAGGACACCGCACGGGCCGCGGGGCGCGAGGACGTCGTCGGGATGCTGCTCGTCGGGTCCTGGGCCCGGGGAGCCGAACGGGCGGACCCGGATGTCGGTCCCGTCGTGCTGACCACCGAGCCGGGCCGGTACGCCGAGCCGGGCCGGTACGCCGAGCCGGGCCGGTACGCCGAGCCGGGCCGGTACGCCGAGCCGGGCCGGTACGCCGTCGAGGACGCCCGGGGGTGCGAGCCGGCCCTGGGAGAGCTGATCCGCAACCGGGCCCGGGGCCCGTCACCGAATGGCGGTACGCCACCGCTTCCGGTCTCGAGACCGAGGTCGGCATCTGCCTCGCCGACCGGGCGCGCACCGATCCCGTCGGCGCGGGCACACGACGCGTCGTCACCGACGGGGCGCGGCCGCTCCACGATCCGCAAGGACTCCCCGGGGCGCCGGCCCGGGCGTGCGGCCGGTCCGCTCAGGTCTCCTCCGAGCCCGCCAGCCTGCCGAAGTCACGGTCCGGGAGGGGCGGTGGGGCGGACACGTCGAGGCCGTAGTGGTGATAGAGCTGGAGTTCCTGGTCGGGGGAGAGGTGACGGCCCACCCCGAAGTCGGGGGCGTCCTTGATCAGGGCGCGGTCGAAGGGGACGTGCAGGGTGCCCTCGATCAGTTCGCTGGGCTCCAGGGGGACGAAGGCGTCCCTGCTGAACAGGCCGGTGCGTATGGCCGCCCACTCCGGCACTCCGGTGGCGTCGTCGAGATAGATCTCGTCGATGGTGCCGATCTTGGTGCCGTTCCGGTCGAACGCCTTGCGGCCGATCAGGTTGCGCGGGTCGATGTCGGTCTGCACAGGACCCCTCCACTTGGTCGCACACTCATCCCTTAGCACCACAAAAGAGCACATCGGCGGTCGCGGCCACTCGAAAGGAGGCCTCGTTGACCTCGCTGGTAGTCTGGCAATGGCCGCTGACCCCGTGCGGGAGAGTCCTCCGGAGACCACCGGAGGCGCCGAAGGAGCAAATCCTCCCCGGAATCTCTCAGGCCCACGTACCGCACGGACGAGGTCACTCTGGAAAGCAGGGCGGGTGCCGACGGCCTCCGCCCTCACCGACGGTGAAAGCCGGCTGCCCTCGGGCGGCCGGTGAAGCTCTCAGGTTGAGATGACAGAGGGGGAGGCCGTCCGGGTACCCGCCAGTGGTGCCCCTCGAAGGTCGTGTCTGACCAGGAGGCCTCCGCCATGACCGCCCATCGCATTCCGCTCTCCGACCTCGAACAGGGAATCCCCTTCGAGCAGCGCCACATCGGGCCCGACCAGGAGGCGCGGGCCAAGATGCTCGCCCAGGTCGGTTACGGCTCCCTGGACGAGCTGACCGCCGCCGCGGTCCCCGACGTGATCAAGAACGCCGACGCGCTGGACCTGCCGGGCGCGCGCACCGAGGCCGAGGTGCTGGCCGAGCTGCGGTCGCTGGCCGACCGCAACCAGGTCATGGACTCCATGATCGGGCTCGGTTACTACGGCACCTTCACCCCGCCGGTCATCCTGCGCAACGTCATGGAGAACCCGGCCTGGTACACGGCCTACACGCCGTACCAGCCGGAGATCTCGCAGGGCCGGCTCGAGGCGCTGCTGAACTTCCAGACCATGGTCGCCGACCTGACCGGACTGCCGACCTCCGGCGCCTCACTGCTCGACGAGGGCACGGCCGCGGCCGAGGCGATGGCGCTGTCCCGCCGCATGGGGAAGAACAAGAAGGGCCTCTTCCTGGTCGACGCGGACGCGCTGCCGCAGACCATCGCCGTGATCGAGACGCGCGCCGAGCCGACCGGTGTCGAGGTCGTCGTCGCCGATCTCAGCGAGGGCATCCCGGCCGACATCGCCGCGCGGGAGATCAACGGCGTACTGCTCCAGTACCCGGGGGCCTCCGGCGCCGTACGCGACCTCAAGCCGGTCGTCGACCAGGCGCACGAGCTGGGGGCGCTCGTCACCGTCGCCGCCGATCTGCTCGCGCTGACGCTGCTGACCTCGCCCGGTGAGCTGGGCGCGGACATCGCCGTCGGGACGACGCAGCGGTTCGGGGTGCCGATGGGCTTCGGCGGGCCGCACGCCGGGTACATGGCCGTCCACGAGAAGTTCGCGCGCAGCCTGCCCGGGCGGCTCGTGGGCGTGTCCGTCGACGTGGACGGCAACCGGGCGTACCGGCTGGCGCTGCAGACCCGTGAGCAGCACATCCGCCGGGAGAAGGCGACCAGCAACATCTGCACGGCGCAGGTCCTGCTCGCCGTCATGGCCGGCATGTACGCCGTCTACCACGGCCCCGAGGGCCTCCGGGCGATCGCGCGGCGCACCCACCGCTACGCCTCGGTCCTGGCCGCCGGGCTCACCGCGGGCGGCGTCGAGGTCGTGCACGGTTCCTACTTCGACACGCTGACCGTGCGGGTGCCCGCGAAGGCCGCCGAAGCCGTCGCCGCCGCGCGGGACAACGGCGTCAACCTGCACCTCGTCGACGCCGACCACGTGGCGATCTCCTGTGACGAGACCACCGGGCGGGCGCAGATCGGCGCCGTCTGGCGGGCCTTCGGGGTCGAGGGCGACGTCGAGGCCCTCGACGCGGTCACGCAGGACACCCTCCCCGCCGACCTGCTGCGCCGCGACGAGATCCTCGCCCACCCCGTGTTCCACCAGCACCGCTCTGAGACCGCGATGCTGCGCTACCTGCGCAGGCTGTCCGACCGCGACTACGCGCTGGACCGGGGCATGATCCCGCTGGGCTCCTGCACGATGAAGCTCAACGCGACCACCGAGATGGAGCCCGTCACCTGGCCCGAGTTCGGGCAGCTGCACCCCTTCGCGCCGGCCGGGCAGGCGCGGGGCTACCTCACGCTCATCCACGAGCTGGAGGAGCGGCTCGCCGAGGTCACCGGGTACGACAAGGTGTCCCTCCAGCCGAACGCCGGGTCGCAGGGCGAGTTCGCCGGACTGCTCGCCGTACGCGGATACCACCGGGCCAACGGGGACGAGCAGCGGACCGTGTGCCTGATCCCGTCGTCGGCGCACGGCACGAACGCCGCGAGCGCCGTGATGGCCGGGATGAAGGTCGTCGTGGTGAACACCGCCGAGGACGGTGAGATCGACGTCGAGGACCTGCGCGCGAAGATCGACAAGCACCGCGACGAGCTGGCGGTCCTGATGATCACCTATCCGTCGACGCACGGGGTGTTCGAGGAGCACGTCGCCGAGATCTGCGCGCAGGTGCACGAGGCCGGCGGCCAGGTCTACGTGGACGGCGCCAACCTCAACGCGCTCGTCGGGCTCGCCAAGCCCGGCCACTTCGGCGGCGACGTCTCGCACCTGAACCTGCACAAGACGTTCTGCATCCCGCACGGCGGCGGCGGCCCGGGGGTCGGTCCCGTGGCCGTGCGGTCGCACCTGGCGCCGTACCTGCCCAACCACCCGTTGCAGCCCGAGGCCGGGCCCGAGACGGGGGTGGGGCCGATCTCGGCCGCGCCGTGGGGTTCCGCGGGGATCCTGCCGATCTCGTGGGCCTACGTGCGGCTCATGGGCGGCGAGGGGCTGAAGCGGGCCACGCAGGTGGCCGTGCTGTCCGCCAACTACGTCGCCAAGCGGCTCGAACCGCACTACCCCGTGCTCTACACCGGCCCCGGCGGGCTGGTCGCGCACGAGTGCATCATCGACCTGCGTCCGCTGACGAAGGCGACCGGTGTCAGCGTGGACGACGTGGCCAAGCGGCTCATCGACTACGGCTTCCACGCGCCGACGATGTCGTTCCCCGTGGCCGGCACGCTGATGATCGAGCCGACCGAGTCGGAGGACCTGGCGGAGCTGGACCGCTTCTGCGAGGCGATGATCGCGATCCGCGGGGAGATCGAGAAGGTCGGGGCCGGCCAGTGGCCCGCCGAGGACAACCCGCTGCGGGGCGCTCCGCACACGGCGGCCGCGCTGGGCGGCGAGTGGGACCACGCCTACACGCGCGAGGAGGCCGTCTTCCCGGCCGGGGTGTCCGCCGCCGACAAGTACTGGCCGCCGGTGCGCCGGATCGACCAGGCCTTCGGCGACCGCAACCTGGTCTGCTCGTGCCCGCCGCTGGACGCGTACCAGGACTGATCCGGCAGCCGTACGCCGAGGGCCCCCGTCCCCTGCAGGGCGGGGGCCCTCAGCATGCCGGGGGAGGGGCGGTTCAGGCCGGGTAGGCGTGCGTCTGGGCCGCCTTGACCGTGGCCCACACGGTGGCGCCGGGGTGCAGGTCGAGTTCCGCGGCGGCGACCGTGGTGAGGTCGGCGACCAGGGGGAGTTCACCGGTGAGGTCGGCGCGGATCTGGTCGCCGTGGGTCTCCAGGCCCGCGACCTCGCAGCGCCAGAGGTTGCGGGCACTGGATCCGGTGGGGCGCTCGCGGTGGAGGGTGACCGCGCCGGGCGGGAACGCGACGAGGACCGGCCCGGTGAGGACCTCCGTGGTGGTGAGCGCGGGGCCGGTGTCGAGGCGGACGGTGTGGCCGTCGGCCCGGCCGCGGTAGAGGTTCAGGCCGACGAGCCGGGCGATGTAGTCCGTGCGCGGGTGGCGGGCGATGTCGGAGGGGGCGCCCTCCTGGACGACCCTGCCGTCCTCGATGACGACCAGGCGGTCCGCGAGGACCATGGCGTCGAGCGGGTCGTGCGTGACGAGGACGGCGACCGCCTCGAAGTCGGCCAGATGGCGCCGCAGCCGGGCGCGCACCTCCAGGCGGGTGCGGGCGTCCAGGGCGGCGAGGGGCTCGTCGAGCAGCAGCAGCCGCGGACGGGTGGCGAGGGCGCGTGCCAGGGCGACCCGCTGGGCCTGTCCGCCGGAGAGCCGGCGGGGCTTGGCGCCGGCGTGCTCGGCGAGGCCCATCCGCTCCAGCCACTTCGCCGCCAGGGCACGCGCCTCTGCCTTGCCCGCGCCGCGGCAGCGCGGACCGAACGCCACGTTGTCCAGGGCGCTCAGGTGGGGGAACAGCAGGTAGTCCTGGAAGACCACGCCGACCGGGCGGGCCTCCGGCGGCGTACGGTCCAGCACGTCGCCGTCGAGGCGGAGCCGGCCGCCGGTGAGCGGGACGAGGCCGGCGAGGGCGCGCAGGGCCGTCGTCTTGCCGGCGCCGTTCGGGCCGAGCAGGGCGACGACCTCGCCGGGGGCGGCGCTCAGCGCGATGTCGAGGCGGAAGGCGCCCCGGTCGACGACGAGCCGGGCGTCGAGACCCTCGGCGGTGCCCGTCGGGACGCCGGGGCGGGGCGAGGCGGTGCCCGCCGTGGGGCCGGGGGCGTCCTGCGCGCGGTCGGGGGTGCTCATGAGGCGGTCATCCAGCGGTCGCGTAGGCCCGCCAGTACGGCGATGGAGACGGCCAGCAGGACGAGGCTGAGGGCGATGGCGGCCTCCGGGTCGCTCTGCAGGGCGAGGTAGACGGCGAGCGGCATGGTCTGGGTACGGCCGGGGAAGTTGCCCGCGAAGGTGATCGTCGCGCCGAACTCGCCCAGCGCGCGTGCCCAGGCCAGCACGGCGCCCGCCGCGACGCCCGGAGCGATCAGGGGCAGCGTGACCCGGCGGAACGCGGTGAAGCGGGAGGCGCCCAGGGTGGTGGCCGCTTCCTCGTAACGGGGGTCGGCGGCGCGCAGCGTGCCCTCGACGCTGATGACGAGGAACGGCATCGCCACGAACGTCTCCGCGAGCACGACGCCGGCCGTGGTGAACGGCAGGGTGACGCCGAACCAGGAGTCCAGCCACTGCCCGACCACGCCGTTGCGGCCCAGGGCGAGCAACAGGGCCACACCGCCCACGACCGGGGGCAGGACCAGCGGGAGCGTCACCAGGGCGCGCACGAGCCCGCGGCCGGGGAAGTCGGTGCGGGCCAGCAGCCAGGCCAGCGGTACGCCGACGACGAGACTCAGGGCGGTCGCCGACGTGGCGCAGATCAGGGACAGCCGCAGGGCCTGCCACACCTCGGGGCTGGTCAGCTGCCCGGGCAGACTCTGCCAGGGGGCCCGGATCAGCAGGGCGGCCAGGGGCAGCAGCAGGAAGGCCAGGCCCAGGAGGGCGGGCAGCAGCAGGGCGAAGGGGACGCCGGTGCGGATCCGGCCGGGCCGCCGGTCGCCCTTGCGCGGGTCGGGGGCGGAGGGCGTCACGGCTTCAGGAACCCGGCCTCGGCCAGGGTCTCCTGGCCCCGCGCGGAGCGGACGAGGGCGACGAAGGCCCGGGCGGCCGCGGCGTTCCGGGAGTCCTCGAGCACGGTGATGGGGTAGTCGTTGACGGCGTCGGCCGACTCGGGGAAGTCCACGCCCTCCACCTTGTCACCCGCCGCCCGCACATCGGTCCGGTACACCACCGCGGCGTCGGCCTCCTTCAGCTCCACCTTCGTCAGGGCGCTCCTGACGTCCTGCTCGTAGGAGACCGGGGTGAGGTCGAGGCCGCTCGCGTCGAGGGCCTCGCGGGCGGCGGCGCCGCACGGGACGGCCTCGTCGCACAGGACGACCTTGAGGCCGGACTTCGTGAGGTCCTTCAGGGAGGCGATCTTGTCGGGGTTGCCCGGCAGGGTGGCGATCTCCAGCCGGTTGCGGGCGAAGGTGACGGGGGCGGAGGCGTCGTCGCCGGCGTCCGTCACGATCGCCATGGTCCTGGTGCTGGCGGCGGCGAACACGTCGGCCGGCGCGCCGCCGGTGATGCTCGCGGCCAGGCCGTCGCTGCCGCCGAAGCTGAGGACGACCTTCGTGCCGGGGTACGTCTTCTCGAACTCCTCGCCCAGGGCCGTGAAGCTCTCCTTCAGGGAGGCCGCCGCGAAGACGGTCACCGTGCCGGACGGACCCGCCGGGTCCGCCGTGGCGGACCCGGAGGAGGTGCCGCCCGAGGAGGAGCAGGCGCTCAGCACCAGCAGCGCGGCGGCCCCGGCGCCCGCCAGGCGCGGTGTCCGGCGGGCCCGGTGGGCGGTTCGGGTCGTCACGGTGCGCTCCTCGGTGTCGTCGCGGTCCCTCGAACGGACCCCTGCCGAGATGGTACTGCCGCAGGTGCGAGGTTGGATCGGCTTTTCCCTTCGTATCAGCGGCATCGGTTCAGCTTTTGGGGTCGCAGGTGCCGGATGTGACGGGGTGGGGTCGCGTCAGGTGCGGTCGATGTGGACGTTGGTCGACTTCACGCGGGCCGTGGCCTCCATGCCCACCTCCAGGCCGAGTTCCTCGACGGCCTCGCGGGTCAGGAGGGAGACCAGGCGGTGCGGGCCCGCCTGGATGTCGACCTGGGCGGCGACGTCGCCCAGCTTGATCGCGGTGACGATGCCGGGGAACGCGTTGCGGGCCGAGGTGTAGGAGGCGCCGCCCTCCTCGCCGCCGGATCCGGCGAGTTCGACCGAGAAAGCGGCGAGATCCTCGCCGTCGATGAGACGTCGTCCGGTGTCGTCGCGGTGCGTCGGCACCCGGCCCGCGTCCGCCCAGCGGCGTGCGGTGTCGGGGCTCACGCCGAGCAGGCGCGCGGCCTGGCCGATGGTGTAGGACTGCATGCCGGTCACGATAGGGGCAGACGGGGGGACCGGGGGAGCGGCGTCGGCCCGCACGCGGCCCGGGGCGGCGGGAACGGCCCCGGCGACCCGGTGGCGTCAGGACCGGCGCGGAAACCCGTCCGGAGCGAGTGCGGCGTACGGGGTCCGTCGGGGTGAGCGCGGCGTGCGGGCTCGTCGAGGGTGAGTGCGGTGGCGTATGGGAGCCGTCAAAGGTGAGCGCGGCAGCGTATGGGAGCCGTCAAAGACGGTCGATTCCGGTCAGGGCGGTTGTTTCCTGTAACCGTCCCTGTTCGACCGGGATCTCATCCCCCGGACCTCACCTCCAGGAGCTCACGATGGCCGATCTGGCCTTCGTCGTCACCACGATCGCGGTCTTCGCGCTGGTGGCCCTCGTCGCCAAGGGGGTGACGAAGCTGTGACCGCCGAGAACATCGTCGGCCTCGTCGTGGCCGTCTCCCTGCTGGGCTATCTCGCCCTCGCCCTGCTCTCCCCCGAGAGGTTCTGAGAAGCCCCATGGGTCCCGTACTCGCCGGCGTGCTCCAACTGCTCGCGCTCGTCGCGGCGCTGGCGCTCGTCCACGTCCCCCTCGGCACCTACATGGCCGGGGTCTACTCCTCCGACCGCCACTGGCGGGTGGAGAAGTGGCTGTACAAGGGCATCGGCGCCGATCCCGACACGCGGATGGGCTGGTCCGCGTACCTGCGCGGGGTGCTCGCCTTCTCGGCCGCCGGTGTCCTGTTCCTCTACCTCCTCCAGCGTGTCCAGGGCGTGCTGCCGCTGTCGCTGGGCTTCCGGTCGATCGACCCGGACCAGGCGTTCAACACCGCCGTGTCGTTCGTGACCAACACCAACTGGCAGTCGTACTCCGGCGAGCAGGCCATGGGCCACGTCGTGCAGACGGCCGGGCTGGCGGTGCAGAACTTCGTCTCCGCCGCGGTGGGGCTGGCGGTGGCCGTCGCGCTCGTGCGGGGGTTCGCGGGCTCCCGCTCCGGCGAACTCGGCAACTTCTGGGCCGACCTGGTGCGGGGCGTCGTACGCCTCCTGGTGCCGCTGGCGTTCGTGGCCGCCGTCGTCCTCGTCGCCCAGGGGGTGATCCAGAACTTCTCCGGCATCCATGAGGTCGGCCGGTTCACGGGCGGCTCGCAGCAGTGGAACGGCGGCGCGGTCGCCTCCCAGGAGGCGATCAAGGAGCTGGGCACCAACGGGGGCGGCTACTTCGGCGCCAACTCCGCCCACCCCTTCGAGAACCCGACGCCCTTCACCAACCTCTTCGAGATCTTCCTGATGCTGGTGATCCCGTCCGCGCTGCCCCGGACCTTCGGCCTCATGGTCGGCTCGGTGCGGCAGGGCCACGCCGTGCTCGCGGCCATGGGCGTCATCTGGGCCGGCTTCACCGGCCTGATGATGTGGACCGAGTTCGCGCACCACGGCCCGGCGCTCCAGCTCGCCGGCGGGGCGATGGAGGGCAAGGAGGTCCGCTTCGGCGTCGGTTCCTCGTCGATCTTCGCGGTGTCGACGACGCTCACCTCGACCGGCGCGGTCGACTCCGCCCACTCCTCCCTCACCGGTCTCGGAGGCGGCCTCACCCTGCTCGGCATGATGCTGGGCGAGATCGCGCCCGGCGGCGTGGGCTCCGGCCTCTACGGCATGCTGGTCATGGCGGTCGTCGCGGTGTTCGTCGCCGGTCTGATGGTCGGCCGCACCCCCGAGTACCTGGGCAAGAAGATCGGCACCCGCGAGATCAAACTGGCGGCCCTGTACATCCTCGTCACCCCGGCGCTGGTGCTGGTGCTCACCGCCTTCGCGACGGCCCTGCCGACCCCGGCGGACTCCCCGGCCGGCAGCGGCGCCCACGGGTTCTCGGAGATCCTGTACGCCTACACCTCCGCCTCGAACAACAACGGCTCGGCCTTCGCCGGTCTGAACGCGGACACCCGGTGGTTCAACAGCACGCTGGGTCTCGCGATGCTGCTCGGCCGTTTCCTGCCGATGGTGTTCGTGCTGGCGCTCGCGGGATCGCTGGCCCGGCAGCAGCCCGTCCCGGTCACCGCCGGCACCCTGCGCACCGAGAAGCCGCTGTTCACCGGTCTGCTGGTGGGCGCGATCCTCGTCGTCACCGGTCTCACGTACTTCCCCGCCCTCGCGCTGGGCCCGCTCGCCGAGGGGCTGGCGTGACGACCGTCCGCACGGAGAAGACGACCATCCGCACAGAGAAGACGACACAGAACCCAGAGGACTCCATGTCCACTCCCACCCTGGCCCCCCATCCGGACGCGCCGACGGGCCACAAGGCCCCCGAGGGCCGTGTCGGCGCGGGTCTGTTCGACGCCGGGCAGCTTCTGCGGTCGCTGCCGGACGCCTTCCGCAAGCTCGACCCGCGGGTGATGGTCAAGTCGCCCGTGATGTTCGTGGTCCTCGTGGGCTCCGTCCTGACGACGGTCCTCTCCTTGAAGGACCCGGGCGACCTGTTCGGCTGGGCCATCAGCGCCTGGCTGTGGCTGACCGTCGTCTTCGCCAACCTCGCGGAGGCGGTCGCCGAGGGACGCGGCAAGGCGCAGGCCGACACCCTGCGCAGGGCCAAGGCGGACACCGTGGCCCGCAAGGCCGACGGGACCGTGGTGCCCGGCGCCGAACTGAGGGTCGGCGACCTGGTGGTCTGCGAGGCGGGCGACGTCATACCGGGCGACGGCGACGTCGTCGAGGGCGTGGCCTCCGTCGACGAGTCGGCGATCACCGGCGAGTCGGCGCCCGTCATCCGGGAGTCCGGCGGCGACCGCTGTGCCGTCACCGGAGGCACCAGGGTCCTCTCCGACCGCGTCGTCGTCAGGATCACCACGAAACCGGGCGAGACCTTCATCGACCGGATGATCGCCCTGGTCGAGGGCGCCGCCCGGCAGAAGACGCCGAACGAGACCGCGCTGAACATCCTGCTCGCCTCGCTGACGATCGTGTTCCTGCTGGTCTGCGCCACGCTGCCGGCGTTCGCGGACCACGCCGGCACCCACCTCACCGTGGTCGTCCTGGTGGCGCTGCTGGTCTGTCTCATCCCGACCACCATCGGCGCGCTGCTCTCCGCGATCGGCATCGCGGGCATGGACCGGCTGGTCCAGCGCAATGTCCTCGCCCTGTCGGGGCGGGCGGTCGAGGCCGCCGGCGACGTCTCCACACTGCTGCTCGACAAGACCGGCACCATCACCCTCGGCAACCGCAGGGCCGCGGAGTTCGTACCGGTGCGGGGCGCCACGGAGGCCGAGGTCGCCGACGCCGCCCAGTTGTCGTCACTGGCCGACCGGACGCCCGAGGGCCGCTCCGTCGTCGTCCTCGCCAAGGAGCGGTACGGCCTGCGCGAGCGGCACGAGGGCGAACTGGCCGGCGCCGAGTGGATCGCCTTCACCGCCCGCACCCGGATGTCGGGCGTGGACGTCGACGGGCGCCGGGTGCGCAAGGGCGCGGCCGGCTCCGTCATCGCCTGGGTGCGCGAACAGGGCGGTGAGGTCGCCGCGGACGCCGGGGAGCTGGCCGACCGGATCGCCGGGGCGGGCGGTACGCCGCTGCTGGTGGCGGTCGACGACGCCCGCGGCGCGCGGGTGGTCGGCGTCGTCCACCTCAAGGACGTCGTCAAGGAGGGCATGCGCGAGCGGTTCGCCGAACTGCGCCGCATGGGTATCAGGACCGTCATGATCACGGGCGACAACCCGCTGACGGCCAGGGCGATCGCCGAGGAGGCGGGCGTGGACGACTTCCTCGCCGAGGCCACGCCCGAGGACAAGATGGCCCTCATCAAGCGCGAGCAGGCCGGCGGCAAACTCGTCGCGATGACCGGCGACGGCACCAACGACGCGCCTGCGCTGGCCCAGGCGGACGTCGGTGTCGCGATGAACACCGGTACGTCGGCCGCCAAGGAGGCCGGCAACATGGTCGACCTCGACTCCGACCCGACCAAGCTCATCGAGATCGTCGAGATCGGCAAACAGCTCCTCATCACCCGGGGTGCGTTGACGACGTTCTCGATCGCCAACGACGTCGCCAAGTACTTCGCGATCATCCCGGCGCTGTTCGCGGCCGTCCACCCGGGCCTGGACAGGCTCAACATCATGCAGCTGTCCTCGCCGGACTCCGCGATCCTGTCCGCCGTCGTCTTCAACGCGCTGGTCGTCATCGCGCTGGTCCCGCTCTCGCTGAGGGGCGTGCGCTACCGGCCGGTCAGCGCCGACCGGCTGCTGCGCCGCAACCTCACGATCTACGGCCTGGGCGGCCTGATCGTGCCCTTCGTCGGCATCAAACTCATCGACCTGCTCCTCTCCCTCGTCACCGGGCCGTGACCTTCCGAAAGCGTGCTGATCCCATGAAGACCTCTGTTCCGCACACGGCACGGCTGCTGGGGGCGGGCCTGCGCGCCCTGCTCGTGCTCACCCTCCTGACGGGCGTCCTCTACCCGCTGGCCGTCACCGGCATCGCGCAGACGCTGTTCGGCGGCCGGGCGAACGGCTCCGAGATCACGGCGGACGGCAGGGTCGTCGGCTCCGCGCTCATCGGCCAGCAGGGGTACGGCCCGGACTGGTTCCAGCCGCGGCCGGCGAACGGCCTGGGGGAGAACTCGGTCAACACCCGGTACCGGCTGCTGGTCTCCGGCGCCACCAACCGCTCCGCCGACGACCCCGAGCTGGTCGCGTGGGTGACGAAGGCGCGGGCGAGGGTCGTCGAGCAGAACTCCACGGCCGGCTTCACGGTCGACCCCGCCCGGATCCCCGCCGACGCGGTCACCTCCTCCGGCTCGGGCCTCGACCCCGACATCTCCCCGGCGTACGCCGAACTCCAGGTCCACCGGGTCGCCGAGCGCAACGGCCTGTCCGTCGCCCGGGTCGAGAAGCTGGTGCGGGAACACACCGAGGGCCGCACCCTCGGGTTCCTGGGCGAGCCGCGCGTCAACGTCCTCGAACTCAACGTCGCGCTCAGGAGCCTGATCGACCACGGGTGAGGCGGTTCTCCCCCGCCGTCCGGGCAGCCGACGCGCCATCTTGCCGCTGCCCGGACGGCCTTCTACAGTCCCCTCCGTAATGTTCGTCGCAAGCGCCGAATGTTTCGGGGGGTTCTTTCTGTCACCTGTCTGACGGACGTGCGGAAATTTCTCTGTGTTCAAGGGGTTGCCACCTGTTGGAGGCTGTCTCTAGGGTGCGGCAGCAGCGAAGCTTTCTGGATTGCTACCGAAACTTTCGATCCTGCGAACGGCCGTGTCCGGCCGTTCCGTACCCCAAGGAGCACATGATGGGCGACCCGGGACTCTCCCGACGAGGCTTCCTGGCGGCCTCCGCCGCTGCCGGACTCGGCATGACGGCACTGAGCGCCTGCGGCGGCGACTCGGACGGAGGATCGTCGGGGACGACCACCATCGAGTGGTGGAACATCTCCACCACGCAGCCGACCAAGGACGTCTGGGCCGCCCTCGCCAAGCAGTTCGAAGCCCAGAACCCCAAGGTGAAGGTCAAGATCGTCCAACTGGAGAACGACGCCTACAAGTCGAAGATGACCGCGCTGATCGCCTCCGGGAAGCTGCCGGACATCTTCCACACCTGGGGCGGCGGCGTCCTGAAGCAGCAGGTCGAGGCCGGGCTCGTCGAGGACCTCACCGACCGCACCAAGGACTGGGCCGACGGCATGCTGCCGGTCGCCAAGGAGCCGTACCTGGTGGACGACAAGGTCTACGGCATACCGTTCGACATCGGCATGATCGGCTTCTGGTACAACAAGGCCCTCTTCAAGAAGGCCGGCGTCAGCGCGCCGCCCACCACCTGGAGCGGATTCCTCGACGCCGTGAGGAAGTTGAAGTCCGCCGGCATCACCCCCATCGCCCTGGCCGGCAAGGAGAAGTGGCCCGGCATGTACTACTGGGCCTACCTCGCGATGCGCACCGCCGGGGTCGACGCCCTGCAGAAGGCCAACGACGACAAGGACTTCACCGGGGACGGCTTCGTCCAGGCGGGGCAGCACCTCCAGGACCTGGTCGACCTCCAGCCGTTCCAGAAGGGCTTCCTCGGCGCCGCCTACTCCAGCCCCACCGGACAGGCCGCCACCGTCGGCAACGGCAAGGCCGCGATGGAACTCATGGGCCAGTGGGCCCCGGTGGTGGAGGCCGACGCCGGCAAGGGACTCGGCGCCGACCTCGGCTTCTTCCCGTTCCCCGAGGTCGAGGGCGGACAGGGCAAGCTCACCGAGGTGTTCGGCGGCGGCGGCGGACACGCCCTGCGCGCCGGCGCCCCGCAGGCCGCCGTCGACTTCCTGAAGTTCTTCGCCTCCGCGGCCACCGACACCGAACTGGTCAAGAAGACCGGGGTGCTGCCCGTGGTGCCGGCCGCCGAGAGCGCGCTGACCGACCCCAACCTCAAGGCCGTGCAGACCCAGTTGAAGGCGGCCACCGGCTTCCAGCTCTACCTCGACCAGGCCTACGCGCCCGCTCTCGGCCAGGAGATCAACGACAGCGTCGCCGCCCTCGTCGCCGGTTCCAAGTCACCCGCGCAGGTCGCCCAGTCGATCACCAAGATCGCGAAGGAAGAGCAGTAGCCGGCGATGACCTCGACCTACCTCCCGGACAAGCGCAGCGGCCCGCCCGTCGGTACCCCGCCCCCGGCCGCCGGAGCGGCCCGGGGACGGGCCCGGCGGCGGGCACGCCACTGGCTCACCGCCGTCGTCTTCCAGGTGCCCGCCCTGGTGCTGTTCGGCGTGCTGGTGCTGCTGCCGATGCTGTTCGCGCTGTACGCCTCGTTCTTCCGCTGGGGCGGCTTCGGCATGCCCGAGGACTACATCGGCGTCGACAACTTCACCCGTCTCCTCGACGACCCGGTCTTCCTCGGTGACCTCTGGCGCTGCCTGCTCCTGGTCGTGCTCTCGCTCGTGGTCCAGCTGCCGTTCGCGCTCGCCCTCGCGGTCGCGCTCAACCAGCGCCTCCGCGGGCGGGCCGTCTACCGGATGCTGTTCTTCGCGCCGTACATCCTCTCCGAGGCGATCACCGGCGTGCTGTTCGCCATGATCTTCGCGCCCGACCAGGGACTCGCCGACCACGTGCTCGGCGCGGTCGGCCTGGACGGCCTGGGCGGGGAGTGGTTCGCCGACCCGTCCACCGTCATGGCCACCCTGTTCCTCGTCATGACGTGGAAGTACTTCGGCTTCCACATGATGCTCTACCTGGCCGGACTCCAGTCGATCCCGGCCGAGTTGACCGAGGCCGCGCTCATCGACGGCGCCGGCGCCTGGCAGCGCTTCCGCCACGTCACCCTGCCGCTGCTCGCCCCGACCCTGCGGATCAGCGTCTTCCTGTCCGTCATCGGCGCGGTCCAGCTCTTCGACCTGGTGTGGGTCACCACCGCGGGCGGCCCCGACCACCACTCCGAGACGATGGCCGTCACCCTGTTCCAGTACGGCTTCAAGCGCTACCAGGTCGGCTACGCCAGCGCGATCAGCGTGGCCATGTTCGCCATCAGCCTCGTCTTCGCCCTCGCCTACCAGAGGTTCGTGCTCCGCCGCGACCTGGAGGGGGCCACCACGACCCTGAGAGGAGGCGGCTCGTGAACGCCCGCCGGACAGGCCGTACCTTCCCGCTCCACATCGTCCTGATCGCCGTCGGCACGGCGATGGCCGTCCCCCTCGTCTACGCCGTCCTGTCCGGCTTCAAGTCGACCGACGAGCTGTCCCGCAACCCCATCGGCCTGCCCGAGTCGTGGGTGACCTCCAACTACACCGACATCCTGGGATCCGGCTCCTTCTGGCAACTGGTCGGCAGCAGCACCCTGATCGCGATCGGCACGACGGTGGTGGTGGTCGCGGTGTCCGCGCTCGCCGCGTTCTCCTTCGCCCGGTTCGCCTTCCGCGGCCGGGAGGCGCTGTTCACCCTGTTCACACTGGGGCTGATGTTCCCCTTCGCGGTGGCGGCCCTGCCGCTGTTCCTGCTGCTGCGCCAGATCGGCCTGCTGGACAACCCGCTCGGGGTGATCCTGCCGCAGGCCGCCTTCGGGCTGCCGATGACGATCGTCATCCTGCGCGGCTTCTTCCGGGAGATCCCCGCCGAACTGGAGGAGGCCGCCACCCTCGACGGCTGCGGCCCCCTCGGCTTCTTCTGGCGGATCCTGCTGCCCATGGCCCGCCCCGCCCTCGGCACGGTCTCCGTGCTGGCGGTGGTGGGGAGCTGGAACAACTTCTTCCTGCCGCTGCTGGTGTTCACCGACTCCACCTGGTGGACGATCCCCATCGGCGTGCAGCAGTTCCAGGGGCAGTACTCGGCCGAGTACGCCCGCGTCTTCGCGTACCTCGTCCTCGCCATGGTCCCCGCCCTGGCCTTCTACTCCGTCGCCGAGCGCCAGCTCGTCGGCGGACTCACCGCCGGCGCCACGAAGGGATGACGCGCGCCCCCGCGGCCGTACGACTCGACGACATCACCGATCGCCCAGGAGTCGCCCCATGCCCCGCACCTCCCGTACCCGGCTCGGACTCGCCGCGGTGCTCGCCGCCGTCCTGACCGGCGCCGGTGTCGCCACCGGCCCGGCCGCACAGGCGCACCAGCAGCACCGACAGCACCAGCACCACCGCACGCTCGCCGACCTCGCCGAGCGCCACGGCCGCTACTTCGGCAGTGCCACCGACAACCCCGAACTCACCGACACCGCCTACACGGAGATCCTCGGCGAGGAGTTCGACATGATCACCCCCGGCAACGGCATGAAGTGGTACGCCACCGAGCCGCAGCAAGGCGTCTTCGACTTCTCCGCCGGGGACGAGATCGTGGACCTCGCCCGCGCGAACCACCAGCGGGTCCGGGCCCACACCCTCGTCTGGCACAGCCAGCTGCCCGGCTGGCTCACCGACCGGGAGTGGACGGCCCCCGAACTGCGGGCCGTCCTCAAGAACCACATCCAGACCGAGGTGCGGCACTACCGCGGCAAGGTCTACTCCTGGGACGTCGTCAACGAGGCGTTCAACGAGGACGGCACCTACCGCGAGACGGTCTTCTACAAGACGCTCGGCCCCGGCTACATCGCCGACGCCCTGCGCTGGGCCCACCAGGCCGACCCCAAGGCCAAGCTCTACCTCAACGACTACAACGTCGAGGCCGTCGGCCCCAAGAGCGACGCCTACTACGCCCTCGCCAAGGAGCTCAAGGCGCAAGGGGTCCCGCTGCACGGCTTCGGCCTCCAGGCCCACCTCGCCCTCCAGTACGGCTATCCGGCGAGCCTGGAGGACAACCTGCGCCGCTTCGGCCGCCTCGGCCTGGACACCGCGCTCACCGAGGTCGACGTGCGGATGCAGTTGCCCGCGACCGAGGAGAAGCTGGCCCAGCAGGCCGACTGGTACCGGGACCTGACCGAGGCGTGCCTCGCGGTGCGGCGGTGCGCCGGCGTGACCGTCTGGGACTACACGGACAAGTACTCGTGGATTCCCGACTTCTTCCCGGGCGAGGGGGCGGCCCTGCCGTGGGACGAGCAGCTCGCGCCGAAGCCGGCGTACCACGCGATCCGGGAGGCGCTGAAGTAGGGCAGCGGCGCGGAACACGAGCCGGCGGGGGTGCGCCGAGGGGCGCGAGGTCCGGGACCCTCCGGACCTCGCGTACCCGTGGGCGAGGAGGACGGGAGGACGACCGCGGGAGCCACGGGGGCGACCACGGGGTCACCGGGAGTGAGCGGCCGCGGGCGCGCGTCGGGGCCGGCGCGCGGCGGCGGCCGCGGTCCGGCCCCCGGACCGGTGGCCGGCGCTCGACGGCGCCGTCCCGGTGGTGCCGAAACGGTGCCGCTCAGGCCGCCGTCACGACGCGGCCGCCGGCCAGCGGGCGGTGCGGTGCGATGATCCGGCCGTCCGGCAGGATCTCGCCGGTGTCCTCGAAGAGCAGGACGCCGTTGCACAGCAGGCTCCAGCCCTGTTCCGGGTGGTGCGCCACGAGGCGGGCGGATTCCCGGTCGGCGGAGTCGGCTGTCGGGCACGGTGGCTGGTGCTGGCACATGGAGGGGATCTCTCGCTCAGGCGTGGTGGGTGGAAGGTGTGTCGTGTCTGTCCCGCGGCGTGAAACGTCGTTCATGGCCGCCCCCCGTTGTGATAAGTCGGTCGGAACCCCAGTGTTGCCCCGCGGGCGTCGTTCCGCAGGGATTTCGCGGCACCGCTCCTCACAGGTTCATGACGCGTCATCCGCGCGAGCGGTTCATTCCCGTCGCACCGTCAGTTCGGGTGGTTCCGGCCGGCCGGATGGGGCTAGTCCCCATGGCCCGGGGGCCCTGGGCCGGACCGGAGAGAGCGTCGTACCCCGCCACCGGGGCCGCGGTGGCGGGGTACGGCACGAGGCGGGCGGGCGGTCAGGCCGGCGAGCCGAGCAGGGGCGGCCGGGTCACCCGGAGGCTGAGCACCGGCAGCAACTCGGCGACCCGGTGCGGGCGGTGCGCGGCGATGCCGGGCGGCGCCGGGGCCAGCGGCACCAGGAGGTCGGTCGGCGCCGGATGTCCGGAGGTGCCGTCCGAGGCGCAGTCGCCGTGCAGCCACAGGGTGAGCATGTAGAGGCCGGGCAGGGACAGCAGGCGCGCCTGGTACGGCTGGGTCGTCGACTCGGCCTGGCGCAGGGCCAGTTCGGTGGAGGCGAGGTACGGGCCCTCGAAGAAGTGCGAGAAGGCCCAGCCGTCCGGGGTCAGCCGGGTCTCGGCCGCGGCCAGCGACCGGTCTCCGCAGCGGATCAGGAAGCGCCAGCCGGCCAGCCTGGTCGCGGACGCGCCCTCGGGGGCGATCCGGTCCAGGACGTGCACGGGCAGCGGGAGTTCGGGAGTGAGGGGTCCCTGCGCGGTGCGCAGGGCGGGAGTCCTCGCCTCGCGGACCGCGGTGGGAGAACCCAGTGCCGTGAGGACGGAGCGCAGGGCGGGCGCGGGAGCCGGGGGGACATGCAGCGGCATGGTGGGTCGCCTCTCATTGGACAGGCACGATGGCACGAGGGCGTGGGTGGGGCGGACGGCGCTGTCAGCTCTCAGGGTGAGGTCGGAGAGGCAGGGGAGCCGGGGTCTGGGAACGGAGGCTGCGCCTGCGGCCCGCCGTCCCTCTCGTAGAGGACGACAGGCTTCTTCGACCGCGGGGTGCCCACCTTCTCCGCCTTGTCCGCGGAGTTTATACGACACGTGTTCAGACTGCGTTTCGGCTAGCCGCTCCCGGGATACCCGTCAAGATTCCATTCGGACGGCGGTACGCGTGAATCATCCCGATTCGGAGAGAGGCGCGCCCCGATGACCTCAGGATATGCGGACGCAGTGGTCGGCTCATTCTCGTCGGCGTTTTTCACGAGATCCCGAGTTCGCGAATCGGCCCTTTGCCTCATGCCCCGTGAATGTGCCTCCGGTCACCTCCGGCGACTCGGCCAGAGTAGCGGGTGCGATGCCGGGTAGGTGACGTTATCGATCGACGGGGTTGGGCATCATCCCATCTGACCCCGGCACACCGGCGGCCGGAACCTCGGACCGCCACGCGAGGAGGGACGCCCCATGGGGGAGAAGGTCGTGGCGGGCGGGTTCGACCTGTCCGATCGCCAGCGCCACCGGGACAAGCTGCGCCAGTGCCTGTCGGTGCTGGAGCGACTGCTGGCCCAGCAGCGCTTCGACCGCCCCAGGAATCTCATGGGGCTGGAGATCGAACTGAATCTCGCCGGCGCGGACGGTCTGCCGAAAATGTTGAACGGGGAAGTGCTGGAGCGGATCGCCAGCCGGGACTTCCAAACAGAACTCGCCATGTTCAATCTGGAAGTGAACATAGCCCCACACCGGCTGGGCGGCCGGGTATTCGACCGGCTCGCGGAAGAAGTCCGTACCTCATTGGCATATGCCCACCGAAAGGCCGGGGAAGTCGACGCGGGAATCGTGATGATCGGTATTCTGCCGACTCTCGACCGTGACGACCTGGTCTCCTCCAACCTTTCCGACGTCGACCGCTACACCCTCCTCAACGATCAGATCGTCGCCGCCCGCGGTGAGGAGTTCACCCTCGACATCGACGGCGTGGAGCATCTGTCCTGCACCTCGAAGTCGATCGTCCCCGAGGCCGCCTGCACGTCCGTGCAGCTGCACCTCCAGGTCACGCCGGGCCGCTTCGCCGACGTGTGGAACGCCGCGCAGGCCGTCGCCGCGGCCCAGATCGCCATCGGTGCCAACTCGCCGTTCCTCTTCGGCCACGAACTGTGGCGCGAGTCCCGGCCGCCGCTCTTCCAGCAGGCCACCGACACCCGGCCGCCGGAACTCCAGGCCCAGGGAGTGCGTCCGCGGACCTGGTTCGGCGAACGCTGGATCAGCTCCGCGTACGAGCTGTTCGAGGAGAACCTGCGCTACTTCCCCGCCCTGCTGCCCCTCTGCGACGAGGAGGACCCGGCGCAGGTCCTGGCGGCGGGCGGCACCCCCAGACTCGCCGAACTGGTCCTGCACAACGGCACCGTGTACCGCTGGAACCGCCCCGTCTACGACGTCGCCGACGGCGTCCCGCACCTGCGCGTCGAGAACCGCGTCCTGCCCGCCGGCCCGACCGTCACCGACGTCGTCGCCAACGCGGCCTTCTACTACGGCGTGGTCCGCGCCCTGGCCGAGGAGTCCCGGCCGGTGTGGACCCGGATGCCCTTCGAGACCGCCGCCGACAACTTCGACGCGGCCTGCCGCCACGGCATCGACGCCCGGCTGCGCTGGCCCCGGCGCGGCCGGCTCGGGGGCGTCACGGAGGTCGACGCGGTGAGTCTCGTACGCGACGAGCTGCTGCCGCTGGCCGAGGCCGGGCTGGACGCGTGGGGGGTGGAGCCGGCCGACCGCGACCTCTACCTGGGCGTCATCGAGGAACGGTGCCGGCTGCGGACCAACGGCGCGAGCTGGCAGGTGGCGACCTTCCACGCCGCGCTGGAGGCGGGGCTGCCGCGGGACGCGGCCCTGGCGGCGACGACCCGGCGGTACGCGGAGCTGAGCCGCCGGGGAGAGCCCGCGCACACCTGGCCGGTGGGACTGCCGGAGCCCGTCCCCGCGGGGTGACGGCCCCGGGGGCACCGCGGTTCCGCGCGGCCCCCGGCGGACGGGCCGCGCGCCCGGGTCGTGAGCGCGGGCCTTGCGCACGGGACTTCGCGGCGTGGGGCCGACGCCGGCCGCACCGTGGGGATCGGGCAAGCTGTGACGTCCGATGGTGGTGCGGCAGGTGTGAAGGTGGAGGCCCCGCAGGTGGCTGATTCTTTTCCGCAGGAGCGGTTCTCCCGGCGGATCCTCCGGGACGAGACGCTGCTCGTCCTGGGCGTCTCGCTGGGCGCGAGCGGGGTGTCCGCCCTGATCAGTTTCGTCGGATCGGTCACGAAGCCGGGCGGCCTCAAGGACCAGGCGGCGACCCTCAACGCCTCGGCCGCGCCGGGCCGCCCCTGGCTCGACCTCGCCTGGCAGCTGTTCGGGATCGCCAGTGCGCTCGTCCCCGTCGCGCTCGTCGCGCACCTGCTGCTGCGCGAGGGACAGGGCCTGCGCACCCTCGGCTTCGACCGCACCCGCCCCTGGCCCGATCTCGGCCGCGGCGCCGCGATCGCCGCGGTCATCGGCAGCTCCGGCATCGCCTTCTACCTCGCCGCCCGCGGCCTCGGCTTCAACCTCACGGTGGTGCCCGAGGCCCTGCCCGACGTGTGGTGGAAGTACCCGGTGCTGATCCTGTCGGCGCTGCAGAACGCGATCCTCGAAGAGGTCGTCGTGGTCGGCTACCTGCTGCGTCGCCTCGGACAGCTGGGATGGACGCCGGTCGGGGCGCTGGCGGCCAGTTCCGTGCTGCGCGGCTCGTACCACCTCTACCAGGGCATCGGCGGGTTCGTCGGCAACATGGTGATGGGCGTGGTGTTCGTGCACCTCTACCGGCGGTGGGGCCGGGTGGGGCCCCTGGTCGTCGCGCACGCCCTGCTCGACATCGGCGCCTTCGTCGGATACGCGCTGCTGGCGGGCAAGGTCGACTGGCTGCCCACGGCGTGAACGCGGGCCTTACGCCCCCGGCCCGGACGGACCCTAGGCGAGCAGGTCGCCCTCGATGACGGTGACCGCGCGGCCCCTGAGCAGGGTGCGCGGGCCGCGCAGTTCGGTGCGGACGTGGCCGGAGCGCGGTGAGGCCTGCAGACCGGTCAGCTCGGCGCGGCCGAGGCGCTCCGACCAGTAGGGGGCCAGTGCCGTGTGGGCGCTGCCGGTGACCGGGTCCTCGTCGATGCCGACGTTGGGGAAGAAGCAGCGGGAGACGAAGTCGTGGCCCAGGCCGGGGCGTTCGGCACGGGCGGTGGCGATGACGCCGCGCGCGGAGTGGGCGCGCAGGGCCCGGTGATCGGGGCGCAGGGCGCGGACGGTGTCCTCGTCGGCGAGTTCGACCAGCAGGTCGCCCACGTCCGGGCCGGTGTCGAAGGCCGTGAGCGGTTCGGCGCCCAGGGCCTCGGCGACCCCCTCCGGGACCTCCACACGGGTGAGGGGAGCGGTCGGGAAGTCCAGGGTGATCGAACCGTCCTCGGCGGGCGTCGCGACGAGCACCCCGCTGCGGGTCGCGAACCGCACCGGTCCCGCGTGGGCACCCGTGCTGTGCAGGACGTGCGCGGTGGCCAGCGTGGCGTGGCCGCACATCGCCACCTCGGTGACGGGGGTGAACCAGCGCAGCGCCCAGTCGGCCCCGCCGCCCGCCGGCAGCGGGTGCGCGAAGGCCGTCTCGGCGTGGTTGACCTCGAGGGCCACGTTCTGGAGCCGGTCGTCGCCGGGGAAGGCGTCGAGCAGCAGGACCCCGGCGGGGTTTCCGGCGAAGGGACGGTCGGTGAAGGCGTCGACGATACGAATCCGCATGGGGCGACGGTAGGCGCCGGCCGCGGCGGTCGGCCAAGGCCAATCGGCGACCGCTGGACCGGTCGGGGAACCGGCCGCGCCCGCCCGGACGTTGATCGCGGTGGGGCGGGCGGCCCCGGCAGGCACGACGACCGGCGGAAGGACACTGCCCTGAACGGCACCGAGGCAAGGAACGACGAGGGCCCCCTCGTGCTGACGGGGGCGACCGGCTTCATCGGGTCCCATGCGCTCGGCGCGCTGCTGGACCGGGGAGTCCGTGTGCGGGCCCTGGTCCGCGCGCTCCCCGGCGGCGAGGCCGGGGCCGGGGCCGTCGAGTGGGTGCGCGGCGATCTGACCGACCCGGACGCGGTGCGCGGTCTGTGCGAGGGCGCGCGGACGGTCGTCCACCTGGCCTCGTACGTCGGCGCGGACGAGCGGCTGTGCGAGGAGGTCAACGTCGGCGGCACCCGTGCGCTGATGGCGGAGGCCCGGCGGGCCGGTGCCCGCCGCGTGGTGCACCTGTCGACGGCCGCGGTGTACGGCGCCGGCCCGCACCGGGGCATCGCCGTGGACGGGACACGGGCCGAGCCGGCCTCCGCCGTGAGCCGGACCCGGCTGGCCGGGGAGGCACCCGCCCGGGAGGCCGGCGCGGTCGTCCTGCGGCCGGGACTCGTGCTCGGCGCCGGGGACCGGTGGGTCGTGCCGGGCCTGCGGGAGCTGGTCGAGCGGGTGCCGGCCGAGTGGGACGGCGGCCGGGCCCTGCTCTCGGTGATCGACGTGGGCGACCTCGCCCGTCTGATCGCCGCGGTCGCCACCGGCCCCCACCCGGTCCCGTCCGGCGTGTACCACGCGGCTCACCCCGACCCCGTGCGCGTCGGCGACCTGCTGGCCGCGCTCGCGCGGTACGGCGTGCTGCCGCCCCGCCCGGACGCCGACTGGCCGTGGGCCACCTGCCTGGAGCGCCTGCGGGCCACCCCCGGCCGGGCCTCGGAACGCCAGTTCGCCCTGGTCGGCCGCGACCACTGGTACCGCGCCGACGAGATCTGGGAACTGACGGCCGAGCCGCCGGGACCCGGCCCGCTGAGCCGCCTTTCGGACGCGGCCGGGTGGTACCGGGAGCGGCTGGGACGGGGCGCCTGAGACAGCGCGGGGCACGGACCGGGGACACGGGCGCACCGGCCCGCGGGCGGCACGGGCCCGTGCCGCCCGGTCCGCCTCGCGCGTCGTCCGGGCCCGGTGACGTGCGGCACGGCGGTTCCCGGTGCGGAAGCCTTCCACCGCGCGGACTCACCGGCACGCTGGGATGCTGGAGTGAGCGTTGCCCAAGGCCTGACGAGAAGTGGCGGTGAACGCCATGCCGGCCCGAGCGGGACGATCCGGGTCACCGCGTGCCGCGCCCGCCGTGGCGGGTGGGGGAGCCAGCCCCGACCGCGCGGTTCCGGCCGCCCCGGCCCCGGTGCCGGGCCTCCGCCTCGGGCCGCCGACCATCCACGACATCCGAATCGAGGCGACGGTATGAGCGCGACGCACTCTTCGCACACCGGGACCGCCAAGCAGCAGTGGGCCGAGGGCCTGACGGTCTTCGCCGCCGTGACGCTCATGCTCGCGGGGATCCTGGACATCTTCCGCGGCATCATGGGGATCGCCGAGGACGACGTCTTCGTCACGACCCGCAGCTACGTCTTCCAGTTCGACCTCACCGGCTGGGGCTGGATCCACCTGGCGCTCGGCGTGGTGGCCGTGCTCGTCAGCATGGGGCTCTTCCGGGGGTCGATGTGGGCGCGGGTCTCCGGCGTGGCCATCGCGGGACTCCTCGTCATCGCCAACTTCCTGTCGCTGCCGTACTACCCGGTCTGGTCCGTCGTGATGATCGCCTTCTCCGGGTTCGTCATCTGGGCCCTGTGCATGCCGCGGTCGGACACCGCGTCGCTGCGCCACTGATCCTCCCGCGCGCGGGAGCGACGGCCGCCCGCGCGCCCCGACGGCCAGGAAGGCGGCGCGCGATGTGCCGATGGCTCGCCTACTCGGGCACGCCCGTTCTGCTCGAGACGATCCTCTACAAGCCGGAGCACTCACTGATCGACCAGAGCCTGCACTCCCGGATGGGCGTCGAGACGACCAACGGCGACGGCTTCGGAGTGGGATGGTACGGACCGGACCTGCAGACCCCCGCGGTCGTCCGTGACATCGGCCCGGCCTGGAGCAACCGCAATCTGCGGGAGATCGCGGGCCACGTCCGCTCCTCGCTCTTCTTCGCCCACATCCGCGCCTCGACGGGGACCGCGGTGCAGCAGACGAACTGCCACCCGTTCCGCCACGGCCGCTGGATGTGGATGCACAACGGCGCGATCGCCGAGTTCCACCGCGTACGGCGGGACCTGGCGCTGGCCGTCGACCCGGAGCTGTTCCTCGACATGGAGGGCTCCACGGACTCCGAGATGATGTTCTACCTGGCGCTCACCCTCGGCCTGGAGCAGGACCCGCCGAGCGCCGTCGCGCGCATGGCGGGCCTGGTGGAGCGGACCGGCCACGAGCACGGGGTGGAGTTCCCGCTGCAGATGACGGTCGCCGTGACGGACGGGGAGCGGCTGTGGGCGTTCCGCTACTCCAGCCTGAAGGCCTCGCGCTCGCTGTTCTACAGCACCCGGGTGGACACCCTGCGCGCCCTCCACCCCGATGTGGAGTTCCTGCAAGAGGTCTCCGACACCACGCGCCTCATCGTGTCCGAGCCGCTCGGCGACCTCCCCGGCGCCTGGAACGCGGTCCCCGAGGGCACGGGCGGCGTGGTGCAGCCCGGCGGCGACGAGATGTTCTCCTTCACCCCGCTGGAACCCGCCCTGGCGTGATCCGGCACCGCACGGGACGAGGTGGTGTCCCGCCGGGCCTTCCCGCGCGAACTGTTCCGATATATCGTTGACGCATCGCGATCGATCGACGAACGAATGAACGGAGTGATGGCGATGCGCACCCACGGATACGAGCGTGGACATGGACAGGACGGCTTCGCCCGGGGCGGCCGGGGCGGCTTCGACGGGCGTCGGGCCGCCTTCGGGCCCTTCGGCCCGGGTGGTCCGGGCTTCGGCCCCGGTGGCGGCTTCGGTCCGGGCTTCGGACCGGGACCCTGGGGCGGTCGGGGGCGTGGCGGACCCAGGGGGAGGGCGCGGCGCGGTGACGTGCGCGCCTCGATCCTGGCGCTGCTGAAGGACCGGTCCATGCACGGCTACGAGATGATCCAGGAGATCGCCGAGCGCAGCGGCGGCGCGTGGAAGCCCAGCCCCGGCTCGGTGTACCCCACCCTCCAACTGCTGGAGGACGAGGGCCTGATCGGCAGCGCGCCGGAGGGCGGCAAGAAGCTGTTCTCGCTCACCGAGGCGGGCCGCACGGTGGCCGAGGAGGGACCCGAGGCGCCCTGGGAGGAAGCCTCCCGCGGGGTCGACCGGGAGGCCCTCGGCGAGATCCGGCAGGCCGGTTTCGGTCTGATGGAGGCCTTCGGGCAGGTCTGGAGGACCGGCAGCAAGGAACAGCGGGAGAAGGCGCTCACGGTCGTCGACGACGCCCGCAGGAAGCTGTACCTGATCCTCGCCGACCAGGACTGACGGCTCGCCGACCAGGACTGACGGCCGTTCCGTACGGGAGCGGGGGCGCCCGGTGGAGGACTCCGCGGGGCGTTCTCCGCTTCCGTGTTCCCGGGGTCGCGGCTGTCGCGGGGCTGAGGCAAGGCGGCGCGCGCGGCTGGTGCGAGAACGGCCTGATCTCATCCGCAAGGAGGAGATTCCGGCACCCGCCGTCGGCTCTCCGTGGGACGCCAAGATGGTTCCCTCCGCGGATGACCCGGCCGGCCGGGACTGATGGGGTGGAGGACGTGCAACCCCGTATCCCCCGGCAGCCGGTCCGCGACCACGCGTTCCGGGCCATGGAAGACGACGCCGGGCTCAGTGCCGAGCTGGCGGCGGCGGTCGGGGGCGCTCGCCGGCGGGCCGTCCGGGACGGCGACCGGCAGATCGACACCGCGCACCTGCTGCACTCCCTCCTGGAGAGCGACCCGGAGGTGTGCGCCGTCCTCGGCGGGGGTCCGCGGCTCGCCCGCCTCTTCGGCTATCTCGTCCAGCGCAGCATCGGCTACGGCCTGCGCTGGCAGGGCGGCGTCGAGGAATCCGGCGCCCTGCCCGCCGTCGCGCCCGCCGAGGGCTTCTCGCCCCTCGCCTCCGCCGCGCTGTGGCACGCGCGGGCCCGTGCCGCCGGGCGCCCGGGACCCGGCGCCCCCGGCGCGGGCCGGCTTCCCGGCGCGGGCGGCGTCGCCCGCGGTGTCGACCTGCTCGCCGCGATCCTCGCCGACCCGCAGGCCCGTGCCGTCGAGGTGCTGGGCCGGGCCGGCATCGACCCGCTGGAGGTGTGCGCCCGGATCGACGGCTGCCTCGACGAGTGCGACGGCGACGGTGCCGTCGCCGGAGACGCTGCCGGCGACGCACCCTGACCCGGGCGGGGTCCCTTCCCCGTCCAGCGACTGAGACAGGTGTCAACCGGGGTGACGGTCATGTCGTGGCCTGTCATCATGTGCCGGTGCGTACGTCTGTGAGCAGTCAGGTCAGTCGCGGGAAGGGCATCGGGCTCTCTCTCGCGGTCGGGTCGGCCATCGCCTTCGGCGGATCGGGAGTGGCGGCGAAGCCGCTGATCGAGGCGGGCCTCGACCCGCTGCACGTGGTGTGGCTGCGCGTGACGGGCGCGGCCCTGGTCATGCTGCCGCTGGCGGTGCGCCACCGCGCGCTGGTGCGCCGCCGTCCCGCGCTGCTCGCCGGGTTCGGACTGCTCGGCGTGGCCGGCGTCCAGGCGTTCTACTTCGCCTCCCTCTCCCGCATCCCCGTCGGCGTCGCCCTGCTCGTCGAGTACCTGGCGCCCGCCCTCGTGCTCGGCTGGGTGCGGTTCGTGCAGCGGCGGCCGGTGACGCGGGCCGCCGCGCTCGGCGTGGTCCTCGCGGTGGGCGGGCTCGCCTGTGTCGTCGAGGTCTGGTCGGGGCTCGGCTTCGACGCCCTCGGCCTGGCCCTGGCGCTGGCCGCCGCCTGCTGCCAGGTCGGCTACTTCGTCCTGTCCGACCAGGGCGGCGACTCCGGCGACGACGCCCCCGACCCGCTCGGCGTGATCGCCTACGGCCTTCTCGTCGGCGCCGTCGTCCTGACGGCCGTGGCCCGCCCCTGGGGCATGGACCGGTCGGTGCTCACGGGCACCGCCGCGATGGACGGCACCGAGGTCCCGGCCTGGCTGCTGCTCGGCTGGATCGTCCTGATCGCCACGGTCGTCGCGTACGTCACCGGCGTGGTCTCCGTGCGCCGGCTCTCCCCGCAGGTGGCGGGTGTCGTGGCCTGCCTGGAGGCGGTCATCGCCACCGTGCTCGCCTGGGTCCTGCTCGGCGAGCACCTCTCGCCGCCGCAGGTCGTCGGGGGCGCGGTCGTCCTGCTGGGCGCGTTCATCGCCCAGTCGTCCGCCCCCGCCAAGGGTTCCCCGGACCCGATGGCCGCAGGCGGCCCGGAGCGGGAGCTGTCCGCCCGCGGGACGGCGACCTGACGGGGGCTCGAGCGAGGGCGGAGGTCCGCCGGGCGGACCGTGCGGCCCCGGCGCACCGGCCGGCCCGCCCGGTACGCCGGGAGAACCGGACCCGGCTTCCGCGGCCCCGCCGTCACGCCCCGGGGCCGCGGCGCAGCAGGTGCTCGCGGGCCGCCGCGTCGCCCGGACCGCCGCGTGCCGCGAGGCCCGCCGCGATGCGCTCCCGGGTTCCGGCGGGCCGGTGGTCCGCGTACTCGAACTCGGCCCGTACGCCCGTCACCTCGAGCCGGATCCCGCGGATCCCGGAGAGCGGACGGCCGTACGGCACCTCGCCCGCCGCGACCCGGGCGGAGCCGCCCTCCGGCTGGAAGTGGCCCGTCTGCCGGTTCAGCAGGCCGGCCTCGGCCTCCGGGTCGTCGACCGGGTGAGCCGTGCAGCGCAGTTGGACCGCCGTGTGGAAACTCGTCGGGGTGCCGTGCTCGGCCGGCTCCTCCGGCGGCGCCTGCCAGGGGCCGGGAACGTACACGTGGTCGTCGACCACGCTGAGCACGACCTCGGGGCCGGCCTCCAGGGCCGCCCACAGCGGGTTCGGCCGGGCGAGGTGGGCGGCGGCCTCGCCGCGGCCGGCGTCGTGGGCGAAGTGCGGGGGCCGGACCCACGGGGCCCCGCCCGGAAGGCCGTTGACGGCGAGCCGGCCGAAGCCGTGCGCGGCCGGCCACCGCTGCCGCTCGGCGTCGTCGTGGGGCGCGTCCCAGGGCCGGATCAGTATCACAGGGCCCCGAGGTAGGCGGGGAGTCCGGTGCCGGGCGGCAGGTCGGCCTCCGGGACCGGGGTGCCGTAGCCCTTGCGGAGGGGGATCACGCCGGCCCAGTGCGGGAGGGCGAGGTCCTCGGGCTCCTCGTTCACGCCGCCGGTGCGGGTCTTGGCCGAGACCTCGTTCAGGTCGATGCGGATGACCGCGGTGGCGGCCAGCTCCTTCTTGTTCGCGGGCCGGGAGTCCGCGGCACGGCCGGGGACGACGTGGTCCACCAGGGCGTCCAGGGCCAGGAGCTTCTCCTCGTGGTCGGTCACGTCGTGGGCGAGGCCGTGCACGACGACGGAGCGGTAGTTGACCGAGTGGTGGAAGGCCGAGCGGGCCAGCACCAGTCCGTCGACGTGCGTCACCGTCAGGCACACCGGCAGACCCGGGGCGGCCCGCCCCGTCATCCGCAGCGGGCGCGAGCCCGTCGACCCGTGCACGTAGAGCGTCTCGCCGACCCGGCCGTAGAGCGTGGGCAGCACCACCGGCACGCCGTCGCGGACGAAGCCCAGGTGGCAGACGTACCCCTCGTCGAGTATCGCGTGCACCAGGTCCCTGTCGTAGGAGGCCCGCTCGGCGGACCGGGTGGGGACCGTGCGGTCGGTCGGGGTGTAGGCGGCCGGCGGCGTCGACGGCGCGGTTCCCTGCGGCTGCGTGGTCCCCTGCATGGCGCTCTCCATTGCACTAGTGCATAATCGTGTTTGTGCTAGGAGAGTATCCGATCAAAGGGCGGCGCGCAGCCGACATCTCCGCGAGCGTCGAGCGGGCGGTGGGCGCCGGTGAGCTGGAGCCCGGGCGACTTCTGCCCCCGATGCGGGAGTTGGCCGAGCGGCTCGGGGTGAACCCGAACACCGTCGCGGCCGCCTACCGCACCCTGCGCGAGCGCGGGGTGATCGAGACCGACGGCCGGCGGGGCAGCAGAGTGCGGTCCAAGCCGGCCACGACCGGCCGCGAGTCCGTCCGGGTGGAGGTGCCGGAGGGGGTGCGGGACGTGTCGGCGGGCAATCCGGACCCCGCGCTGCTGCCGCCGCTCGGTCCGGCGTTCGCCCGGGCCGCCGACCGGGGCGACCGGCAACCGGTCCTCTACGGGGACGAGCCGGTCGAACCCGAACTGGCCCGGCGGGCCCGCGCCGAGCTGGACGCCGACGGGGTCCCGGCCGGGCCGGTGGCCGTCACCTCCGGCTCGCTCGACGCCGTCGAGCGGGTGCTCGCCGCGCACCTCAGGCCCGGCGACACGGTGGCCGTCGAGGATCCCGGCTGGGGTTCGCTCCTCGACCTCGTCCCGGCACTCGGCCTGCGCACCGTCCCGGTGGGTCTCGACGACGACGGACCGCTCCCGCAGGACGTGGACCGCGCCCTGTCGTCCGGCGCACGCGCCCTGATCGTGACCGACCGGGCGCAGAACCCGACCGGCGCCGTGCTCGGCGCCGCCCGCGCGCGGGCCCTGCGGGCCGTGCTGCGCCGGTTTCCGGAGACCCTGCTCGTCGAGGACGACCACGGTCACCGGATCGTCGACCTGCCCCTGCATCCCCTCGCGGGCGTCACCCGGCACTGGGCCTTCGTCCGCTCCGTCGCCAAGGCCTACGGCCCCGACCTGCGGCTCGCCGTCCTCACCGGCGACGAGGTCACCCTCGACCGGGTCCGCGGGCGCCAACGCCTCGGGCCCGGCTGGGTCAGCAGGATCACCCAGCGGGCCGTCGTGCGGCTGTGGGCCGACGGCGCGGTGGACACCGCGGCGGTCGCGGGGGCGTACGGCAGGCGCCGGGACGCGCTGATCGGCGCGCTGGCCGAGCGGGGGATCGCGGCGTGGGGCCGCTGCGGGATGAACGTGTGGGTCCCGGTGCCCGACGAGACCGGGGCGGTGGCGCGGCTGCTGCACGCGGGATGGGCGGTCGCGCCCGGCGCGCGGTTCCGGCTCGCGGCTCCGCCCGGCATCCGGATCACCGTGTCGACGCTGGGGGAGGGGGAGGCGGAGGCCCTGGCGGACGCGGTGGCCTCGGCGGTACGGGTGGGGAGGGGGCGGGGGGTCGTGTAGCGGGGGCCCGGGCCGCGCCACCGGCGCACGCCTCGGCGTGCACCGGTGACGTCGTTCCCGCGCCCTTTTCCCCGCGCCCCTTTCGTCCGCCTTCTCGTCCGTCGCTCCTCATCCGCGGCTCCCCGTCCGCTGCTCCTCCGCGTCCGTGCCCGGGTGCTACGCCTTGGGCCGCACCTGGGTCAGCGCCGCTCCCGCCAGGACGATCACCGCTCCCACCGGTGTCGACCAGGTCAGGGACTCGCCGAGCAGGGCCACGCCCGCCGCCGTCGCGATGACCGGGATGAAGTAGGTGACCATCTGGGCGGTCGTCGGGCCGACCTCGGTGACCAGGCCGTACTGGATCAGGAGGGCCAGGCCGGTGCCCAGGGCGCCCAGGGCGGCGACCGCCAGCAGCGGCAGCAGCGGGAAGCGCGTCGGGAACGTGGTGAACAACGGGGTGACCACGGCGAGTTGCAGGGTGGCCAGGAACAGCTGGGCGCCGGTCATCGACAGAGCCGAGCTGCCGGTGCCGGCCAGGGTGCGGCGGACGTAGATCCATCCGATCGGGTAGCTCAGCGAGGCCAGCAGCGCCAGCGCCGTGCCGCGGGCGTCGAGCCCGCTGAAGCCCTGCCAGGCACCCAGGACCGTCAGCACGCCGAGGAAGCCGAGGCCGAGGCCCGCCACCCTCACCCGGGTGGGCCGGTCCTCGGAGAGGGCCACCAGGGACAGGGCCATGCCCCACAGCGGCGAGGTCGCGTTGCAGATGCCCGCCAGGGTGGACGGGATGGTCAGTTCCGCGTAGGCGAACAGGGAGAACGGCAGCGCGTTCAGGAGCAGCGCGGCGACGGTCAGGTGCGCCCAGGTGCGGGCCCCGCGCGGCAGCCGGTCCCGCTTCACCGCGATGGCCACCGCCAGCACCGCCGTGCCGAACGCCAGCCGGCCGAGCGTGACCTGGAACGGCGCGTAGCTTCCCGTGCCCACCTTGATGAGCAGGAAGCTGAAGCCCCAGATCAGGGAGAGGAACCCGAAGCGCAGCCGCCAGTCCAGGGTGCCGCGGGGGCGGCCGGCCGGCCGGACGTCCGTGGGCGTGGACGTGGACGGGGAGGCTGCGCCGGGCGCCGGCGCGGAGGCGGGCACCGGGGTGGGGACGGGCGCGGATGCGGAGGCGGGCGTGGGCGCGGACGGAGAACCCGTGGTGGCGGCGGTGGTCATGGTCCTCACCGTCCCCGACAACGACGTCGTAGCACAAGCGAGAATTCGCGAGCAATATTTCGTAGCATCGCTTACATGTTGAATCTGGAGCGCCTGCGTACCCTCGACGCCCTCGCCCGGCACGGCTCGGTCAGCGGCGCCGCCGCGGGGCTGCACATCACCACCTCGGCCGTCTCGCAGCAGATGGCCAAACTGGAACGCGAGGTCGGCCAGCGGCTCCTCGCCAAGAACGGGCGGGGCGTCCGGCTCACGGACGCGGGCCGGCTGCTCGCCGACCACGCGGCCCGCATCCTCTCGCAGGTCGAGCTGGCCCAGTCGGACCTGGAGGCCCAGCGCGGCCAGGTGGTGGGGGAGCTGAGGCTGTCGGCGTTCCCGACCGCCGCGCGCGGGCTGTTCCCCACCGCGCTCGCCGGTCTGCGCGGGGAGCACCCGGGGCTCCGCGTGCGCTCCTGCGAACTGGAGCCGGAGCGCGGGATCGCCGGGGTGATCCGCGGCGACCTCGACCTCGCCGTCGTCCTGGACTGGTACAACAAGCCGATGCCGGTACCGGACGGGCTGGTCAAGGCGCCGATCCTGGACGACCCCGCCGACGTGGCGATGCCGGCCGGGCACCCGCTCGCGGGGCGGGACGAGGTGGACCTCACGGAGTTCGCCGGGGACGAGTGGATCACCTGGGCCGACGGCGAGTTCTGCCACGAGTGGCTGATGTTCACGCTCCGCTCGCGGGGCGTCGAGCCGATCGTCGGCCACCGGGCGGCCGAGACGCACACCCAACTGGGCCTGGTGGCGGCCGGGCTGGGAGTGTGCATCGCCCCGCTGCTCGGACGCCACCCGGTGCCGGAGGGAATCGTCATGGTCCCGCTCCGGCAGCGGCTGCGCCGGCACGTCTACGCACTGTGGCGGGCGGACGCCGACCGCCGCCCGTCGATCAGGGCGGCGGTGCGGGCGCTGAAGTCGGCCGCCGACAACCTCGGCTGACACCGGCCGGCCGCCGGCCGGTCCTGCTCCCGCGGGCCTGCCGCCGGCCCGGCTCCCGAGGACCTGCCGCCGGCCCGCCGTCGACGGCCCGGCTCCCGCCGACCCGTGTCCCGCAAGCCGACTGCCGCAGGACCGGGGCGGCCCGCCGGTCCGCCGCCGGCCGACACACCGTGGACCGACGGGGCCGGCCCCTACAGGTCGGCCAGCTTGCGGAAGTCCCACGACACGATCTTCTCCGGGCGCAGCCGCACCCACGCGTGCCGTCCGTCGTGCGGCATGGCGTCCAGACCGAAGTTCTTGCGGGCGAACAGCGTCTCCACGGAGTCGAGTTCGGCGCAGAGTCCGCCGGTGCGCGGGATCTCGCCCACGAACTCCACGGTGCCGGACAGCTCCACGCCCCGCAGCGACTCGTACTCCTCTCCGCTGTCGACCACGATCGCGACCCGTGGGTCCCGGCGCAGGTCCGCCCAGCGCCTGCTGCGCACCACGGAGTACAGCCACAGCGCGGAGCCGTCCCACAGGAACCACAGCGCGCTCACGTGCGGGGCGCCGTCGGCGGACACGGTGGCCACCCGGCAGGTGCGCTGGGTGGTGAGGAACGCGCTCACCTCGCCCGGAGACATCATGATCTTCCGGCCCCTGCGCTGGGTGACGGTCATCCGTACCTCTTCTCTCTCGGCTTCCCTCACGTCACGCACGTCGTGCCGGAGGCATCCCTGACATCACGTCAGGAAAGGGCGGTCCGCCCGCACAGGATGGGTCCTCATCCCCGCTCGCGCAACGGCGGTCCTCCTCACGCGACGCGGCGGACGCGGCGGACGCGGCGCGGCGGGGCGAGGAGGCACGGACGGGACGGACAGGACGCGGCGGGCGCGTCAGGCCAGCGTGATCGAGTCGCCGCTCACGCTGATCGGCACCTCGGGCAGGGGCTTCGTCGCCGGGCCGCTCTTGACGCTGCCGTCGGCGACGGAGAAGTTGCTGTTGTGGCAGGGGCAGTTGATGACCCCGTCGGCGATGCTCTTCACCGCGCAGCCCTGGTGCGTGCACACCGCCGAGTAGGCCTTGTACTCGCCCGCCGTCGGCTGCACGACGACCACCTTCCGGTCGGCGAACACCTTCCCGCCGCCCTCGGGGATGTCCGCGGTCGTCGCCAGGGCCGCACCCGCCGCGGCCCCGCCGCCGGCGGCAGCGGACCCGGAACCGCCGCCGGCCGCCCCCGAGGAGTCCACCGAAGCGGACGAGTCGTCGTCGGAGCCCCCGCACGCGGTCAGCGCGGCGGCGAGCCCCGCGGCTCCGGCTGCCGCGACGACGGTGCGGCGGGCGGGTCCCGAGGCGGGGTGGAACGATGCGCTGGTCATGCTGGGGTTCCCTTCGGGCGGATGCGACGGTGTGCCGAGAGGTACGGGCCACGGGTGCCGCCCGTTCAGCGGCGGTCGGGCCCGTTCGGACCGTGCCGGGAGCCCGGCCCGTCCGGGACGGGCCGGGCGTGAGCCGCAGCTGCCGCGGAGCCGTCGGCCGGGCCCCGCGGGTCCGCGCGGCCCCGGTAGCCTGGGGCGATGCTCAGGGAAGTCATCGCGACCCGTTTCATCACGCCCCTGCGTGAGGGCGGCTCGTTGCCGGGCCTCGTCGAGGCCGACGACCTCGCCGCCTACGTCCTGAAGTTCACCGGCGCCGGGCAGGGCCGCAAGACCCTCGTCGCCGAGGTCGTCTGCGGAGAACTCGCCCGCCGCCTGGGACTGAGGGTTCCGCGCCTGGTCACCGTGGAACTGGACGCCGTGCTGGGCCTCGGCGAACCCGAACAGCAGGTGCAGAACCTCCTCCGGTCCAGCGGCGGGACCAACCTCGGCATGGACTTCCTGTCCGGAGCCCTCGGCTTCGACCCGCTCGCCTTCCCGGTCGACCCCGCCGAAGCCGGGCGGATCGTCTGGTTCGACGCGCTGGTCAACAACGTCGACCGCTCCTGGCGCAACCCCAACCTGCTGGTGCACCGCGGCGACCTGTGGCTCATCGACCACGGCGCCACCATGATCTGGCACCACAACTGGCCCTCCGCCGGGACCTCCGCGGCCCGCCCCTACGACGCCACGGACCACGCCCTCGCCCGCTTCCGCCCGGACGTCGAGGCCGCCGCGGCCGAGCTGGCCCCCCTCGTCACCGCCGACCTCCTCGCCGAGGTCACCGCCGAGATCCCCGACGCCTGGCTGACCGGCGAGCCCGGCTTCGACACCCCGGACGCGCTCCGGCGTGCCTACGCGGCACCCCTCCTCGCGCGCGCCACCGTCATCCACGAACGCATCGAGAGGGACCGGTGAACGAGCGCCACATCATCAGGGCCGGCGAGGCCAACGAGCGGGACGTCTACGAGTACGCCCTGCTGCGGATCGTGCCCCGCGTCGAGCGCGGCGAGCGCATCAACGCGGGCGTGCTCGTCTACTGCCGGGCCCAGGGCTACGTCGGCGCCCGCACCCACCTCGACGAGGCCCGGCTGCTGGCGCTGGACCCGGCCGCGGACGTGGCCGGGGTGCGCGCCGCGCTGCGCGCCGTGGAGGACCTGTGCGGCGGCGGCGAGGCGGCCGGACAGGCGGCGCACGACGACGCCGGACGGAGGTTCCGCTGGCTGATCGCGCCCCGCTCGACGGTCGTCCGGCCGGGGCCCGTGCACACCGGGCTCACCACCGATCCCGCGGCCGAGACCGATCGCCTGCTGGACCTCCTGGTGAGATGACCGTCCGGGTGATGGATCACACCGCCCCCGTGTGGCGTTGACACCGGGTGCCAAGGCTTCTAGCGTCACGTCTGCCGAAGGTACTAAGCGGTCGCTCACCGAATCGACGGTGATCAGGACGGTCGCTCCCCACACGGACGTACATTCTCGAGGGCGAGGAGAAGCAGCAATGTCCACCACAGAGCAGCGGGTCGCAGTAGTCACGGGCGCGGCGCGCGGCATCGGTGCCGCCACCGCCGTACGGCTGGCCGCCGAGGGCCGCGCGGTCGCGGTGATCGACCTCGACGAGGCAGCCTGCAAGGACACCGTCGAGAAGATCACCGCGGCGGGCGGCCGGGCGATCGCGGTCGGCGCCGACGTCTCCGACGAGGCCCAGGTCGAGGCGGCCGTCGCGCGCGTCGTCGAGGAGCTGGGCGCCCCGACGATCCTCGTCAACAACGCGGGCGTGCTCCGCGACAACCTGCTGTTCAAGATGAGCGCCGGCGACTGGGACACGGTGCTCAACGTGCACCTGCGCGGTTCGTTCCTGATGACCAAGGCGGTCCAGAAGCACATGGTCGACGCCGGCTTCGGCCGGATCGTCAACCTCTCCTCGTCCTCCGCGCTCGGCAACCGGGGCCAGGCCAACTACTCCGCCGCCAAGGCCGGTCTGCAGGGCTTCACCAAGACCCTCGCCATCGAGCTGGGCAAGTTCGGCGTCACCGCCAACGCCGTCGCCCCGGGCTTCATCGCCACCGACATGACGGCCGCGACCGCCGCCCGCGTCGGCATGGGCTTCGAGGAGTTCAAGGCCGCCGCCGCCACCCAGATCCCGGTGGCGCGCGTCGGCGAGCCCGACGACATCGCCAACGCGATCGCGTTCTTCACCGGCGAGGCCGCCGGTTTCGTCTCCGGCCAGGTGCTGTACGTCGCCGGCGGACCGCTCAACTAGACCCCCAGGGATCACGGACATGACTGAACTGCCCGCACTCTCCGGCAAGGTCGCCCTCGTCACGGGCGCCAGCCGCGGCATCGGCTACGGCGTCGCCGAGGCGCTCGTCGCCCGTGGCGACCGGGTCTGCATCACCGGACGCAACGAGGACGCCCTCAAGGAGGCCGTCGACAGGCTCGGCGCCGACCGCGTCATCGGTGTCGCCGGCAAGGCCCACGACGAGGCGCACCAGGCGATCGCCGTCGAGCGCACGATGGAGGCCTTCGGTCGCGTCGACCACCTGATCAACAACGCCGGTACGAACCCGGTGTTCGGGCCGATCGCCGACCTCGACCTGAACGTGGCGCGCAAGGTGTTCGAGACCAACGTGATCTCGGCGCTCGGCTTCGCCCAGCGCACCTGGCACGCCTGGCAGAAGGACAACGGCGGCGCCATCGTCAACATCGCCTCGGTCGCGGGCCTCGCGCCCTCGCCCTTCATCGGGGCGTACGGCGTGAGCAAGGCCGCGGTGATCAACCTGACGCAGCAGCTGGCGCACGAGTTCGCGCCCGGGGTGCGGGTCAACGCCATCGCCCCGGCCGTGGTGAAGACCAAGTTCGCGCAGGCCCTGTACGAGGGCCGGGAGGCCGAGGCGGCCGCCGCCTACCCGCTGGCCCGGCTCGGCGTGCCCTCCGACATCGGGGGCGCCGCCGCGTTCCTCACCTCGGAGCAGTCGGACTGGGTCACCGGTCAGACCCTCGTCGTCGACGGAGGCATGTTCCTCAACGCCGGCGTGGCCTGACGGCCCCCCGTACCCACCGCACGGCCCCGCCGCACCCACCGCACGGGCGCCGCCTCCGACACCGGAGGCGGCGCCCGTGCGGCCGTCCGGACATCACACAAAGTCACGACAACGTCGTCATTTCCCGTGATCCATAACGTGATGTTTGGAGCGGGTTCAGTCGGCCTGGTGCTGCGGTATGGTCTGCCAACCCTTGGCATGGCAGATCGAGGAGCGTGCGCGTGTTCAACCGGAACCGATCCTTGCAGCAGGTCGCGGCGATCGTGTCCATATCCCTGGTGGCCGGGTGCAGCCTCCTGGGAGAGGAAGGCTCCGACGACGCCGGGCCGATCGTCGTGGGCACCACCAGCGCTCCCAGCACGCTGGACCCCGCCGCCTCCTGGGACGGCTCCTGGGAGCTGTTCCGCAACGTCTACCAGACGCTGCTGTCGTACCCCAACGGCGCGACGACGCCCCAGCCCGACGCCGCCACGTGCGAGTTCACCGACCGCAGCAGCCGGACGTACCGCTGCGAGCTGCGGGAGGGCCTCTCCTTCTCCAACGGGGACAAGCTCGACGCCGAGGCCGTGAAGCACACCTTCGACCGGATCCTCGCCATCAACGCGCCCACCGGCCCCGCGGGGCTGCTCGGCAGCCTCGACCGGGTCGAGGCCGTCGGTGACCGCGAGGTCGTCTTCCGGCTCAACAAGGCCGACGCCACCTTCCCGTTCGTGCTCGCCACCCCCGGCATGTCCCTCGTCGCCCCGGACGACTACCCCGCCAAGGCGGTGCGCAAGGACGCCGGCATCGTCGGCTCCGGTCCGTACGACCTGAAGGACTACAAGGAGGGCGACCGGGCGGAACTCGTCCGCAACGACCGCTACAAGGGCGCGGCCGACCGCAAGAACGACGCCGTGACCATCCGCTACTTCCAGGACTCCGGCGAGATGGTCAAGGCCCTGCGGGGCAAGCAGATCGACATCACCTACCAGGGCCTCGCCGCCGACGACATCGTCGCCCTGGAGAACAAGGGCGAGGAGAACGAGGGGCTCCAGCTCGTCGAGGGCGCCGCCAGCAACATCAACTACCTGGTGTTCAACCCCAAGGACAAGTGGTCGGACAAGCTGGCCGTGCGCCGGGCCGTCGCCCAGGTCGTCGACCGGGCCGCGCTCGCCCACAAGGTCTACAAGGACACCGTCGACCCGCTGTACTCGATGGTCCCCAAGGGCCTGACCGGCCACACCACCGGCTTCTTCGACGACTTCGGCGACCCCGACCCGGGCAAGGCCCGCGCGATCCTCGACGACGCCGGCATCACCGGTCCCGTGCCGCTCACGCTCTGGTACACCACCGACCGCTACGGCTCCGACACGGCCCTGGAGTTCAAGGAGCTCAAGGCCCAGCTGGAGAAGTCGGGCCTCTTCGAGGTCACCCTCAAGAGCCGCCCCTGGAAGACCTACGTCGTGGGCTACCAGAAGGGCGAGTACCCGGTCTTCGGCCGCGGCTGGGCCCCCGACTTCCCGGACGCCGACAACTTCATCGCCCCCTTCGTCGGCGAGCAGAACGCGCTCGGCACGCCCTACCCGGAGAAGCAGATCACCCAGGTGCTGCTGCCCCGCTCCCGCCAGGAGAGCGACCGCGCCAACGTGGTGAAGGACTTCCAGGAGGCCCAGCAGATCCTCGTCGACGACGCCCGGCTGCTGCCGCTGTGGCAGGGCAAGCAGTACATCGCCGCGAACGAGGACGTCTCCGGCGGCGAGCGCGCGCTGGACCCGTCGACGATCATGATGGTGTGGGAGCTGTCCCGCAAGACCAGCTGGTAGGCGCACCACGGCCGCCGTTGTCAGTGGTCACCTGTAGGTTCTGTGGCCGGTAAGCGACCGCACGACGGAGGACGTTGACGTGACCGACATCGCCATGCTGCCCGAGACCTGGCGCAAGGTCCTGGGCGACGAGCTGCAGCAGCCCTACTTCAAGGAGCTGACGGAGTTCGTCGAGCAGGAGCGGGCCGAGGGTCCCGTCTACCCTCCGCGCGAGGAGGTCTTCGCCGCGCTCGACGCGACGCCGTACGACCGGGTGAAGGTCCTGATCCTCGGCCAGGACCCCTACCACGGCGAGGGCCAGGGACACGGCCTGTGCTTCTCGGTGCGGCCCGGGGTGAGGATCCCGCCGTCGCTGCGCAACATCTACAAGGAGATGCACGCCGAGCTGGGCACCCCGATCCCGGACAACGGCTATCTGATGCCGTGGGCCCAGCAGGGCGTGCTGCTGCTCAACGCGGTCCTCACGGTCCGCGCCGGCGAGGCCAACTCGCACAAGGGCAAGGGCTGGGAGAGGTTCACCGACGCGGTGATCCGGGCCGTGGCCGAGCGGCCCGACCCGGCGGTCTTCGTCCTGTGGGGGAACTACGCGCAGAAGAAGCTGCCCCTGATCGACGAGACCCGGCACGCGGTGGTGAAGGGCGCGCACCCCTCACCCCTGTCGGCGAAGAAGTTCTTCGGCTCCCGTCCCTTCACGCAGATCAACGAGGCGGTGGCCCGGCAGGGCCACGAGCCGATCGACTGGACGGTGCCGGACCTGACCTGATCCCCGCCGGGCCGGTTCCCCCGGCGGACCGGCCCGGTGCCGCCTGACCGGGATCCCCGGCGCCTGCGGTTAGCGTCTTCGCAACAACGCAAGGAGGGTTCGTGGCGGAGCATCGGCAGGAACAGGCGGCGCCGGACGCCGTGCTGACCCGGATCGGGCAGCTGGTGATGCTGCACCACGGGGGAGACCGGGAGGAGGCCGGACGGCGCCTGCTGGAGCTGTGGGAGGAGCTCGGGGAGGAGGGCGACGCACTGCACCGCTGCACCGTCGCCCACTATCTCGCCGACACCCAGGACGACCCCTTCGACGAACTCGCCTGGGACCTGAGGGCGCTGACCGCCGCCGAGGAGCACGAGCGGGCGCCCGCCGTGCGGGCGCTGTACCCCTCGCTCCACCTCAACCTCGCGGCGGACTACGTCAAACTCGGCCGTACCGAAGCCGCCCGCACCCACGTGCGCAAGGCCCGCAGAGCCGCCCGGGGACTCGGCGACGACCCCTACGGCGACGGCGTGCGGGCGGCCATCAGCCGGATGGAGCTGCGGCTGGGGGAGGGCGGTCAGGACCACCCGCGGTCCGAGTAGGCGGGGCGGCGGAGCCTCAGCGACCGTAGGTGCCCTCGCAGATCACGGACTCCGGGCTGCCCGGCCGCCAGCCCCCGTACTTCCTGCCGAGACCGCACACGTCGGCCTTGCCGCGCGCCCCCTCCCGCACGGCGGGGACCTCGACGCGCGGCCGGGCGGGGGGACGGCGTTCCGGGCGCGCCGGGGCCGGCGGGCGGGGGCGGGCGGACGGGGGACGTCCGGCGGGCGCGACGGGTGCCGCGGGGGCCGCCCGCCGTGGTGACGCCGGGCCCGACTCCCGCCCCGGCTCCGTCCCGACCATCTCCAGGGCCTCCCGGGCCGGCGCCTGCACCACCTGCGTCCCGGCCCGTCCGTCGGGCCGTGGCACGGACGGCTGGGCCGGGGCCGCGGGCGGGCGGACGGGCGGGTACCGGACGGTCACGCATCCGGCGAGGGCCGTGACGGCCACGGTCACCAGAAGCGTTGCGGTAGTCGTCGTTCGCTGCACCCGCGCCACTCTGCTGGCTCCGGCTCGCGGAGGCACGGCGGACCGGCGGAGGATGCCCCGTACGGGTGATCGCGTGCCCCTCGGGGAGGATGCGCGGTACGCGGGCTGACGCGGCGTCAGTCGCCGGTGACGCCGTCGATCCGCTCGCGCAGCAGGTCGGCGTGGCCGTTGTGCCGCGCGTACTCCTCGATCATGTGCGTGTAGATCCAGCGCAGGCTGAACGGTTCCCCGGTGGACCGGCTGCCGCCGCGGGAGAGTTCGTCCAGCCGGAAGCCGGCCGCGTTGCGCCGGGCGATCGCGATCTCGGCCTGCCAGCCGGCGTACGCCTCCTGCCAGGTGTCCTCCTCGGTGAGGTGGAACTCGCCGTCGCGGTCCTCGTCGGTGTAGTGGATCGGGCCGGCCCCGTCGGCCACGAGAACCCTGCGGAACCAGTTGCGCTCGACCTCCGCCATGTGCCGCACCAGCCCCATCAGGGACAGTTCGGAGGGCGGGACGGACGCGGTGCGGAGCTGGTCGTCCCCGAGGCCCTCGCACTTCCACGCGAGGGTCTGCCGGTGGTAGTCCAACCAGCCTTCCAGCATGGTGCGTTCGTCGGCGTTCTGGACGGGTTCGGCGCGCTCGGTCGTCATACCCGCATGGTCGCCCGGCGGGCCCTTCGCCGCCACGCGTTTTCCGCCGGGCGGAGGCCCGTGGGGGAGGCCGCCGGGCGGAGGCCCGTGGAGAAGGCCGGCGGGGGAGGTCCGCAGGGGAGGCCGGCGGGCAGGAGGGCCCCGGCCGTCGCCGCCGTACGCGGCGGCGGGCCCGCCGTCGGCCCGGTCTCCTGCCGCGGGCCCCGGCGGGAGCGCCCGCGGGCCGCCGCCCCGGGCCCCGTATGCTGCCGTGCAGACAGGCGCGGACCAGCAGTGAAGGAGCCCCCGTGAAGGTCGGCTGCATCGGACTCGGCGACATCGCGCAGAAGGCGTACCTGCCGGTGCTCGGCGCGCTGCCCGGGATCGAACTCCATCTCCAGACGCGCACCCCGGCCACCCTGGACCGGGTCGCCGACGGCCTGCGCCTGCCGGCCGGGCAGCGCCACCGCGACCTCGACGCACTGCTCGCCCAGGGCCTGGACGCCGCTTTCGTGCACGCCCCCACCGCCGTCCACCCCGAGATCGTCACCCGGCTCCTGGAGGCGGGCGTCCCGACCTACGTCGACAAGCCGCTGGCGTACGAACTCGCCGACTCCGAGCGGCTCGTCGCGCTCGCGGAGGAGCGCGGGACCAGCCTGGCCGTGGGCTTCAACCGGCGGTTCGCCCCCGGGTACGCGCAGTGCGCCGACCACCCGCGCGAGCTGGTCCTGATGCAGAAGAACCGGGTCGGCCTGCCCGAGGAGGCGCGGGTGACGATCCTCGACGACTTCATCCACGTCGTCGACACCCTGCGCTTCCTCGTCCCGGGACCCGTCGAGGACGTGACCGTGCGGGCCCGCGTCGAGGACGGGCTGCTGCACCACGTCGTCCTCCAGCTCTCCGGCGACGGCTTCACCGCGCTCGGGGTGATGAACCGGCTCAGCGGGTCCAACGAGGAGATCCTCGAGGTGTCCGGCCAGGACACCAAGCGCCAGGTGGTCAACCTCGCCGAGGTGATCGACCACAAGGGGCAGCCGACCGTGCGGCGGCGCGGCGACTGGGTGCCGGTGGCCCGCCAGCGCGGCATCGAGCAGGCGGCGGGGGCCTTCCTCGACGCCGTCCGGGCGGGAAGGACGCTCAGCGCCCGGGACGCGCTGGCGACTCACGAACTGTGCGAGCGGGTGGTCCGAGCGGTGCGGGAGCGTTCCGGCGCGATCTGACCGCCCGCGTCCCCTCCACCGCACCGAGTCCGAGCAGGACGAGCAGGGCGGCGTGGACCGGCCAGTCGCCGAAGCGGGCGTACGGGGTGACACCGTGCGCCAGCGGCACCTCGTAGACGGCGACGGTGCTCGCGTCCGTCCCCAGCCGCGGGCCGAGCCGCCCGCCGCTCGCGTCGTACACCGCCGAGACGCCCGTCAGCGTCGCGTGCACGAAGGGGCGGCCGGTCTCCGCGGCCCGCAGGGCGCCCAGCGAGGCGTGCTGCGCGGGGGCCCAGCTGTCCTGGAACGTCGACGTCGACGACTCGCCGACCAGGACGTCGGCGCCGTCCTCGACGAGATGGCGGCTCATGTCGGGGAACGCCGTCTCGAAGCACACCAGCGGGCCGATGCGCAGGCCCGACCCGGTGTTCATCACGACCTGCTCCGTGCCGCGCCGCCGGTCCTCGCCGGCCGCCTTGCCGACGGACGTGGCCCAGCCCAGCAGCGACCGGGCGGGGACGTACTCACCGAACGGCACCAGCCGCATCTTGTCGTACCGGTCGCCGGTCGGTCCGTCCGGTCCGACCAGGACCGAACTCTTGTAGATGCCGGGCCGGTCGGACCGGCGGGCGTCCACGTTGACCAGGATGTCGGCGCCGGTCGCGCGCGACAGCGCGGCCAGCCGGCGCGCCAGGTCGGGACGGTCGGCCAGGTCGTGCCCGACGCTGCTCTCCCCCCAGACGATCAGGTCGACGTCCTGCCCGACCAGCCGGCGGGTCAGCTGCTCCTCGCGGTCGAAGCGGCGCTCGGGCCCGTCGACGACACCGGCCTGGACGACGGCCGTCCGCGCCTGCCCGCCGGTCTCCGGCCGCGGCGACCACGCCCATGCGGCGGAGGTCGCGGCGGCCGTCGCCAGCAGGGCGGCGACGGCCGGCACCCGGTGTGCCGGCACCGCGACGAGCAGGGCGAGGGCGACGTTCACCGCCACCACCAGCAGGCTCAGCAGCCACACCCCGCCGACCGACGCCAGCCGCAGCGCCGGCTCCACCTGCCACTGACTGGCCCCGAGCACACCCCACGGCCCGCCCAGCCCCTGCCAGGAACGGACCAGCTCCACGGCCAGCCAGCCCGAGGGCAGCACCAGCAGCGCGGCTCCGGCCCGGCCCCGCGAGGGCACCCCGCCGAGGAAACGGCGGGCCAGCCAGCCCCACGGCGCCCACAGCGCGCCCAGCAGGGCGGCGAGGACCAGGGTGAAGACGTGCAGGCTCGGCAGCAGCCACACGTGCATCGACAGCATGAACCCGAACCCGCCGGCCCAGCCGTCGTACAGGGCCCGCCTGCCCGTGGCCGCCGAACGCGCCAGCAGGAGCCAGGGGACCAGCGCGGCGTACGCCCACCACCACAGGCCGGGTGCCGGGAAGGCCGGGACGGGCAGCGCGCCTGCCAGGGCCACGAGGGCCGAGCGCCGCCACGGGGAGGAGAGCCAGTGACCGAACGTCTTCATACGGCACCTCCCTACCCCGTGGTCGCTCCAGTGTGCGCGCCCGGGGCGATCTCCGGCCAGATGGTCCCGGGGGCAAGAAGGGCAGGAAGGGCAGGAAGGGCAAGAAGGGCGAGAGGGGCGAGAGGGGCGAGGGGCGGCGAAGCGGCGCCGTCCGGTCAGCCGGCGACGTCCCGGCCCGGCAGCCGGCGCCACTTCTCCCGCACCACGACCTCGCGCACCCGCCAGCCGTCCTCCGTCCGCAGCAGGGCGAAGTCGTACCGGCCGCCGGACACGAGGTCAGGCGTTCCGGCGGCCTCCTCCTCCCCGCCCGCCGACCGCATCGGGTTCAGGTAGTCGGCCTGGACGCGGGCGGTGTCGCCCAGGTCCTGTTCCAGGACCCCGAAGCGCAGCCGGCGGTTGACGATCAGGTGCTGGCGCACCGGGAACAGCCGCATGTTCTCCTCCAGCCAGGCGGCGACCTTCCCCACCTCTCCCTCGATGCCGCCGGCCGAGCGGTGGTCCGCCCGCCCGCCGGGGGTGAACAGGGCCCGGTAGGCCGCCCAGTCGCCGTCGTCGAGGGCGACCGCGTAGTCGGTGATCAGTCCGTCGACGGCCAGGCGGTCCAGTACGGCCGCGAGTTCCACACGCTGCGTCATGGCCCGAGTGTTGGGCACGGCGGGCGCCGCGCCAAGGGCCGTGCGGGTACGTCCGCCCGATCGGCGCGGCGAACCCGCCGAAGACCTCCCGTGGGGAACCGGGCCGGCCCCCGCCCGGCCGGCCCCGCCCTGCGTGACCCCGGCCGGCGTCCCCCCGGTCGGCGTACCCATAGGGTGAGCCCCATGTCTGCCACGTTGAGTTCCACGAGGACCCGCGCCGCGCTCCGCGCGTCGGCGCGCATATCCGCCGAGTTGTTGCTGCTCCTCGTGGGGCTCGCGGTCGCGCTGTGGCTGTTGGGGCAGATGTGGTCGATCGTGTGGCCGCTCGTCGTCGGCCTGTTCCTGACCACCCTGACCTGGCCTCCGACGCGCTACCTGCGCCGGCGCGGCTGGCCGCCCGCCCTCGCCGCGTCGCTGGTGACCGTCCTGTTCCTCCTGGTCGCCGCGGGGACCGTGGCGCTGATCGCGGTGCCGGTGGCCTCCCAGTCCGGGGACTTGACCGACGGGGTCGTCGAAGGCCTGCAGAGGGTGCGCGAATGGGCCGCCGGGCCGCCGCTGAACATCGGTGACGACCAGATCGACAAGGCCTTCGACACCGGGGTCGCCCGCGCCCAGGACGGTCTGGGGAGCGTGGTCACCACCGTCGTCACGGGAGTGAGCACGGTGGTCGACGGCCTGGTCACCGCGGTCCTGGCGGTCTTCCTGATGTTCTTCTTCCTCAAGGACGGCCCCCGGTTCCTGCCCTGGCTGGCCCGTCAGCTGCCCGGCCGGTTCGCCGCGGACGTTCCGACGGTGGCCGCCCGCAGCTGGGACACGCTGGGCGCGTTCGTCCGGTCGCAGGCGGTCGTGGGTCTGCTCGACGCGGTGCTCATCGGTCTCGGGCTGTGGATCCTGGACGTGCCGCTGGTGCTTCCGCTCGCGGTGCTGACCTTCGTCTCCGCGTTCGTGCCGATCGTGGGCGCGCTGTTCGCCGGATTCGTCGCGGTCCTCATCGCGCTGGTCTCCAACGGTCTGACGGACGCGCTGATCGTGCTGGCCATCATCGTCGTGGTGCAGCAGCTGGAGGGCAACGTCTTCCAGCCGATGATCCAGAGCCGGGGGCTCGGCCTGCACGCGGCGGTGGTCCTGCTGGCGGTGACGCTCGGCGGCAGTCTGGCCGGGATCGTCGGCAGCCTGCTCGCGGTGCCGGTCGCGGCACTGCTCGCGGTGGTCTGGAACTACGTGCGCGAGCAGCTCACCGACCCGGCCGAGGGGTCGGGGGCGGACGAGGCGCACGACGGGGTCGTGGTGCCGTCGTAGCGCGCCACGCGCGGTTCGGACAGGAGGGCCGGTCGGGTCCGGTCGGGTTCGGTCGGGCGGGGTCGGCGGCAGTGCGGGGGCCGGGCCGGGCGGTGTGCCGCGACGGGCCGGCCTCAGGCCGCCTTGACGACCTCCCCGCGGATGGCCGCGGCCCACTCGACCACCAACAGCTCGTACTCCGCCCGCTCCTGGGCCGACAGCGACCCGCCCGCGCGCAGCCACAGAGCCCGGATCTGCTCGTTCAACTCGGCGGCAGACCGCACGGAACCAGGGGCTGATGAACTCGGGGACATGCGCAACAGCCTAGGGGCAAGCACTGACACTGCGCTACCGGGTGGCTACGCAAACCCTATGGGCTCGGTCACGGGCCGCGTTCGCCGTGGCCGGGCGGTGCCCGGGTCGCGGCGAGGGACGGCGGCTTCCCGCCGCCCCTCGCGACAACTTCACGCGTAGTACTCTCGCCGGAGTGGTCCGATGACGCGACGGGAGGGTGTCCATGGCGAGACGGAACGACGAGCGGCGCGCCGCCCTGGTCGATGCCGCGATCGAGGTGCTGGCCCGGGAGGGAGCCCGGGGCCTGACCTTCCGGGCGGTGGACGCCGAGGCCGCCGTGCCCGTCGGTACCGCGTCCAACTACTTCGCCAACCGCGACGATCTGCTCACCCAGGCCGGCGCCCGCGTCTACGAGCGGCTCCAGCCCGACGAGGCCACGCTCACCCGCCAGCGGACGGCGGGCCGCGACCGGGAGACGTACGCGGAGCTGATGCGTGAACTGGTCAGCCGTGTCGCCTCGTTCCGCACCGGCTACCTGGCCCTGCTCGAACTGCGCCTCGAGGCCACCCGCCGGCCCGAACTGCGCGGGGTCCTCACCGAGCGGGTCCGTGCCGACGTCGACGCGAACGTCGCCTACCACGAGGCCTCCGGACTCCCCGGGGACGCCATGGCGGTGAAGCTGCTCATCCTGGCGCTCAACTGGCTGATCGTGGAGCAGCTCACCCTGCCGGACGTCTTCACGGCGGCGGAGCGCGACGAGCTGGTGACGGCGGCGGTCGACCGGATCGTGGCGGCCGGGTAGGCCGGACCCGCTGCCCGCTGCCCGCTGCCCGCCGTCCACGACCTGCCGCATGCCGTGTGCCGCCCGCCCCGTGTCCTGTGCCGCCGCCTAACGCGCGCAGCCCCGGCACGGTCGCGGAACGACCGTGCCGGGGCTGCGCGGGTCCGACTGCCGCCCGGGCGGGATCAGCCCGCCGACTCCGCCGCGTGCGGGCTCAGGACGCCCATCGAGACGAGGACGATGATCACGATGCCGAGGACCACGCGGTAGTACACGAACGGCATGAACGACTTGGTGCTGATGAACTTCATGAACCAGGCGATGACGGCGTATCCGGACACGAACGCGACCACCGTCGCGAACCCGGTCGGCGCCCAGTCCACGTGGCCGCCCTCCATGGCGTCCTTCAGCTCGAAGACGCCGGAGGCCAGCACCGCCGGGATGGCGAGCAGGAACGAGTAGCGGGCCGCGGACTCGCGCTTGTAGCCCATGAACAGGCCGCCGCTGATCGTGGCGCCGGAGCGGGAGACGCCCGGGATGAGGGCGCAGGCCTGGCAGAGGCCGAAGATCAGGCCGTCCTTGACGCCCAGGTCCTCCAGGCCCTTGCGCTGCTTGGGTGCCCGGTGCCGGCCGCCGTTCTCGTCGCGGGCGGCCAGCCGGTCGGCGATGCCGATGACGATGCCGATGACCACGAGCATCGTCGCGGTGATCCGCAGGTCGCGGAACGGTCCCTCGATCTGGTCCTTGAGGGTGACGCCGAGGACGCCGATCGGGATCGAGCCGACGATCACCAGCCAGCCCATCTGGGCGTCGTGGTCCTTGCGCATCGTCTTGTCGAAGAGCGACCTGGACCACGCGGAGATGATCCGCCCGATGTCCTTGCGGAAGTAGATCAGCACCGCGGCCTCCGTGCCGATCTGCGTGATCGCCGTGAAGGCCGCCCCGGGGTCCTCCCATCCGGAGAAGGCCGCGGTCAGCCGCAGGTGCGCGCTGGAGGAGACGGGGAGGAACTCGGTCAGCCCCTGGACGAGTCCGAGGATGAGAGATTCAAACCAAGACATGAGGTTACGGAGTCCAAGTGCCGATCGGGGAGGGCGACGGGCACGGCGAGCCGCCGCGCGCGCGGTGATCAAGTGATGTGTCAGGGGCAGCGTAGCGCCCCCGGGTGACGGGCCCGGCACAGGGGTTTCGAAGAGGGGCCCGCGGGGGAAGCGCGCACGGCGGCCGAACAGGGCGTACGTGTTGACCGGCCAGGGGGTCGCCGCTTACGTTGCTGCCGGGAGAAAGCGCTTGCTATGTCGGTGGTCGTGCTCGCCGCGCTTGTCGTGCTTGTCGTGCTTGTCGTGCTCGCCGTGCTCGCCGTGCTTGTCGTGCCGGCCGCTTTCGCTCCCGCTGCCGGGCCGTTCGTCGGAGGAGTGCTGATCACGCCCATGTCCCCATCCCCTCCGCCCGCCGGTCGCCGCATCCGCGCCGCCGTCGTCGGCACCGGTGCCATCGCCCGCGGCTCCCATCTGCCCGCGCTCGCCCAGCTCGCGGCGGAGGGCGAGACCGAGGTCGTGGCGGCCGTCGACATCGACGCCGGCGCGGTCGAGGCCTTCTGCGCGGAGGGCGGGATCCCGCACCCATACACCGATCTGGAGCGGATGCTCGCGGAGCAACGCCCCGACCTGGTGACGATCTGCACCCCGCCGACCCTGCACCGCGAGCAGAGCGTCGCCGCGCTGCGGGCGGGAGCCTGGGTGTGGTGCGAGAAGCCGCCCGTGCCGACCCTCGCCGACTACGACGCCGTGATGGCCGAGGAGGGGGCCGCCGGGGGGCCGTACGCCTCGATCGTCTTCCAGCACCGCTTCGGGTCCGGTTCCGATCACGTACGGCGGCTGCTCGCCGAGCGGGCGATGGGGCGGCCGCTCGTCGCCCACTGCCAGACGACCTGGTACCGCGACACCGCCTACTACGCCGTCCCCTGGCGTGGACGCTGGCACACCGAGGGCGGCGGTCCCGCGATGGGGCACGGCATCCACCAGATGGATCTGCTGCTCGATCTGCTCGGGCCGTGGAGCGAGGTGCGGGCCATGGCCGGCCGGCTCGTCCACGACGTGGAGACCGAGGACGTCTCCACCGCCCTGGTCCGGTTCGAGAACGGCGCCATGGCCACGATCGTGAACAGCGTCCTCAGCCCGGACGAGGTCAGCCGCATCCGCGTCGACTGCGAGCACGCCACCGTGGAGCTGACCCACCTCTACGGCCACGGCAACGACGACTGGCGGATCACCCCGGCGCGGGACGTCCCCGCGCGGCGGGCCGCGGCCTGGCAGGACTTCGGCACGGACGTGCCCAGTTCGCACCTGGCCCAGCTGCGGGAGCTCGTCGCCGGCATGCGGGCGGGCCGGCGGCCGCGCAGCAGCGGCGCCGACGGGCGCACCAGCCTGGAACTGGTCAGCGCCCTGTACAAGTCGGCGTTCACGGACGTGACGGTGCGGCGGGGCGAGATCGGGCCCGGCGACCCGTTCTACACGGCCCTGCACGGGGGTGCCCCCGGCTGGGCACCCGTCGTCACGTCCCCCGTCGCTCCCGCCGCCGGGACGGCGGCGGGGCCCGCCGCGGCTCCTGCCGCCCCTGCCGCTCCGGTCGGCGGCCGGGAGGGGGCGGCATGACCGGGCTGCGCCTCGTCCACGTCCACGGGGACCGCGTCACCGTGACCGACTCCGGCAGCGGCGTCGAACTGCTCGCGTACGTCTACCGGCCCGAGGCCGCCTGGGAGGCGCCGAAGCCGTACGTCCACCCGTTGCGCACCCTCGCGGGCGACGTCGTCACCGACTACCGGCCCAACGACCACCGCTGGCACAAGGGGCTGTCGCTGACCGCCTCCCACCTCTCGGGGGCCAACCTGTGGGGCGGCAACAGCTACGTCCACGGTGAGGGGTACCTCGCGCTCCCGGAGCGCGTCGGCTCGATGGCGCACGTCGGCTTCGACGAGGTCACGGCGGACGGCGACCGGGTCGCCCTCGCCGAACGGCTGACCTGGCATCCGCACGGCGGGGGGCTGTGGGCCGAGGAGCGGCGCCGGATCGAGGTGCACGACGTGGACCGGGCCGCCGGTTCCTGGGCGCTGACCTGGACCAGCGCGATCACCAACCGCCGCCGGGAGCCGTTGCGGTTCGGCAGTCCGACCACCGCCGGACGGGAGATGGCGGGTTACACGGGCCTGTTCTGGCGCGGCCCGCGCGCCTTCCGCGGCGGCCGGATCATCGGCCCCGACGGTGAGGGGCCCGCGCTGATGGGCACACAGGGCCCCTGGCTCGCGCTGTCCGGCGAGCACGACGGCACCGACGGGCACGCCACGGTCGTCTTCGCGCACGCCCCGGAGAACGACCAGTCCGGCGACGCCGGGTCGCATCCCGCGCACTGGTTCGTCCGCAACGAGCCCTTCGCCGGCGTGGCCCCGTCCTGGGCCTTCCACGACGAGCTGGAACTGGCCCCCGGCGACACCCTCACCCGCCGCTACCGGGTGGTCGTGGCGGACGGCGCCTGGGAGCGGGAGGAGATCGCCGGGTACCTGGCGGCGCATCCCTGGTGAGCGGGGACCGACCGCCGGCGTGGGCCGCGTCGCGGGTCACCGCGCCGGGCGGCTCCCGCCCGGACGCCGCCGGGGCCGCGGGATCCGCTCCGGGCGCCGGCCCCCGCCGACCGGCCGGATCCCGGCGCGCCCGCGGCGTCCGGTCCGGGGAGGGGGCGCTCAGGCGGCGGCCGTGGGGCCCGCCACCGTCCAGCCGGGGACCTGGGGGTGTGCCGAGATGTCCTCGTGGTGGACCGCGGCGCCGCAGGCCGTACAGGTGACCACGGGCACCATCTCGTGACCGCAGACGTGCTCGACGACCATGGGGCGGTCGTCGTCCGCGCGGAGGTGGCGGTCGCCCCACGCCATGAGCGTCAGCAGGACCGGTTCCAGTTCGAGCCCCGCCCGGGTGGGCCGGTACTCGAAGCGCTGCGGGCGCTCGCTGTACGCGCGCTTGGTCAGGATCCCCGCGTCCACGAGCCGGCGCAGCCGGGTGGCCAGGATGTCGCGCGGGGCGCCGATGTTGCGCACCAGCTGGTCGAAGCGGCCGTTGCCCAGGCACACCTCCCGCAGGACGAGCAGGGAGTACTTCTCGCCGACCAGTGCCAGGGCGTCGGCGATGGAACAGGGACGCGGGTCTTTGGTGGAGGCGGCCATGCCGCCCAGTCTAGATGAGGGTTGGATTTCCCAACTCATAGGTTTGATTTTCCAACTCGTCACGCTATGGTGAGTCCGGATTTCCTACTCGCCGGTAATCGCCGTGCGCGGCGACCGGTCACCGCCCGGCGGCCAAGGAGGCCCGCACATGCGTGACGCAGTCATCGTCGAAGCCGTACGCACCCCCATCGGCAAGGGCAGGCCGAACGGCTCCCTCGCCCACGTCCACCCCGTCGAACTCCTCGCCCACACCCTGCGCTCCCTCGCCGAGCGCTCCGGCGTGGACCCCGCGCTCATCGACGACGTCATCGGCGGCACCGTCGACCAGGTCGGGGAGCAGGCCATGAACACCACCCGGTACGCCCTCCTGTCGGCGGGCTTCCCGGAGACGGTGCCCGCGACCACGGTGGACCGGCAGTGCGGCTCCTCCCAGCAGGCCGTGCACTTCGCGGCGCAGGGCGTCGTCTCCGGCGCCTACGACCTCGTCGTGGCCTGCGGTGTGGAGTCGATGAGCCGGGTGCCGATGTGGTCCAACGTCCCGCCCGGCAAGGACCCCTTCGGTCCGGGCGTCGCCGAGCGCTACCCGCAGGGTCTGGTCCCGCAGGGCATCAGCGCCGAGCTCATCGCCGCGAAGTGGTCGATCACGCGCGAGCAGATGGACACCTTCGCCCTCTCCTCGCACCGCAAGGCGGCCGGGGCCTGGCAGGAGGGCCTGTTCGACGCCGAGGTCGCCCCCCTCGACGGGGTGTCGCGCGACGAGTGGGTCCGTCCGGACACCGGCCTGGACGTGCTGGCGGGACTCCGGCCCGCCTACCACGACCCCGCCTTCGCGGAGCGCTTCCCGCAGATCGAGTGGAACGTCACCGCGGGCAACGCCAGTCCGGTCAACGACGGCGCCTCGGCCGTCCTGATCGCGTCCGGCGACACCGCCGCCCGTCTCGGCCTGCGCCCGCTGGCCCGGCTGCACAGCTTCGCCGTGACCGGCTCCGACCCGCTGCTGATGCTCACCGGAGTCGTCCCGGCGACCGAGAAGGTCCTGCGCCGGGCGGGCCTGCGCCTGGACGACATCGACCTGTTCGAGGTCAACGAGGCCTTCGCCGCCGTCGTGCTCGCCTGGGCCCAGGAGACCGGCGCCGACCCGCGCAAGGTCAACGTGCGCGGGGGCGCGGTCGCGCTCGGCCACCCGCTGGGTGCGAGCGGCACCCGGCTGACGACGACCCTGGTCCACGCCATGCGCGACCGCGGGGCCCGCTACGCCCTCCAGACGATGTGCGAGGCGGGCGGTCTCGCCAACGCCATGATCCTCGAGGGCGTCTGACCCGCGACGCGCCCCGCACACGGAGGCGCCCGACACTCGCGCGGGCGCCTCGGTGTCTCGGTTCCTCGGCACGACGGACGCCGACGCCTGTGCGTGACGGCGTCCGCACGAGCGCCGGCGATGGCCCCGGAGGTGGCCGTCCGCAGGGGTGCCGGCGGTCGCTCCGGTGGTGGCGTCCGCACGAGTGCCGGCGGCGGCTCGGCGGTGGCGTCAGCGGCGGCGCAGGTGGTGGCGTTTGCGCCAGGCGACCACGGCGCCCGCCGCCGCGGGCAGCGCGATGGCCGCCATCGAGATCAGGAAGAGGGGCGAGGCCGGGGACGAGGCGCTCGCTCCGGCGACGACGTACGCGGTCGTGTTCGGGATCGAACCGAGCGCGGTCGCGGCCAGGAACGGCAGCCAGCCCATGCGCGAGACGGCGGCGCAGTAGTTCGCCGCCCAGAACGGCACCCCCGGGAACAGCCGGGCCGCCAGCATCGACCGCAGACCGTGCCGGCTCAACTGGCCGTCCGCCGCCTTCAGCAACCGCCCCCGCAGCAGGGGCCGCAGCGCGTCCTGGCCGAGGATCCGGCCGAGCCCGAAGGCGAGCCCGGCGCCCAGCACCGTGCCCGCCAGCGCCGCGCCGGCCCCCCACTGCGAGCCGAACAGCGCTCCGGCGGCCAGGTTCAGCAACGGGCGCGGTACGAACGCCACCGTGCACAGGCCGTACGCCACCGCGAACACCGACGCGGCGGCGACTCCGCCCAGCTGGGGTGGCCAGCCCTCCGAGAGCAGCCGTTGCGGCTCGAACAGCAGCACGCTCGACGCGGCCGCCGCGAGGAGCGTGACCAGGAGCGAGAACCGCGCCCACGGCGAGAACAGCGTTCTCGCGCGGCGCGCGGTGAACCCCGTCGACGCCGGGGCGACGACGGGGAGGACGGAGGGGAGGGCGGCGGGCAGGGGCACGAGCGGTGCGGGGACGACCAGCTCAGTGGCGGCGGCCCGGGGAGAGGCCGTTGCGGTGCCCCCAGAGCGGGTGTGGGCATCGAGCATCCGGCGACACTAACCGAAGGACAGGTGTGATCGCCGTATGGTGCGTCTCATGACCGTCACCGGAACAGGGGTGGGGGAGACACGCCCAGCGCTCTCGCCGACACCGTCCTGGAGCGGCTGACCACCGTGTACGGCGCCGCGGCCGACCCCGCGAGGGCGGCGGCCGTGCGCGCCTGCATGAAGGACGCGGCCCCCTTGCTGGGCATTCCCGCACCCGAGCGGCGGGCCCTGTCCCAGAAGCACAGGAGCGTGCGAACGCGCTGAGCGGTAACCATGTCGACCTGACGATGTCCGACGACGCGAACATGCTCGAAGAGGCTTGGGAAGCAGCTGGTTTGCCGATGCGCCGCGACCTCCTTCGGGTCGCTATCGAGAAGATCACGGTGACGCAGGCCGTTCGACGCGGTGCCCCGTTCGACGGTGACGCACGGTGCGGCATCGAGTGGGCGAGGCCGGAGGCGGAGCAGCAGGACACCTGAGAGCCCCGTCGGACTCACCTGACGGGCTCTTTCGTCATTCAGTGCGCTTTGCCTGTCGTACCCCCCTCCGCGATCCGCTGAGCGCGCGCCCTGCTGGCGCCTGGTTCCACCCCGGGTTCTGCGGTGCCCCGCCCCGGCGTGTGCCGCCCGCTCCCCCCGCTGGACCGCACGGCCCTGCCGGGCCTCCGGGCACAATGACAGGGTGAACGACTCCATACCCGTCACCCGAGCCGTCGATCACGGCACCGCCAAGCTGATGCCCGACGTCGACCGGGAGCGGGCCTGGCTGCTGACGGTGGACGGGGCGCCGCAGTCGTACGTCGACCTGGACGAGCCGACGCACCTGGAGTTCGAGTACACCCGGCGGCTCGGGCACGTCCTGGACACCGTCGCCGAGGCCGGCCGGCCGCTGGACGTGCTGCACCTGGGCGGCGGGGCGCTCACCCTGCCCCGGTACCTCGCCGCGACCCGGCCGGGCTCCCGGCAGGACGTCGTGGAGGCCGACCGGGGACTGCTGGACCTCGTGGCCGAGCAGCTGCCGGTCCCGGCCGGCACCGGCATCACCCTGCACGCGGCCGACGCGCGGGACTGGCTGGAGACGGCCCCGGCGGCCTCCGCCGACATCCTGGTGGCCGACGTCTTCGGCGGCTCCCGCGTCCCCGCCCACCTGACGACGCTGTCCTACGCCCGGGAGGCCGGGCGGGTGCTGCGCACGGACGGCGTCTACCTGGCGAACCTCGCGGACGCGGCCCCGTTCGCCTTCCTGCGCTCCCAACTGGCCACCTTCGCGGTGGTGTTCGAGCACCTCGCGGTCATCGCCGAACCGGCGGTGCTGCGCGGCCGACGGTTCGGCAACGCCGTCCTCGTCGCCGCCCGTCACCCCCTCGACGTCCCGCCCCTGGCCCGCCGCGCGGCCTCCGACGCCTTCCCGGCCCGCGTCGAACACGGCGCGTCCCTCAAGGAGTTCACCGGCGACGCCCGGCCGGTGGGCGACGAGGACGCGGTGCCGTCACCGGTGCCGCCCGAGGGGGCGTTCGGGATCGGGTGACCGGCGCCGGTCCGCGCGCGGGAACCCGTGCGCGGACCTCACCCGAGCGCGCCGGTGCCTCCGTCCGGCTTCGCCGGGGCCGGCGCGGCCCGGTCCGGCGGTGTCCCGGGGAGGGGGCCGGCGGGGTCCGCTGCCGCCCGCCGGCCGGCCACCGGCTTCGTGCGGCGGGTCAGGCGGCGTACGTCCGGCACGCACAGGACCGCCGCCGTCACCACGACGACGAGGACGGCACAGCCCCACAGGGAGGCCGTGCGGCCGAAGAGGGACTCCGAGGGGCCGGCCAGGGCCATGGCCAGGGGAACCAGGGCCACCGAGCCGAACCAGTCGTAGGCCGAGACGCGGGAGAGCTTCTCCTCCGGGATCTCCTGGTGGAGGGCGGTCATCCAGGACACGCCGAACACCTCCAGGGTGACGCCGGTCAGGAACATCACCGCGCACAGCACGCCGACCGGCACCGGCACGGCGAGGGCCGCCGAGGGCAGGGCCAGCGGGAACACGCAGAGGGTGCCGACGAAGAGCAGGCGGCGCGGTTTCCAGCGGGTCATCAGCAGGGCGCCCGCCACCGTGCCCGCGCCGAAGAAGCCGAGGGCGAGACCCCAGGGGCCCGCCCCGCCCAGGTGGTCCCGGGCGACGAGGGGGCCGTAGACCGCGTCGGCCGCTCCCACGACGGCGTTGGCGATCGAGAACTGGAGCACGACGCCCCACAGCCAGGGGCGGCCGCTGAACTCGTGCCAGCCCTCCCGCAGGTCGGCCAGCAGGCCGCCGCCGCGCTCGCGGACCGGGATGTGCCCCACGTCGAGGAACGCGCGCAGCGACCCGGCGACGGCGAAGGCGGCGGCGTCCGCCGCGAGCACCCAGCCCGGCCCGATCACCGCGACCATGGCGCCGCCGAGGGCCGCACCGCCGAGGCCCGCCCCCTGCATCGCCATCCGGAACACCGCGAACGCCCGGCCGGCCTGCTCGCCGCGCACCGAGGACATCAGCATGCCCTCGGCGGCCGGGCTGAAGAACGCCTGGCCGGTGCCGCCGAGGGCGGTCAGCAGCATCATCTGCCACAGCCGCGGCTCGCCGGTCAGGACGAGCGCGGCGAACGCGGCCTGCGACACACCGTTGAGGGCGTTGGCCGCGACCATCACCCGGTGCCGCGGCAGGCGGTCCGCGACCGCCCCGCCGATCAGCAGGAACAGCACCAGCGGCAGGGTGCGGGCCGCCGCCACCAGACCGACGTCGCCGCCGTCGCCGCCGGCTTCGAGGACGGCGAACGCGGCGGCGATGAGGGCCCCGTTGGCCCCGAGGCCCGTGACGAACGCGGCGGCCGTCAGCAGGCTGTAGTTGCGGCCCGCCCAGGAGGGTCTGCGCAGGCGGGGACGGGGGTCGGCGGCTGAGGTCACCGGCCGACTATCCCCGCCCGGCCGCCGATCCGGCAAACCGGCGACCGCTCCCGACGGCCGGGGAGCCGCGCGCGGACGGCGGCATGCGTACGGTCGCACGCACGGCGGCATGCGGACGGTCGCACGCGAGGCGCCGGCGCGCGGGCGGTGGCGCCTCAGCCGCCGGTCGGCTCCCCGTGCAACCGCACGGTGGCGAGGATCTGCAGGACGGTCGCCTCGGGCAGCTCGTCCTTCACGCCCCTGGCGCCGTACAGGTTCCACGACACGTAGTCGTTGTTGGAGTTCTTGAAGCCGAAGGTGATCGCCTTGCCGTCGCTGGCGCACTTGCCCTTCTGGGGCGTGTTCGTCGACCGCGCCCAGGCGTAGCTGCCCTCGACCCCCGAGGCGGTGGTGAAGGGGGTGGCCTTCTTGTCGGTGGTGATGCTCTTGCGGTCCGGCTCGGTGTAGCCGCCGAACACCCACCAGGCGGGCGTGTTGAGGGCGATCTCGTCGGTGTTCTTCGCCCCTTCGGCGCCCTTGCTGCCGACCACGGCCAGCGAGGTGTCGTCGGTCTTGCCGTCCTTGTCGTCGTCGGACGTGCACCACTTGGACTTGTACTCGGCCGTGCCCCCCTGGATGATCGCGTCGTAGCCGTCGGGCTGCTCCTTGTCCTCCCACTCGAAGCCCTGGCTCAGGCCCGGCGACTGGACCTCCCAGTCCGCGGGCACGTCGAAGGCGATGCCCCACTTGGGGTTCACGACGACCTTCCAGCCCGCCACGGTCGGCTTCTCCGTCTCGGCGTCGCGCGGGTTGTCGTCCGTGCCGGACGAGGAGGAGACCGAGCCGCTCGGCTCGACCGACACCGTCGGGCTCGCACCGCCCTTGCCCCCGGCCTCCGGCTGGTCGTCGTCGCCCAGCACCAGGAATCCGGTGACACCGGCGGCCAGGACGACGGCCGCGGCCGCCACGATCGCGACCACCTTCGTCCGGTTCCCGCCGCCACCGCCGGGCTGCGGGGAGCCCGGGGCCCCCGGCGTCCCCCACTGGGCGGTCTGCGCGTAGGCGCCGGGGTGCTGCTGATAACCGGGCTGCTGCTGGTATCCCGGCTGCTGGTACGGATTCGGCTGCTGGTATCCCGGCTGCTGGTACGGGTTGTTCTGCGCCTGCGGGTTCTGCTCTCCCCCGGGCGGCTGCTGTCCTGGCCACATGGCCGGAAACCCTAGTGCCGCCCATGACACGAACAGGTCACCGCCCCTCGTCAGGGCGGTACCGAATCGGTTGCGGCGCGTTCCTTCCCACGCGGGTTCCCCGTTCCCGCCCTCTGGCCGACGGACTCTACTCGTGGGTAACATCGCGGCATGAGCGCAGAGCAGATGTCCATCGGCGAGATGCTCGCCGCCACCGTGCCCATGGCCCGGACCCTGAACCTCGAGTTCCTCGAGACCGGGACGGAGAAGGCCGTGGTGGCTCTGCCGGACCAGGGGGCGTTCCACAACCACGTGGGCGGGCCGCACGCCGGGGCGATGTTCACGCTCGGCGAGTCCGCGAGCGGGGCGATCGTGCTCGCCGCGTTCGGTGACCAGCTCTCCCGGGCCGTGCCGCTCGCCGTCCGCGCCGAGATCGCCTACCGCAAGCTCGCGACGGGGCCCGTCACGGCGACCGCCACGCTGGGCCGCCCGGCCGCCGAGGTCGTCGCCCAGCTCGACGCGGGGGAGCGGCCCGAGTTCCCGGTGGCGGTCGAGATCCGCCGCGCGGACGGCGCCGTGACCGGCGAGATGACCGTGGTGTGGACCCTGCGGCCCAACGGCTGAGCGGACGGGCCGCGTTCCGCGTTCCGTGCCCCGTGATCGTGTTCCGGGGCCCGTGACCCGTGTTCCGGGGCCGAGGGCCACCGGTGCTACGCCGCCCCGGTGGCCCTCGCCCGCACGCGGCGGGACCGTTCGCGCGCCGGCGCGCTGGTTTCCTCCAGTTCCTCCAGTTCCGCCACGAACTCCTTGAGCCAGGAGACGAATTCCGGGCCCAGGTCGTCCCGGTCGCAGGCCAGCCGGACCACCGTGCGCAGGTAGTCGGCCTTGTCGCCGGTGTCGTAGCGGCGGCCGGTGAAGACGACGCCGTGCACCGTGCCGCCCGCGGCCAGTTCCTGGAGGGCGTCGGTGAGCTGGATCTCGCCGCCGCGGCCGGGCTCCGTGCGCTCCAGGACGTCGAAGACCGCCGGGTCGAGGACGTACCGCCCGATGACCGCGTACCGGCTCGGCGCGTTCTCGGGCGCGGGCTTCTCCACCAGCCCGGTGACCCGTACGACGCCGTCCTCCCCGGACGGCTCCACGGCCGCGCAGCCGTAGCGGCCGACCTGCTCGACCGGTACCTCCATCAGCGCGACCACGCTGCCGGCGTGCCGCTCGCGGACCTCCAGCATGCGGTCGAGGAGCGCGTCGCGCGGGTCGATGAGGTCGTCGCCGAGGAGGACCGCGAACGGCTGGTCGCCCACGTGGTTGCGGGCGCACAGCACGGCGTGACCGAGGCCGAGCGGATCGCCCTGGCGGATGTGGTGGATGTCCGCGAGCCGGGCCGGATCGCGCACCGCGTCCAGTCGCACGGTGTCGCCCTTGGCCGCGAGGGCCTGCTCCAGTTCGAAGGCGTGGTCGAAGTGGTCCTCGATGGCCCGCTTGTGGCGGCCCGTGACCATCAGCACGTCGTCCAGACCGGCCGCGGCGGCCTCCTCGACGACGTACTGGATCGCCGGCTTGTCGACGACCGGGAGCATCTCCTTCGGAGTCGCCTTCGTCGCGGGAAGGAAACGGGTGCCGAGCCCGGCCGCCGGGACGACCGCTTTGCGGACGGCGGGCACGGCAGGGGCGACAGGGGCCGCGGGGACCCAGCCGGCGGGGGGCGCGGAAGGGGCGGAAGGGCGGGGGGCGTTCATGGCGGTCATGCTGGACCACGGGGATGGGAGTTCCCCGGGAGGCGCCTCTGAGACTCCTGTGCGCCGGACCCTGCCGTCGTCTTCCCGTCGTCTTCCCGTCGTCCGCCCGGAGGGCGGGCCCCGCGGTGCCGGGTGCGTACCGCCGGGGGAGTACCCGCTCCTGATCCCCGTCCCCGTACGGGACGCAGGGGGCCGGGGGCCGGTGCGGCGAGAGGTCGTGCGGGATGTGCAGGCCGTCGCGGGGCGGGCGGGAAGGTGACGACAGGGACGGGGCCGGCCCGCCGTGACGAGGGGCGGCGCCCCCGGACCGGGCTTCCGGGGCCGTACCCCCGGGGCCGCGCCTCCTGGGCCGGGGCGGGCCGCACCGCGGAGTGGGCCGCACCACGGGACGGGCCGGGGCGGGCCGGTCGCGGGGCCGACCCGGTAGGCTTCCCGGCGTGCGCCCGTCCCGGCGCGCCGCGAAGCAGGACTCGCACGGGAGGAGCCGGCGGTGCACGTCCAGGAGTGGCTCGAGGCCGTACCACCGGTCGCCATCTACGCGCTGGTGGGCCTGGTCATCGGACTGGAGAGCCTGGGCATCCCGCTGCCGGGCGAGATCGTCCTCGTCTCCTCGGCGCTGCTGGCCTCGCAGCACGGCGACATCAACCCCCTGATCCTCGGCGCCTGCGCCACCGCGGGCGCGGTGATCGGCGACTCCATCGGCTATGCCATCGGCCGCAAGGGCGGCCGCCCGATGCTCGCCTGGCTGGGCAAGAAGTTCCCCCGGCACTTCAGCGAGGGGCACATCGCCGCGGCGGAGCGGTCCTTCGAGAAGTGGGGCATGTGGGCCGTCTTCTTCGGCCGCTTCATCGCCCTGCTGCGGATCTTCGCCGGGCCGCTCGCGGGCGTCCTGCACATGCCGTACTGGAGGTTCTTCACCGCCAACCTCCTCGGCGGCATCGTGTGGGCGGGCGGCACCACGGCCGTCATCTACTACGTGGGTGTCGTCGCCGAATCCTGGCTGAAGCGGTTCTCCTGGCTGGGCCTGGTGGCGGCCGTGCTCATCGGCCTCGCCTCGATGATCGTGGTCAAGCGCAAGGCGAAGAACGCCGCGCGGCAGGCCGAGACGGAGACCGGGGCCGGGACCGCCGCCGAGCCGAAGGCCGGGACGGTGGCGGCCGCCGAGTAGGCCGCGTCCGCGCGCCCGTCCGGGACCGCCCCACTCGTCAGCCGCCAGCCGTCAGCCGTCAGCCGTGGATCTCGCCGTGGGCCTTCGCCAGGTCGGCGTAGAGCGTGCCGTTCAGCGTGACGCCCTGACGCTCCTCCTCCGTGAGCGGCCGCCTGATCTTCGCCGGCACCCCCGCGACCAGCGAACCCGGCGGCACCTCCATCCCCTGCGGCACCAGCGCCTGCGCGGCGACCAGCGAACCGGCCCCGATCACCGCGCCGTTCAGCACGGTCGCGCCCATCCCGATCAGGCAGTCGTCCCCGACGCTCGCCCCGTGGACGACCGCGTTGTGGCCGACGGAGACCCGCTCGCCGATGGTCACGGGGAAACCGGGGTCGGCGTGCAGCGTGCAGTTGTCCTGGACGTTGCTCAGCGCCCCCACCGAGATCCGCTCCACGTCACCGCGCAGCACGGCGCCGTACCAGACGCTCGCGCCCGCCGCCAGCGTCACGTCCCCGACGACGGAGGACGTCGGCGACACGAACGCCTCCTCGTCGATCTTCGGTTCCCTGCCGCCGATGCCCGCGATCAGCGCCTTGTGCGTCATCACCGTCTCCTCGTGTCCGTCCGCTCCCCGCACCGTACGTCACCCGGTGGGGTGAAGATCACAGGCTTCCGCCGTCCTGGCGCCGGCGTGCGCTGAGTACGGTGAGCGGGTGCCGAAGCGCAAGAACACGTTCTCATCATGGCGGCGCCGCCTCGCCCAGCGGGCCGTCCACGCGGGCTGGGACTGGGTGCGGCGCACCGGTTCCGTCACCGCCGAACACCCCGGCGGGCTGCGCTTCGGCTCGATCGGCTCCGGCACCCGGCTCGCCTTCCCGCTCGGCACCGTCTTCGGCGAACCCTGGATCCACCTCGGCGCGCACTGCATCGTGGGCGAGCAGGTCACGCTGACGGCCGGCCTGATGCCGGACCTCGACCTCGGCCCCGACCCCATCCTGCGGATGGGCGACGGCGTCGTGCTGGGGCGCGGCAGCCACGTCATCGCCGACACGACGGTCACCATCGGCAGCGACTGCTACTTCGGGCCGTACGTCTACGTCACCTCCACCAACCACTCCTACGACGATCCGCACCAGCCCATCGGCAAGCAGTGGCCGCGGATGGAACCGGTCGAGATCGGCCCCGGCTGCTGGATCGGCACCGGCGCGGTGATCCTGCCGGGGGCGCGGATCGGACGGAACGTCGTCGTCGCGGCCGGCGCGGTGGTGCGCGGCACGGTGCCCGACCACGCCGTGGTGGCAGGGGCGCCCGCCCGGGTCGTACGCCGGTGGACCCCCGCCGAGGGCTGGCAGCCGCCGCTGCGCACCCCGGCCCCGGTGCCGATCCCCGACGGGGTGACCTCCGACCAACTGGTCGCGCTGTCCGGCCTGGACGAGGAGTCGGCGGCGAGGCTCGCCGCACTCGAACCGGAGAGGTGACGGGCGCGGCGCCACCGGCCGCCGCCGACCGGTGGTGCAGGACAGTAAACTCCGTCATCCAGACTGGTGGACTCCGGACAGCCTCCGGACAGGGCTCATTGGACGGAACGTGTCGGACCTCGACCTGCTGACCCGGTCCCTGGCGCGCAACGTCAAACGCTGGCGCACCGACCGCGGCTTCACCCTCGACACCCTCGCGGCCCGCGCCGGAGTCAGCCGCGGCATGCTGATCCAGATCGAGCAGGCCCGCACCAACCCCAGCCTCGGCACCGTCGTCAAGATCGGCGACGCGCTCGGCATCAGCATCACCACCCTCCTCGACTACGAGCGGGGACCCAAGGTCCGCGTCGTCCCCGCCGACCAGGTGGTCCGGCTGTGGCACACCGACGCGGGCAGCTACAGCCGGCTCCTCGCCGGCACCGAGGCCCCCGGCCCGCTGGAGATGTGGGACTGGCGGCTGATGCCGGGCGACAGCAGCGGCTCCGACCCGCACCCGGCCGGCACGGTCGAGATCGCCCACGTCACCGCCGGCGAACTGACCCTCACCGTCGAGGGCACGGAGCACCGCGTCCCGGCCGGCGCCAGCGTCACCTTCGAGGCCGACGCCGCCCACACCTACGCCAACCAGGGCGGGATCCCGACCGAGATGGTGCTCACCGTGTCCGTGCCGCCCGTGCACTGAGACACCCCGCCGACCGGCACGGCACCGCTGTTAGCGTGCGGCCATGGACGCACCCCTCGGACACTTCGACGACGCCGGCCCCGCCCCCGACCGCCTCGACGACCTGGTCGGACCGGTCGCCGACGCGGTGCGCCACTGGAGCGGCGGCGTCCCCGCCGACCGGATCGTCTACGTCGACACCGACCCGCGGTGGGCCGACACGGCCGTCTTCGTCGAGCACTACGGGCGAGAACTGCTGGAGCGGTCGGCGAACTGCGTGGTGGTCGCCGGCAAGCGCGGCACCGGGACCACCCTGGCCGCGTGCGTCGTGCTCTCCACCACCCGCGTCGACGTCAACGGTGTGGTGCGCCGTCACCTCGGCGCCCGCAAGGCGTCGTTCGCCGCGATGGACACGGCGGTGGGGGAGACCGGCATGGAGTACGGCGGCATCACCCCGCTCGGACTCCCCGCCGCCTGGCCGGTGCTGGTCGACCCGGCCGTCGTCGACCTGCCGTACGTCCTCGTCGGCAGCGGGCGACGGCGCGGCAAACTGCTGGTGCCCGGCAAGGCGTTCGCCGAACTGCCCGGCGCGGTGGTGCTGGACGGGCTGGGCGTCGCGGTCTGACGGACCGGGCGTCGCGGTCCGAGGCGGGGCCGGCACCGCCTCGGACCGCTGCACGCCGGTGACGAGGACCGGCCGGGCCGGCCCCTCCGACGACGACCGGAACGTACGGCGGGAAAGGGGAGCCGGCCGTGCAGAGCCCGCCCCACGAGACCGCCCCGGGAACGTCCGACGGGGAAGGGGAGCCGGGGCGGCAAAGGGGAGCCGGGGCGGAGAGGACCCTGATCCCCGCACCCCCGGGGAAGCCCCTCGGGGGAGGGGTGTCAGAGGGCCGGAGAGGTCACCCGTTCAGCCCAGCCGGGGAATCTCGATCGCCGGGCAGCGGTCCATCACCATCTCCAGCCCCGCGGCCCGGGTGCGGGCGTGGGCCGCCTCGTCGACGACGCCGAGCTGGAACCACACCGCCTTCGCCCCCTTGGCGACCGCCTCGTCCGCGACGGCTCCCGCGAGGTCGCTGTTCACGAACACGTCCACCACGTCCACGTCGAAGGGGACGTCCGCGAGGGAGGCGTACCCCCGCTCCCCGTGCACGGTCTCCGCCTTGGGGTGGACGGGGACGACCCGCTTGCCGTAGCGCTGGAGCACCTCAGCGACCCCGTACGCGGCCCGGCGCGGGTTCGTGGACAGTCCCACCACCGCCCAGGTGTCGCCCAGTTCGGTCAGGATCCTGCGGATCGTTGCCTCGTCGCCGTACACGGCGGCCTCCTTCGACGGACGGACATCCGGCGGGCGGACATCCGGCGGGCGGACATCGCAGGACGCCGAACGGCGTCCATCCGCTCAACATCGGACGGCCGCCACCGATTCCGCAACCAGGACTGCGGGCGGCCCTCCGCCCGCCTACGCTCGGGCGCGTGCTGCGCATCATCGACCCCCGAACCGGCGAGCCCGTCGTCGCCGCCCCCGTCCGCCGCGGCCTCACCCGTGTCGAGGCCCACGCCTCGGGGCGCGGCAGCGGGGCCCTCCGCGTCCTCCTCGTCGCCGACCTCGTCGTGCGGGTGCTGGAACTCGGCGGCACGTCGGTCCTGCCCGTGCTGACCGGCGAACGCGAGCAGGCGGAGCTGCGGGCGGCCGCCACGCGGCTCGGCGCCCGCCCCTTCGAGGACGGCAGGGACCTCTCCGCGGGATTCGGCGAGGCCCAGACCGTGCACGTCGCGGCGGCGGACGACGTCCCGGCGGCGGGGGAGGGCGTGTGGGTCCCGGTCGCGGCCGTGCGGCCCGACGGCCCGGCCGGCGCAGCCCCCGACCCCGCCGCCCTGCGCCTCGCCCTCCTCTCCCACCACCACCGCGCACCCGCCCCGCTCGACGAGGCCGCTCTCGGCGAGGCCGGCACCACCCTGGCCCGCTGGCGCCGGGCCGTCGCCCACTGGGCGCGCAGCCCGTCCCGCGCGGTCCCCGAGGACCTGCGCGGACGGCTGCGGACCGCCTGGGAGGACGACCTGGACCTGCCCGCCGTCCTGGGGGTGCTGCGTTCGGTCGAGGAGGCCGGGCCCCGGCTCGCGGACGGCGCCCGCTTCGAGACGTACGCCCACGCAGACCGTCTCCTCGGCCTCGAACTCACCCGTGACGTCGGAGCCCCGGCGTGAGCGCCGCCGGGGCCGGGCCGCCGCGCCGGCTGGTCGTCCTGCGGCACGCCAAGTCGGCCTGGCCGCAGGGCGTGCCCGACCACGAGCGGCCGCTCGCCCCGCGCGGCCTGCGCGACGCCCCGGCGGCCGGGCGCGCGCTGGCCGACGCCGGCTGCCTGCCCGGTCTCGTCCTGTGCTCCACCGCCGTACGCGCCCGCCGGACCTGGGAACTGGCCTCGGCCCGGTGGGACACCGCCCCGCCCGTGCGGTACGAACCCCGCCTGTACGCCGCCGACGTGCCCGAACTGCTGGCCGTGGCCCGCGGGACGCCCGCCGAGGTCGGCACCCTGCTGCTGGTCGGACACAACCCCGGCCTGCAGGACCTCGTCCTCGACCTGGCCGCGGACGCCCCCGGGGGCGCCCTGGACGGGATCCGGGCGAAGTTCCCCACCTCCGCCGTCGCGGTGCTGACCTGGCACGGCCCGGCCTGGAGCGACCTGCGGCCGGGCGCGGCCCTGCTGACCTGGACGGCCGTGCCGCGGGGGCGCGAGGACGACGGCCGAGGCGGCACCGGCGACGACTCGGACAGGGCCTAGGCTGGCCCGATGCAGGACGAGTACCGCACCGTCGCCCGCCCGGGCGTCCACGAGACCGAGATCAACCGCTCCCGCTTCCTGTGCGCGCTCGCCCCGGCCGCCACCGAGGAGGAGGCCCAGGCGTTCGTCGCGGCCGTCCGCAAGGAGCACGCCGACGCCACCCACAACTGCTGGGCCTACGTCATCGGCGCCGACGCCTCCGTCCAGAAGGCCAGCGACGACGGCGAACCCGGCGGCACCGCGGGCGTCCCCATGCTCCAGATGCTGCTGCGCCGCGACATGCGCTACGTCGTCGCCGTCGTCACCCGCTACTACGGCGGCGTCAAGCTCGGCGCCGGCGGCCTCATCCGCGCGTACGGCGGCGCCGTCGGCGAGGCGCTGGACACCCTCGGCACCCTCACCCGCCGCCGCTTCCGGCTGGCCACGGTCACCGTCGACCACCAGCGGGCCGGCAAGGTGCAGAACGACCTGCGCTCCACCGGCCGCGAGGTCCGCGACGTGTGCTACGGCGAGGCGGTCACCATCGAGATCGGCCTCCCCGAGGCCGACGTCGACGCCTTCCGCGCCTGGCTCGCCGACGCGACGGCGGGCACGGCGAGGTTCGAGACGGGCGGGGAGGCGTACGGCGACGCGTGAGAGCCGGGAGGCGTACGGCGACGCGTGAGGGGCGGCGGCCGGGTACGACGGCGGCTCAGGAGGGTCGAACGTCACACCGTAGGACATCTTTCCGGGCAAAGCGGGCGCCTCGGGGCGGACTTGCCGGAGCGACCGCCCGTGCTGCCGAATCCTCCCGATACGCTCGGGAACCATGAGGCTCCTGCACACTTCCGACTGGCATCTCGGCCGGGCGTTCCACCGGGTGAACATGCTCGGCGCCCAGGCCGGATTCATCGGCCACCTCGTCGACACCGTGCGGGAGCGCGAGGTGGACGCGGTGGTCGTGTCGGGGGACGTGTACGACCGCGCGGTACCGCCGCTCGCCGCCGTCGAGCTGTTCGACGACGCCCTGCACCGCCTCGCCGACCTGGGCGTGCCCACGGTGATGATCTCCGGGAACCACGACTCCGCCCGCCGGCTCGGCGTGGGCGCCGGACTGATCCGGCGCGCGGGCGTCCACCTGCTCACCGACCCGGCCGCGGCCGGCACGCCGGTGATCCTGGGCGACGCCCACGGCGACGTCGCCCTCTACGGGCTTCCCTATCTCGAACCCGCCCTGGTGAAGGACGAGTTCGGTGTTGAGAAGGCCGGGCACGAGGCGGTGCTCGCCGCCGCCATGGACCGGGTCCGGGCCGACCTCGCGGGCCGCCCGCCGGGGACCCGTTCGGTCGTCCTCGCGCACGCCTTCGTCACGGGCGGCCGGCCCAGCGAGAGCGAGCGCGACATCACCGTCGGCGGGGTCGCCTCCGTGCCCGCCGGTGTCTTCGACGGCGTCGACTACGCGGCGCTCGGGCACCTGCACGGCTGCCAGACCCTCACCGAGCGCGTGCGCTACTCCGGATCCCCGCTGCCGTACTCCTTCTCGGAGGCCGACCACCGCAAGACCATGTGGCTCGTCGACCTCGACGCCGCCGGAGAGGTCACCGCCGAGCGGATCGACTGCCCCGTCCCCCGCGAACTGGCCCGGCTCCGCGGCACGCTGGAGGAACTGCTCGCCGACCCCCGGCTCGACCGGTACGAGGAGGCGTGGGTCGAGGCGACCCTCACCGACGCCGTGCGCCCGGCCGACCCCATGGCCCGGCTCACCGACCGCTTCCCGCACACCCTCAGCCTCGTCTTCGCCCCCGAACGCGCCCCGGACGACCCCGACGTGTCCTACGCCCGGCGCCTCGCGGGCCGCAGCGACCAGGAGATCGCCGAGGACTTCGTGGCGCACGTGCGCGGCGCGGGCCCCGACGCGCGCGAACAGGGCGTGCTGCGGGACGCCTTCGACGCGGTGCGCGCGGACGACAGCACGCGGGAGGTGGCCCGGTGAGGAACCGGCCGCCCCACAGGGCGCTGCCGGGCCCGGTCCTCCCGGCCCCGGCCCCGGCCCCGACCCTGGTTTCGGCACCGGCCCCGGTTTCGGCCCTGGTTCCGGCCCCGTCCTCCGTCCACGCCCCGTCCCCGGCGCCGGGGCCCCGTTCCGACGATCACCGGGGAGACGCCCGATGAGGCTCCACCGCCTCGACCTCACCGCCTTCGGGCCCTTCGGCGGCAGCCAGAGCGTCGACTTCGACGAGCTGTCCGCCGCCGGGCTCTTCCTGCTCCACGGGCCGACGGGCGCGGGCAAGACCTCCGTCCTGGACGCCGTGTGCTACGCGCTGTACGGCTCCGTCCCCGGCGCCCGGCAGGGCGGTCAGGGCCTGACGCTGCGCAGCGACCACGCCGACCCCGGCACCCGCACCGAGGTCACCCTCGAACTCACCGTCGCCGGAAGGCGGTTGGAGGTCACCCGGCAACCGCCCTGGGAGCGCCCCAAGAAGCGCGGCACCGGCACCACCGTCGAGAAGGCCCAGACCTGGCTGCGCGAGCACGACGCCGTCGCCGGGACCTGGAAGGACCTCAGCCGCTCCCACCAGGAGATCGGCGAGGAGATCACCCAGCTGCTCGGCATGAGCCGCGAGCAGTTCTGCCAGGTCGTGCTGCTGCCCCAGGGCGACTTCGCGCGGTTCCTGCGCGCCGATGCCGAGGCCCGCGGCCGGCTGCTCGGCCGCCTCTTCGACACCCGGCGCTTCGCCGACGTCGAGAAACGGCTCGCCGAGCGCCGGCGTACGGCCGAGGCGCGCGTGCGGGAGGGCGACGCGGCGCTCCTGGCCGACGCGCACCGCATGCAGCAGGCCGCCGGCGACGCCATGGACCTGCCCGAACTGGCACCGGGCGAGCCGGGCCTGGCCGAGGCCGTGCTGACCGCCGCCGCCGTGGCCCGCTGCACCGCCCGGGAGCGGCTGACGATCGCCGAGTGCGGCCGCCTGGCCGCCGGGTCCGCGCAGGCGGCCGCCGAGCGTGCGCTGGCCGACGCGCGTGAACTCGACCGGTCGCAGCGGCGGTTCGCCGAAGCGCGGGAGCGGGCCCGGCTGCTGGAGGAGCGGGCCGGAGCCCACCGTGAGGCGCGGGCGCGGCAGGAACGGGCGCGCAAGGCCGAGGCGGTGGCGCCGGCCCTGGAACTGCGGGAGGCCGCCGACGCCGAGCACCGGGGGGCCGCCGCCGCCGAGGCACGCGCACGCGCGCTGCTGCCGGAGCGGTTCGCCGACGCCGGCGCGGCCGGACTCGCCTCCGCCGCCCGCCGCGCCGCGCAGGAGCTGGGCGGGCTGGAGTCGGCCCGCCGCGGCGAACGACGGCTGGCCGCACTCCTCGCGGAGCGCACCGACCTGGACCGCCAGGAGCGCGCCGACGAGGACGTGCTCGCCGAGACCGAGGGCTGGCTCGCCGACTGGGACGCCACCCGCGCGGCGCTCCAGGAACGGGTCGAGTCCGCCCAGGAGGCCGCCACCCGCGCCGAACAGCTCGCCGGACAGCGCGAGCCCGCCCGCCGCCGGCTGGCCGCCGCCCGGCTGCGCGACCGGCTCGCCCGCGACACCGACGACGCCCGGCGGGAGGCGCTCGCCGCCGGTGAGCGGGCACTGGCGGCCCGCACCCACTGGCTCGACCTCAAGGAACAGCGGCTCAGCGGCATCGCCGCCGAACTGGCCGCCACCCTGCGCACCGGTGAACCCTGCGCGGTCTGCGGCGGCACCGACCACCCCGCTCCCGCCCGCAAGGTCGCCGGACACGTCGGCCGGGAGGCGGAGGAGGAGGCCCTCGCCGCCCACCAGCGCGCCGAGCAGGAGCACGCGGACGCCGAGCGCGACCTCGGACGCCTCCGGGAGGACCTCGCCGCCGCCCGCGCCGAGGCCGGAGACACCCCCACCGGGCAACTCGTCGCGGAGAGCGACGAGTTGGAACGCGCCCACGATCAGGCCCGCCGGGACGCCTCCGTGCTGCACTCCGCGCGCGAGGAGCTGCGCCGGGCCGAGCAGGAGCACGAGCGCCGCACGGCCGCCCAGCGGGAGGCCGCCGTCCGGGCCGCCTCCCGGGTGGGCCACCGCGAGCGGCTGGAGCGCGAACGCCTCGCCCTGGAGGAGGAGCTGGCCGAGGCGCGGGGCAGCTCACCGAGTGTGGCCGCACGGGCGGAGCAGTTGGAGCGGCAGGCCGCGCGGCTCGCCGACGCGGCCGACGCGGCCCGCGCCGCCGAGGAGAGCGCCGGCCGCCTCAAGGCCGCCGACGGCCGCCTCGACGAGGCCGCCTTCCGGGCCGGCTTCGACACCCCGCGGGACGCCGCCGACGCCCTCCTCGACGAGGCCGCCCACCGCGAACTGCAACGCCGCCTGGACGCCTGGCAGTCCGAGGAGGCCGCCGTACGGGCCGTCCTCGCCGAGCCCGACACCGTGGCCGCCGGCGGGCGGCCCGCCGTCGACCTCACCGCCGCCGAGCACGAGGCCGGCCGGGCCGCCGAACGGCTGCGCCGGGCCGCCTCCGCCCAGGACGAGGCCGCCCGCCGCTGCGCCGAACTCGACCGGCTCTCCGCGCGCGCGGCCGACGCCGTACGGCGGCTCGCGCCGCTGCGCGAGGAGTACGAGCGGGTGGCCCGCCTGGCGGGACTCACCGCGGGCACCTCGGCGGACAACGAGCGCAAGATGCGCCTGGAGGCGTACGTCCTGGCCGCCCGTCTGGAACAGGTGGCCGCCGCCGCGACCGTCCGCCTCCGGCGCATGTCGTCCGGGCGGTACACCCTCGTGCACTCCGACGACCGGACCGGGCGCGGCCGCAGCGGCCTCGGACTGCACGTCGTCGACGCCTGGACCGGACGCGAACGGGACACGGCCACGCTGTCCGGCGGCGAGACCTTCTTCGCCTCCCTCGCCCTCGCCCTCGGCCTCGCGGACGTCGTCACCGACGAGGCGGGCGGCGTCCGGCTGGACACCCTGTTCATCGACGAGGGGTTCGGCAGCCTCGACGACCAGACGCTGGACGAGGTCCTGGACGTCCTCGACTCCCTGCGCGAGCGCGACCGCAGCGTGGGCATCGTGAGCCACGTCGCCGACCTGCGGCGGCGCGTCCACGCCCAGCTGGAGATCGTGAAGGGACGGTCCGGATCGGTGGTGCGGCAGCGCGGTCAGTGACCGAGCGGGCGCCGGGGCAGCGGTGAGGAGTAGACGACACTGGTCGTGACCGACCCCAGGCCGCCGATCTTCCCCGTCAGCTCCTCCAGGTGCCGCATGGAGCGGGCGGCGACCTTGATGACGAAGCAGTCGTCGCCCGTGACGTGGTGCGCCTCCAGGATCTCGGGCGTGACGGCCACGAGGTCGTGGAAGGGCCTGTAGTTGCCGTTGGGGTAGCGCAGCCGCACGAACGCCAGGATCGACAGCCCCAGCCGCTCGGGGTCCACGACCGCCGCGTACCCCTGGATGACGCCCGCCTCCTCCAGCCGCCGCACCCGTTCGGTGACCGCGCTCGCGGACATCGACACGGCCCGCGCCAGGTCGGCGAAACTGGCCCGGCCCTCCCGCTGGAGGACCTCGAGGATGCGCCAGTCGGTGGCGTCCGGGGAATACACGGTCATTCCCGAGGAATACCAGGGGGATCCCCGGCCCGGCAAGCTCCACGCCGGGGAAAGGCCCTTCAGCGGGGGGCTCCCCGGCCGTAGATTTCCGGTCATCGCCACCGCACCGAAAGGCCCGCAGATGACCGCCACCGCCGCCACCACGCCCGCCACCGCCGCCACGACCACCGCCGCCGCGCCCGCCCCCGCCGCCACGACCGTCACCACCACGGCCGCCGCCCTCGCCGCCCCCGTGGACGCCGCGGTGACGACCGCCCCCTCGTCGGCCGCCGCCGACCGCGTCCTGCGGTTCGCCCCCGCCGCCCCGGCCGAGGCCGCCGCCCACTTCCGGGCCTCTCTCGTCTTCCACGCCGACGTCTCCGACGTGGCCGCCGCGCTCGAGGCCGGCGGCGACCCCGGCTTCGTCGTCCTGGACTCCCGCTCCACCGAGTCCTGGGACCAGGGCCACGTCCCCGGCGCCGTCCACCTGCCGACCGCGCTCATCGCCGAGCGGGCCGGACGGCTCCTCGACAGGGACGTGCCGGTGGTGACGTACTGCTGGGGCCCCGGCTGCAACGGCGCCACCCGGGCCGCCCTCGCCCTCGCCGAACTCGGCTACCGGGTCAAGGAGATGCTGGGCGGCTTCGAGTACTGGGTGCGCGAGGGCTTCGCGTTCGAGACCCGGCAGGGCCCCGGGCGGCGCGGCGCCGACCCGCTCACCTCCCCGGTGGAGACGGCGGACTGCGGCTGCTGAACGGCGGCCGGCCGGGGCGGCGGGGCGGGGCCCGCCGGTGTCAGAGCCGGGCCAGTTCGTCCACCAGGTCGTCCAGGCCCAGGGAGCCCTGCGAAAGGGCCGCCATGTGCCACGACTTGAGGTCGAAGGCGTCGCCGTGACGGGCCCGGGCCCGCTCCCGGCCCAGCAGCCAGGCGCGCTCGCCGAGCTTGTAGCCGATCGCCTGGCCGGGGATGCTCAGGTAGCGGGTCAGCTCGCTCGCCACGTAGTCCCCGGGGCGGCTGCTGTGCGCGTTGAAGAACTCCTCCGCCAGCTCCGGCGTCCAGCGCTCGCCGGGCCGGAACGGGGAGTCGGCCGGGATCTCCAGCTCCGCGTGCATGCCGATGTCGATGATGACGCGCACGGCACGCAGCATCTGCGCGTCCAGGTAGCCGAGGCGCTGCTCGGCGTCCGTGAGGAAGCCCAGCTCGTCCATCAGCCGCTCCGCGTACAGCGCCCAGCCCTCGGCGTTGGCGCTGACCATGCCCACGGTGGCCTGGTAGCGGGAGAGGTCCTTGACCACGTAGGTCCACTGGGCGAGCTGGAGGTGATGTCCGGGGACCCCCTCGTGGTACCAGGTGGAGACCAGGTCGTAGACCGGGAAGCGGGTCAGGCCCATGGTCGGCAGCCAGGTGCGGCCGGGGCGGGAGAAGTCCTCGGACGGCGGCGTGTAGTAGGGGGCCGCGGCGCCGCCGGGCGGCGCGACGCGCGACTCGACCCGCCGCACCGGCGCGGCGAGTTCGAAGTGGGTGCCGTCCAGCGCGTCGACGGCCTGGTCCATGAGTCCCTGGAGCCAGTCGCGGACCTCGTCGACGCCCTCGATGTGCCTGCCGTGCTCGTCGAGGTGCGCGAGCGCCGTCCACGGTGTCGCGGCGCCCGGCAGGATCTTCTCCGCCTCCTGCCGCATCTCGGCGAGGAGCCGGTGGTACTCGGCCCAGCCGTAGGCGTACGCCTCGTCGAGGTCGAGGTCGGTGCCGTTGTAGTAGCGCGCCCAGCGGGCGTACCGCTCCCGGCCGACGGTGTCCGGGGCGCCCTGCACGGCCGGCACGTACACGTCCCGCATCCAGTCCCGCAGTTCGCCCAGGGCGGCGTTCGCGGTGCGGGCCGCCTGCTCCAGTTCGGCGCGCAGGGCCTCGGGGCCGGCGGAGACGAAGTCCTCGAACCAGCCGCGGCCCGAACCGTCGGTGTCCGTCCACTCGGCGAGCTGCCGCGCGAAGGTCACCGCCGGCCGGGGAGCCCCGTACAGCTTGCGCTCCAGGCCGAGTTCCAGGGACTGGCGGTAGCCCGCCAGTGACGCCGGGACCGCGCGCAGCCGCTCGGCGATCGCGGCCCAGTCCGCCTCGGTCTCCGCGGGCGTCACGGTGAACACCTCGCGCACCTGGTGGGCCGGCGAGGACAGGTTGCTGACCTCGCGCAGGCCCTCCTCGGCCTCGTGGACGGCGAGCTGGGCGGTCAGCCGCTCGCGCAGCAGGCGGGCGCACCGGCGCTCGATGTCACTGTCCGCGCCGGGCGCGCGTTCCGCTTCGTCGAGCCTGGCCAGCGTGTCGCGCGCGAGCCGTGCGCGCGCCTCCTGCCCCGCCGGCGAGAAGTCGGGCAGACGGCTCGAACTCTCCGGCACGCCGAGGAAGGTGCCGGTCACCGGGTCGAGGGCGATGAGGTCGTCGACGTAGGCGTCGGCGACCGCACGGGGCAGCGGGCTGTTGGTCTGTGACATGAACACCATCCTCGTACGCGGCGGTGCCGCGCGTCACGGCGTTTGACCCGAAGCCGTCGGTGGCAGCAGCGGTCCGCAGTCCCACTGCTGGAAGATCAGCCGGGTCTCGACCCGGGCCACCTCCCGGCGTGCCGTGAACTCGTCGAGGACCAGTCGCTGGAGGTCGGCCATGTCCGCGACGGCCACGTGCACGAGGTAGTCGTCGGGCCCGGTGAGGTGGAAGACGGTCAGTGCCTCCGGCAGGCCCCGGATGCGCTCCACGAACGGCCCCACCAGTTCCCGCCGGTGCGGCCTCACCTGCACGGACAGCAGCGCCTGCAGTCCCCGCCCCAGCTTGGCCGGATCGAGTCGCAACCGGTTGCCGAGGATCACGCCGGAGCGGCGCAGCCGCGTCACCCGGTCCAGGCAGGTCGACGGGGCGAGCCCGACCTGTGCGGCGAGGTCGCGGTAGGTCGTCCGGGCGTCGTTCTGGAGCAGCCGCAGCAGCTGGAGGTCCACCGGATCGAGTACGACGGATTCGGCCATCGGCCGAACGTAGCACGGCCTGAGCCCCGTGAGGACCGCCCGTTGTTCACCCTGCCGTCCATGGACTCAGCCGCAGTGAGCACCCGCGCGTACCCGGACCCCGCGGGCACGCGCGCGTACGACGACGTACGCACCTCCGAAGCGCCCCGCGCACTGGCCACCGAGGCCGTGCACGCCGGACGGGACGACCTGGCCCGCCAGGGCCTGCACGCCCCGCCCATCGACCTGTCCACCACCTACCCCTCCTACGACAGCCGCGCCGAGGCCGCTCGCATCGACGCGTTCGCGGCGACCGGCGCCGAACCGGAGGGCCCGCCGGTGTACGGCCGGCTCGGCAATCCGACCGTCGCCCGCTTCGAGACCGCGCTGGCCCGGCTGGAGGGCACCGGGAGCGCGGTCGCGTTCGCCAGCGGCATGGCCGCGCTGAGCGCGGTGCTGCTGGCCCGCGCCTCCCTGGGCCTGCGGCACGTGGTCGCGGTCCGCCCGCTGTACGGGTGCAGCGACCACCTGCTGACCGCCGGGCTGCTCGGCACGGAGGTGACCTGGACCGACCCGGCCGGGATCGCGGACGCGCTGCGCCCGGACACGGGCCTGGTCATGGTCGAGTCGCCCGCCAACCCGACCCTCGCCGAGGTGGACCTGCGGGCGGTCGCGCACTCCTGCGGTTCGGTGCCGCTGCTCGTCGACAACACCTTCGCCACGCCGGTGCTGCAACGCCCCGCCGAGCAGGGCGCGCGACTGGTGCTGCACAGCGCGACGAAGTACCTCGGTGGCCACGGGGACGTCCTGGCGGGCGTGGTGGCCTGCGACGAGGAGTTCGCCGGACTGCTGCGGCAGATACGTTTCGCCACCGGCGGGGTGCTGCACCCGCTGGCCGGATACCTCCTGCTCAGGGGCCTGTCGACGCTCCCGGTCCGGGTACGGGCCGCCTCCACGACGGCCGCCGAGCTGGCCCGCCGCCTGACCGCCGACCCGCGCGTGGCGCGCGTGCACTACCCGCGGATCGGCGGCGCGATGGTCGCCTTCGAGGTGCACGGCGACCCGCACGAGGTGATCGCCGGGGTGCGCCTGATCACTCCGGCCGTGAGCCTCGGCAGCGTCGACACCCTCATCCAGCATCCGGCGTCCATCAGCCACCGGATCGTGGGCGCCGAGGACCGCAGGGGAGCCGGGGTGAGCGACCGGCTGCTGCGGATGTCGGTGGGCCTGGAGGACGTCGACGACCTGTGGACGGACCTGGACGCCGCGCTGAACGGGTCCGTGGTCACGGTGAGCTGACGCCCGGCTTCCGTTTTCCGGGGGACGGGGGCGGACGGCCCGGCGACCGTCCAGTCGCCGGGCCGTCCGTCGTTCGCCGTCGGCGTCCGGGCCGCCGTCGGGTGGTCGCCCGTCGTCCGTCGTCCGTTGTCTGCCGTCTGCCGTCTGCCGCCTGCCGCCTTTCGTCCGTCGGCCGGCCGCAGGCCACCGGGGTCTTCGGCGGCGTCCGGCTCAGTCTCGGACGATCCGCTCCGCGGGCCGCCCGTCCGCCTGCCGGGCGCCGGCGGCGGCCGTGTCCAGGCGGGCGGTGATGACGAGCGTGCCCTCCTCGATCTGGTAGTCGAGCGGGAGGCCGAGGCCGCGCATGGCGGCGACCATGCCGGTGTTGGAGGCCTGCGTCACCGCGTACACGCTCTCGCAGCCCGCCTCGACGGCCATCGCGACCAGCCTGCCGAGCAGTTCGGCGCCGATGCCGCGCCGCTGCCACTCGTCCTCGACGAGCAGCGCGACCTCCGTCTCGTCGCCGTCCCACAGCAGGTGGCCGAGGCCGACGACGCGCCCCGACGCGGTCTGCACGGCGAGGGTGCGGCCGAAACGCGGGCTGAGCAGGTGGTTGAGGTAGCGGTCGGCGTCGCCGACCGGCCCGTGGTAGCGCATGCCGAGGGTGCGCGGCGAGCAGCGCTCGTGCATCGCCTTCGCCGCCGCCAGGTCACCGGGGTCGGCGCGGCGCACGGTGATGGCGTTGCCCTCGGGGAGCGTCAGCACGTCCTGGCCCGGCGGGACGCGCGGGCCCAGCCGGGCGTCCAGCTCCACCAGGGCCCGCGCCCGCGCGAACTCGGTCGGGGTGAACGGCAGGTACGGCCGCTCCACGGTGATCACTCCGCCCTCCGGCGCCCGCAGGCGCATCACGGTGTCCTCCAGGACCCCTTCCACGGGCACGCCCTCCGGCCCGCGCCCCCCGCCGCGCACCGCGGCGGGCAGTGAGCGGATCGTGCAGCGTCCCAGCAACTGGCGCAGCGCCAGCGGAAGTTCGGCGGCGTCCAGCGCGGTCCGGGTGGCCAGCCCCAGCACCCGGGTCGGGGCGTCCACCAGGTCGTGGGCGTCGGCCCGCTCGATCCAGGTGCCGGAGCCGCCCGCCCGTGCCACGGCCCGGCTGATCCCGGCCGCCGCGAGCGCACCGGGCGCCCGTAGCAGGAACTCGTCCACGGTGTCCCGGCCCAGCGGGTGCGTCTGGAGGCTCAGGATGTCGACCCGGTGCTCCGCCAGCGCCGCGCACAGCGCGGCCAGCGAGCCGGGAGCGTCCTTCACCGTCGTCCGCATCCGCCACAGGGCGCTCTCCCCGGCGACGCCGTCGGGGAGTCCGGACGGCCCGGCCTGCGCCTCGGTGGAGGGCGGCCGGGCATCGGTATCGCCGGTGGGCGGTGCGTGGCCGTGGCGCCGTGACCACCAGACGTGGAATCCGGCCGTGGCGACCAGGGCGGCCGCCGAGACCACCAGCAGTCGCGGGCCCTGCGGGCCGTGGCCCACGAGGCCCGCGACCACGTCGGCCACCGCGACCGCCGTGAACAGGGCGGCGAGTTCCACGACGTCCCGTCGCCAGTGGTGCACCGGGCGGCCGTGCTTCGCGCGCGTCACATCAGACATGTCTCGAGTCATGCGGCCACTGTGAAGGAATGGTGTTGCGCGATCACGAACGGTTTGTGACCGATGGGTAAAGGATACATTTGTCCTTTTTATTGATTCTTTGATGTCCTGGGCCGCGGCCCCGCTCCGAAGGCGCCGCGCACCGGGAGATGACGCCGGTGCGCGGAGCGCCTTCCAGGATAGGGGAGTTCAGGACGGGGGAGTCACTGCCCGACCCGGCCCGGCTGGAGCACCTTGGTGAACAGCACGGTGCCGTCCTGCTCGCGCAGCCGCACGGTCAGCTCCCCGCTCCCGCCGTCGATGTCGACCTCGCCGAAGAACTGGTAGCCGCCGGCCGGGGAGACGTTGGCGGTGGTGGGGGCCTTGACGAAGACCCGGTCCGGGCCGAACGTGCCGTCCAGCGCGTTCGCCGGGAAGGCGCCCGCGTTGAGCGGCCCGGAGACGAACTCCCAGAACGGCGCGAAGTCCTTGAACGCCGCCCGCGACGGGTCGTAGTGCTGGGCCGAGGTGTAGTGCACGTCGGCCGTGAGCCAGACCGTGCCGGTGATCCGCCGGTGCTTGACGAACCGCAGCAGTTCGGCGATCTGCAGTTCACGGCCGAGCGGCACGCCCGGGTCGCCCTGGGCGACCGCCTCGATGTTCGGCCTGCCGTCCGTGGCGTCGGGCACGACCAGGCCGAGCGGCATGTCGGAGGCGATCACCTTCCACACCGCCCGGGAGCGGGACAGTTCGCGCTTGAGCCACGCCAACTGCTCCTCGCCGAGGATGCCCTGGTCGTCCGTGCCCTGGTCGCCGGGGGAGTTGGCGTTGCGGTGGGTGCGCATGTCCAGGACGAACACGTCCAGCAGGGGGCCGTGGTGCTGCACCCGGTAGACGCGGCCGCCCGGGCGGCGCAACGTGGAGATCGGGAAGTACTCGGAGAACGCCTGCCGGGCGCGGGCGGCCAGCACGTCGACGCTCTTCTCGGTGTACCGCGCGTCGGAGAGGATCTCGCCCGGGTACCAGTTGTTGGTGACCTCGTGGTCGTCCCACTGCACGATGGAGGGCACGCGCGCGTTGAACGCCCGCAGGTTCTCGTCCAGCAGGTTGTAGCGGAAGTTGCCGCGGAACTCCGCCAGGGTCTCGGCGACCTTGGACTTCTCCTCCGTGGTGACGTTGCGCCAGGTGCGCCCGTCGGGCAGTGCCACCGTCGCGCCGATCGGGCCGTCGGCGTAGATGTTGTCCCCGCTGCACAGGAAGAAGTCCGGGTCGAGCGCGGCCATCGCGTCGTAGATCCGGTAACCGCCCAGCTCCGGGTTGATGCCCCAGCCCTGCCCGGCCAGATCGCCGGACCAGACGAACCGGACGCCGTCGCGCCGCCGCGCGGACACGGTCCGGAAGGAGCCGGCGACCGGCTCGCCGGTACGGCGCGGATCCTCCGGGTCGGCCAGCAGCACGCGGTAGTGGATCTCCTGGCCGGACGGCAGCCCGTGCAGCCGGGTCGTGCCGGTGAAGTCCGTTCCGGCACCGAGCAGCGGACCGGGCCAGCGGCGCGCGTTGCGGAACGACTCCGTCGCCGACGTCTCGACGATCATTCGCGCCGGCCGGTCGGAGCGGACCCACACCAGGCCGGAGTCCGCGGTCACGTCCCCGGTCTGCACACCCCACCCCGCGCGGGGCCGCCCCGAGAGGGCGAGGGCGGGCGCCGCGCCGAGGCCGACGGGCAGGGTCAGGGCGGCGGACGCGGCGAGCGAGCCGCGCAGCACGCTGCGGCGTCCGGGGAGTGGACGGTGGGACATGGGTGGGCCTCCTGGAACGGGAACCTGCCGGTGTGCACCGCCACACCTACGGGAACGCCGCAGCGCGCACGCGAACCACGGGTGAACAACCGGCCGCGGAACCCTACGGGCCCGCCCCGTCGCCGCACCCCGTCGTCCCGCCGCGCCCCGTCACCCCGCTCCCGCCAGCAGGCGGACGCCCTCCCGGATCCGCGCCGGCGACAGGTGCGCATACCCGAGGACCAGCCGCACCCCCGGGCCGGGGACGGTGCCCGCGTGGGCGTACTCCGAGAGGGGGCGCACCGCCACGCCCGCCGCCGTCGCCCGGGCGACGAACTCCGCCTCGGGGCCGTGGCGGTCCGGCAGCGCCGCGATGACGTGGAGGCCGGCGGCGATGCCGGTCACGCGGGTGCCGGGGAAGTGCTCCGCGAGCGCCGCCACGAGCGCGTCCCGGCGGTCGCGGTAGGCGCGCTGGCAGCGGCGCAGCTGCCGGTCGTAGTCGCCGCGTTCCACGAAGCGGGCGAACAGTGCCTGGTCCAGGGCCGGATGGCCCAGGTCCAGGGTCCGCTTGCGCTCGACGACCTCGTCGGCCAGCGCCTCGGGCACCAGCAGCCAGCCGAGCCGCAGCCCCGGCGCGAGGGACTTGCTGACCGACCCCGTGTACGCCACCCGCTCCGGGTCCAGCCCCTGCAACGCGCCCACGGGAGCACGGTCGTAGCGGAAGTCGCCGTCGTAGTCGTCCTCCAGCACGAAGCCGTCCACGGAGCGCGCCCAGTCGAGCAGCCGGGTGCGCCGCCGCGCCGAGTAGGCGATCCCGGTGGGAAACTGGTGCGCCGGCGTCGTCACCACGGACCGTACGCCCGACGCCCCCAGCGGCCCCAGCGCGATCCCCTCGTCGTCGAGGGGCACGGGCACGGCGGTGACGCCCGCCGCCGCGTACAGGGCGCCGTGCTGCGGGCTGCCGGGGTCCTCCACCGCCACGGCGTCGATCCCGCGCGCGCGGAGCACCAGCCCCAGCAGGGCCGTCGCCTGCGCCACGCCGGACACGACCACGAGCCGCTCGGGGTCGGCGACCACGCCCCGCCGCCGGGCGAGGAGGGCGGCCAGCGCGGTGCGCAGCCGGGGCAGCCCGCGCGGGTCCGGGTAGCCCAGCTCGTGGTGCGCGAGCCCGGCCAGCACCCCGCGCTGCGCGGCGGCCCACGCCGCCCGCGGGAACAGCGACAGGTCGGGCGCTCCCGCCGTGAAGTCGGCCCGCGTGCCCGGGGAGCGGGGCGCGAGGTCCCGCGCGCGGGGCGGCGCGGCGCGCACGGCACCGCCCACCCAGGTCCCGGCGCCGCGCCCGCTGCGCAGGTACCCCTCGGCCGTCAACTGCTCGTACGCCTCGGTGACCAGACCCCGCGACACCCCGAGGTCGGCCGCGAGGTCCCGGCTCGACGGCAGCCGGGTGCCCGGCGCGAGGCGCCCCGAGCGGACCGCCTCGCGCAGGGCGGCCCGCAGGGTGCGGCCACGCGCGCGCGGCGGTGCGGAGGCGGCCGGCAGCAGCACCTCCCACGCGGCGGAGGCGGCGGCCCCCGCCGGATTGGTCCCCGATGACGTCATGGAAGTGGACCTTAAACCGGGCCGCCGCGCTTCCTAGCGTCACCGTCATGAACGTCACCGTCCCGCGCGGCTCCCTGCTCGCCGCGCTCGCCTGCGTCCTCGTCGGAGCGTCCTTCACCGCCAACAGCGTCCTCGGCACCTACCCGTACGCGGGCGGCCAGGCCCTGCGCTACGGCCTCGCGTGCCTGCTGCTCGTGCCCCTCGCCGGCGCCGGCTCCCTGTCCCGCCTGCGCGCCCTCACCTTCCGCCGATGGGGCCGTCTCGCCCTGCTCGCCGCCGTCGGCATGGTCGGCTTCAACCTGGCCGTCCTGGCCGCCGAACGCTCCGCCGAACCGGCCGTCCCCGGCGTCCTGGTGGGGTGCGCGCCGGTCGTCGTCGCGGTCCTCGTCCCGCTCCTGGCGGGACGCCGCCCGCGCCGCACCGTCCTGTACGGCGCGTCGCTGGTCGCCGTCGGCGCGTTCACCGTGCAGGGCTGGGGCCGCACCGACGGCGTGGGCCTCGCCTTCTCGGTGTGCGCGCTGGGCGGCGAGGTCGGGTTCGCGGTGCTGGCCGTGCCCGTGCTGCGGCCGCTGGGCCCGCGGCTGCTGTCGGCCACGGTGTGCGCCCTGGCCGCCGTCGAGTCCGCGGCGGCGGGCCTGCTCCTCGACGGCGGCGGGTGGCTGCGACGCCCGGACGCCGGGGAGGCGGCCGCGCTGCTGTGGCAGGCGGTCGTCGTCACCGTCGTCGGCTTCGTGTGCTGGTACATGGGCATGCAGCGGATCGGCGCCGAGCGCGCCACGCTGTTCTCCGGCCTCATCCCCGTCGCCGCCGCCTGCACCGCACCGCTCGTCGGAACGGGTTCCTACGGCCTCGCGCAGGCCGCCGGCAGCGCCCTCGTCGGAGCCGGGGTCGCCCTGGGCGCGGGGGCGTGGAGCCGCCCCCGCGGGGACTCAGCGGCTGCCGTCGAGCAGCACGCGCGCCACGAGCGCCGGGTCGTCGTTCATCGGGCAGTGCCCGCAGCCGGGCAGCCGCACCAGCCGGGCCCGGGGGATGATCCGCTTGGCGCGGACGCCCTGGCGGCGCACCAGCAGCAGGTCGCGGGTGCCCCAGGCCACCGTGACCGGGATGCCGGGGACGTCGTCGGTGAACCGGACGGCCGCACCGGAGCGCAGGGTCTGGTCGAACCCGGTGGCCCCGGCCAGCGCCAGCGTCTCGGCGACCACGGCCTCGGGTGAACGGCGCGCCGGACGGGCGTAGACGGTACTGGTCAGGGCGGCCCGGCCGGCCGCCGACCGGGCCAGCCGCTCCACCAGCGGCAGCGGCATCCGCCGGGCGATCCGCCGCATCGTCAGCAGCACGCCGAAGGCGTAGCGCCGTTCCGCCTCCGACCAGAATCCCGCCGGGGACAGGGCGGTGACGGACCGCACGCGCTTGTCCCGGCCCAGTTCCAGGGCCAGCAGACCGCCCAGCGAGTTGCCCGCGACATGGGGGCGGTCCAGCTCCAGGGCCTCGCAGAGGGCGGAGAGCACCGCGGTCGTCGTGGGCAGGTCGTGGACGAGCCCGGCGGGCAGGGGCGGGGACGCCCCGAAGCCGGGCAGGTCCACCGCGATCACCTCGCGCTCGGTCGCCAGGATGTCCACCACGGGGTCCCAGGCCTGCCGGTGGTGTCCGATGCCGTGCAGCAGGAGCAGCGGCTCGCCGCGTCCCACGCGCGCGTAGGAGACGGTGACCGTTCGCGGACCGGCGGGGGTGGGGACCGGGAAGGAGACGGTGGCGGACATCGCGGACATCGGGGTGCTCCTCGTCTGAACAGGCGGACACGGTACGGATCCGAGGACGACAGGGGCTCGGAGGCGGTACGGAACCACGGCGGTACGGCCGGTGGGGGCGGGTCGGGGCGGGCGGACGGGCGGATGGACGGCCGCCGGTCGCGCGGACAGCTTGTCAGCAATCGCTACCGACGGGTAGCCCCATGGGTGCGCCCTGTCGCCGGTGGCGACACGTGCGTGCCGGGGGGCGCGACGGGGGCGACACGACTGGGGACGGCACGACGCGGCCGGTGCCGTGACGTCACGGCACCGGCCGCGTGCGAACACCCCGTGAACGCTGGTGCGCCGGACACCCGCGGACTCCCCGGGGCCGGAGGATTGGTCTTGACCAAGGGGTGGGGCCGTCCTATGGTCGCAGAGAAGTACAACAACCTTTAATAAACAAGGGCGCGAAAACGCCGACGTACCACGGCGATTGCGGAGGACAGGGTGGGGACCACGCAACTGGAATCGGTACCGGAACCGAAGTACTGGCATCTGAGGACCGTGCTCAGCGAGGCACTGGACTCGGAGTTCGCCGTGGGCGAGATCCTGCCCAACGAGCGGGACCTGGCCGCGCGCTTCGGCGTCGCCCGCGCCACGCTCCGGCAGGCGCTCGAGCAGCTCGAACTGGAAGGGCGCCTGCAGCGCCGCCGCGGCGTCGGCACGACCGTCGCGCCGCCCCGGGTCGGCGTCGACGTCGGCACGGAGGGGGAGACCTGGCCCGGCACGTCCGAGGACGCCTGGCAGCCCGTCGACTGCACGGTCGGGGCGCCGCCCCCGGCCGTCGCCGACGCGCTGGGCACCGGCCGCGACGAGGCCGTGCACATCGTGCGGCGCTCGCGGGTCTCCCACGGCCGGCCCGTCGCCGCGGAACTGCTCTACGTGCCGCGCGCGTCGGTGCCCGACCTGACCGCGATCGACACCCCGTCCGGAGCCGCCCTCGCGCGCGCGGTGCTGCGTGAACTGCGGCGTCCGGCGCTGGAGGGCCAGGACCGCGCGGTGGAACTGGGCTCGGCCGGCGTGGACGACGCGAAGGAACTCGACCGGCTCCCCGGCGCACCCGTCCTCGTCGTCACCACCCGCTTCTTCGCCGGGGGCCGCACCGCGGCACTCTCCGTGGCCACCTACCGCGCGGACACCTGCCGCCTGACCTTCGGCGCGTCGGGCACCGTGGAGATCCACCACGGCCCGGAACGCCAGGCGTCCTGACCGCCCGGCGACCGCACGGCAGGCTCCCTGAACGGCCTGCCCCCGGCCGCACGGCCGGCGCGCCCCGGAAGGACTCCGGGGCGCGCCGGAGGGCTCCCGTACCGCGGGACGGCCTCAGGCGCGGCCCGTCACCGTGCCCTCCACCGCGAAGAGCTGCTCCTCGACGTGGTCGAGCGCCAGCCGCAGCGCCCCCGTCGCCACGGCCGCCTCCCCGAGGAGGGACAGGGCCACCTTCGGCGGACGCAGACAGTAGCGTGCCAACTCCCGCCGCAGCGGCTCCAGCACGCCGTCCAGTCCCGCCGCCCAGCCGCCCACCACGACCAGCTCGGGGTCGAGGGCGAGCGCCAGCGCGGCCACGTCGTGGACGAGCCGCTGGATGAAGCGCTCCACGGCCGCCCGCGCCCGCCGGTCGCCCTTGCGGGCCTGCGCGAACACCTCGGCGACCGCCTGCTCGTCCAGCGGGTGCAGCGGCTCGTCCGTCGTGGACAGCAGCGTCTCCGGCGTCACCCCGCGCCCCAGCAGGTGCAGCGCGCCGATCTCCCCGGCCGCCCCGCCGTACCCGCGGTGCAGCCGCCCCCCGATCAGCGCGCCCGCGCCCGGACTCAGTCCGGCCAGCACGAACACGACGTCGTCGGACCCGGTGGCGCAGCCCTTCCAGTGCTCGGCCACGGCCGCGGCGTTGGCGTCGTTCTCCACCAGCACCGGGCACTTGAAGGAACGGCTCAGCCGCTCACCCAGCCGCAGCCCCGTCCACTCGGGCAGCGCGGTACCCAGCCGGACCGTCCCGTCCGCCTCCACGATGCCGGGCGTGCCGACGCCGACGGCCCGCAGGGAACCGCGCGGCACCCCGGCCCGCCGCAGCAGCTCGGCGACGGCGGTCCGCAGCCGTTCGAGCCGCTCGTCGGCGGGCGCCGACTCGTCGACGTCCTTCGCCTGCGCGCCCAGCACCCGCCCGTCCAGGTCGGCCAGGAGCGCGGCCACCCGGTGCGCCCCGATCTCCAGGCCCAGCAGGTGACCGGCCTCGGCCCGGAACCGGAAGCGGCGCGCCGGACGCCCCTGCCGGCGGGCGGCGCCCTCCTCGGCGGCCTTCTCGACGACGAGACCGGCCCCCATGAGGTCCTCGACGACCCCCTCGACGGTCGGCCGGGACAGCCCCGTCACCCGCGTGATCTCCGTGAGCGTCGCGCAGTCGGCGGCACGCAGCGCGTGCAGCACCACCGCGGAATTGATCCTTCGCAACAGCGAGGGATCCCCGCCGGTCAGCCGCCCCAACGTCCGTCCTCCCAGCTCGTGCGCGTGTGGGGCGGATCGTACTCGGCGCGCGGCACCCGGGCGAGCGCGGGCGGCGCACCGGCCCGCCTCACCCGTCGCCCGGACCCGTCCCACCGCCGGTCCGGCCCGCCGTGACGAACCCCGACTCGTACGCCGTGATCACCGCCTGCGTGCGGTCGCGGACCGCCAGCTTCGCCAGCACCGCGCTCACGTGCGACTTGACCGTCTCCGCGCCGACCACCAGCCGCGCGGCGATCTCCGCGTTGGACAGCCCGCCCGCCATCAGCCGCAGCACCTCGGCCTCCCGCTCCGTCAGCCGCGCCCGCTCCAGCAGCTCCCGCGCCGCCCGGTTCCCCGACCCCTCGCCGTACGAGGCGGCCAACCGCCGTACCGACGCCGGGAACAGCAGCGACCCGCCCTCCGCGACGAGCCGCACCGCGTGCACGATCTCCGCGGGCCGGGCCCGCTTCAACAGGAACCCGTCCGCCCCCGCGCGCAGCGCCTCGTACACGTACTCGTCGTTCTCGAAGGTCGTCACGACGAGGATCCTCGGCGGCGCCTCCACCGTCCGCAGCACCGCGCGCGTGGCCTCGATCCCGTCCATCAACGGCATCCGTACGTCCATGGCGACGACGTCGGGCCGCAGCCGCCGCACCAGCGGGATCACCGCCGCCCCGTCCGCGGCCTCCCCGACGACCTCGATGTCGGGCTGCGCCTCCAGCACGGCCCGCAGCCCGGCACGCACCAGGGGTTCGTCGTCGACGAGGAGCACGCTGACCGGCATCCGGCCAGTCTATGGATCAGCCCAGCGGCAGCTCCACGCGCACCCGCCAGTCGCCCCCGTCGGGCCCCGTCCACGCGCGGCCCCCCAGGAGCGCGGCGCGCTCGCGGATGCCGCGCAGTCCGCTGCCGCGCCCGGAGCCGGGCACGTCCTCCGCCAGCGGGTTGCGGATCTCCAGGAGCAGCGTGCCCCCGGCGACACCGATCCGGACCCGCACGGGGACCGCTCCCGCGTGCCGCAACGTGTTCGTCAGCGACTCCTGCAGGATGCGGTAGCCCTCGCGGGACACGGGCCCCGGAGCCGTCTCCAGCGGGCCCGTCACCTCGGCGTCGACCTCCGCCCCGGACGCGCGGGCGGACTCCAGCAGCCGGTCGGCGTCCACGAGCGTCGGGCGGCCGTCGACGGGCTTCTCGGGCTCGCGCAGCACGCCCAGGACCCGTTCCAGGTCCTCCAGCGCCGCCCGGCCGGTCTCCTCGATGGCCTCCAGCGCCCGGTCGGTGAACCCGGGGTCGCCCGCCGCCCGCGCGGCACCGGCCTGCACGACGGCGACGGTCAGGGCGTGACCGATGGAGTCGTGCAGTTCCCGCGCGATGCGGGTGCGCTCCAGGAGTTGTTCGGTCCTGGCCTCCAGCGCGGCCAGCCGCTCGGCGGGGGAGGGGCCGAGCAGACGGCGCGCGGCCGCGGTGACCAGTTCGCCGAGGCCCACCACGACCGCGTACAGGAGGACCAGGGGCAGTGGCACGAGCAGCGCGTAGGCCCAGTGGTGGTGCGCGTCCTCCAGCAGCGGCACGCCTGCGGGCACCGTCCCCGTGGCCACCTGGACCAGGGAGACGGCCAGCAGCGGCAGCCACACCGTGGCGAAGGCCGCCACCACCGCCAGCGCCAGGCGCACCGCCAGCCACAGCGCGGTGCGCAGCCGGTCCCGCCACGTCACCGCCGGCTCCTCCGAGATGCCCGGCTCCCGCTCCCCGGGCGTCAGCAGCAGCCGGGCCTGCACCCCCTCGCCCCTGCGCACCGGGGAGACCAGGCCCAGCGGAACCAGCACGAGCGCGGGCAGCCAGGGCGTCCGGGGATCGACGAACATCCACACGCTGAACGGCAGCCCGGGCACCCACAGATGCAGCAGTCGTGTGTACGTCGTCCCCCGCAGCAGCGGGCGCAGCAAGCGGCCCATGCGGACATCGTGACAGGCACCGCCGACGGGCGGCCTCCCCCGGGCGGGGGAGAAGGACCCCACCGGCGGGGGAGGCCGGACAGCGGGTCCGGCGGCCATCGTGGTGCCATGACCAGCATCGACGTCCGCGACCTCATCAAGGAGTTCGGCCCCCGGCGGGCCGTGGACCGGCTCACCTTCCGGGTCCTGCCCGGCCGCGTCACCGGCTTCCTCGGCCCCAACGGCGCCGGCAAGTCCACCACCCTGCGCCTCGTCCTCGGCCTCGACCGGCCGACCTCGGGAACCGCCGGCATCGGCGGCCGCCCCTACGTCACGCTGCCCGAACCCCTGCGCCACGTCGGGGCGTTGCTCGACGCCGGGGCCCCGCACGGCTCCCGCACCGGCCGCGACCACCTGCGGGCCCTCGCCGCGAGCAACCGCATCCCCGTCCGCCGGGTCGACGAGGTGCTGGAGGAGACCGGGCTGGCACCGGCCGCGCGCCGCCGGGTGAAGACGTACTCCCTCGGCATGCGGCAACGGCTGGGCATCGCCGCCGCCCTGCTCGGCGACCCCCGGGTGGTGCTCCTCGACGAGCCCTCCAACGGCCTCGACCCCGAGGGCATCATCTGGATGCGCGGGCTGCTGCGCCGGCTCGCGGGCGAGGGGCGCACCGTCCTGGTCTCCAGTCACCTCATGAGCGAGACGTCCTCCTTCGCCGACCACCTCGTGGTCCTCGGGCGGGGCCGTCTGCTGGCCGACACCTCCGTGCGGGACTTCATCGACGCGCGCGTGCGGCCCCGGGTCCGCGTCCGCACCTCCGACCCCGCCGCCCTGGCGGAGGCCCTGGCCCGGCACGGGCACGAGGGGGTCGCCCACGACGACGGGCACTGGACGGTGGACCACGCGCGCGTGGACGACATCGGCCGGCTCGCCTCCGAGGCGGGCGTCCCGCTGCTCGAACTGACCGCGGAGGAAGGCACGCTGGAACAGGCCTACCTCGATCTGACCGCCGCCGACACCGAGTTCGCGGCCGCTCCCCAGGAGGCATGACCATGGGATTCACGCCCGCGCTCCACGCCGAGTGGATCAGGACACGTACGCTGCGGTCCCAGACCGTCACCCTGGGCGCGGTCCTGCTCGCCACCGTCGCCTTCTCCCTGCTCGCCGCCGCCGACACCGACGCGGCCGACACCGATCCGCTGTTCTCCGCCTTCTTCGGCGTCAGCTTCGGCCAGATCGCGGCGGTGGCCTTCGGGACGACGGCGGTCGCGGCCGAGTTCCAGGGCGGCGCGCTGCGCGTGTCCCTGGCCGCGGTCCCGCGCCGCGGCCTCTGGTTCGCCGCCAAGACCACGGCGATCGCCCTGCCCGTCCTGGCCGTGGGCCTGGCCACCGGCCTGCTGACCTGGGCCGTGGGCCGCGAGACGTCCGGTGCGCGGGCGGCGGGGTTCGGCACGGCCGAAGGACTGCGCGCGGCCGTCGGCTGCGGCCTCTACCTCACGCTGATGGCCCTGCTCGCCGCCGGTCTGACGGCCGTTCTGCGCAGCGGGACGGCCACGCTCGCCGTCCTCGTCCCGTTCCTGCTGATCGTGTCCTTCGTGGTCGGCGACATGTCCGGCTCCGTCGCCGACCTGCTCCCCGACCGGGCCGGCCAGATCGCCCTCCACAGCACGTGGGACGGCGCCCTGGGACCGTGGACCGGGCTGACGGTGACCGCGCTGTGGACGGCGGCGGCCCTCGCGGCGGGGGCGTGGCGGGTGCGGCGCCGGGACGCCTGAGCGGAACCGGACCCCCGACGCGGCCCCTCGCCGGTGGCGGCCGGCCCACCGGATCACACGGACACGGAGAGGCCCGGGCACGGCCGTCGGGCGTCCCGGCGCCACCGGCACCGGCCGGGACGACGAGCCCCGGCCCCTCCTGCCCGCCACCGGGGACTGCTCACCACCGGCACCGGCCCGTCCCGGCCGCCCCCACCCCGGCGGAAGCCCGGGGGTCACTCCTCGGCCGCTACCCGCAGCCGCGCGTACTCCTGCGCCATCGTCGCCGTCGTCCAGTGGGCGTTCAGCCCACTGGGGTTGGGCAGCACCCACACGCGGGTGTCCCCGATCGTCCGCTCCTGCGGCCCGATCCTGGCCGTCCGGTCGTCGAACGCCACCCGGTACGCGGTCACGCCCACCACCGCCAGCCGGCGCGGCCTCAGCCGGGCCACCTTCTCCCGGAGCAGCCGGCCGCCCTCGCGGTACTCCTCCGCCGTCAGCTCGTCGGCCCGCGCGCTCGCCCGCGCCACCACGTTGGTGATGCCGAGCCCGTACGACAGCAGCTCCCGCTGCTCCGCCGGCTTCAGCAGCCTCGGCGTGAAGCCGGACAGGTGCAGCACCGGCCAGAAGCGGTTGCCCGGCCGGGCGAAGTGGTGGCCGGTCGCCGCCGACATCAGGCCCGGGTTGATGCCGCAGAAGAGCACCCGGAGGCCGTCCGCGACGACGTCCGGCACGAGACGGTCGCGGGCGGCCTCCAGTTCCGCCTGGGTGAAGCGGGTCAGAGGATCGCCCCCGGGGTGTAACCGGCGGCCTCCGGCCGCTGCTTCACGATCTCCTCGATCCGGCCGACGACGAGGGCCACCTGGCCGGCGGCGGCGCCCGTGAAGGACAGCTTGTCGGCCATCAGCGCGTCGAGCCGCGCGCGGTCCAGCGGGATGCGCTCGTCGGCGGCGAGCTTGTCCAGCAGCTCGTTGCGCTCGGCGCCGCGCTCGCGCATGGCCAGCGCGGCCGCCACGGCGTTCTCCTTGATCGCCTCGTGCGCCAGTTCCCGGCCCACGCCCGCCCGCACCGCGCCCATCAGGACCTTGGTGGTGGCGAGGAACGGCAGATAGCGGTCCAGCTCACGGGCGACGACGGCCGGGAAGGCGCCGAACTCGTCGAGCACCGTCAGGAACGTCTCCAGCAGGCCGTCGAGGGCGAAGAACGCGTCCGGCAGCGCGACCCGGCGCACCACCGAGCAGGACACGTCGCCCTCGTTCCACTGGTCGCCCGCCAGCTCGCCGGTCATCGACGCGTAGCCGCGCAGGATCACCATGAGGCCGTTGACGCGCTCGCAGGAGCGGGTGTTCATCTTGTGCGGCATCGCGGAGGAGCCGACCTGGCCCGGCTTGAAGCCCTCGGTCACCAGCTCGTGCCCGGCCATCAGCCGGATCGTCTTCGCCAGCGAGGACGGCGCGGCGGCCAGCTGCACCAGCGCGGTGACGACCTCGTAGTCCAGCGAGCGCGGGTAGACCTGGCCGACGGAGGTGAAGGCCTGCGAGAAGCCGAGGTGCCCGGCGATCCGCTGCTCCAGCTCCGCGAGCTTGCCCGCGTCGCCGCCGAGCAGGTCGAGCATGTCCTGGGCGGTGCCGACCGGGCCCTTGATGCCGCGCAGCGGGTAGCGGCCGAGCAGCTCCTCGACCCGCCCGTACGCCACGAGCAGCTCGTCGGCCGCCGTCGCGAACCGCTTGCCCAGCGTGGTGGCCTGGGCGGCCACGTTGTGCGAGCGGCCGGCCATGACCAGCTCGCCGTACTCGCCGGCGAGCTTGCCCAGGCGTGCCAGTACCGCCACCGTACGGTCGCGGACCAGCTCCAGCGACAGCCGGATCTGGAGCTGCTCGACGTTCTCCGTGAGGTCGCGGGACGTCATGCCCTTGTGGACCTGCTCGTGCCCGGCGAGGTCGTTGAACTCCTCGATCCGCGCCTTCACGTCGTGCCGCGTGACCTTCTCGCGCTCGGCGATCGAGGCCAGGTCGACGCTGTCGAGGACGCGCTCGTAGTCGGCGATCGCCGCGTCCGGCACCTCGATCCCGAGGTCCTTCTGGGCCCGCAGCACGGCGAGCCAGAGCTGACGCTCCAGCCTCACCTTCTGCTCGGGCGACCAGAGCGTGGCGAGCTCGGCGGAGGCATAGCGTCCGGCGAGGACGTTGGGGATGCGGGGCTTGGCGGGAGCGGAAGTCACGTGGACGGATTCTACTGGCGATTCGTGCAGGCCGGCGCCGTGGCCCCGTTCGGCGGAACCTACGAGACCCGGGTCACGCGAGGCTACGCCCGAGGGCTCTCGTACGGCAGCAGGTCGGGGCGCTTCGGCGGCAGGCCGTCGCCCGAGGAGCGGCCGGTGAGGCGGCGGGCGATCCACGGCAGCAGGTACCGGCGCGCGAACCGGGCGTCGGCCACCCGCCGCGCGACCCAGGCCGGCGGCACGGTCGCGGGCATCGGCTCGTGCCACCCGGTGTCCTCGGGGTCGTACCCGAGGCCCTGCCAGACCGCCTCGGCGACCCGGCGGTGCCCCTCGGCCGTCAGGTGCAGCCGGTCCACGTCCCACATCCGCGGGTCGCCCAGGGACGGGGCGCCGTACAGGTCGACGACCAGCGCGCCGTGCCGGGCGGCGAGGCCGTCGACGCAGGCGAACAGCTCCTCCATGCGCGGCCGGAACCGCTCCAGCACCGGACCCTGCCGGCCGGGGCTGCGCATCAGCACGAGCTGCTTGCAGGAGGGGGCCAGCCGCTCCACGGCCTCGGTCAGCAGGTCCCGCACCCGCACCATGTCGCACTTGGGCCGCAGGGTGTCGTTCAGACCGCCGACCAGGGTGATGACGTCGGCGCCCATGGTCGCCGCCACCGGCACCTGCTCCTCGACGATCTGGCCGATCAGCTTGCCGCGCACCGCGAGGTTGGCGTACCGGAAGCCGGGCGTGTGCGCGGCGATCCGGCCCGCGAGGAGGTCCGCCCAGCCCCGGTAGGTGCCGTCGGGCAGCAGGTCCGACATGCCCTCGGTGAAGGAGTCGCCGACCGCGACCAGGCTGGAGTACGGGGGAGTGGTGTTCGTCTGCATGGCGTCAGCGATGGTAACCCGCACGCCATACCCAGCGGTCGGTCACCCCCCGCCGCCCGGTCTCAGGCCCGCTGCCCGAACAGCTCCCGCAGCACGTCCTCCATGGTGACCAGCCCGGCGAGCCGCCCGTCGGAGCCGAGGACGGCCGCCAGGTGGGTGCGGCTGCCGCGCATCGCGGTGAGGACGTCGTCCAGCGGCGTCGTCTCGCGCACCCGGGCGATGGGCCGCAGGTCCCGCACCCGGAACGGCTCGTCGCGCGGCGAGGCGTCCAGCGCGTCCTTCACGTGCAGGTAGCCCACGATCCGGCGCCCCTCGTCGACGACGGGGAAGCGGGAGAACCCGGATTCGGCGCCGAGCCGCTCCAGCTCCTCCGGGGTGACCCCCACGCGCGCGTAGACGACGCGTTCCAGCGGCAGGACGACGTCCCGCACCGGGCGGCGGCCCAGCTCCAGCGCGTCGTGCAGGCGTTCCTGGGCGCGGTCGTCGAGCAGGCCCGCCTCCCCGGCGTCCCGCACGATCTGCGCCAGCTCCGCGTCCGAGAACGTGGCCGTGACCTCGTCCTTCGTCTCGACCCGCAGCAGCTTCAGCAGGCCGTTGGCGAAGGCGTTGATCGCGAAGATCACCGGCCGCAGCGCCCGGGAGAGCGTGACCAGCGGCGGCCCGAGCAGCAGGGCGCTGCGCACCGGTTCGGCGAGCGCGATGTTCTTCGGCACCATCTCGCCCAGCAGCATGTGCAGGTACGTCGCCAGGGTCAGCGCGATCACGAAGGACACCGCGTGGCCCGCCCCCTCGGGAACGCCGACCGCGTGGAACACCGGCTCCAGCAGGTGCGCGATCGCCGGTTCGGCGACCACGCCGAGGACCAGGGTGCACAGCGTGATGCCGAGCTGGGCGGCCGCCAGCAGCGCGGACACGTGCTCCAGGCCCCACAGCACGCTCCTGGCGCGCCGGTCGCCCTGCTCGGCGTACGGCTCGATCTGGGAGCGGCGTACGGAGATCAGCGCGAACTCCGCGCCGACGAAGAAGGCGTTGACGACCAGGGTCGCCAGGCCGATCAGCAGCTGGACGGCGGTCACCGGTCCGCTCCTTCCACGTGGTCCTGGGCGAGCGGGGCGTGCAGCAGGACACGCGCGGCCCGGCGACCGGAGGCGTCGACGACGTCCAGGTGCCAGCCGGCCACGTCCAGGCTGTCGCCGACGGCCGGTATGCGGCCCAGCTCGGTGGCGACCAGCCCGGCGAGGGTCTCGTAGGGGCCCTCGGGGGCGTGCAGGCCGACGCGCGCGAGCTGGTCGGTGCGGGCGGCGCCGTCGGCGGAGTAGGTCCGGCGGCCCTCGTCGTCGGTGCCCGCGTGGGCCAGGTCGGGCGTCTCGTGCGGGTCGTGCTCGTCGCGGACCTCGCCCACGACCTCCTCGACGATGTCCTCCAGGGTCGCCACGCCCGCCGTACCGCCGTACTCGTCGATGACCACGGCCATCGTCCGCTTGCCGGAGAGCCGGTCGAGGAGCCGGTCCACGGTGAGGGACTCGGGGACCAGCAGGGGTTCGCGCATCAGCTCGGCGACGGGCACGCGCGCCCGCCGCTCCGCCGGGACGGCCAGGACGTCCTTGATGTGCGCGGTGCCGACGACGGTGTCCAGGCCGCCGCGGAACACGGGGAACCGGGACAGGCCCGTCGCCCGGGTCGCGTTCGCGACGTCCTCGCAGGTCGCCTGGGCGTCGAGGGCGATGACCTGTACGCGCGGGGTCATCACGTTCTCCGCGGTCAGGTCGGCCAGGTTCAGGGTGCGCACGAACAGCTCGGCGGTGTCCGCCTCCAGGGCGCCCTGCCGGGCCGAGTGCCGGGCCAGCGCCGCCAGTTCCTGCGGGCCGCGGGCGGAGGCGAGCTCCTCGGCGGGCTCCAGGCCGAAGCGGCGGACGACCCGGTTGGCCGTGCTGTTCAGGTGGGCGATGAACGGCCGGAAGGCGGCGCTGAAGAAGCGCTGCGCGTTGCCCACCCGCTTGGCCATGGCCAGCGGGGCGGAGATCGCCCAGTTCTTCGGCACCAGTTCGCCGACGACCATCAGGAACACCGTCGACAGCGCCGTGCCCAGCACCAGGGCGACGGAGCTCGCGGTCGCGCCCGACAGACCGGCCGACTCCAGCGGCCCGGAGATCAGCTTGGCGATCGAGGGCTCGGCCAGCATGCCGACGACCAGGTTGGTGACGGTGATGCCGAGCTGGGCGCCGGAGAGCTGGAAGGTCAGGTTGCGGACGGCCTTGAGCGCGCCGGCCGCGCCGCGCTCGCCGCGCTCGACGGCCCGCTCCAGCTCGCCGCGCTCGACCGTGGTCAACGAGAACTCGGCGGCGACGAAGGCACCGCACGCGAGCGACAGCAGGATCGCCACCAGCAGCAACAGCAGTTCCATCACCGGTTCACCTCCGTCCCATGATCGGGCAGGACGGGGAGGATCGCGCGACGTCGGGAACCAGGAGGCTCGCCCATGGGCGGAGGCTCACACCTTTCGGGGACTCGGTGGGGGACCGCACGGTCGTACGGCCCCCCAAGGGTAAAGGATCGGCAAAAGGCCGTCGCCGGCCGCCCGGCCCGGCCGCCCGACCGGAGCGCCGTGGGCTCAGCCGGTCAGCGGCTTCACCCAGCGCCGCCACTTCTCCTCCGGCATGTACCCCGCCGCGCGCCACGCATGATGGGCCGTCTCGTTGCGCGTCAGCACCATCGCGTCGCCGCGCCGTCCCCCCAGCCGGACGAACCGCTCCTCCGCGGCGGCGAGCAGCGCCGATCCGATGCCCTGGCGGCGGTGCGCCGGAAGCACCGCCAGCCGGTAGAGGTGGCAGCGCCAGCCGTCGAAGCCGGCGATCACCGTGCCCACCGGCTCACCACCGCGCTCCGCCAGGATCAGCGCCCCGGGGTCGCGGGCGACGAGCCGCTCCACGCCCTCCCGGTCGTCGCTGATGCTCGTGCCCTCGGCGGCGGTCCTCCAGAAGGCCAGCACGGTGTCGAGGTCGTCGGGCGTCGCGGCCCGTATCCGCAGATCAGACATGGGGCGATCCCATCACGCGGGAAACACCCCGGCCCGGGATTCCGGCATCCGGACGCCCGCGGCCCCTCTCCCGCCGGGGGCACCTCCCCCGCCGTTCGGGCGGTGGGGGAGCGTCGCAAGGCGGAGGATCGCCCGTGCACCGGACGTACTCGGGTGGTCCGACGACGCGGCGGTGGGGGTCCCTCCCGCGCGAGCGAAGCCGGGCGTGGGGGAGCCGTGCCAGGCGTCGCGCGCCCGACGGGAACCGCCGGACACGCCCTAGCGGAGCGTCCCGTCGGCGACCGGCCGCCAGGCCGTGCCCAGCCTGCAGTACGACGAGGGCAGCGCCGGGCCCTTCTCCGGGACCAGCAGGCTGCGGTACGGGCCGATCTCGAACCCGGCGTCGCGCAGTGCCCCGACCGGGTCGCGGGAGAGGTGGCAGCCGCCGCTGAGGAGCGGCCACACCGTCCGGTCCAGCGCGCGCTGGGTGAGGACCATGGCCGGGCCGCCGCCCGTGCCGTGCTCCAGGAACCGCACCTCGCCACCGGGCCGCAGCACCCGCCGTACCTCGGCGAGGGCCCGCGGCAGGTCCCGCACGCTGCACAGGACCAGGGAGAACACCGCCGCGTCGAAGGCCCCGCTCCCGACCGGCAGGGACTCGGCCGTGCCCGGCACGACGTCCACCGGCACCCCGGCCCCCGGCGCGGCCCGCACCGCCAGGGCGCGCAGCCGCCGCTCCGGCTCGATCGCCACGACCTCGGAGACCGTGCCCGGGTAGTGCGCGAAGTTCAGGCCGTTGCCCGCGCCGATCTCGATGACACGGCCGGAGAGCCCGGCGAGCAGCCGGCCGCGCAGCGCGGCCAGGCCTCCGCGGGTCTCCGCGGCCACGCTCAACCGGGCGTAACAGCGCGCGAACAGCGGGTGGTGGACGGGATCGCCGGACACCTCGCCGGAGCCGGCGGGCCGTATCGGCATGGCGACCTCCCTGGCGGCACGGGCCTACCGGGATTCTCCTCCGTACCCGTCCGTCGCGCCCCCGCTCACGCGTCGGACCGATCCGCCTCCCGGCCGGAGGGCAGGGCCCGGCCCTCCGGCGGCTCCGGGGACGGACTCCAGGGCTCCGGTGCCGTCCGGCGCCGGAAGGCCTCCGCCTCCCACGTCCCGTCCAGCCGGGACGCCAGCCAGCCGGGGGCCGCCGCACGGAAGCCGGCCGGGGCGAGCGCACCCGAGCCGGCGGGCAGCGCGCCGAGCAGCGGGGCGCCGGCGACGTCCGGCAGGTCGACGACGTTGCACCGCGTCGCCAGGTCGGGCGACGCGGGCCAGGAGCCGATCACCACCCCGAGCAACTCCAGTCCCCGCAGACGCAGTTCACGGGCCGTCAGATCGGTCGTGTTCAGCGTGCCCAGTCCCGCCGACGCCACCACCAGCACCGGCGCCCGCAGCAGCTCCGCGGCGTCGGCCAGCGTGCCGCCCGCCTCGTCGAACCGCACCAGGAGCCCGCCGGCCCCCTCGACGAGGACCAGGTCGTGCCCGGTGGCCAGTTCGATCGCCGCGTCGGCGACCTCGCGCGGCCGCACGGGCACCATCCCGGCCCGCAGGGCCGCCGTCGCCGGTGCCAACGGCTCCGGGTAGCGCGCCAGTTCGGCGGTCGTGACGTCACCCGCCAGCCGTGCGACCTCGTCCGCGTCACCGCGCTCGTCCGGCCGTACGCCGGTCTGGGCGGCCTTCAGCACGGCCACCGAGCGGCCCGCCGCGAGCGCGGCGGCGGCGACGGCGGCGGTCGTGACCGTCTTGCCGACCTCCGTTCCCGTCCCCGTGATCACCAGGATCGGCATGCTCATCCCTCCCGCGCCGCCGCGCACACGGCCCGCGCGATCCGTGCCACGTCCTCGTCGCCGGTGACGTACGGCGGCATCGTGTAGACGAGGTCGCGGAAGGGCCGCAGCCAGACGCCCTCGCGCACGGCCGCCCGCGTGGCGGCCCTCATGTCCACGTCGTGGTCGAGCTGGACCACCCCGACGGCCCCGAGCACCCGTACGTCCTTGACGCCCGGCAGGTCCGCGGCCGGGGCGAGCCCCTCCCGCAGCCCCGCCTCGATCCGCCGGACCTCCGCGAGCCAGTCCTGCCCGAGGAGCAGCTCGATCGAGGCGCAGGCGACCGCCGCGGCCAGCGGGTTGCCCATGAACGTCGGACCGTGGGCCAGCACCGGCACCTCGCCCCGCGAGATGCCGTCGGCGACCCGGCTCGTGCACAGCGTCGCGGCCATCGTCAGGTAACCGCCGGTCAGCGCCTTGCCGACGCACATCACGTCCGGGGTCACCCCGGCGTGACCGGCGGCGAACAGCGCGCCCGTGCGGCCGAATCCGGTGGCGATCTCGTCGAACACCAGCAGCACGCCGTGCTCGTCGCACGCCTCGCGCAGCACCGTCAGGTACGCGGGGGAGTGGAACCGCATCCCGCCGGCGCCCTGCACCACCGGCTCCACGATCACCGCGGCCAGCTCGTCGGCGTGCCGCCCGATCGCCGCACGCAGCTCACGCGCGTACGTCTCGTCGTACTCGGCGGGCGGCGGACCGACGAAGACCTGCCGGGGCAGGACCCCGGTCCACAGGTCGTGCATCCCGCCCTCGGGGTCGCACACGGACATCGGCTGCCAGGTGTCCCCGTGGTAGCCGCCGCGCCAGGTCAGCAGCCGCTGCTTGCGGGGGCGGCCCAGCGAGCGCCAGTACTGCAGGCACATCTTCACCGCGACCTCGACCGACACCGACCCCGAGTCGGCGAGGAACACGTGCTCCAGTCCCTCGGGCGACATGTCGACGAGCAGCTTCGCCAGCCGTACGGCGGGCTCGTGGGTGAGCCCGCCGAACATGACGTGGCTCATCCGCCCGAGCTGGGCCCGCACCGCCTCGTCGAGCACCGGGTGGCGGTAGCCGTGGATCGCCGACCACCAGGAGGACATGCCGTCGACCAGCTCGCCGGAACCGTCGGCGAGGCGCAGCCGGACCCCGCTCGCCGACTCCACGACGAGCGGGTCCACCCGGCCCGGCATCGGACCGTACGGATGCCACACGTGCCGCCGGTCGAGGTCCAGCAGTCCGGACACGTCCCGCTCAGGCATTGGGCGCGAGGTCCGTCCCGGCGCCCCGGCGGCGGACGGCGACCAGGTCCGTACGGGCCTCGTTCGCCTGCGGGGCGGAAGCCGGGGCGCGGACACCGCCGTCCTCGTGCGCGTCCTCGTGCGGCCCGCAGACGCCGCCGGCCCCGTGCCCACCGCAGCCGCCGGCGTCCTCGGAGGACCCGCAGCCGCCCCGGTGCGATCCGCAGCCGCCGCCGGCCCGGTGTTCCGGCAGCGTCACCTCGCCCGCGCCCTCCACCTCGAACCCGGCGTCCGCGATCATGTCGAGGTCCGCCTTGCCGGCCTGGCCCTCGGTGGTGAGGTAGTCGCCGAGGAAGATCGAGTTGGCCAGGTGCAGGGCGAGCGGCTGCATCGTGCGCAGGTGGACCTCACGGCCGCCCGCGATGCGCACCTCCACGTCCGGGCAGACGAACCGCACCATGGCCAGGATGCGCAGGCAGCGCTGCGGGGTGAGGTTCCACTCCTTCGCCAGCGGGGTGCCCTCGACCGGGATCAGGAAGTTCACCGGTACGGAGTCGGGGTCCAGCCCGCGCAGCGAGAAGACGACGTCGACCAGGTCCTCGTCCGACTCGCCCATGCCGGCGATCAGCCCCGAGCACGCCGACAGGCCGGCCGCGTGGGCCTTCTGCACCGTGTCCACCCGGTCGGCGTACGTGTGCGTGGTGGTGATGTCCGCGTACGTCTCCTCGGACGTGTTCAGGTTGTGGTTGTAGGCGTCCGCGCCCGCCTCGCGCAGCCGCTCCGCCTGGCCGTCGGAGAGCAGGCCCAGGCAGGCGCACACCTCGACGCCCTCGTTCTGGTCCTTGATCGCCCTGATGGTCTCGGAGACCCGGTCGACGTCCCGGTCGGTCGGGCCGCGCCCGGACGCCACCAGGCAGACCCGCTTGGCGCCCCCGGCCAGCCCCGCGGCGGCGGCCCGCGAGGCCTCGTCGGGCTTGAGCCAGGTGTACTTGAGGATCCCGGCCGTGGAGCCGAGCCGCTGGGAGCAGTAGGAACAGTCCTCCGGGCACAGGCCCGACTTCAGGTTGACGAGGTAGTTGAGCTTCACCCGTCGCCCGAACCAGTGGCGGCGCACTCTTCCGGCCGCGGCCACCACGTCGAGCAGGTCGTCGTCGGACGTGGCCAGCACGGCCAGCGCCTCTTCGCGGGTCGGCGGCTCGCGCCGAAGCCCCTTGTCCACCAGCGTGTTCAGCAGGTCCATGAGAGCCGATCCTGTCTTACCGACCCGTGCGCGGGCCAGGGAGAGTTCGTACAACGAAGGGCATTCGACGTGTGGGTATTGCCACACCATGGGATGCGCACCGTACGGCTAGTGTCTGTCCACTGCCTACAAAATCCCCGGAGGGCGAGCCATGGCGTTCGGCTGGATCGACGAGCGGGCGCGGGCGCGCCGCACCGCCGGACTCGTACGGACCCTGCGCCCCCGTCCGGCCGACTCGCCCCTCCTGGACCTCGCGAGCAACGACTACCTGGGCCTCGCCCGTCATCCCGAGGTCACCGAGGGCGCGGCGCGGGCCGCGCGGACCTGGGGCGGCGGCGCGACCGGCTCCCGGCTCGTCACCGGCACCACCGAGCTGCACGCCGAACTGGAGCGGGAGCTGGCCGACTTCTGCGGCTCCGAGGCGGCCCTGGTCTTCTCCTCCGGCTACGCCGCCAACCTCGCCGCGGTCACCGCGCTGGCCCCGCACGGCTCCCTGATCGTCTCCGACGCGGGCAACCACGCCTCGCTCATCGACGGCTGCCGGCTGGCCCGCGGCACGACGCAGGTCGTCGCGCACGCCGACCCCGACGCCGTGCGCAAGGCGCTGGGCACGGGCGAGGGCCCGGCCCTGGCGGTCTCCGACACGGTCTTCTCCGTCGACGGCGACGCGGCCCCGCTGGCCGCCCTCGCCGACGCCTGCCGGGAGCACGGTGCCGGTCTGGTCCTCGACGACGCCCACGGTCTCGGCGTCCTCGGCGCGGGCGGCCGCGGCGCGCCGCACGCGGCGGGACTGGCGGGGGCCGAGGACGTCGTGGTCACGGTCACGCTGTCCAAGTCGCTGGGCGGTCAGGGCGGCGCCGTGCTCGGTCCCGCGCGCGTGATCGACCATCTGGTCAACGCCGCCCGGACGTTCATCTTCGACACCGGCCTCGCCCCGGCGGCGGCCGGTGCCGCCCTGGCGGCCCTGGCGCTGCTGCGGCGCGAGCCGGAACGCGCGGCACGCGCGCGTGCGGTGGCGGGCGAGCTGCACGCGCGCCTGACGGCCGCGGGGCTGGAAGCGGTGCGTCCGGACGCCGCGGTCGTCTCCGTGCGGGCTCCGTCCCCGGAGGCGGCCGTGCGCTGGGCGGCGGACTGCCGGACGGCGGGTCTGGCCGTGGGCTGCTTCCGCCCCCCGTCCGTGCCCGACGGCGTCTCGCGCCTGAGGCTGACCGCCCGCGCGGACCTCGGCGAGGAACAGATCGACCGCGCCGTACGGGTGATCGACCGGACACGGCCGTGAGCCGGTGCGGCACCGCCGTGAGCCGGCGCGAGGCGGCCGTACGCCTCCCCGCCCGCGTCCACCGGCGCCTCCGCGTTCGCGTCACCGGCGCCTCCGCCGGTCCTCGTCGGAGCCCTCCGCCACGGCCCGGCGGCGCACCGCGGGGGCGTCCCGCGGGGAGCTCCATACTCCCTCCGGGCCCTCCGCATACGCTCTGCCCTAGCAGAGTTCACCGCAACGAGCGACAGACATCTGCATATCTTGGTGGATGGCCACCCGCGACCGGCGTGTTGATGGCACTCTGACGGCGAAGCACCAGTCCGGGACCGTACGTGAACCATCCGCACCGTGTCGGACGCCGGTCCCGTGGGAAAGGGACGACGTCGCCATGGCAGACCACCTGGAAGCATCCGTCACTCTGCCGAGCGATCCCGCCTCGGTGTCCACCGCCCGCACCCACGTGCTCGACACCCTCGCGCAGTGGGGCCTCCCGGCCGCCGCGGAGCTGACCGACACCGCCCGCCTGATCGTCTCCGAGCTGGCCACCAACGCCGTGCAGCACACCTTCGGGCAGTCGCCCACCTTCACGGTGGACCTCGTCCTCGTCCGCGACGAGCGGCTGTACATCGGCGTCACCGACAGCCACCCGCGCTTCCCGCAACGACTGCCGGCCGCCGTCCAGCAGGACAACGGCCGAGGCATGGTGATCATCAGGTGGCTGACCGCGGAGCGCGGTGGCAGGCTCCGGGTCCGCCCCACCCGCGAGGGCGGCAAGACCGTCTTCATCGAGCTGCCCTGGACGGTCCCCGACGAGCCTGCCGGCAAGGCGGCGCCGGGGACGGCGGGGCCGGTGACGGCGACGGGGCCGCAGGACCCCCTGACGGGCCCCGGGGGCCGCTCGGACTCCGCCGTGCCCCTCTGAGGCCCCTCGGGACTCCCTCGGGACCCCACGGGGACCCCGCCCGGCCCACGGAGCCACGGGAGGCCGTCCTGAGCCCGTGGCGCCCCTCGCGGGGCGGGAGCGGATCCCGGGGCGGTGGCGGCGCGTCAGGACGCCACCACCGCCCCGGGAGATCACTTGACCCGGCCGTACCAGACGCTCTTGGTCCAGATCTTCTGGAGCCTCACCACGTCCCCGGTCTTCGGGGAGTGCCAGATCTTGCCCTTACCGGCGTAGATCCCGACGTGGTAGACGTTCGACCCCGAGTGGAAGAACACCAGGTCGCCGGCCTTGCGGCTGCCGGCGGAGATGTGGCGCGTCTTGTTGTACTGCTGGGCGGCCGTGCGCGGCAGCTTCTTGCCGGCCTTCTTGAACGAGTACAGCGTCAGCCCCGAGCAGTCGAACCTGCTCGGCCCGGTGGCCCCGTACCGGTAGGGAGAGCCCTTCTTGGAGGCCGCGATCTGAAGTGCCTTCGTCGCCGGGGTGGCGGCCGCGGCGTCGGACGCCGCCCCCGGGACCACGATCGAGCCGCCGACGGCGGCGATGGCGAACGCCGAGGCCGTACCGGCCCGGGCCATGAGCGACGGGACACGATTGAGCGCAGTCATGCGCAACCCTTCGTCAGCCGCCTGTGAAGGATGACCTGTCGGATTCGGGCTGGCGAAGTTGCCCGGCCGCTGCTGCGGCTTCACCCCAAGGGCTGCTCGGTCCGGCGCCTCCCCTCCCGGGGACGTCCGGTCCGGCGACCCGGCTTGCTCGGGTCCTCCACTCCTGCCGGTGCACTCCTGTCGACTCGGGCATCCGGACGGCGGCAGGACTCGGCGTCCGCCCGGACCGCCCCGCCGCTTGTGGCGGGGGCTTGTCGTCAGTCAGGGATCTTGGCTCACCGATGTCCGAAAATCCCAACGGAACCGGGTATTTGTGGGGTTACTCACCACTCACCCGTTCGGGTGGACACCCTGATGTCGCATCAGATGTCAAGGCGCCACCAGGCCTCCGACCAGCACGGGAACACGGGATTCCGCCCACTTTCGCCGTTCTCCGCGCAACTTGAGCGGTCCGGAAAAACAGCCACGCGTACGCCGAACAGGGGTACACCGTTTGGTCCGTTTGTGTCCCGGACCGGACGTCACGCGCTCCGCGCCCGCCGCCCGGTCCGGACGGACGCGGGTCAACTGTCGGAGAGCGGCGGCACCGTGACGCGCGCCGTGCGGCGCTCCCCGTCGAGGAGGCGCAGCGCCCGCGCGAGCGTCGGCGCGTGCAGCTCGCTCTCGCCCCGCTGGTGCATCAGCGTCAGCGCGTCCCGCAGCGCGGTCGCCCGGCTCACCAGCGCCTGGGCGGCCCGCAGCCCGCCGTACGTGTCGCCGCGCCGGGCGGGGTTGACGCGGCCGACCAGGTCGATCACCTCCAGGTAACGGTCGATCAGCTCGGCCTCGGCGCGGGTCAGAGCCGGCAGCGGCGGCAGTTCGGGGAGCATCGGCGGCTCACCCCGCGTCCGGGGTGCGACGGGCGGGCGGTCGGGCCATGGGAACCCCCTCCTTCGGCATCGGTAAAAAATGTACAGGACGTACGTCACGTTAGAATGGGTCCATGGCCTACGAGATTCCGGTGACGCAAGCCAGGGCTGAACTCGCCGACCTGATCAACCGGGTGGTGTACGGCGGTGAGCGCGTCGTCGTGACGCGGCACGGCAAGCCCCTCGTCGCCCTCGTCTCCGCCTCCGACCTGGAGCGGCTCGACGCGCTGGACGCGCCCGACGCCCCGGCCGGGGGGCCAGTGGTCAGCTCGGTCTCGGCGGTCCGTGACGTGGCGTCCGCTTCCCGTGAGCGGCAGCGGTTCGGGATCGCGGCGGAACACCGCGGGCCCGATCCCGCCTAGACGCGCGGACCGGCCTCGCGGACGGGACACGCGGGGCGGGACACGCGGGGCGGAGCGCGCACCGGACGCACGGACCGGCCCCGAGCCCGAGCGCCGCCGGACACGCGGATCACCGCGTGGTTAACGTCCGCGAAACGCGGTCCCACTAGCCTGCCCCTCCACGCCACCAGGCGATTTGCCCGATGGCCGCGGCGACCGGGCCCCGCGCGGTCCGGAGCGAGGAGGTGAGGCGGGACGTGCGACTGACCCCGCACGAGCAGGAGAGGCTGCTCATCCATGTGGCCGCCGACGTCGCCGAGAGGCGCCGGGCCCGAGGGCTCCGGCTCAACCACCCCGAGGCCGTCGCCCTGATCACCGCGCACCTCCTCGAGGGGGCGCGCGACGGCCGCACCGTGGCCGAGCTGATGGCCTCCGGCCGCACGCTGCTCACCCGTGACGACGTCATGGAGGGCATCCCCGAGATGATCCACGACGTGCAGGTCGAGGCGACCTTCCCGGACGGCACCAAGCTCGTCACCGTCCACGACCCGATCGTCTGAGGGGGCCGCGATGATTCCCGGCGAGATCCTGTTCGCGTCCGGCCCGATCGTCTACAACGCGGGCCGCGGGACCACCCGGCTCACCGTCCTCAACGCCGCCGACCGGCCCGTCCAGGTCGGCTCCCACTACCACTTCGCCGAGGCCAACCCCGGACTGGAGTTCGACCGCGCCGCCGCGCGCGGCAAACGGCTGAACGTGGCCGCCGGCACCGCCGTGCGCTTCGAGCCCGGAATCCCCGTCGAGGTCGAACTCGTACCGCTCGCCGGAGCCAGGGTCGTGCCCGGTCTGCGCGGGGAGACCGGAGGTGCCCTCGATGCCTGAGATCTCGCGCGCCGCGTACGCCGACCTGTTCGGGCCGACCACCGGGGACCGCATCCGGCTCGCCGACACCGACCTGCTGATCGAGATCGAGGAGGACCGCTGCGGCGGGCCGGGCCTCGCCGGCGACGAGGCCGTGTTCGGTGGCGGCAAGGTCGTCCGGGAGTCCATGGGCCAGGCGCGCGCCACCCGCGCGGACGGCACGCCGGACACCGTCGTCACCGGGGCCGTCGTCGTCGACCACTGGGGGATCGTCAAGGCCGACATCGGCATCCGCGACGGGCGCATCACCGGCATCGGCAAGGCCGGCAACCCCGACACCATGGACGGCGTCCACCCCGATCTGGTGATCGGGCCCGAGACCGAGATCATCGCCGGCAACGGACGGATCCTCACGGCCGGCGCGATCGACGCGCACGTCCACTTCATCTGCCCCCAGATCGCCGACGAGGCGCTGTCCGCGGGCGTGACCACCCTGGTCGGGGGCGGCACCGGGCCCGCCGAGGGCTCGAAGGCGACCACCGTGACGCCCGGCCCCTGGCACCTGGCCCGCATGCTGGAGGCGATGGAGCAGTACCCGCTCAACGTCGGCTTCCTCGGCAAGGGCAACACCGTCTCCCACGAGGCGATGCTCTCCCAGATCCGGGGCGGCGCGCTGGGCCTGAAACTCCACGAGGACTGGGGCTCCACCCCGGCCGTCATCGACGCCTCCCTCACGGTCGCCGACCGCACCGGCATCCAGGTCGCCATCCACACGGACACGCTGAACGAGGCCGGCTTCGTGGGCGACACGCTCGCGGCGATCGCCGGCCGCGGCATCCACGCGTACCACACCGAGGGCGCCGGCGGCGGGCATGCGCCCGACATCATGACCGTCGTCTCCGAGCCGCACGTGCTGCCGAGTTCGACGAACCCGACCCGGCCGTACACCGTCAACACCGCCGAGGAACACCTCGACATGCTGATGGTCTGCCACCACCTGAACCCCGCGGTGCCCGAGGACCTCGCCTTCGCCGAGTCCCGGATCAGGCCCTCCACCATCGGCGCGGAGGACGTCCTCCACGACCTCGGCGCCATCTCGATCATCTCCTCCGACTCCCAGGCGATGGGCCGGGTCGGCGAGGTCGTCCTGCGGACCTGGCAGACGGCGCACGTGATGAAGCGACGCCGGGGCGCGCTGCCCGGGGACGGCCGCGCCGACAACCACCGGGTGCGCCGCTACGTCGCCAAGTACACGATCAATCCCGCGCTCGCGCAGGGCCTGGCGCGGGAGATCGGCTCCGTCGAGACCGGCAAACTGGCCGACCTGGTCCTGTGGGAACCGGCGTTCTTCGGCGTCAAGCCGCACCTCGTCATCAAGGGCGGGCAGATCGCGTACGCGCAGATGGGCGACGCCAACGCGTCCATCCCCACCCCGCAGCCGATCCTGCCGCGACCCATGTACGGGGCGACCGGCCGGGCGCCGGCGTCCAACTCGTTCAACTTCGTCGCACCGCTGGCGATCGAGGACGGGCTTCCGGAACGCCTGCACCTCGGCAAGGCGTTCGTCGCGATCGACTCCACGCGGGGCGTCACCAAGGCCGACATGCGGGAGAACGACGCCCGGCCGCGGGTCGAGGTCGACCCCGACAGCTTCGCCGTACGCATCGACGGCGAGCTGGTCGAGGCGGAACCGGCAGCCGAACTGCCCATGGCCCAGCGTTACTTCCTCTTCTGATGGGCGGGCGATGAGCAGGGCGGCGCTCCTCGTCCTCGCCGACGGACGCTTCCCCGCCGGCGGGCACGCCCACTCCGGCGGGGCCGAGGAGGCCGTCAAGGCGGGCCGGATCGCCGGCGCGGCGGACCTGGAGGACTTCTGCCGGGGCCGGCTGCACACGGCCGGACTGGTGGCGGCGGCGCTGGCCGCGGCCGCGGCGGCCGGGGCGGACCCCGGCGAACTGGACGCCGCCGCCGACGCGCGCACACCGTCGCCCGCGCTGCGGGCGGCCGCCCGCCGGCTCGGCCGGCAGCTCCTCCGGGCGGCGCGGGCCACCTGGCCGGACGCCGGACTGGACGCCCTGGCGGGGAAGTTCCCCAAGGGGGCGCACCAGCCGGTGGTGCTCGGGCTGACGGCCCGTGCGGCCGGGCTCGCACCCCGGGACGCGGCGTACTGCGCGGCGTACGAGAGCGTGAGCGGGCCCGCCTCGGCGGTCGTGCGGTTGCTGAGCCTCGATCCGTTCGAGGCGACGGCGGTGCTGGCGCGGCTGGCTCCGGAGGTGGACCGGGTCGTCGACCGGGCGGTGGCGGCGGGGGTGGCGGTGCCGGGCGAGGGGGTGGGGGCGCTGCCCGCGGCGTCCGCGCCGCTGCTGGAGATCGGGGCGGAGGCGCACGCCGGGTGGGGTGCGCGGTTGTTCGCCTCGTGAGGGGTTCCCGTCATGAGGAGTTCCCGCCCCCCGCCCCCGCCTTCTCTTCCCTTCCCGTCCCGGGGACTCCGCCCCCGGACCCCCGGACCCCCGTCGGCCTGAACGGCCTCGTCCTCGAGCGCCGGACGGGCTGTGCGGCCCCGTCAGTCGAAAAGGAGCGGTACATGCATCTCGACCACGCCCCCCACGGTCCCGCCGCCGTCGGTGCCGACGCCCGGCGGCCCGACGGGTCCCGCCGCGCGCTGCGGATCGGGCTCGGCGGGCCCGTCGGGTCCGGCAAGACCGCCACCGTGGCCGCGCTCTGCCGGGCGCTGCGCGACGAGTTCTCGCTGGCGGTCGTCACCAACGACATCTACACCCGCGAGGACGCCGAGTTCCTGCTGCGGGAGGCCGTGCTGCCGCCCGAGCGGATCACGGCCGTCGAGACCGGGGCCTGCCCGCACACCGCGATCCGGGACGACATCTCCGCCAACCTCGAAGCGGTGGAGGACCTGGAGGACGCGGTGGGGCCGCTGCACCTCGTCCTGGTCGAGTCCGGCGGGGACAACCTCACCGCCACCTTCTCCAAGGGGCTCGTGGACGCGCAGATCTTCGTCATCGACGTCGCCGGAGGGGACGACATCCCCCGCAAGGGCGGGCCCGGCGTGACCACCGCCGACCTCCTCGTCGTCAACAAGACCGACCTCGCGCCGCACGTCGGCTCCGACCTCGCCCGGATGGCCGCCGACGCCGAGGCGCAGCGCGCCGGACTGCCCGTGGTGTTCCAGTCGTTGCGGGGCGAGGACGGCGTACGGCAGGTCGCCGCCTGGGTGCGGGAGCGGCTCGCCGCGTGGACGGCCTGACGTGAGCGGTGTGCACGCCACCGCGCGGATCCGGGCCCGCGCGGACGGGCGCGGCGGCACCGCCCTGCCCGTGCTGGAGAGCGACGGACCGCTCGCGCTGCGGCGTACCCGCGGCGACGCCGGTGAGGCCCGCGTGATGCTGGTCGGCGCGATGAGCGGGCCGCTCGGCGGCGACCGCCTCACCGTCACGGCGGACGTCGCCGACGGCGCCCGGCTGCGCGTCGGCTCGGCCGCCGCCACCATCGCCCTGCCCGGCCAGGCCGAGGACGAGGCCCGTTACACGGTACGGCTGGACATCGCCGAAGGCGGCGAACTGCACTGGCTCCCGGAGCCGTTGATCTCCGCGCGGGGCAGCGACCTGCACGTCGCCACCCACGCCGACCTCGCCCCGGGCGCCCGTCTCGTCCTGCGCGAGGAGCAGGTGCTCGGCCGGGCCGGCGAGGTGCCCGGCCGGCTCACCGGCCGGCTCGTCGTCCGGATCGGCGGGCGGGCCCTCCTCGACCAGGAACTGGCCTGCGGGCCGGGCGCCCCCGGCGGCTGGGACGGGCCCGCCGTCCTCGCGGGCCATCGTGCCGTCGGACAACTGGTGGTCGTCAGGCCGGAGTTCGACGCCGCCCCGGTCGCCGCCCGGATGCTGGGCGACAGCGCCACGCTCGTGCCGCTGGCCGGCCCCGCCGCTCTGGTGACCGCGGTCGCGCCGGACGGCCTGCGGCTGCGGCGCGTCCTGGACGCGGCCCTCGAGTCCCTGACCTGACGAAGGCGTTCATCCGGTGAGCGGGACGTGTCTCTCCGGTTATCGGATTGGCAAAGAAGGTCAACGACACCTGTTCCCAGGGGCCTCACAGCGGCAAGGATCCCGTACTGACGTTCTGAACGGACGAACTGACATACGGGGAGGGTCCACTTGAGGGACATACGACCTACCGGACGGACGGCGGCGCTCGGCTCGGCCGGCGCACTCGTCGCCGCGACGCTGGTGGCCGGCGCGGTCATGGCACCGACCGCGAGCGCGACCGGCGACCGGTCGGGGCAGAACCGCGAGATGCGCGGCGCGGCGATCGCCGCGGAGCGGGCCGCGAAGGCCGGCGTCGACTGGCAGGACTGTCCCGCCGACTGGGGGCTGGAGAAGCCCATCCAGTGCGGTTACGTGACCGTGCCGCTCGACTACGCCCGACCCGACGGCAAGCAGATCAAGATCGCCGTCGACCGCATCGGCAACACCGGGACGAAGGAGGAGCGCCAGGGCGCCCTCGTCTACAACCCCGGCGGCCCCGGCGGCTCCGGCCTGCGCTTCCCGCGCCGGGTCACCACCAAGGCCCCGGTCTGGGCCAAGGTCGCCAAGGCCTACGACTTCGTGGGCTTCGACCCGCGCGGCGTCGGCCACTCCGCGCCCATCTCCTGCGTCGACCCGCAGGAGTTCGTCAAGGCGCCCAAGGCCGACCCCGTGCCGGACACCGAGGCCGACAAGCGCGCCCAGCGCAAGCTGGCCCGCGAGTACGCCGAGGGCTGCTACGAGCGCAGCGGCGACATGCTGCCGTACATGACCACGCCGAACACCGTGCGCGACCTCGACGTCATCCGCGCCGCCCTCGGCGAGAAGAAGCTGAACTTCCTCGGCGTCTCCTACGGCACCTACCTCGGCGCCGTCTACGGCACCCTGTTCCCGGGGCACGTGCGCCGCATGGTCGTCGACAGCGTGGTGAACCCCTCGCGGGAGAAGATCTGGTACCAGGCCAACCTCGACCAGGACGTCGCCTTCGAGGGCCGCTGGAAGGACTGGCAGGACTGGGTCGCCGCCAACGACGCGACCTTCCACCTCGGCACCACCCGCGCCGCCGTCCAGGCCAAGTGGCTCGACCTGCGCGCCACGGCGAAGAAGAGCCCCCTCGGCGGCGTCGTCGGCCCCGCCGAGCTGATCTCCTTCTTCCAGAGCGCCCCCTACTACGACTCCTCCTGGGTCCCGGTCGCGACCGTCTTCAGCAAGTACGTCGCCGGTGACACCCAGGCCCTCGTCGACGCCGCCGCCCCCGACCTGTCGGACACGGCCGGCAACGCCTCCTCCGAGAACGGCAACGCCGTCTACACGGCCGTCGAGTGCGCCGACGCCAAGTGGCCCACCAACTGGACCAGGTGGGACCGCGACAACACGCGTCTGCACAAGGACCACCCGTTCATGACCTGGGCCAACGCCTGGATGAACCTGCCGTGCGCCACCTGGCCGGTCAAGCAGCAGACCCCGGTGAACGTCAAGACCCACAAGGGACTTCCGCCGGTGCTCATCGTGCAGTCCGAGCGGGACGCGGCCACCCCCTACGAGGGCGCCGTCGAACTGCACCAGCGCTTCAAGGGCTCCCGCCTGATCACCGAGAAGGACGCGGGCTCCCACGGCGTCACCAGCCTGGCCAACTCCTGCGTCAACACCCGGGTGGACACCTACCTCCTGACGGGTGAGCTGGACACCGCGGACGTGACCTGCGCCCCGCACGCCACGCCCAAGCCGTAGGCCCCGCGGCGGCTGCCTCGCAGCCGCCGGCACGACGGTGAGGGGCGGCCGGGTCATCCCGGCCGCCCCTCACCCGTACCGTCCCCGCCCGCGGCGCCGGGTCCCCGGGCGCCCGGACCGTCCCGCCGGTGTCAACGCGTGGGGAAACGAGGGAACCTGCGGGCCCTCTCCCGGGCGGCCGCCGCTTCCTCCGCCTTGACCTCGGCCGCGTACCGGTCGACGTACTCCTGCCCCGACAGCGTCAGGATCGCGTACATGATCTCGTCCGTGATCGCGCGCAGGACCGCCTTCTCGCCCTCCATGCCGGCGTAGCGGGAGAAGTCGAGGGGCTCGCCGAAGCGGATCGTCACGGGCCGGATGCGCGGGATCTTCCTGCCGGGCGGCTGTGCCTCGAACGTGCCGATCATCGCGCAGGGCACGACGGGCGCCCCGGCCTTCAGGGCCATCACCGCGACCCCGACCTTGCCCTTGTAGAGGCGGCCGTCGTGCGAGCGGGTGCCCTCCGGGTAGATGCCGAGCAACTCGTCCCTGCCCAGCACGCCGAGCCCCTCACGGATGGCGGCCTGCCCCGCGTCCTTGCCGGAGCGGTCGACCGGGATCTGCCCCGCGCTGCGGAAGAAGGCCGCGGTCAGCCGGCCCTTCACGCCGGAGCCCGTGAAGTACTCGGCCTTCGCGAGGAACGTGATGCGCCGCTTGAGGACGGCCGGCATCAGGAAGTGGTCCGAGAACGACAGGTGGTTGCCCGCGACGATCGCCGCCCCCGCCGCCGGCACGTGCCCGAGCCCCTCGATGCGGGGCCGGAACAGCAGGCGCAGGAACGGTCCCAGCACCACGTACTTCAGGAGGTAGTAGAACAACGGGTGGCTCCTCAATCCGGCGGATCGGCTCAACCGCCGTGTCCCAGCAGGTCAACCGGCATGGTGCGGGGGGCAATTCTAGGCGGGGCGGCGCACGGCAGGAACCCGCGCGCACCGGCCTCGCGAACCCTGCGGCGCACCCCCGTCGGCGGTCACAGCCGGACGACGACGAGGGCCGTGTCGTCGGTGGCGCCCCCGTGGGGCAGCAGCTCCAGCAGGACGGCGTCGGCTATCTCCTCCGGGTCGGCGTGCCGGTGGCGGGTCAGGGATCCGGCGAGCCGGGCGAGGCCGGTGTCGATGTCCTCGCGCCGCCGTTCCACCAGGCCGTCGGTGTACAGCGCGAGCAGCGCGCCCGGCGCGTAGGCGGTGGACGCCTGCGGCCGGGGCCGGGGATCGGGGCGGGCGTCGAGCGGGGGATCGGTGGCCCGGTCGAGGAACTCCACCCGGCCGTCGGGGTGCACCAGCACCGGTGGGAGGTGGCCCGCGCTGCTGTAGGTGACGGTGTGGTCGTCGCAGTCGATGAACGTGGTCACCGCCGTCGCCGACTCGGCGCCGTCCACGACGTGGGCGTAGCGGCCGAGCACGTCCAGCGCCTGGGCGGGGCCCGCCGCCACCCGGGAGGCGGCACTGAGCGCGCTGCGCAGCTGCCCCATCACGCCCGCGGCCGCCAGCCCGTGCCCGACGACGTCGCCCACCGACACCCCTATCCGGTTGCCGCCGACCAGGTCGACGAGGTCGTACCAGTCGCCGCAGACGTTGAGCCAGCCGACCGCGGGACGGTAGCGGACCGCCACCTGGTGGCGGCCGACCTGCCGGCGGGCCGGCAGCATCGCCTTCTGCAGGGCCAGGGCCACCTCGCGCTCGAGGGTGTGCGCCAGCCGCAGGCGCTCGTTCAGTTCCTGGAGTTCGCGCGCGCGGGTGTACAGCTCGGCCTCCAGCACCCGGGCCCGGCTCCCGGCAGGGCCCCCCGCGCCGCCGCCCCGGGCCCGGATCAGCTCGGTGACCTCCTCCACGCGGTGCACCAGCAGCACCACCGAGCCGTTCCCGTCGCACACGGGCGCGTTGACGGGGCTCCAGTACCGCTCCTCCCACTCGCCGGGCCGCTCCGGCGACTCCACGTCGTAGCGCTGCAGGGCCATCGCGTCGCGTTCGCCGGTCGCCAGCACCCGCCGCAGCGAGGCCTCCAGGTTGCGCATGCCGCTGGCGGCGGGGTCCTGCGGGTTGTCGGGGAAGACCTCGAAGAGGTGGCGGCCGACCACCTGTTCGCGCCGGCGGCCGGACACGCGCAGGAACTCCTCGTTGACGTCGGCGTACACCAGGCCCGGGGTCAGCAGCGCGACCATGCCGGGCAGGGACTGGAACACCGCCGAGTAGTCGATCACCGAGTCGTTCATGGACACGCCCCATCTGCCGGTCTTCGGGATATTTTCGCATGCTGTGACCGGAAGGCGGGATGCGGCGGAAGGCGCGGCGGAGGGGGGAGGGCAGGTGCGGCGGAAGCCCCTGGAGGGGGAGTCAGGCGTCGGGGCCGGTGAGGGACTGCTCGGCCCAGATGATCTTTCCGTCGGGGACGAACCGCGTGCCCCAGCGCCGGGTCATGCTGGAGACCAGCAGCAGGCCGCGGCCGCCCTCGTCGGTGGTGCGGGGGTGGCGCAGATGAGGAGCGGTGGCGCCGCCGTCGTGCACCTCGCAGACCAGGGTGCGCTCACGGATCAGGCGCAGCCGGATCGGGCCGTCGGCGTGGCGGATGGCATTGGTGACCAGCTCGCTGACGACCAGCTCGGTGGTGAACGACAGCTCCGCGAGGCCCCAGTCCGCGAGCCGGCGGGCCGCGGCCTTGCGGGCCTCCGCCACCGCGGCCGGATCGGCGGGCAGTTCCCACTGCGCGACCCGGTCCGGGGGCAGCCGCCGGGTCCGGGCCATCAGCAGGGCCACGTCGTCGTACGGACGGTCCGGGACCAGCAGGTCGACCACCGCCCGGCAGCGCAGGTCCAGCGACCCCGCCCGTGCCTTCAGGGCCCGCACCAACTGCTCCCGGGCGGCGTCCGGCGCCCCCCGCCCGCCCTGGACCAGCAGCCCGTCCGTGTGCAGCGCCAGCGTGCTGCCCTCCGGCAGCAGCAGCTCGGCCGACTCGAAGGGCGGCCCGCCCGCCCCGAGCGGCGGCCCCTGCGGCAGCTCGACGAACGCGACCGTGCCGTCGGGCAGCACGACCGCCGGTGCGGGGTGCCCGGCGGCGGCCATCGCGCACCGCCCGTCGACGGGGTCGTACACCACGTACAGGCACCCGGCCCCCACGGCCTGTGCCGCGCCCTCCGCCACGGCCGCCGCGCCCTCTCCCGCGTCCTCCTGCGCCGTGCGCGCCACCTGGTCGTCGAGGTGGGCGAGGATTTCGTCGGGCGGCAGCTCCAGCGCGGCGAGCGTGCGGACGGCGGTGCGCAGCCGCCCCATGGCCGCGGCGGCGGCGATGCCGTGCCCCTGCACCTCGCCCACCACGAGGGCCACGCGGGCCCCCGAGAGGGGGATGAGGTCGTACCAGTCGCCGCCGAGACCGGTCAGCTCGTCCGCCGGCCGGTAGCAGGCGGCCACCTCGACCGCCTCCTGCTCGGGCAGCCGCCGCGGGAGCAGGCTGTGCTGCAGCACCAGGGCGGCGTCCCGCTCGCGGGTGTAACGGCTGGCGTTGTCCACGCACACGCCGGCGCGCGAGACGAGGTCCTCGGCCAGCGTCACGTCGTCCTCGCCGAAGGGCTCCCGCGTGGCGCGGCGCAGGAACACGGCCACCCCCAGGGTGGCGCCACGGGCCCGCACGGGCGCGATCAGCGCGCTCGCCGGCTCCCGCTCGGCCCCCTGCGCGGCACCCAGCGGCGGAAGGCCCGGGCTCCACTCCGCGGCGTCCGGCCAGAGCCGTTCCGCCCACCAGGCCCGCCCGGTCACCAGACAGCGGACGGCGGGGGACCCGGCCCGGTGGGCCACGACGGCGGTGGCGCCGGACTCCGTCTCCCCGGCCGGCCGCGGGCCGTCCGCCGCCGACCGCTGCCCGGCCCGGCGCAGCAGCATCGCCCCGTCCGGCCGCGCAGCCCGGCCCACCACGGGCTCGGCCCCCCGCAGCACCGACTCCAGCAGGTCCACGGCCACGGCGTCGGCGAAACCGGGGACCACCACCTCGGCCAGTTCCTGCGCGGTCCGGGCGATGTCCAGGCTGCGGCCGATGTGCCGGCCGGCCCGGTCCAGGAGGGCGAGACGCTGCCGGGCCCGGTGCCGTTCGGTGATGTCCACGACGGTGTAGTAGACGCCCATCGGCCGGCGGTGGTCGTCGTCCAGACGGGTGAACGACAGCATGTGCGCCGTCTCGCGCCGCGGAGCGGCCCGCAGCCGCCCCACGTGCTCGTAGCCGACGACGGGCTCGCCGGTCTCCAGCACCTGCCGCATCCGGGCCTCGACCGCCTCCGCGTCGAAGCCCGGCTGGACGTCCGCCAGCCGCAGCCCCAGCCGGCTGCCGGGCGCACCGCCGCCGAACCGGGCCAGCGCCGTGTTCGACCACACGAACCGCAGGTCCGTGTCCACGATCGCGATGCCGATCGGCGACCCGGCGACCATCTGCTCCAGCACGTCACGGCTCATGCTCCAGCCGTGCGCCTCGGCCATCTCGTTCACCAGGACCAGCCAGTGCCACGGCCCGGCGGGCTCGTCCGCCGAGGTGATCCGCGCCATCACGGGCACCGGCCGCCGGTCCTTGCGGCGGGCCGACAGCAGTCCCGTCCAGCCGCCGGACCGACGGCACCGCTCCAGCACGTCCGGCACCCGCGAGGCGTCCCCGGCCGTCAGCAGATCGGCCAGACCCCTGCCCACCGCCTCCGCGGCCCCGTAGCCGAACAGCCGTGCGGCGTCCCTGGTCCAGCTGGTCACCACACCACGCGCGTCGAGCAGCAGGGGTACGGCGTCCGCCACGTCGAACCGCCGGCGGGCAACATCGTCCAGGTCGTCACTGCCCACGGCCGACCTCTCCGTCGCTGAGGGTCCTGAGGGTCCTGAGGGGCCTGAGGGTCCTCTCCCACGTCTCGACTCCATCTTCACCCCGCACCCCGGGGAAGGCCTCCGGCGGACCGACGGCACCCCCGCTCCCCGGAACCCACCGGAGCCACGGCGGAGCCGGGAGCGCGGGCCGCGCACGGCCCGCCTCGGACCGCGCGCCGCACCGCGATCGCGTGGACGCCGGGGCGAAGAAACTGCGAGGAAATCACCCTCCCTGGAGGCCCTGGAGGCCCTGGAGGCCCTGGAGGCCCCAGAAGCCCCGGGAGCCCTGAAGGTCCGGGGCCCGAGGGCTCCAGGGCCTCCAGGGCTCCCGAGGTTTGCGGAGGCCCCGAGAGTCCCGAGAACCCCGGGAGTCTCGGGGGACCCGGAAGTCCCGGGGGACCCGGGGGGACCCGGAGGGGAGCCACCCGTCAGGACCTCCCGAAGCCCTGCCGTCTACGCCCCCAGCACCTCCTCCAGCGTCTCCAGCGCCATCCGCAGCTCCTCCTCCGTGATCGTCAGGGGCGGGGCCAGGCGGATGGTGGAGCCGTGGGTGTCCTTCGCCAGGACGCCCCGCGCGAGCAGCCGTTCGCCGATCTCCCGGCCGGTGCCGATCGCCGGGTCCACGTCGACCCCCGCCCACAGCCCGCGCGCGCGGAACCCGACGACTCCCCGGCCCACCAGCCCGGTCAGCCCGTCCCGCAGGACACCGCCCAGCGCGGCCGCCCGCGCCTGGAACTCACCGGTCTCCAGCAGCGACACCACCGCCGTCCCCACCGCCGCCGCCAGCGGGTTCCCGCCGAACGTCGACCCGTGCTCACCCGGCCGCAGCACGGACAGCACCTCGCGCCGCGCCACGACGGCCGACACCGGCACGATCCCGCCGCCCAGCGCCTTGCCGAGCAGCAGCACGTCGGGGACGACCCCCTCGTGGTCGACGGCCAGCGTCCGGCCGGTGCGCCCGAGCCCGGACTGGATCTCGTCGGCGACGAAGAGGCAGCCCCGGCGCCGGGTCAGCTCCCGCACCCCGGCCAGGTAGCCGTCGTCCGGGATGACGACGCCCGCCTCGCCCTGGATCGGCTCGAGCAGCACGGCCGCCGTCGTCTCGTCGACCGCCGCCTCCAGCGCCGCCAGGTCGTTGTACGGCACGATCCGGAACCCCGGCGTGAACGGGCCGAAGCCGGCCCGCGCCGTCTCGTCCGTCGAGAAGCTGACGATCGTCGTCGTACGGCCGTGGAAGTTGTCGGCGGCCACCACGATGGTCGCCCGGTCGGCCGGCACCCCCTTCACGTCGTACGCCCACTTGCGGGCCACCTTGATCCCGCTCTCGACGGCCTCGGCGCCGGTGTTCATCGGCAGCACCATGTCCAGCCCGGTCAGCGCGGCGAGCCGCTCCGCGAACCCGGCGAGCCGGTCGTTGTGGAAGGCGCGGGAGGTCAGCGTCAGCCGGTCCAGCTGGCGGTGCGCGGCCTCGATCAGCGCCGGGTGGCGGTGCCCGAAGTTCAGCGCCGAGTACCCGGCCAGCATGTCGAGGTAGCGGCGGCCCTCGACGTCCTCCACCCAGACCCCCTCGGCACGCGCGACGACCACGGGCAGCGGGTGGTAGTTGTGCGCGAGGACGGGCTCCTCGGCCCGGATCAGGTCGGCGGACGTGCGCGGGCGGGCGGGTGCGGTCATGGACGGATCTCCTGGGTGCAGCACTTGATGCCACCTCCGGCCTTCTGGAACTCCGAGAGGTCGACGGGGACGGGGACGTAGCCGTGGTCGGCGAGACGCTCGGCGAGCGCCTCGGCACGCGGCGCGATGAAGACGTTGCGGCCGTCGGAGACGGAGTTCAGCCCGAACGTCATCGCGTCGTCGCGGGTGGCGAGCACCGCGTCCGGGTAGAGCCGGGCGAGCACCGCGCGGCTTCCCGGCGAGAACGCCTCGGGGTAGTAGGCGATGTTTCCCTCGGGCCCGCCGTCCAGCACGAACAGCGCGGTGTCCAGGTGGTAGAAGTGCGGGTCCACCAGCGTCAGGCTGACCACCGGGTGCCCGAAGAACTCCTGCACCTCCCGGTGCGCCTCGCGGGTGGTGCGGAACCCGGTGCCGGCCAGCATGTACCGGCCGGTCCACACCAGGTCGCCCTCGCCCTCGCAGACGGACGCGGGCCGGTGGACGTCGAAGCCCGCCGTCTCGAACCAGCTGTCGTAGTGGACGGACTCGGCACGCCGCTCCGGAGCGTGGAAGAGGGAGCCGAAGACGCGGCCGTCGACGACGACCGCCGAGTTCGCGGCGAAGACCATGTCGGGCAGCCCGGGGGCGGGCTCGACGGTGTCGACGGTGTGGCCGTGCGCGCGATAGGCGCTGATCAGCGCCTGCCACTGCGCGTGCGCGAGGTCGACGTCGACGGGGGAGTCGGGATGCATCCAGGGGTTGATCGCGTACTGCACGGCGAAATGTCTGGGTTCACAGACGAGGAAACGCCGAAGGCGTGGCACACGGCTGACGGTCACAGAGGGGTTCCTCCGCTTTTCCTGCGCGGTCGACTGGGGGTGACACCACGGTAGGAAGCGGGCGGGACGCCCGACAAGGAAGATGAGCTGCGCGTTCACGCAGGAATGCTGCGTCTTGGCCCTGCTCAGCGCATGTTCGCTGCGTCGTCGGAAGCGGTGTGCGGGGCGTGCGGGGCCTCGTGGGTCGCACCCGCCTCCGGGCTCTCCGGCAGCAGGTGCGACAGCACCATCACGCTGATCGTCTTGCGGATGAACGGCTCCACCCGGATGCGCTCCAGCACCTCCTCGAAGTGCTCCACGTCCCGCGCCCGCACGTGCAGCAGCGCGTCCGCGCCGCCCGTCACCGTCATCGCCGCGGTGATCTCCGGATGGTTGCGCACCACCTCCGCGAGCCGCCGCGGCGGCGCCGCCCCCTCGCAGTACACCTCCACGTACGCCTCCGTGCGCCAGCCCAGCGCCGACGGCCGCACCGTCGCCGTGAACCCGGTGATCACCCCGCTGTCCCGCAGCCGGTCCACCCGGCGCTTGACCGCCGTGGCCGACAGCCCGATCGCCGTGCCGATCTCGGCGAAACTCGTCCTGGCGTTCGCCATCAGCGCGGTGAGGATCTTCCGGTCGAGTCCGTCGAAAGGGGCGGGGCCGCTGCTCATGGGGGCACTGTATCCAGCGCCCACGTCCGTCCCCCGGCACGTGTCCAGCCGTCCGGATCGCCCCTACACTCCACCTTCATGCTGCGCGCCCTAGCCGTCGACGACGAACGCCCCTCGCTGGAGGAGCTGCTCTACCTGCTCTCCGCGGATCCCCGGATCCGCAGCGCGGAGGGCGCCGGTGACGCGACGGAGGCGCTGCGCCGGATCAACCGGGCCCTGGAATCCGGCCCCGAAGGCCCCGACGCCGTCGACGTCGTCTTCCTCGACATCCAGATGCCCGGCCTCGACGGCCTCGACCTGGCCCGGCTGCTCACCGGCTTCGCCCGCCCGCCCCTGGTCGTGTTCGTCACCGCCCACGAGGACTTCGCCGTGCAGGCCTTCGACCTCAAGGCCGTCGACTACGTCCTCAAACCGGTCCGCAAGGAACGGCTCGCCGAGGCCGTCCGCCGCGCCGCCGAACTGCGCGGCGCCGCCCCGCGCGTCCCCGTCCACGAGCCCGACCCCGACCACATACCCGTCGAGCTGGGCGGCGTGACCCGGTTCGTGTCCGTGGACGACATCACCCACGTCGAGGCCCAGGGCGACTACGCCCGCCTGCACACCGACCGCGGCAGCCACCTCGTCCGCATCCCGCTGTCCACCCTGGAGGAGCGCTGGCGGGCCCGCGGCTTCGTCCGCATCCACCGCCGCCACCTCGTCGGCCTGCGCCACATCGGCGAGCTCCGCCTGGACGCCGGCACGGTCAGCGTCGTCGTCGGCGGCGAGGAACTCCAGGTCAGCCGCCGTCACGCCCGCGAACTGCGGGACCTGCTGATGAGGAGGCCGTGACCGTGCCCCAGCAGGACCCCGCCGAGCGCCGCGTCGTCGTCACCGCCCCGCCCCGCCGCCCCCTCCCGCACGCCCGGCCCCGCTCCCGCGGGCGGTACCCCCACGCCTCCGGCTACTACCGTCCGCGCACCGAGATCGACGAGCAGACGACCCTCGGCCACACCTACGTCCGCTCCCTGATGCGCACCCAGCTGCGGGCCGCGCTCACCGTGTTCGCCGTCCTCGTGCTGCTGGTCGGCCCGCTGCCCCTGCTGTTCGCGGCGCTGCCCGACGCCCGCCGCCTGGAGTGGGCGGTCCTCGGCTTCGGCCTGTACGCCCCGCTGGTCCTGCTCGCCCGCTGGTACGTCCGCCGTGCCGAGCGCAACGAACGCGACCTCGTCCGCCTGGTCGAGGACCGGTGAACTCCGCCTTCGCCGTCCCCGCCGTCGCCCTGGTCGTCGTGGCGACCGTCCTCGTCGGCGCCTTCGGCCTGCGCATCTCCCGCACGACCTCCGACTTCTACGTCGCCTCCCGCACCGTCGGCCCCCGCCTCAACGCGGCCGCCATCAGCGGCGAGTACCTCTCCGCCGCCTCCTTCCTCGGCATCGCCGGACTGGTCCTCGTGCAGGGCCCGGACATGCTCTGGTACCCGGTGGGCTACACCGCCGGCTATCTGGTGCTGCTCCTCTTCGTCGCCGCCCCGCTGCGCCGCTCCGGCGCCTACACCCTCCCCGACTTCGCCGAGGCCCGCCTCGCCTCCCAGGCGGTGCGGCGGCTCGCGGGCGCCTTCGTCGTGGGCGTCGGCTGGCTCTACCTGCTGCCCCAGCTCCAGGGCGCCGGACTGACCCTGACCGTGCTCACCGGGGCGCCCGACTCGCTCGGCGGGCTGATCGTCGCCGTGGTCGTCACCGCGACCGTCGCCGCGGGCGGCATGCGCAGCATCACCTTCGTGCAGGCCTTCCAGTACTGGCTCAAGCTGACCGCCCTCCTCGTCCCCGCCCTGTTCCTGGTCCTCGCCTGGCAGGGCGACGGCGCGCCCCGCCGGGTCTTCGAGGAACCGCCCGCCTTCCGCGACCAGCGGGCCGTCCGGGTCGGCTCCACCCTCGACCTGGCGCTGGACCGGCCCCTGACCGTGACGGTCACCGGCACCGTCGACGGCCGACGGCACGAGCGGGCCGCACTGAGCCTGCCCGCCGGCACCCACCGCATCGAGCGGGGCACCCGCCTCGTCTTCGCCCCGGGCACCCCCGTCCCCGCAGCCGAACGCGGCGGCAACGGCGGCATGTCCACCAGTCTCGCCGCCGGCCGCGAGGAACGCCCCCTGTACGCGACGTACGGCCTGATCCTCGCGACCTTCCTCGGCACGATGGGGCTGCCGCACGTCGTCGTCCGCTTCTACACCAGCCCGCACGGCGTCGCCGCCCGCCGCACCACCGTCGTCGTCCTCGCCCTGATCGGCGCCTTCTACCTGCTGCCGCCCGTCTACGGGGCCCTCGGCCGCCTGTACGCCCCGGAACTGGCCCTCGCCGGCGACGCCGACGCGGCCGTCCTGCTGCTGCCCGACCGGATGATCGGCGGTCTCGGCGGCGACCTGCTCGGCGCGCTGGTCGCGGGCGGCGCCTTCGCGGCGTTCCTGTCCACCGCGTCGGGCCTGACCATGGCCGTGGCGGGCGTCCTCACCCAGGACGTCCTGCCCACCCGCGGCGTACGGCACTTCCGGCTCGGCACCGGTCTCGCCATGGTCGTCCCGCTCGCCGCGAGCCTGCTGGTGGGCGGGCTGCCGGTGGCCGACGCGGTGGGCCTGGCCTTCGCGGTGTCCGCGTCCTCGTTCTGCCCGCTGCTCGTCCTCGGCATCTGGTGGCGGCGGCTGACCCCGCCGGGCGCGGCCGCCGGGATGCTCGTGGGCGGCGGCTCGGCCTTCGCCGCCGTCGCCGCCACCATGGCGGGCCTGCCCGTGACGGGCGGAGCGCACGCCCTGCTGGCCTGGCCCGCCCTGTGGTCGGTCCCGCTGGGCTTCCTCACCATGATCCTGGTCTCGCTGGCGACCCCGGGCCGCGTCCCGGCCGGCACGGCGTCCATCCTGGCCCGCTTCCACCTCCCCGAGGAGCTGCGGGCGGCGGAGGTCAAGGCGTGAGCGGCTTCCTGGCGGGCCTGTGCATCGCGATCCTGCCCTTCCTCGCGGCCGGTTTCTGGCTGGGCCGCCGCACCGCCCGCCCGCAGAGCCCCGGTGACCTCGGCACCCCCGTCGAGCACGCCACCTTCCAGACCCTGCACACCGCCTCCCTCGCGGCCCCGCCCCTGCGCGCCGGCCTCACGGAGGAGACGGCCCGCAGGTCCGCCGGCCGACTGCGCACCCTGCTCGGCACGGACGCCCTCTGCCTGACCGACCGCGAACGGCTGCTGGCCTGGGACGGCGTGGGCGCCCACCACCGCACGGAGATCATGGCCCGGCTGGCCGGCGCGCTGGACACCGGCCGCGGCGAGGCCTTCCCGCTCACCTGCGACGCCCCCGACTGCCCGGTCCGCTGGGCCGTCCTGACCCCGCTCACCGTCGACGACCGGGTGCACGGCGCCCTCGTCGTCTGCGCGCCCCGTGAGTCCGCCGTCCTGGTCCGGGCCGCGGGGGAGGTGGCCCGCTGGGTGAGCGTCCAGCTGGAGCTCGCCGACCTCGACGACTCCCGCACCCGCCTCATCGAGGCCGAGATCAAGGCCCTGCGCGCCCAGATCTCCCCGCACTTCATCTTCAACTCGCTCGCGGTGATCGCCTCGTTCGTCCGCACCGACCCCGAGCGGGCCCGCGAGCTGCTCCTGGAGTTCGCCGACTTCACCCGCTACTCGTTCCGCCGGCACGGCGACTTCACCACCCTCGCCGACGAGCTGCACGCCATCGACCAGTACCTGGCGCTGGTGCGGGCCCGCTTCGGCGACCGCCTCTCCGTCACCCTCCAGATAGCCCCGGAGGTCCTCCCGGTGGCCCTGCCCTTCCTCTGCCTGCAGCCCCTGGTGGAGAACGCCGTCAAGCACGGACTGGAGGGCAAGGCCGACAAGTGCCACATCCAGATCACCGCGCGGGACGCCGGCGCCGAGGCCCTCGTCGTCATCGAGGACGACGGCGCGGGCATGGACCCCGTCCTGCTGGGCCGCATCCTGGCGGCCGGGGTCAGCCCGTCCGGCGGCATCGGGCTGTGCAACGTCGACGACCGGCTCCGCCAGGTGTACGGCGATGACCACGGCCTCGTCATCGAGACGGCGCCCGGCGCGGGCATGAAGGTCAGCGCCCGGCTGCCGAAGTACCAGCCGGGCGTCCACTCGGCGGCCCGCCGCGCCCCGGGGTGAGCCGCCCGGCGCACCCCCGGGCGAGCCGCCCGCCGCTCACGTCGTGCGCGTGGCGACCATCGCGAGCGTGATCAGACCCAGCACGACCCAGCCGAACCACAGCCAGCCGTTGCTGCCGAGCGCCACCGTGTAGGCCGTCACCGCGACGAGGCCGCCGATGGTGAGCACCCCCATGGTCTTCGTGGAACCGTCCGCCGGACCGTTCGTGGAACCGGGCATCGCGACACCCTCCTCCGGCACACCCCCCACGGGGTGCGTCCGCCTCCATGGTGCCCCGGCTCCGGCCCTTCAGCCCCGGTGACGGCTCAACCGCGGCCGCTCAGCGAGGCCAGGTAGGCGTTGTACGCCTCCAGCTCCTTGTCGCCGTCCCGGTCGGCCGCCCGGTCCTGGCGCTTGGCCTGCCGCTGCTCGGAGCCGTACCACTGGAACAGCAGGGCGATCAGCACCAGCACCGACGGGATCTCGCTGAACGCCCAGGCGATGCCGCCGGCCGCGTTCTGGTCGGAGAGGGCGTCGATGCCGAGGGAGGCGGGCGGGTTGCGGAACGTCTCGACCATCGGCGTGGACGCCATCATCAGCGCGATGCCGAAGAACGCGTGGAAGGGCATCCCGGCGAACAGCTCCAGCATGCGCATCAGGTAGCCCGGCCGGTTCGGGCCCGGGTCCACGCCCATGATCGGCCAGAAGAAGACCACGCCGACGGCGAGGAAGTGCACCATCATCGCGACGTGCCCCGTCTTCGACCCCATCAGGAAGTCGAAGAGGGGCGTGAAGTACAGCGCGTACAGGCTGGCGATGAACATCGGGATGGTGAACACGGGATGCGTGACGATCCGCATGTACCGGCTGTGCAGCAGCATCAGCAGCAGCTCACGCGGCCCCTTGCGGCCCCTGCCGGCGGGGGGCAGGGCGCGCAGCGCCAGGGTGACCGGGGCGCCGAGCAGGATCAGGATCGGCGACAGCATGCTGATCACCATGTGCTGCACCATGTGCACGCTGAACATGACCATGCCGTAGTCGTTCAGCCCGGTGCACATCACCAGCATGATCGTCAGCACACCGCTGACGTACGCCACCGTCCGGCCCGCGGACCAGGTGTCCCCGCGCCGCCGCAGCCGGACGACCCCCCAGGCGTACAGCCCGAGGGCGGCCAGACAGGCCACGAGGAAGAAGGGGTCCGCCGACCACTGGAGACCCCGCCCCAGCGTGAACGGCGGCAGATCCATCGTCATGCCGTGCCCGCTGTGATCCATCCGCCGGCTCCTGATTCGTGGGGGGTTGTACGTTTCTCGCCGCCCCCAGAGTAGAACCGCCCCCGGTCGCGCTCGCGACCGGGGGCGGGACAGCCGGCTCGGGGGTGCGGGGCCCCGTCGGCGCGCGGGCGCCGACGCGCGGTCGCGGCCGGCCGCGGGGCGCCCGCAGGACGGCTACAGCACGCACTCCGCCTCGGCGTACCGGTCCGCGGGAACCGTCTTCAGCGTCTCGACGGCCTCCGACAGCTCCACCATCACGATGTCCGTCCCCCGCAGGGCGGTCATCCGCCCGAACTCGCCCCGGTGCACGGCCTCCACCGCGTGCCACCCGAACCGGGTGGCCAGGACGCGGTCGTACGCGGTGGGCGTGCCGCCGCGCTGCACGTGCCCGAGGATCACCGGCCGGGCCTCCTTGCCGAGGCGCTGCTCCAGCTCGACGGAGAGCTGGCGCGCGATCCCGGCGAACCGCTCGTGCCCGTAGATGTCCTTGCCGCCCTCGTCGAAGGCCATGGAGCCGGGCGCGGGCTTGGCGCCCTCCGCGGCCACGACGATCGCGAACCGCTTCCCCGCCGCGAACCGCTCGCCGACCCGCCGGGCCAGCTCCTCGATGTCGAAGGGGCGTTCCGGCACGACGACGGCGTGGGCGCCGGCCGCCATGCCGGAGTGCAGCGCTATCCAGCCGGTGTGCCGCCCCATGACCTCCACGACGAGGACCCGCTGGTGGGACTCGGCGGTGGTCTTGAGCCGGTCGAGCGCCTCGGTGGCGACGCCCACCGCGGTGTCGAAGCCGAAGGTGACGTCGGTGACGGCGATGTCGTTGTCGATGGTCTTCGGCACGCCGACGATGGGCAGGCCGCTGTCGGACATCAGGCGGGCCGCCTTGAGCGTGCCCTCGCCGCCGATCGGGATGACGGCGTCGAGGCCGAGCTCCTCGACGTGTCCGCGGGCCCGCTCCACGCCGTCCCTCAGCTGCGAGGGCTGGACGCGGGAGGAGCCGAGGATGGTGCCGCCGCGGGCGAGGATGCCGCCCACCGCGTCGAGGTCGAGCTTGAGGTAGTCGCACTCCAGGAGGCCCTTCCAGCCGTCCCGGAAGCCGATGACCTCGTCGCCGTGGTCGACGACGGCGCGGTGCACGACGGACCGGATGACGGCGTTCAGGCCGGGGCAGTCGCCGCCGGACGTGAGGACACCAATGCGCATAGCCCGAACAACCTTCTCCACGTGGGCCGGATCCGGACCGCGTCGTCCGGCTCGATCCCCGCCACCCTAGCGGCAGGAGGGGGCGGGACCGAAGCACACGTCCGCCTGCTGGACGTGCCTGCTCACCTGTGCGGACGTACCGTCATCCGGGCTGCTGACGGCACCCCGGAGATCGGGTGATCACACAGGTCGCGCGGGCGTTCCGCGGGCTTCCGCGAGGGGCCGCCGGAGGCTGCGGGGGCCCGCGGAGGCACCGGCTAGGCGGGCTGCTGGGCGGCCGCGATGCGCTCGTTGCGCAGGGCCTCGTACCAGCGGTCGTCGGTCGGCGGGAGCGCGTTCACGTCGAGCGCCAGCTTCAGCAGCAGGTCCGCGATGAGCGGGTTGCGGGCCAGCACCGGACCGTGCATGTAGGTGCCGAAGACGGTGTCGTTGTACGCGCCCTCGGTGCCGTCGCCGGTGCCGTTGCCCTTGCCGATCTGGACGCGGGCGAGCGGGCGGGCGGTCGGGCCGAGGTGGGTGATGCCCTGGTGGTTCTCGAAGCCGGTGAGCGGGGGCAGCCCGAGGCGCGGGTCGATGTCCGCGAGGACGTCGCCGACGCACCGCTCGCCCTCACCGCGGGTGGTGGTGACGTCGAGCAGGCCGAGACCCGGCTCGCGCTGGCCGAGGTCGTTGACGAACTCGTGGCCCAGGATCTGGTAGCCGGCGCACACCGCGAACACGATCGCGCCGTTCTGCACCGCCTGGTACAGGTGCCCGTCGCGCCGCAGCCGCTCGGCCGCGAGCCGCTGCGGCCGGTCCTCGCCGCCGCCGATGAGGTAGATGTCGCCGGAGGTGGGGATCGGCTGGTCGCTGCGCACGTCCAGCCGCGCCACGTCCAGGCCGCGCTGCCGCGCCCGCCGTTCCACGACCAGGACGTTGCCCTGGTCGCCGTAGGTGCTGAGCAGGTCCGGGTACACCCAGACGACCCGCAGTTGGTTGTCGTTCATCACGGTGATGTATCCCTCGGGGCTCAGTTGCCGACGCGGCGGCGCAGGTCCTGGAACGCGGTGTAGTTCGCGATGACCTCGATGCGGCCGGGCGGTGCCAGCTGCACGGCCTGGTCGATGTTCTCGCACACCTGGAAGTGCTGGTTGGCGACCTCCAGGCGCACCGCGAGGTCCAGCTTGCGGTCACCGACGACGAAGATCGGGTGGCCGGTGAGACGGGTGTAGTCGACGTCCCACAGCCAGGACGTGTCGGTGCCGTCGGCGCCGCGCGCGTTCACCGAGAGGATGACCGGCGTGGGCGGCGGGTCGATCAGGCTGAACGTCTCGAGCCAGCCCGCCGGGTTCTTCGCCAGCAGCAGGCGCAGGTCGCGCTGCATGAACTGGACGACGTCGTAGCGCCCGGCGACGGCCTGCACCTGGTACATGCGCTCCAGCGCGACCTGCGGCGGCACGCCGAATACGGCGGCGACGGCGGCCGAGGAGGCGGCGTTGGCCTTGTTGGCGCGGCCCGGCAGCTGGAGGTGGATCGGCCAGGCGGAGCCGTGCGGGTCGAGGACGTGGTCGCCGGAGAGCGCCCAGCTCGGCGTCGGCCGCCGGAACCCGCACTCGCCGCAGAACCAGTCGTCGCCCGGGCGCTGCATCACGCCGCCGCAGGACGGGCAGGACCAGGCGTCGTCCTTCCACATCTGTCCGGCGGCGACCCAGATCACGTTGGGGGAGGAGGACGCGGCCCACACCACCAGCGGGTCGTCGGCGTTGGCGACGACGACGGCCTTCGAACCGGCCAGTCCCTCGCGCCAGTTCTCCGCGAGCATGCGGGTCTCGGCGGCGCGGTCCAGCTGGTCGCGGGAGAGGTTCAGCAGCGCGATGCACTTGGGCGCGGTGTCGCGGGCGACGCCGGCCAGGTACTTCTCGTCGACCTCGATCACGCCGTACTTGGCGTCGGAGCCGCCCGCGAGCGCCGAGGTGATGCCGGCCGGCATGTTCGCGCCCAGCGCGTTGGAGACGACCGGTCCCGCGGCCCGCAGGGCCTCCGCGATGAGGCGGGTGGTCGTGGTCTTGCCGTTGGTCGCCGAGACGAGGGTGACGTCCAGGTTCTGGGCGAGCCGTGCGAGGAGGTCGGGGTCGAGTTTCAGCGCCACCTTGCCGCCGATCACCGAACCGCTGCCGCGTCCAGCGGCACGCGATGCCGCCGCGACCGCCTTGCCCGCGGTCACGGCGATCTTGGCCCGCGGCGTGAGCGGGTCCGAGTTGCCTGCCATCAGTTCTCGATCCTCCTTGCGTACGCGCCGCGCCTGAAGCCTGACGGCAACGTGGTAGGTGGTCAGCCTATCGAGATCCATTCACAGTCCCGAATCCCGGCACCGTCCCACGCTGCGCACGGCATGCGCGTGTCAGGAAGGACCGTACCCTTGCCGCCATGCGACAAGGTTCCATCCCGGGTGCCCACGGGCGCGTCCGGCCCCTCACCCTGCTCGGCGATCCGGTCCTGCGGCAACCCTGTGCGGAGGTCACCGAGTTCGGTCCGGCCCTGGCCCGCCTGGTCGAGGACCTGTTCGCCACGATGTACGCGGCCCGGGGCGTGGGCCTCGCCGCCAACCAGGTCGGCGAGTCCCTGCGGGTGTTCGTCTACGACTGTCCGGACGACGACGAGGTCCGTCACCTCGGCCACGTGGTGAACCCGCGCCTGGTGGAGGTGGACGGCGTGGTGGTCCGCGGCCCCGAGGGCTGCCTGTCCCTGCCGGGCCTGGAGGCGGGGACGGAGCGCCACGACCACGCGGTGGTCGAGGGCCTCACGGTGACGGGCGAGCCGGTCACCGTCCACGGCACGGGGTTCTTCGCCAGGTGCCTGCAGCACGAGTGCGACCACCTGGAGGGGCGGGTGTACGCGGACCGGGTGACGGGGTGGCGCGGGAGACGGCTGGCGCGTCAGGTGGCACGGGCCTCCTGGGGCGGGTGAGGGCGGCGTGCGGCCGTCAGAACCCCGGGCCGCCGACCCTGTCCCCGGCCGCCGCGAGGCGGCCCCACAGCAGGTCGGCGAGGCCGCGCACCAGCTCGGCCCGGGAGCACGGCCGCTCGCCCAGCCACCAGTCGCCCGCCGCGTGCATCATGCCGACGATCCCGTGTCCCCAGACGCGGGCGAGCTGCTGGGTCCCGGGCCCGAGGTCCATCCGCTCCTCGATGACCTGGGCCAGTTCCTCGCCCATCCGCCGCAGCAGGGGGGCCGAGTGCTTGCCGACGTCGAAGCCCTGTTCGCCGGAGGCCCCGTCCGCGGGGTGCATCAGGAAGCGGTAGACCTGGGGGCGGGCCTCGATGGCCGCGAGGTAGGTCTCCAGCGTGGCCTCGACGCGCTCCCGGCGTTCGGCGGGGGCGTCCAGCGCGGCGCGCAGGGAGGCGAGCAGCGCGTCGGTGTGCCGCTTGGCGAGGGCGGCGTAGAGTCCGCCCTTGTCGCCGAAGTGGCGGTAGAGGATCGGCTTGGTGATGCCGGCCTCCGCCGCGATGGCGTTCATGGAGGCCTGGGGGCCGTCCCGGAGCACCACTCGGTCGGCGGCCTCCAGCAGTTCGCGCCTTCGGCGGTCGGCGGACCGCTGCTGCTCGGTCCGCTGCGTGGTGTCCATGTGCTCTCCCCACCCGTGCTGATTCGGTGACGCCTGCGCAAACTAACACCTGAAGACGACGCCGCATCGAACGGGCTGCTGTGCTGTCCTCGGGAGTTGACTTTTCCTACCGACCGGTAACAGACTCGCGTTACCGCTAGTAACACGCACGTTCCGCCGCTGGAGGGGACATGGCCGAGTTCACCATGGAGCTCAACGACGAACAGAGGGAGGTCCGGGACTGGCTGCACGGCTTCGCGGCCGACGTGATCCGCCCCGCGGCCGCCGAATGGGACGAGCGTGAGGAGACTCCCTGGCCGGTCATCCAGGAGGCCGCGAAGGTCGGCATCTACTCCCTCGACTTCTACGCCCAGCAGTACTTCGACGCCACCGGCCTCGGCATCCCCATGGCCATGGAGGAGCTGTTCTGGGGGGACGCGGGCATCGCCCTGTCCATCGTCGGCACCGGCCTCGCCGCCGTGGGCGTCCTCGCCAACGGCACCGAGGAGCAGATCGGCACCTGGATCCCCCAGATGTACGGCGACGCCAACGACGTCAAGGTCGCCGCCTTCTGCTCCTCCGAGCCCGACGCCGGCTCCGACGTGGCCTCGATGCGCACCCGCGCGGTGTACGACGAGGCCAAGGACGAGTGGGTGATCAACGGCACCAAGACCTGGGCGACCAACGGCGGCATCGCCAACGTCCACGTCGTGGTCGCGGTCGTCGACCCCGAGCTCGGCTCCAAGGGCCACGCCTCCTTCATCGTCCCGCCGGGCACCCCCGGCTGCTCGCAGGGCCAGAAGTTCAAGAAGCACGGCATCCGCGCCTCGCACACCGCCGAGGTGATCCTCGACGACGTGCGCGTCCCCGGCTCCTGCCTGCTCGGCGGCAAGGAGAAGCTCGACGAACGGCTGGCGCGGGCCCGCGAGCGGGCGAGGGCGGGCGGCGGCGAGCGCGTGAAGAACGCGGCCATGGCGACCTTCGAGGCCTCCCGGCCGGCGGTCGGCGCGATGGCCGTCGGCACGGCCCGCGCCGCGTACGAGGTCGCCCTCGACTACGCGATGACGCGCGAGCAGTTCGGCCGCCCGATCATCGACAACCAGGGGGTCGCCTTCCAGCTCGCCGACATGCGCACGCAGATCGACGCGGCGCGGCTGCTGGTCTGGCGCGCCTCGTGGATGGCGGTCAACGGCAAGCCGTTCACGGCCGCCGAGGGCTCCATGTCGAAGCTGTACGCCAGTGAGACGGCGAAGAAGGTGACGGCGCAGGCCGTCCAGATCCTCGGCGGCAACGGCTACACGCGGGAGTACCCGGTGGAGCGGATGCACCGCGACAGCGCGATCTACACCATCTTCGAGGGGACGAGCGAGATCCAGCGGCTGGTGATCGCCCGCACCCTGTCCGGAATGCCGATCCGGTAGCCGCCGGCGCCGGGGACCGCGCGACCGGCCACGCCGCGCCTCGCCCGCGGCAGCGCACCGGCGCCCTACGGCGCCCCGCCGCTGCTGTGGGCGATGCACGCCACGTCGATCCGGTCGGCCAGCTTCGCCAGCTCGATCGTCAGGGCGGCGACCGTGTCCTCGTCCAGCCCCTCCGCCCCGGCCTCGACGAGATGCAGCCACCGGCCTCCCAGCGTGCGGAGCAGCTTGCTCACGTCGGCCGCGGACACCTGGAGGGCTCCGCGGTCGTCGACGATCAGAGGCAGGGTCACTTCGCGGTTCACAACCGGGATCGTAGCCGCGCGGCGCTCACGCGCCGTGCCAAACCGTGGTGATGTTGCAGAACTCCCGGATTCCGTGCCCGGACAGCTCACGCCCGTAGCCGGACCGCTTGACCCCGCCGAACGGCAGCGCCGGATGGGAGGCGGTCATCCCGTTGACGAACACCCCGCCCGCCTCCAGATCCCGGACGAACCGGTCCACCTCGGCCTCCTCGCGGGTCCACACGTTGGAACTCAGCCCGAAGGGGGAGTCGTTGGCGATGAGGACCGCCTCGTCCAGGTCGGCCGCCCGGTAGAGGGTCGCCACCGGTCCGAAGGCCTCCTCGCGGTGGACGCGCATCTCGCGGTCGACGCCGGCGAGGACGGTCGGCGGGTAGTACCAGCCGGGCCCGTCCGGGCGTTCGCCACCGCACAGCACCGTGGCGCCGCTGCGCCGGGCGTCGTCCACCAGCTCCTCCAGGTCGGCGCGGCCCTGCTCGGTGGCGAGGGGACCGACCTCCGTCTCCTCCTCCAGCGGGTCGCCGACCCTCAGCGCCCGCATGCCCTCGGTGAAGCGTTCGGCGAAGCGGTCGTACACGTCGGAGTGGACGATGAACCGCTTGGCGGCGATGCACGACTGCCCGTTGTTCTGCACGCGCGCGGTCACCGCCACCTCGGCGGCCCGGTCGACGTCCGCGGACGGCATGACGACGAAGGGGTCGCTGCCGCCCAGCTCCAGCACCGTCTTCTTGACCATCTCGCCGGCGGTGGAGGCCACCGCGCGGCCCGCGGGCTCGCTGCCGGTCAGGGTGGCCGCCCTGATCCGCTCGTCGCGCAGGATCTCGTCGACCGCGGCGGAGCCGATCAGCAGGGTCTGGAAACAGCCCTCGGTGAAGCCGGCCCGGTGGAAGAGGTCCTCCAGGTAGAGGGCGGTCTGCGGGACGTTCGAGGCGTGCTTGAGCAGGCCGACGTTGCCCGCCATCAGCGCGGGCGCGGCGAAGCGGACGACCTGCCACAGCGGGAAGTTCCACGGCATCACCGCGAGCACCGGGCCCAGCGGGCGGTACCGCACCAGGGCGCGGGAGGCGCCGGAGTCCCGCACGTCGGACTCGGCCGGCCGCTCGTCGGCGAGGAGCTCCGGCGCGTGCTCGGCGTACCAGCGCATGGCCTTCGCGCACTTGGCGGCCTCCGCGCGGGCCTGCTTCACCGGCTTGCCCATCTCGGTGGTCATCACGCGGCCGATCTCCGCCCGGTCCTCGTCGAGGAGGTCGGCGGCCCGGTTCAGCAGCCGGGCGCGGTCGGCGAACGCCGTCGTGCGGTACGTGCGGAACGTGGCCTCGGCGAGCTGGAGCCGGCGTTCGAGCTCCTCCTCGTCCATGGCCTGGTACGTCTTGAGCGTCTCGCCGTTCGCCGGGTTCACCGTCGCGATGGGCATGACCGACCTCCCTCGGTGCTGGACGTGCTTCGACCTTCGCGCGTCCCGGGGGGCCCCGCAACGCGTGCGCGTCCGCTCAGCCCGAGTGCTCCGCCAGCCGGTCGAGAAACGCGGCCTGGGCCTTCACGATCACCTCGCGGGCCCGGTCCGTGCCGTACCAGGCGACCCGGTCCAGCTCCGGGAACTCCCGCATCCGCCCGGAGCGCGGCGGCCACTCCATGACGAAGGTGCCGGGGGTGATCGCGGCCGGGTCGAGGTCCGCCTCGATCGCCCAGGCCGTCACGATCTTGCCGTTCGTCTGCCGGACCTCCCCGAGCGGGAACGCCTCGCCGTCCGGCGGCGCCACCCCCAGCTCCTCCCGGAACTCGCGGCGGGCGGCCTCCCAGGCCGGCTCGTCCGGTGCGTACTCGCCCTTCACGACGGTCCAGGCGCCGGCGTCCTTCTTCGCGAAACAGGGCCCGCCCATGTGCCCCAGCAGCACCTCCGGCCCGTCGCCGGTGTGCCGGAACAGCAGCAGGCCGGCGCTGCGCCGCGCCGTCACGGCCGTACCCGCGGGTGCGCGGCCAGCACCGTCTCCACCGTGTCCGCCTGCTCCGGGCCCTTGTCCTCGCGGTAGCGGACCACGCGGGCGAAGCGCAGGGCGACGCCGGCCGGGTAGCGGCTGGAGCGCTGGATGCCGTCGTAGGCGATCTCGACGACGAGTTCGGGGCGTACGGTCACCACCCAGCCGTCGTCCTCCACGGCCAGGTCCCGCAGGCGGTCGGTCTGCCAGGCGAGCAGGGCGTCGGTCAGGCCCTTGAAGGTCTTGCCGAGCATCGCGAAGCCGCCGTCGGCGGTGCGGGCGCCGAGGTGGAGGTTGGAGAGTCTCCCGGTGCGCCGGCCGTGGCCCCACTCGGCGGCCAGCACCACCAGGTCGAGCGTGTGCACGGGCTTGACCTTCAGCCACGCCGCGCCGCGCCGGCCCGCGCCGTAGGGCGCGTCCAGGGACTTCACCACCACGCCCTCGTGGCCCCGGGCCAGCGTCTCCTCCAGGAAGTCCTCGGCCGCCCGCAGGTCCGCCTCGCCCGCCAGGACGGTCCGGCGCACCCGCATCGGCTCGGGCACCAGCCGGGCCAGCTCCGCGTGCCGCTCGAAGAAGGGCAGGTCGAGGAGGTCCCGGCCGCCGACCGACAGCGCGTCGAAGAAGACGGGGGAGACCGGGACCGCGGCGGCGGCCGCGGCCACGTCCACCCGGGAGCCGACGCGGCCCGCCGTCTCCTGGAAGGAGCGGGGCCGGCCGCTCTCGTCGAGGGCGATGACCTCACCGTCCAGGATGAACGAGTCGCCGTGCAGCTCCCTCGCCGCGGAGGTGATCTCGGGCAGCCGGTCGGTGATGTCGTCGAGGGTGCGGGTGTGCACCCGCACGGTGTCGCCGTCCCGGTGGACCTGGACGCGGATGCCGTCCAGTTTCTCCTCCACCGCGCAGGCGCCCAGCCTGCCGACCGCCTCGGCCACGGAGGACGCGGTGTGCGCGAGCATCGGCAGCACCGGACGGCCGACGGTGAGCCGGAACCGCTCCAGCGCCGCCGGCCCGTCCGCGAGCAGTGCCCGGGCCACGGTCTGGAGCGAGCCCGCCAGCATCACCGCCCGCCGCACGTCCGCCGGGGGAGCGCCGGTCGCCTCCGCGAGCCCCTCCACCGCCACCGCGTCCAGGGCGCCCTGCCGGACCTCGCCGCTGATCAGGGCGACCAGGAAACGCTGCTCGTCCTCGGTGGCGGCGCCCATCAGCTCCCCGACCAGCCGCACCCGTTCGGCCTGCGAGCCGGGGCCCGACACCTCGCGCAGAGCGGTGAGCCGGGCGTCCACCTCGCGCACGGTCAGCGTCGGCGCGGCGGCCGGGGCCACCGGGCGGCCCAGCACCTTCCCGCCGATGCCGAGCCGCCCCTGCGGGAGCCGTCCGGCGAGGTACGGGATCACGACCGGCACGTCCTCCGCCTCCGCCTCCCGGAACAGCGCGGCGAGCAGAGCGATCTTGCGGGAGCGCGCCGAGGCGGCGGCGACCTCCCGGGACACGTCGGCGAGCCGGATCAGCAGCATGCAGTCATGGTGCACCGACGGCGTGGTGGCTACACCCGGACGGCGGCGTCGAGATCGGCCATCAGCAGCTCCCCGTTGATCGCGGCGCCCGCCCGGTAACCGCGGCTCGCCGCGTTGACGACCTGTTCGGCGAAGCCGGAGGCGTTGCCCGCCGCCCACAGGCCCGGCACGGTGGTCAGGCCCCGGCCGTCGACCACCGGGTAGCGGCCGAACGGCGTCTCGGTCGTCTCGGCGCCGAGCCGGGCCAGGAGACCGGTCCGCGGGACCGCCCTGGGGGCGACGAACAGCACCTGGCGGGCGTGCACGGTCCCGTCCACGGCGGTCCCGCCCCCGGCCAGACGGACCCCGGTGAGCCGGTCGTCCTCGACGACCAGTGCGGCCACCTCGCCCGGGACGACGTCGACGCCGGCCGCGGCGAGCCGGCGCAGGTCCTCGTCGGACAGCTCCGCCTCGCCGACGGTGTGCAGGAACAGCTTCACGTCCTTCGACCACTGCGTCACCATCAGGGCCTGGTGCACGCTCATCGGGCTGGTGGCGAGCACGCCGAAGGCCTGGTCGCGGACCTCCCAGCCGTGGCAGTACGGGCAGTGCAGCACGTCCCGCCCGAACCGTTCGGCGAGGCCCTCGACCGGGGGCAGTTCGTCCTTCAGGCCGGTGGCGACGACGAGCTGACGGGCCCGCACGGTCCGTCCGCCCGCCAGCGCCACGGCGAAGCCCCCGTCCCGCGTGGCGTCCACCACCCGGTCCCGGACCAGTTCCACGCCGTACCGGGCGATCTCCTCGCGTCCGGTCGCCAGGAAATCGGCCGGGGACATCCCGTCCCGCGACAGGTAGCCCTGCATGTGCGCGGCGGGCGCGTTGCGCGGCTCGCCCGCGTCCACGACCAGGGTGCGGCGCCGGGCCCGGCCCAGGACCAGGGCGGCGGACAGTCCCGCCGCGCCGCCGCCGACGACGACCACTTCGTAGGCGTCGGCGCCTCCCGGGGCGTGCCCGGGGCCGCCGGCGTGTCCGGTTCGTCCTGTGTGTCCGGCCTGCTCGGTCCGTCCGGTGTTCGTGGTGTGCTCGGTCATCTGTGACCACCTCCACGGCCGACCGTCGCGCCATCGCTGCCGTATTGACAAACGAGTTTGCCGAAACTGCAATAGCGTCATGAGTGACGACAAGGACGACGACAGGGCCGCGGGCGAGGGCGTCGACGCGGTGCTCGCCGAGGTCGGGCCGCGACTGCGGCGGATTCGCAAGGAGCGGGGCGCGACGCTGGCGGGGCTGTCCGAGGCGACGGGCATCTCGGTGAGCACGCTGTCCCGGCTGGAGTCGGGGCTGCGCAGGCCCAGCCTGGAACTGCTGCTGCCGATCGCGCGGGCCCACGAGGTGGCGCTGGACGAACTGGTGGGCGCGCCGGCGGTGCGCGACCCGCGGGTGCGGGCGCAGCCGGTCGTCCGCCACGGCCGCACCCACTGGCCGCTGACCCGTCAGCCCGGCGGCCTCCAGGCGTTCAAGGTGCTGGAACCGCAGCGCAGGACGGACCCGGACCCCCGCACGCACGAGGGGTACGAGTGGCTGTACGTGCTGTCCGGGCGGCTGCGGCTGGTGCTGGGCGAGCACGACGTGGTGCTGTCGGCGGGGGAGGCCGCCGAGTTCGACACGCGCGTGCCGCACTGGTTCGGGTCGACGGGGGAGGGGCCGGTGGAGTTCCTCAGCCTCTTCGGGCCGCAGGGGGAGCGGATGCACGTACGGGCGCGGCCCAAGGGGGCGTGACGCGGGCGGTCTTCGCGCGTGGCGTCCCGGCGGCCTCCGTCCGCGGCGTCCCGGCGGCCTCCGTCCGTGTCGTCCCGGCGGTCCGTGCCCGTGTCGTCCCGGTGACCCGTGCCCGTGTCGTCCCGGCGGTCCGTGCCCGTGTCGTCCCGGCGGTCCGTGCCCGTGTCGTCCCGGTGACCCGTGCCCGGGACGTCCCGGTGGGACGCGCCCGCGGCGTGCCGGCGGCCCGCTCGCGACCTCCGGCGCGGGGCTGTTGTCCGCCGGCTGTTCCCTGATCGGCAAGCGACCGCTTAGTATGCGATCGACCCCGGTCAGACGACGCAGTCCCGTGGAGGCTCCGCATGCAGGCATGGCAGGTGCACGAGAACGGCGAGCCGAGCGAGGTGATGCGGCTCGCGGACATCGAGCGGCCCACGCCCGGCGACGGCCAGGTCCTGCTCAGGGTGCGCGCCGCGAACGTCAACTTCCCCGACGCGCTGATGGCCCGCGGCCACTACCAGGTCAGGCCGCCGCTGCCGTTCACCCCGGGCGTGGAGATCTGCGGCGAGACCGAGGACGGCCGCCGCGTCCTCGCCACCCCCGCGCTGCCGCACGGCGGCTTCGCCGAGTACGCCGTCGCGGACGCCGCCGCCCTGCTGCCCGCGCCCGACTCCCTGGACGACGCGGAGGCCGCCGCGCTGCACATCGGCTACCAGACGGGCTGGTTCGGCCTGCACCGCCGGGCCGGTCTCCAGGCCGGTGAGACGCTCCTCGTGCACGCTGCGGCGGGCGGGGTCGGCAGCGCGGCCGTACAGCTCGGCAAGGCGGCCGGCGCCACCGTCGTCGGGGTCGTCGGCGGGGCCGACAAGGCGGCCGTCGCCCGCGAACTGGGCTGCGACGTGGTGATCGACCGGCGCGCCGAGGACGTGATCGCCGCCGTCAAGGAGGCCACCGGCGGCCGGGGCGCCGACGTCGTCTACGACCCGGTCGGCGGCGAGGCCTACACCCAGTCCACCAAGGTCGTCGCCTTCGAGGGCCGGATCGTGGTCGTGGGCTTCGCGAGCGGGACGATCCCCAGCCCCTCGCTCAACCACGCGCTGGTGAAGAACTACGCGATCCTCGGCCTGCACTGGGGCCTGTACAACACCAAGAACCCGAAGCTGGTCCGGCACTGCCACGAGCAGCTCACCGAGCTGGCCGCCCGTGGCGCGATCAAGCCGCTGGTGAGCGAGCGCGTGCCGCTGGAGGGGGCCGCCGCCGCCGTGCAGCGGGTCGCCGACGGCGCCACCACCGGCCGGGTCGCCGTCGTCCCGCAGAACGGAGCCGCCGTATGACCGACGCAGCCGAACTCCGGCGCCGCACAGCCGAACTGCTGGCCGCGCACCCCCCGGCCGGCACCGACCGGCTGGACTTCCTCAAGGCCCGCTTCGACGCCGGACTCGCCTGGGTGCACTACCCCGAGGGGCTCGGCGGACTCGGCGCCCCGCGCTCCCTCCAGGCCGTCGTGGACGCCGAACTGGAGGCCGCCGGCGCCCCCGACAACGACCCGCGGCGCATCGGCATCGGCCTCGGCATGGCCGCGCCGACGATCCTCCAGTACGGCACCGAGGAGCAGAAGCGGCGCTTCCTGCGGCCCCTGTGGACCGGCGAGGAGGTCTGGTGCCAGCTCTTCAGCGAGCCCGGCGCCGGCTCCGACCTGGCCGCCCTCGGCACCCGGGCCGTCCGGGAGAGCGGAGGGGACTGGGTCGTCGACGGGCAGAAGGTGTGGACGTCCAGCGCCCACGTCGCCCGCTGGGCCATCCTCATCGCCCGCACCGACCCGGACGTGCCCAAGCACCGCGGCATCACGTACTTCGTGTGCGACATGACCGACCCCGGCGTGGAGGTCCGCCCGCTGCGGCAGATCACCGGCGAGGCCGAGTTCAACGAGGTCTTCCTCACCGGCGTCCGCATCCCCGACGCCCACCGCCTCGGCGAGGTCGGCGACGGCTGGCGGGTCGCGCAGACCACGCTGAACAACGAGCGGGTCGCGATCGGCGGCATGCGGCTGCCCCGCGAGGGCGGCATGATCGGGCCCGCCGCCAGGACCTGGCGCGAGCGCCCCGAACTGCGCACCCACGACCTGCACCAGCGGCTGCTGAAGCTGTGGGTGGAGGCCGAGGTCTCCCGGCTCACCGCCGAGCGGCTGCGCCAGCAGCTCGTCGCCGGCCAGCCGGGCCCCGAGGGCGCCGGCATGAAGCTCGCCTTCGCCCGCCTCAACCAGGAGATCAGCGGCCTGGAGGTGGAACTCCTCGGCGAGGAGGGCCTGTTGTACGACGACTGGACCATGCGCCGGCCCGAACACGTCGACTTCACCGGCCGCGAGGCGGGTTACCGCTACCTCCGCTCCAAGGGCAACAGCATCGAGGGCGGGACCACCGAGGTCCTGCTGAACATCGTCGCCGAGCGCGTCCTGGGCCTGCCCACCGAGCCGCGCACCGACAAGGACGTCGCCTGGAAGGACCTTGCCCGATGATGGACCTGCTGTACACCGAGGAGGAGGAGGCGCTCCGCGCCGCGGTCCGCGACCTGCTCGGCGACCACTGCGACGCGGCCGGCGTGATCGCCCGCACCGAGTCGGACGCCCCGCACGACCTCCGGCTGTGGAAGGCGCTCGCCGGCACGATGGGCCTCGCCGGACTGCTGGTGCCCGAGGAACTGGGCGGCCAGGGCGCCACCCACCGGGAGGCCGCCGTCGTCCTGGAGGAACTGGGCCGCGCGGTCGCCCCCGTCCCGTACCTCACGAGCGCGGTCGTCGCCACCGAGGCGCTGCTCGCCTTCCACCGCTCCCGGCTTCGCCCGGGCGGGGAGACCTCCGTCGCCGCCGACCTGCTCGGCCCGCTGGCACGGGCCACCGCGGTCGCGGTGCTCGCCGTCGGGCTGCACACCGCGCCGGGCGCCGCCTTCCCGACCGTACGGCTGGAGGACGGCACCCTGCACGGGAAGCTGACCGGCATCGCCGACGCCGCCTGTGCCGACCTGCTGCTCGTCCCCGCGGACGACGGCGGGCTGTACGCGGTCGACGCCGCCGCCGTCACCGTCACCCCCCAGGTGTCCTTCGACCTGACCCGCCCGCTCGCCACGGTCACCCTCGCCGGAGCCCCCGGCCGTCGGCTCGGGGACGCCGCACCCGCCGTCCGGCGGGCCCTGCGCGCCGGTGCCGGACTGCTCGCGTCCGAGCAACTCGGTTCCGCCGACTGGGCGTTGACCGAGACCGTGCGCTACCTCAAGGACCGCAAGCAGTTCAACCGGCCCGTCGGAGGCTTCCAGGCGCTCAAGCACCGGCTCGCCCAGCTGTGGCTGGAGGTCGTCAACCTGAGGGCCGCGGCCCGCGGCGCGGCGGACGCCCTGGCGACCGGTGAGGACGCCGAGGTGGCCGTCGCCGTGGCGCAGGCGTACGCGGCGCCCGTCGCCGTGCGGGCCGCCGAGGAGGCGGTCCAGCTGCACGGCGGCATCGGGATGACGTGGGAGCACCCGGCCCATCTCCACCTCAAGCGCGCGAAGGCCGACTCGATCGCCTACGGCACGGCGGGCGCCCACCGCGCCGCCCTGGCCGAACTCGTCGACCTGCGGGCCCCCTGACGGTCCCCCGCTGAAGCCCGCCCCACCCCCGGGGCGGGCTTCTTCGCGTGCTCGCGCGCAAGGTTCGCGTGCCGGCCCGGAAGGTTCGCGTGCTCGCCCGGAAGGTTCGCGCGCCTGCCCGGAAGGGGTGAACGCCCGGCGGCGGTCCGGCCAACTCCTTTCACGCGCAGGTCCATTGCGGCTCCGCCGGATTCATACTCCCTGTGGTTCGGACCGTCCCCCAGGGAGGCAGAGCATGGCCCTCATCACCCGCCGCGGAGCCCTCACCACGTTCGGCGGAGCCCTCACGGCAGTGCTGGCGCCGCCCGCCGGCAGCGCCTTCGCCGGCGAACGGCGGCACCGGCCGCGCCCGTTGTGGCACGCCCACGCCCACAACGACTACGAGCACCCCCGGCCCCTGCTCGACGCCCTCGACCACCGCTTCGGCAGCGTCGAGGCCGACGTCTTCCTCGTCGACGGCCGACTGCTCGTCGCCCACGACCCGGTGGACCTCGACCCGGCCCGCACGCTCGAGTCCCTCTACCTCGCCCCGCTCGCCGCCCGCGTCGAGGCCCACCACGGCTCGGTGTACCGCGGTTCGCGCACCCCGCTGCAACTGCTCGTCGACCTCAAGACCGAGGGCGCGTCGACGTACCTCGAACTCGACCGCCAACTGCGCCGCTACCGGCACCTGTTCACCACCTACGACCACGGCCGGGTGCGGCGCGGCCCGGTCACCGCCGTCATCTCGGGCGACCGCGCGGCCCGGGCGCCGATGGCGGCCCAGACGGTGCGCCGCGCCTTCTACGACGGCCGTCTCGCCGACCTGGGCGGCACCGACGCCTCCTTCGCCTCCCTGATCAGCGACAACTGGACGCTCCACTTCACCTGGCTCGGCGTCGGCGCCTTCCCCGACGCGGAGCGGCGCAGGCTGCGCACCCTCGTCCGGACCGCGCACGACCGCGGACAGAAGGTGCGCTTCTGGGCGACGCCGGACCTGGCGGGACCCGCACGGGAGGCACTGTGGGGCGAGCTGCTCGACGCCGGCGTCGACTACCTGAACACCGACGACCTGGCCGGCCTGGAGGCCTTCCTCGACGCCCGCGGGAGGACGTGACCACGGTCCGCCGGGCCGGTCGCCCGGCACTCCTCCGCCCGGCCGGCCGCCCCACCGGCCCGTGAACCACTCGTTCGGCGGACAGGTCAGCCGCCCGGGCGAACCCTCCCCTACGCCACACTTGCGGCCGAATGCCGCGAAAGCGGACGTAATGGAGGAGGTTGACGTGACGGTTTCCCTTTCCGTGGTGGTGTTGCTGCTGATCCTGGCGGTGATCTTCCTGCGCAACGGCGGACTGAAGGTCTCGCACGGGCTGGTCTGCCTGCTGCTCGGCTTCTTCCTGGCCGGCACGAGCATGGCCCCCACCATCCACAGCGGCCTCACGGCGACCGCCGACATCGTCGGCAGCATCCGGCCGTGAGGCCCCGCGGGGCCACCGGCTGAACCGGCCCCCGCGGGGGCCGGTTCACCGGACGAACACCCCGATGCCGTTCGGCACGGCGCGCTCCGCCCCGGCCGAGGGGTGGTTGCGCACCGACACCGTGGCCGTCCCCGGCTCCCGCGCCACCAGGGTGGAGGAACCGCCGCCGTCCAGGCTGAAGCCCTCGCTCGCCCCGAGGCTCCCGAGAGCGGCCGCGACCTCGGCGACCGTCAGGCCCCTGCGGTACGCCGGCGCACCGTCGACCGCGAACAGCAGCACCCGCCGCCCGCCGTTCGCGATGCCCACCGCGGTGCGTACCGCGGAGGTCCGCGTGTCCAGGCCCGTCAGCGGCCGCCCGCCGGTGAGCACCGGATATCCGCCGAGGACGAAGCGGTAGGCGCGCCCCGAGGCGGCGGTGAGGCCGTGGCGCACCGTCACCGGCTGCCCCGTGACCAGTTCCCTGAGGCGCCGCGCGCCCGCCTCCCGGCCGACGAGCACCGTCGTGCCCGCCGCGACCGCGCCGCCGCCCGGCGTGGCCGATGCGGCCACCACCCGGCCCTGCCGCACCGTCACCTCGTAGGTCTCCGTGACGCACGGCGCGGCCCGGTCGGTGTCGGTGCCGCAGACGGCCCGCGCCCGGGAGGCGTCGCCCCAGTCGGAGGTGTAGGCGCCGATGGAGTCCTCCGGCAGCGCGTACTGGTTGAGGCCGCCCAGCGGCCACCGCCGGCCGGGGGTGACGAGCGTCCCGTGGAGCGCCACGCGGTCCAGCCGGGCCCGCCCGTCCTCGCTGACGCCGAGCACGTCCTCGGTGTCCGTGCCGGGCGGAAGTCCGGGACCGAACCGCTGCCCCGTCGGCACGGCGGCCTTGAGCGCCCTGCCGTCCGCCACGGCGGGGCCCACGCTCGCGCCGGTCGCGGCGACGCCCGGATGCTGCGTCTCGCTGATGTCGAAGAAGTCGCCGTTGACGCCGGCGACGGCCTTCTGGGCGGTGGCCTGCCGGGAGACGGTGGCGCGGGCCGCGACCTTCCCCGGATGCAGCAGACCCAGGCTCACACGGGTGTCGGTCAGATCGACGTCGAGCACGTGCACGTGCGTCACGCCGGCACCCGCCCCGAGGTCGTACTGCCGGTACACCACGCCGGCCGCGACGGTGGTTCCCGGCCCCGGCCCCGAACCCGCCCCCGTCGCCGCCCCGGCCGGTGCCGCTCCCGTCAGGGCGGCACCGGCCAGCGTGCCGAGCGCCGTCAGCAGTGCCAGTGACGTTCTGCGGGCACGGGGACGTTCTTGACCACGTGTCACATGGCCCCCTGTCTCGTGTGGGCGGCAACCTTCTCACGGGGGCCGGGCGATACGGCGGCAGCGCGGACGGGAACGACGCGGAACGGGTGAGGGACGGCGCGAGTCCGGGGCGGCGGTCCCGAGGGGACGACGGGCGCTAACCGGCCCGTTCCGCGGCGACCGGCGCCGCGTAACAGCGCAGGGTGACCACCTGGTCGGGGCCCCACCTCCGGTCCACGCGACCGAGGTCCCGCCAGCCGAGCCGGGCGTAGAAGGACGCCGCCGGATCGGTGGCCACCACGTCGAGCACGGGGTGCAGGCCGCGGGAGCGCGCCTCCCCGGCGGCCCGCTCCACGAGGGCCGCTCCCGCGCCGAGTCCGCGCGCCTCGGGCGCCACGAACAGCCGGTTCACACCGGCCGCCGGCACCCCGTTCCCGCGCGCCGCCCACAACGCCGGTGCGGGATCGCCGTCCTCGCCCCGGCACAGCGCGGCGTGCCCGACGATCCGTCCCTCCCGTTCGGCGACCCAGGCGGCCAGGAGCGTGACGGGGGTGAGCCAGGAGGCGGGATCGGCGGGCCAGTCGACCGGGTAGCGGCTGTGCGCGTGCACCAGCGCCAGCGCGCTCACGCAGTCGTCCAGGTCGGCCGGCACCCGGGGCCGGACGGAGAGGGCAGGGGCTGCGGCGGGGTCGGGGATCACCGTCGTATGCAAGCACGGCGACACGTCACGGGGCACGCGATCACGGATGTCGGGGGAGGAACGGGAAGGGGGCGAAGGGGCAAGGACGGGAGCGCCGCTGACGGCTCGTCCGCTCGGCTGTGGTTCCTCCCCGTCCTCGGCCCCTCCATCCCTCCGTCCCTCCGTCCCTCCGCTCATCCGCGAGCGCGGAGGTACGCCTCCAGCTCGGCGGCCCCGGACACCATGGCCCGGCCGCGTGCCGAGAGCCGGGCACGCCACTCGGCCAGGGCGGCCTCCAGGGGCTCGACCCCGCCGGCCGACCGCACCTGGGCCGCGTCCCACGGGCTGGTGGTGATGAAGTTCGCCAGGGTCTGCCGGTTGCCGTCCTCGCCCAGCCGGGCGGCCGTCGGTTCCACCGACTTGCGCCGCCCGTCCAGCAGCAGGCCCCGCAGATACACCTGGCCCCACCGGCGTTGATCCGCCCGCGCGAACGGCTCGAACACCTCCGCCGCGAAGTCCTCCGGATCACACCGGACCGCGGCCGGCTCCCCACCCGTCACAACAGGTCAACGGAACAAGCGATCAAACGGACACGCCACCGGTGAGTGAACCTGACCAGGCATTACCAGGGGTGTCCGACACATGCCCGCGCCGCCCGGGTCAGCGCACCGGGTGCCCGCTCAGGACGGAGACCCGGTTGAAGGCGTTGATGGTGACCGCCACCCAGAGCACCGCCGCGATCTGGTCCTCGGTGAGGGCCTCGCGGGCGTCGGCGTACGCGGTCTCGCGCAGGGCGGCGTCGGCGGGGAAGGTGGTCGCCTCCGCCAGCGCCAGGGCCGCCCGCTCCAGCGGGCTGAACAGTTCGGTGTCCCGCCACGCGGCGAGCACGCCGAGCCGCCGGGCCGACTCCCCGGCGCGCAGGGCGGCCCGGGTGTGCAGGTCGAGGCAGAAGGCGCAGTCGTTGAGCTGCGAGACGCGCAGGTTGACCAGTTCCACGACGGTGCGCTCCAGACCCGCCTCGGCGGCGGTCGCGCGCACGGCCTCGGAGGTCTGCACGAGTGCGTGGTAGGCCCGGGGGCTCTGCTTGTCGATGAAGATCCGTCGAGTCACAGTCGAATATAGAACGTCCCGGGGCCCGACGTCCCCTCGTGCCAGGGGCGTTGTCAGTGGTGGGAGGCAGGATGACGGGCATGACGACACCTGCCGCACAGATCGTGGACGCCGCCGCCTACGCGCAGGCGGTCGAGGACGCCGTACGGGCGTCCGCCGCCTACTACACCGGGGGCACCTCGGTGCTGGACGACGACGCCTACGACCGGCTGGTGCGGTCCATCGCGGACTGGGAGGCCGCCCATCCCGGACAGGTGCTGCCCGACTCGCCCAGCGGAAAGGTGGCCGGCGGCGCCGTCGAGGGCGACGTCCCGCACACGGTCGCGATGCTCAGCCTGGACAACGTGTTCTCTCCCGAGGAGTTCACCGCCTGGGCGGCCTCGCTGGCGCGGCGCGTCGGCCACGAGAGCGAGCGCTACAGCGTCGAGCCGAAACTGGACGGCCTGGCGATCGCGGCCCGTTACACCCGGGGCCGTCTGACGCGGCTGATCACGCGGGGCGACGGGACGGCGGGCGAGGACGTCACGCACGCCGTCGGCACCGTCGAGGGCCTGCCCGAGCGGCTGACCGAGCCGGTCACCGTGGAGGTGCGCGGCGAAGTCCTGATGACGACCGCCCAGTTCGAGCACGCCAACGAGGTCCGCACCGCGCACGGCGGCCAGCCGTTCGCCAACCCGCGCAACGCCGCCGCCGGCACCCTGCGCGCCAGGGACCGCGCCTACACCGTGCCGATGACCTTCTTCGGCTACGGCCTGCTGCCCCTCGACGGCACCGGGGCCGGCCTCGCCGCCGCCCTCGACGAGGCCGCCCACAGCGACCTGATGGCCCGGGCCGCGACGCTCGGCGTGAACACGACCGCCACGACGGCCGTACCCGGCGTCACCGCGGACACCGTGGAGGACGTCCTGGCCCGGGTGCGGGAGATCGCCGCCGTGCGGCCGCACCTGCCCTTCGGCATCGACGGGATCGTCGTCAAGGCCGACCTCGCCGCCGACCAGCGGGCCGCCGGGTCGGGTTCCAGAGCCCCGCGCTGGGCGATCGCCTACAAGCTGCCGGCCGTCGAGAAGATCACCCGCCTGCTGGAGGTGCAGTGGAACGTGGGCCGCACCGGCATCATCGCGCCCCGCGCCGTCCTCGCCCCGGTGGAGATCGACGGCTCCACCATCACCTACGCCACCCTCCACAACCCGGCCGACATCACCCGCCGCGACCTGCGCCTGGGCGACCACGTGATGGTCCACCGGGCGGGTGACGTCATCCCCCGCGTCGAGGCGCCCGTCGCCCACCTGCGCACCGGCGAGGAACAGCCGATCGTCTTCCCCGAGGCGTGCCCGCGCTGCGGATCGGCCATCGACACCGGCGAGCAGCGCTGGCGCTGCGAGAACGGCCGCAACTGCCACCTGGTCGCCTCCCTCTCCTACGCCGCCGGACGCGACCAGCTCGACATCGAGGGCCTCGGCCACACCCGCGTCGTGCAACTCGTCGAGGCGGGCCTGGTGGCCGATCTCGCCGACCTGTTCACCCTCACCCGCGACCAGCTCCTCGGCCTGGACCGGATGGGCGGGACCAGCACCGACAACCTCCTCGCCGCCATCGCCGCGGCCAAGGGCAGACCGCTGGCGCGCGTGCTGTGCGCACTCGGCGTGCGCGGCACCGGACGCTCCATGTCCCGCCGCATCGCCCGGTACTTCGCCACCATGGACGAGCTGCGCGCCGCCGACGCGGAGACGGTCCGGCGGGTGGAGGGCATCGGCGCCGAGAAGGCCCCGTCCATCGTCGCGGAACTCGCCGAACTCGGCCCGCTCATCGACAAGCTCGTCGCGGCCGGCGTCAACATGACCGAGCCCGGCGCGACGCCGCCCGCCCCGCCGTCCGACGGGACCGACGGCGGCACCGGGACGGCGGACGGCGCGCACGCCACCACCACCGGCACCGCCCGCGCCACCGACGTCACCGCGTCGGCGGGCGGGCCGCTGGCCGGCATGACGGTGGTGGTCACCGGCGCGATGACCGGTCCGCTCGAGAAGCTCAGCCGCAACGAGATGAACGAACTGGTGGAACGGGCCGGCGGCCGCTCCTCCTCCAGCGTCTCCAAGCGGACGAGCCTGGTCGTCGCCGGGGAGGGCGCCGGTTCCAAGCGGGCCAAGGCGGAGTCCCTCGGCGTGCGCCTGGCGACCCCCGACGAGTTCGCCCTTCTCGTCGCCGGCCTCGTCGGCTGACCGCGACCGCCCCGGGCGGAGCCGGACCCGCTCCGGTTCCGCCCGGCGGGATCAGTAGTTCTTCCACTCGTCGAGCACGTACTCCAGCACTGTCGGCTCCATCAGCGTGCTCGGCCGCACGTCCTCGCGGCGGCGGTCGACGGGGAACACCGCGGCCGCCTTCAGGACCGCGTCGTCCAGGTAGCGCAGGCGGGGGGCGTCCGGGGCCAGTCGCAGCGGCGGGGGAGCGGCGGCGCCGCGGGCGGCCAGCACGAACCCCCAGTTGCCGAAGCTCGGTACGTCGACCTGGAACTCGGTCGTCGCGTACCCGGCCGCCTCCACGGTCGCCGCGATCGACCAGAACGTCTTCGGCGCGAAGAACGGCGACCCGCTCTGCACCATGACCTGGCTCCGCGGCGTGAGGACCTGGCCGAGCAGGGTGTAGAACTCCACCGAGTACAGCTTGGCCAGCGCCGCCGTGTCCGGGTCCGGGAAGTCGATGACGACCGCGTCGTACCGCTGCCGCGCGCCGCGCAGCCAGTTGAAGGCGTCGTCGTTGACCACCTCGACCCGGGGATCGGCGAACGAGGCGCCGTTCAGCTCGCGCAGCGGCGCGAAGTCGCGGGCCAGCTTCGTCATCGCCGGGTCCAGCTCGACGAGCGTCACGTGCCGCACGTCGTCGTAGCGCAGCACCTCGCGCAGGGCGAGCCCGTCGCCGCCGCCCAGGATCAGTACGTCGCCGCGCCCCCGCGACAGCGCGGGGTGCACGAGCGACTCGTGGTAGCGGTACTCGTCGACGGAGCTGAACTGGAGGTCCCCGTTGAGGAAGAGGCGCATGTCCGCACCGCCGGTGAAGGCGGTCGAGCGGGTGACGACGATCTCCTGGTACGGCGTCGTCTCGGCGTGCACGATCGGGTCCTGGTACATCTGCTGACGCGCGGTGACCTCCAGGTCGTCCGCCAGCACGTACGCCGTGCCGAGCACCGTCAGGACCGCCGTCACGCCGCAGAGCAGGCCGACCTGGACGAAGCGCCGGGTCTGCCGGCGGAAGATGAACAGCACCACGACGACGCCGGCCACCGCGTTGACCGCGCCGACCACCAGCGCGCCCCGCAGCTGTCCGAACGTCGGCAGGAGCAGCAGCGGGAAGCACAGCCCGCCCACCAGCGCCCCGATGTAGTCGACGGCGAACATGTCGGCGACGGCGCTGCCCGCCTCCTGCCGCCGGATCCGCTGCAGCAGCGTCATCAGCAGCGGGATCTCGGCCCCGATGAGGAGGCCGACCACCAGCGTGATCACGATCATCGCCGGGGTGTACAGCTGGAGCCAGGCGAACGCCGCGTACAGCACCAGCACGGACAGCCCGCCGACCAGCGCCAGTACCCCCTCGACGACGGCGAACGCGCCGACCGCGCGGCGGCGCAGCGGTTTGGCGGCGAGCGAGCCGAGACCCATCGCGAAGACCATCACGGAGATGACCACGGAGGTCTGGAGCACGGAGTTGCCGATGAGGTAGCTGCCCAGCGCGGTGAGCGCCAGCTCGTAGACCAGGCCGCAGGCGGCGCAGAGGAAGACGGCGAGCAGCAGGAGGAAGCGCGCCCCCCGGGTGTGCCGGACGGCCGGGGGGCGGGTGGGGGCCGCGGCGCCGCGGTCCCGGAGTGCGGTGGTGCTCACGGGTGCGGTGCCTAGGACAGTGCCGCGCCGACCATGAACGCGGTGCCGAGGTACATCCCGGCCTGGACCCAGGCGGCCGGGTGCGGACGGCCGTCACTGCTGTCGTCGAGTGCGACCGCGCCCATCTGGCCCGGCGCGAGGTGGCCGATCACGATGCCGACCAGCGTCATCACCAGCACCCCGGCGAGGCCGTACAGCAGCGTGCTCAACAGGCCCTGGCCGAGGCCCTCCTCGGACTCGCTGGCCCGGATGGCCTCCATGATGACCAGACCCACGGCGATCGACTGGCTGCCCAGCAGTACCGCCGCGCCGCGGTTGCGGTCCCTCCAGACCACGTGGAACAGCTTGCCGGGTGTGACGAGGTCGAGGGCGATGAAGCCGACGGCCATCACCGCGAGGCCCACGACTCCGTAGAGCAGGGCCTGGCCCGTCGACTCGAGGATCTCGGTCACTGTGTTGCCTTTCTTGAGGGCGTCGTCGGGGTCTGGTGGTGCGTCACGCGCGGAGCCGGTCCACCGGTGTCACTTGCCCTCGCCGGGGCCGCCGCCGCGGAAGCTGGCGCTGTCCGGGTTCGGCCAGTAGGTGAGGTACGTGCTGTGCCGGTGGTAGCCGTTGCGGTAGTCCTCGATCTCGATCCGGCTGCCGCTCCGGTACGGCGACACGGTGACCATGTCGTCGCCGTAGCGCAGGAACTCCAGGCTCCCGCCGGACGCGCGGTCGAGGGCCGCGCGGTGCCCGTGGATGGCGTCGGCCACCCGCGTCGGGGACTTGTCCGGAACGACCCAGTCCGCGCCGCTCTCGGTGTACGTGTCGCGTATCCAGCCGCGCGGCACCCCGTTGCCGCCGTCGGAGGAGCAGGCGGCCAGCAGGGCGACGGCCAGCACGGCGGCCCCCGCCGCGCGGACGAGTCGGGCGCTCTTCATCGGGCCTCCAGCCGCGTGTGCGTCGATACGATCTGGCCGTGCTGCGGGTACGTGTGCCAGGTGCGCCAGACCAGCCCGCCGCCGGGCGCCCCGGCGGCCGCCTCGACGACGACGGCCGTCAGCGCCTCCGGCGACCCGGGGAAGATCCCGCACAGGCTGTCGGGGCCGGCGGCGACCTGCCGGCGGATCCCCGCCACCAGCTCGCTGAAGTCCGCGGGGGCCAGCCGTCGGGTGTCGGCCGTGAAGTCGTAGGTCCAGCCCGGCAGTTGACGGGTGTACGCCCCCGGCAGGCCCTTCACGGACCCCAACAGGCAGGCCACGGTCTCCCGTACGGGGCCGGCGAAGACCTGGTGCGAGGCGCCGAGGAGCCGCAGACGGACGTCGAGCCCACCCACGGTCGTCTCGTGCTCGGCGAGGGCCGGCCGCTCGTCCAGGTCCAGCGAGAAGCAGAGCTGCTCCGCGTCCGTGTCCAGGTAGGGAGCGTCCAAGGCTATGGCGTGCAGGTGGATTCCTCCGGTCAGATCTTGCTATGAGCGGCGCCGAGTATGGCACATGGGGAGCAAGGGCTTTGACGCGCGGGGGAGGAACGATCGGTTCCCCGTCGTGCCGCCGCCCGCCGGTGCGGCCTCGGGGCCCCACCCGGTCCGCTCGCCGCGAGGGCCGGTCGCCCTACCGGGAAGCGGAGTTCGAGCAGGTGACCGCATGGCCCCGCAGGCGGCCGGCGCCGGTGCTCACCGGGGGGCCGGCCGGCCGCGGACCCAGCCGAGCAGCAGCACCGAGCACACCGCCGCGAAGGCGCACCAGGTGGAGACGAACTCCAGCCGCCACAGCGTCCAGCAGAACAGCGCGCCCACGGCGACGAAGGTCCCCAGCACCAGCAGCCGCCGGTCGCCGGACAGCAGCAGGGAACCCACCGTGGCCAGCAGATAGCCGGCGATCAGGACGACGGGATGGGACAGGTCGGTCGCATAGCCGATCGTGCGCCCCCGGATCTCGGCCGTGACGGGGCCGGTGGCCAGCCCGTACGCGAGGCCGGCGGCGGTCGCGGCGCCGACCGCGAGAACGGGTCCGAGCCGGCGCCGGGCGCGCGGCGGGGCGGCGCACCACACTCCCGCGGGCACCCACACCGCCAGCAACGGCAGCGCGATGACGGTCCACACGACGGTGGCGGGCCCGTCGCCACCGCCCGCGTCCCAGACCATCGCCTCGACGATCTGATGGACTCCGAGCAGGAGGGGCAGCGCGGCGAGCGGCAGGTCCCGCACCCGGCGCACCCGCGCCACACAGGCCACGCCGACGGCGGTGACCCCGGCGCCCGCCACCAGATCGGCCGTCGCACTCCAACACATGACGCCACCATCGAGTCGACCGTCGCGATCCCCGGTACGTCCGGGGTGTGCGGGCCACGCTACGTCGCGCCCCGGCGAGGGCGGAGCGGACCGCGCCGGACCGGTCCGGCGCGCCTCGGCGCGGTCCGGACCGGGCCAGGGCGCCCTGGCCGACCCCGGGGGTGCCCTGCCGGCCGGGGTACGTCGCCTCGCGGGCCGCGGCCCGCCGACATGCCGCCCGTGACGTGCCGCCCGCGACGTGCCGTCCCGCAACACGCCAACGTACGGCCGATACCACCGGATCGCCGACCCGTCGAGCATATTGTCCGGAATATGAAGAAATGCCATCTCGTGTACCTCACGTGCACCGCCGCGGTCGTGGGGGCGGGCCTCGGCGCCGCCCCGGCGTCCGCCGGCCACATGATCCATGTGGTCCACGCGGGACAGTCGATCCAGAAGGCGGTGGACGCCGCCGCGCCCGGTGACACGGTGCTGATCGCCCCGGGCACCTACCGGGAGAGCGTCACGGTGACCACTCCCGGACTGACCCTGCGCGGCGTGGGCCGGGGCGTGGTGATCCAGCCGGCGGCCGCCAAGTCCGCCGCCAAGTCCGCCGCCGGGACCACCGGCAGGTCCGCCGCCGCGGCCACCGCCGGCTGCGCCGCGGCCGGCAACGGCATCTGCGTGGTCGGGACGAAGGACCGCAAGCTCGAGGACGTCACCCTCGCCTCCCTGACCGTCACCGGCTTCACCCGCAGCGGCGTCTACGCCACCGACACCGACGGACTGACCGTGCGCAAGGTGACCGCGGTGAGGAACGGGGTGTGGGGCATCGCCCAGGAGGCGTCGGTGCGCGGTGTGTTCCGGGGCAACACCGCCCGGGACAACGGCGACGCGGGCCTCTTCCTCGCCAACACGATCACCGCCGAGCAGGGCGCCACCGACACCGGCGGCACCCTCGTCGAGCGCAACCGGCTGGAGGGCAACCGGATCGGCGTGACCGTCCGCCGGCTGCGCCACCTCACCGTCGCGGAGAACCACGTCACCGGCAACTGCGCGGGCGTGTTCGTCGTCGGCGACGAGAACAAGCCCAAGGCCGGGGCGGTGACCGTCGCCGCCAACCGCATCGTGCGCAACAACAAGTCCTGCCCGAAGACCGCGCGGCTGGACGCCCTGCAGGGCTCCGGCGTCGTCATGACCGGCACCGAGGACACCCTGGTGACCCGGAACGTCATCCGGGACAACGCCGGGAAGTCCCCGCTGTCCGGCGGCATCGTCCTGTTCAAGAGCTTCGTCGGCACCACCAGCGAGCGGAACCGGATCAGCGACAACGAGCTGAGCGGAAACCTCCCGGCCGACCTCGTCGACCAGGAGACCGCGAAGGCCAACACCTTCGAGGCCAACTCCTGCCAGGTCTCCAGGCCCGCGGGCCTGTGCTGACCGCAAGCCCGTGACCACCCGTGAAAACCCGTGAGAACCCGTGAGAACCCGTGAACACGACGAAGAGGAAAGGCGGCACATGACGACCGCAGAAACTGCCCCGGCGCCGTCCATGCGGCTGCGGGAGCTGGCGTTCGGGGCGGCCTGTGCCGCCGCCCTGCGCGCGACGGCCCGCCTGGGCGTCGCCGACGCCCTCGGCGACAGCCCCATGACCGTGGAGGACCTCGCGGCCGCGGTGAAGGCCGAACCCAAGCCCCTGCGAAGGCTGTTGCGGGCCGTCTCCTGCTACGGCGTCTTCGCCGAGCAGGGCGACGGGACCTTCGCGCACACCGAGATGTCCCGCCTGCTGCGCGAGGACGATCCGCACAGCCTGCGCTACATCACCCTGTGGTGCACCGAGCCGTGGACCTGGGACTCCTGGCCGAAGCTCGACGAGGCCGTGCGCACCGGCCACAACGTCGTCGAGGACCTGTACGGCAAGGAGTTCTTCACCTACCTCAACGAGGACGCCCCCGAGTCCGCCCTCGTCTTCAACCGCGCCATGACGACCTCCAGCGCGCAGTCCGCACGGGACGTCGCGCAGCTCCTCGACCTGTCGGGGAGCGCCTCGGTCGCCGACATCGGAGGCGGCCAGGGGCACGTGGTGGCGAGCCTGCTGGAGAAGTACCCGGCGCTGCACGGGACGCTGCTCGACCTGCCCCGCGTGGTGGAGAACGCCGACCCGCGGCTGCGTCCCGGCGGCGCGCTCGCCGACCGGATGCGCGTCGTCCCCGGCGACTGCCGCGAGGCGATCCCCGTCCAGGCCGATGTGTACATCATCAAGAACATCCTGGAATGGGACGACGACAGCACCGCCCGGACCCTGCGCAACGTCATGGCGGCGGGCGGGCCCGGCGCACGGGTCGTCGTCATCGAGAACCTCGTCGACGACTCGCCCTCGATGCGCTTCAGCACCGCCATGGACCTGCTGCTGCTCCTCAACGTGGGCGGCGCCAAGCACACCACCGAGAGCATGGTGAGCCGGCTGACCGGGGCGGGCCTGGTCGTCGACGACATCCGGCCGGTCAACCCCTACCTCCACGCGTTCGACTGCACCGTGCCCGCGTGACACCCCCGGACCGACGGCGGCCGGCCCCGCGAGGTACGCGGGGCCGGCCGCCGTCGGTCATCGGCTCCTCACGCCGTGGAGTCGCGCTCCCAGCGGTAGAAGCAGTGCGCCATCGCGTCCTTCGGCGAACGCCAGGTCGCGGGGTCGTAGGCGCTGACGTACGCGCTCAGCCGCTCACTGATGGCCCGGAACTCCGGGTGCCCGGCCAGCTCGGAGATGGCGGGCGTCGGGTCCTGCTCGGCCTCGACGAGATGCATGTACACGTCGTCGAACTGGAAGAGGCTGCGCCGCGAGACGCCGATGAGGTGGGGCAGTTCCCCGCGGTCCGACTCCGCGAACAGCTTGGCGATGTCCGGGGCGGACCCCGGGGCCATCCGGGCGACGATCAGGGTCTGGTGCGTCATCCTGTCCTCCGTCCGGCTCAGTCGGCCAGGCTCGGCACGGGCCGGTGCTCCGTGGCCGCCTGCTCGATGCGGTCCCGGATCAGCTCCATCTGGACCTTGGAGTTCCGGTTGATGTTGTCCGTCATCCAGTCGTCGTCGACGGGCGCCTCGGGCTTCATCTCGAAGTCCTGGGTCCACACCATCCGGGTGCCCTGCGGCACCTCCTCGTACCGCCACCGGATGTTCATGTAGGCGAACGGGCCGGTCTCGACGCGGCGGGCCCGCACGGTGAGCGTGCCGCGGTCCGCCTCCCGCTCGGAGACCCAGCTCCACACCTTGCCGTTCTCGTCGGGGTGCATGGTGAGCCGGAAGGTGGTCTTCCCGTCCTCCTGCTTCAGGATCTCGGCCGAGGCGTACTCGCTGAACAGCCGCGGCCAGTTCGCCACGTCGTTGGTCATGTCCCAGACCAGGTCCAGCGGGGCGGCGATGACGATCTCGTTCTCCGTGTGTCCGGACATGTCACGCCCCCGCCAGCAGAGCGCTGTTGACCTGGTCGAGGAACTGCCGGGGCGTCTTGCTGCGCTCCGCGTCCTGGGGCATCGGCGTGCCGTAGCGGTTCTCCAGCTCGCCCACGATGCCGAGCAGTCCGAGCGAGTCGATGCCGAGGACGTCGAAGCCGACGTCGTACTGCCGCTGGAGGTCGTCCGGGGCGACGGTGACGCCCGCGGACTTCTTCATCAGTTCGGCCAGTTCCTCGACCGTGATGCGGTCACTCATGCGGTTCCTCTCCTTCTGCTGTGTTCCTGCTGCTCCGTGCTTGCTGGACGCGCCCCGTCACGAGGCGCCGGTGGCGCCGTGCCGCAGCACCAGCGCCGAGTTCGACCCCATCAGGCCCCGGCTGAGGACCAGCGCCGTGCGCAGCTCGGCGGGGCGGGCCCGGCCGGTCACCAGGTCGAGGTCGTGACAGACGTCGAAGACGTGCGGGGTGGGCGGGATCAGGCCGTGCTCCATGGCGAGCACCGCCGCCGCGGTGTCCAGCACCGGCGCCGCGCAGTAGCCGCGGCCGGTCCCGGTCTTCGGCGCGGTGACCGGCACCCGCCTGCCGTGCGCACCGAGGGCGTCGGCGATGGCCAGCGCCTCGGCACGGTCCGCCGCCGGCACGCCGAGCGCGTCGGCGAAGACCACGTCGATCTCCTCCGGCGCGCACCCGGCGTCCGCCAGGGCCGCGCGGACGGCTTCCGCGAGGCCCTCCCGGGACCGCTCCCACCGGGCGGCGCCGGTGAACGTCGCCGCGTGCCCCGCGAGGACGGCCCGCACCCGCGCCCCGCGTTCCCGGGCCGCGGACTCCTCCTCGACGACGAACATGGCGCCGCCCTCGGCCGGCACGAACCCGCGGGCCTCCCGCGTGAACGGACGGTAGGCCCGCTCGGGGTCGTCGCCGGTGCTCAGCTCCTCGTAACCGAGCTGGCACACCACCGAGTACGGGGCGAGCGGTGCCTCGGTGGCACCGGCCACGATCACCCCGGTGCCGCGCCGCACCGCCCGTGCCGCGTGCGCCAGGGCGTCCAGTCCGCCGGCCTCGTCGGAGGCGACGACCGAGCACGGCCCCTTGAAGCCGCGTCGGATGGAGACCTGGCCGGTGCTGGCGGCGTAGAACCAGGCGATCGACTGGTACGGCCCGACGAAGCGGCTGCCCTTGCCCCACAGCTGCTGGAGCTCGCGCTGGCCGAACTCACCGCCGCCGGAACCGGCCGCGGTGACCACGCCCACCGAGTACGGCGCGGCACCGGTGTCGGCCTGGCCGAGGCGGGCGTCCTCCAGGGCGAGGTCGGTCGCGGCGAGCGCGAAGTGCGTGAACCGGTCCGTCTGGACGAGGTAGCGCTCCTCGACCGCCGCCGTCGGCTCGAAGTCCCGCACCTCGCCCGCCACGCGCAGCGGGAGGTGTTCACAGCCCTCGCGGGTGACCCGGCCGAGGGCGCTGATGCCCTCCTGGGTGGACTTCCAGAAGGACTCGGTGCTGGCTCCGTTGGGTGCGACGACACCGATACCGGTGACGGCGGCACGCCGCGGACGGGATGCGGTCATCGTTCCCTCTCCCTCGGCCGGTTGAGGACCACCGCCGACTGGAAACCGCCGAACCCGCTGCCCACGGAGAGCACGCTGTTCAGCTTCCGCTCGCGCGCGTCACGCGGCACGTAGTCCAGATCGCACTCGGGGTCCGGGGTCTCGTAGTTCGCGGTGGGCGGCACCACCTGGTGGGCCAGGGCCAGCACGCAGGCCACGACCTCGATCGCGCCGATCGCGCCCAGGGAGTGCCCCACCATCGACTTGATGGAGCTCATGGGCGTGCCGTAGGCGTGTGCGCCCAGGGTCCGCTTCACGGCGGCGGTCTCGTGCCGGTCGTTCTGCTTGGTGCCCGAGCCGTGCGCGTTGACGTAGTCGACCCCCGTGGGGTCGACCCGGGCGTGGTCGAGGGCCTCCTCGATGGCCCGCGCCATCTCCAGGCCCTCGGTGGTCAGGCCGGTCATGTGGTACGCGTTGCCGAAGGTCGCGTAACCGCCCAGCTCGCAGTAGACGTGCGCACCGCGGGCCCTGGCGTGCTCCAGCTCCTCCAGGACGAGCACCGCACCGCCCTCGCCCATGACGAAGCCGTCACGGTGGGCGTCGAAGGGACGTGAGGCGTGCGCCGGGTCGTCGTTGTTGGGCGACGTGGCCTTGATGGCGTCGAAGCAGGCCATGGTGATCGGGGAGATCGGCGAGTCCGAGGCACCGGCGATGCAGATGTCGGCCCGGCCCTCCTCGATCGTGTGGAAGGCGTACCCGACCGCGTCGAGCCCGGAGGTGCAGCCCGTCGACACCGTCTGCACCGGCCCGCGCGCCTCGAACCGCTCCGCCACCGTGGAGGCCAGCGTGCTGGGCGAGAAGGCGCGGTGCAGGTGCGGCCGGGCCCGGTCGTGGTCCACGTCCCAGCGCTGCCCGCCGTGGCTGACCAGCACGTAGTCGTGTTCCAGGCGGGTGGTGCCGCCGACCGCGGTGCCCAGCGAGACACCCACCCGCCAGGGGTTCTCCCGGCCCAGGTCGAGACCGGAGTCCCGCACCGCCTCCTCCCCGGCGACCAGGGCGAACTGGATGTACCGGTCGCACCGGGCGACCTGCTCCGCGTCCAGCCCGTGCGCCGCCGGGTCGAAGTCGCACTCGGCCGCGATGCGCGACCGCAGGCCCGCCGGGTCGAAGAAGGTGATGCCCCGCGTCGCGGTGCGTCCGTGGGACAGCAGGTCCCAGAACGCCGGCACTCCTATGCCGCCCGGAGCGACGACGCCTATGCCGGTGACCGCCACCCGCCGGTTCATGAACCGGCCTGCCGGCGTCCGGCCGTGCGGACCGCACCGCCGTGGGCACCCTCCGCCGCCGCCACGGCGACGGGCTCGGTCTCCTCCGTGTCGACGTGACCGAGCGGCGGGCTCGGCGCCAGCGGGCCCAGGTGGAAGACCAGGCGCGCCTCGACCTTGCCCACATTGCGGAAGCGGTGCCGCATGTGCATCGGGATCATCAGCCCCTGCTCGGGCTGGAGCGGGTGCGGTTCGCCGTCGAGGTCGACCTCCAGCTGCCCGCACACCACGTACACGAACTCCTCCGAGTACGGGTGGTAGTGCTCGCCGATGCGGTCACCCGGCTGGACGATGGCCACGCCCATGAAACCGCTGGTGGCGCCCGACGTGGTGGGTGTGAGCATGGCGCGCAGGTCACCGCCGCGCCGGGTGTTGGGCTCGACCTCGCTGAGGTCCACGATTCTGGGACGGGATGTGATCACGACGTTGCTCCGTTTCGTGTGCTGTGTCGGCGTGGCGAACGGCGCCGCGCCTGCCGGACGGCTCAGGCGTCGGGCGAGCGGCGATCGGTGACGAGCTCCATGCGGGCGAGGCTGAGGAGACGGTCGGCGGCCCCGTCCCGCAGCGCGGAGGCGTCCACGCCGAGCGCGTCGGCGTCCAGCAGGCCCGTCAGCTCCGCCGTCCGGTCCCGGTCCGCCAGACCGAGCACCCGGCCGGCGTCGGCGTCCTTGCCGCGTACGTCGACCAGGCGCACCACGACGTCGTCGCGCTGGAAGATTGTGCTGCGCAGCACCGGGCTGTCCGGGGCGTCCGCCGCCCTCTCGTCCTGCTGGGCGAGGAGTTCGGCCAGCCGCAGACCGCCGCCCTCGCGCGCCGGGTAGTACAGCGCGTGCCGTACGGTGTCCTGCCGCTCCTCGCCCGCCGACACGTGGTGGACGGCCGGCAGCGCCGCACGGGTGAAGAAGACCCGGGCCGACTCGGGGTCGTCGAGGTCCCGGTCCTGCTCCAGGTAGGGGTTGATGGCCTCCTCGACGGCCCGCACCTCGGGCTGCCGGGCGACGTGCCGCAGCGCGGCGAGCAGGTCGCCCCGCACCTCGATGGCCCGCACCACCCGGTTGCCGTGCATGAAGAGGGAGGTGCGGATCAGGCGGGTGGTGTCGTCGACCCGCGGTTCCGGCGAGGCGTAGTCGCCGAGGATCTTCGCGACGGCCCCCTCGCTGCCCGGCTTCACCGTGAAGGTGAGCGCGTGGCGGATCACGCCGTCGCCGATCCGGGGCGACGACTGGAGCCGGCGCTCGCCGGGCTCGGCCAGCGCGGCCGGTCCGCCCGTCTCGCGGACGACGTGGAACCGCAGCGACCTGGTGTCCCGCACGCAGCTGTGCAGCGGCTCCACCATCCGGACGTGCTCCTCGCTGTTGACCCAGGTCAGGAACGGCGGGGCGCTCTCCCACTCACTGGTGATGAGCCACTGGGAGGGGTTCTCGATCGACTGGCACAGCTGGTCGCTGACGTGGCCGGGGACCGCCGCGATCTGGTTGCAGAGCTGCTCGTACGCCTCCAGGAACTGCTGCTGGGCCCCGTCGTAGACGTCCACCAGCAGGACGACCCGGAGGTGGGAGCCGTCGAAGACGGACTGGGAGACGCGCTGCGACACCTGGCGCGTCAGCTGTTCGGAAGCGGGGGCGGACGTGGTGGTCATCGTGGGGATCTCCTTCGGGGAGCGAGGCGGAACCTCGGCTGCGGTCGGGCGACGTGAGCGTGTCTCGATCCTGTGGCGGCCCGGACGGACGCGCGACCGGGAGGGACTGGGCGGGTGACCGGCGCCCCTCGTCCGTGTGAGGTTCCGTCACTTGAGGTGCGCGAAGACGACGAGGTTCTCCGTGTAGTCCTTGACCGTCCGGTCGTAGTCGCCCGCGCAGGTGATGAGCCGTACCTGGGCGTCGGCGGTGTCCCCGTAGACCCGCCGGCTGGGGAAGCGGTCCTTGTCGAACTTCTCGACGCTGTCGACCACGAAGACGGGTGTGCGCCCGTCGGCCCGCCGCACCCGGAAGACGTCACCCTTGCGGAGTTCGTCCAGTTCGGCGAAGACGGCGGCGGAGGTGGCGGTGTCGACGTGCCCGGCGATGATCGAGGTGCCCGTCTCACCGGGCGAGGCGCCCTTGGCGTACCACCCGACCAGATTCGTGTCGTGCGGCGGCGGGGCCTGGAGCTGCCCGTTCGCGCCGATGGCGAGGTCGGTGAAGGGGGCGTCGACGGAGATCTTCGGGATGAGCAGCCGCACCGGACTGGACCGCGGCAGGTGCTTTCCCGCCGGCCCGGTGCCGGGCGAGGCCGGTGCGGCGGCCTGCGGGGCGGACCGCGGGTCGGACGGCGGACTGGGCGCGCCCGCCTGCGGGGTGTCGTCGCCGAGCAGGCGCACCGCCAGCAGCAGCAGGCCACCGGCGCACAGCAGGGTCAGGCCCCGGCGGGGCCGCCGGGCCGGGGCCGACCCGTCGGAGGAGGAGGCGGAGGAGGGGACGGCCATCTGAGGTGACCTCACTAGCTGGTTCACGGCAGCGGGACGGGCGGGGGTGGGGCGGGGGCGGAAAGCGAGCCGGGCCGCCACGTCCAGCTCAGGTGGCGGCCACGGCTGCTATGTCGCCCGGCACGGGTCAGGCCAGGCCGGGAGCCGACTTCTTACGGCGCGCGGCGTACAGCCCGGTCGCGGCGACGGCCAGGACGGCCAGGCCGCCCGCGGTCGCGCCGGGCGCGTCGAGCGCGCCGCCGCCGGTGTGCATGCCGCCGCG
>NZ_JBIBWL010000004.1:168681-196437 GCF_043081325.1 Streptomyces sp. NPDC014882
CGCGGCTTCTCCTCGCCGTTCCAGGACTTCTTCTCCTCGTCGTCCTTGGTCCAGGAGGAGTCCTTGCCGTGCTCGCTGTCCTTCTTGTAGGTCTCCGGGTCGTGCTTGGGGTCGCGCGCGGTGCCCCAGTCGTCCGCCTTGAGCGCGGTCAGCGCGCCGCCGCCGGTGTGCATGCCGCCGCGCGGCTTCTCCTCGCCGTTCCAGGACTTCTTCTCCTCGTCGTCCTTGGTCCAGGAGGAGTCCTTGCCGTGCTCGCTGTCCTTCTTGTAGGTCTCCGAGTCGTCCTTGGAGTCGCGCGCGGTGCCCCAGTCGTCCGCCTTGAGCGCGGTCAGCGCGCCGCCGCCGGTGTGCATGCCGCCGCGCGGCTCGTCGTGCTTGCTCCCGTGGTCCTTCTCCTTGCCGTAGGAGTCGTCCTCCTTGCCGTAGGAGGAGTCGTCGTGCTTGCTCTCCTGGTCCTTCTCCTTGCCGTAGGAGGAGTCGTCGTGCTTGCTTCCCTGGTCCTTCTCCTTGCTGTAGGAGGAGTCGTCGTGCTCCCAGTCACCGCCCGCCGCGTACACGCCGGGCGCGGCGAGGGCGAGGGCGGCCGAGGCCGTCGCGGTGGCCAGGATCATGCGTGCTGAGCGCATATGAGGGTCCTTCCGTCGGCCGGGCAGCTGGCGGTTCGTCAGCTGAGAGAACCCGGCCCCGACGTGATCCACCGTCAGTCACTCCGGGACGTTCCACCACTCAGGACGCTCAGCCGGGTGAGAGCGGGTGGCACCCGGGGGAACGACGAAGGGCCTGCGCCGGCCTCCGGGGAGGTCCGGCACAGGCCCCGCGGGCGCCCTCACGGCATCCGACGGCCGGTCAGGAGAGGGCCAGCACCGTGGTCAGGACGCGCCGCAGCACCGGTTCGGGCTCCGGGACCGGACCGGGCGAGCGCCAGGCGACGAACCCGTCCGGCCGCACCAGGACGGCACCTCCGGCCGCCGTGCCGTGGCGCTCCCGCCAGTCCGCGCCGTCCTCGGGCACCAGCGCGGCGTCGGGTCCCGCTCCCACGCGGTACGACACGAGGGGTACGGAGAGTTCACCGGCCAGCCGGACGGCGGCCTCGTGCCAGCCGTCCGACCGGCCGGCCCCGGCGTCGCCGTCGGCGTCGCTCAGCAGGACCAGGGACCGCTCGTACAGGTCGAGCGTGGACAGCCGCCTGTCCTCGTGCCGGACCCACAGGTGGGGCGCCCGGGTGCCGGGGGAGCCGTCGAGGGCGAGCTTCTCCGGGACCACCGGTGAGGTGGGGTCGGTGCCGACGACGGCGCCCTGCGGGTAGCGGTAGCCGAGGGCCACGTTGAGGATGCCGCGCTGCGGGCCGCCCCCGCCCGCGCCGGCCGGCGGGGCGAAACCGGGGTGGCTGTGCTCCGCCGACCGGACCGCGGCGCGGGCGCTGGTCGCCTCCGCCACGGGGCGGCGCTCGAGGTCGTAGGAGTCCAGCAGGCGGGGGCCCGCCCAGTCGCCGAGCACCGCCGCCAGCTTCCAGGCCAGGTTGTGCGCGTCCTGGATGCCCGTGTTGGAGCCGAAGGCCCCGGTGGGGGACATCTCGTGGGCGGAGTCGCCCGCCAGCAGGACGCGGCCCGAGCGGTAGCCGCGGGCCACGCGCTGGGCGGCGTGCCAGGGCGCCCGCCCGGTGACCTCGACGTCGAGGTCCGCCCGGCCGACCGCGCGCCGGATGTGCTCGGCGCAGCGCTCGTCGGTGAAGTCCTCCAGCGTCTCGCCGCGTTCGGGGTGCCAGGGGGCGTGGAAGACCCAGTTCTCCCGGTTGTCCACCGGCAGCAGCGCGCCGTCGCCGTCCGGGCCGGTGAGGTAGCAGACGATGAACCGGCGCTCGCCCACCACGTCGGCGAGGAGGCGGGACCGGAAGGTGATGCTGACGTTGCTGAACAGCTCGCCGGGGCCGCTCTGGCCGATGCCGAGCTGCTCGCGGACGGGGCTGCGGGGGCCGTCGGCGGCGACCAGGTAGTCCGCGCGGATCCTGGTGTGCTCGCCGGTCTCCCGGTCCTTGACCAGCGCGGTGACACCGTCGGAGTCGTGGTCGAACGACAGCAGTTCGGTGGAGTACCGCAGGTCGCCGCCGAGCGTCGTGGCGTGGTCGAGCAGGACCGGCTCCAGGTCGTTCTGGCTGCACAGGCACCAGGAACTCGGGCTGAAGCGGGCCAGGCCGCCGCCCGGGTCGATGTCCTTGACCAGCCACTCGCCCGCGTCGTCGACCAGGTCGCGCGCCTGGAGGATGCCGTGGTTGTCGGCCAGGGTGGCCGCGGCCCGGTGGATCGCCGGTTCGACGCCGGCCACCCGGAACAGCTCCATCGTGCGGACGTTGTTGCCGCGTCCGCGGGGGTGGCGGGAGGTGCCGGAGTGGCGCTCCACCAGGGTGTGGCGCACCCCCAGCCGGCCCAGGAACAGAGAGGTCGACAGGCCCACGAGGGAGCCGCCGACGATCAGGACGGGGACCCTGTGGACCGGGCCGCCCGATTGGTCGGTTCTGTGGTTCATGATGTGTCTCCAGCACGTCGTGTCCGCCGACACGGCCGTTTGCGGCCGGACGGCCGGGACTGACATGCATTCCCCGCCCGGCGAACGGCGGCCCAGGCTTCACCCGCCCGAGGGTGCGTGAGCACGCCGGCCGGAGCCCCGGCGGGTACGAGGGCCGCCGCGCGCCGGGGAGACCGGTCCGGGGAGACCGGTCCGGCGAGGGCGACGGCCCCGGTGCCGTCGCCCTCGCGGAGCCCGTTCGGGCCGTTCACGACGGCCCTCGCGCGGACCGGTCCGGGGCGCTCAGATGCCCGATCCGAGGGAGTTCGTCGTGTAGGCGCACTCCGTGTAGACGTAGCCGGACTCCAGCTTCGCGGTGTCCGTGGCGGGCGTGGAGGAGGTGGAGGAGGTGCTCGACGTCGACTTGTGCACGAAGTAGGTGGTGCCGGGGGGCAGGCTGATCGTGCGCTGCGGGTAGTTCTTGCCGCCGCTGCACGGCTCGAAGCCGGGGGTGAGGGTGCTGCCCAGGGAGTACGCCTTGCAGCCGCCGCAGGCCTTGAGGGTGAGGCTGCCCGTCACCGGACCGGTGTAGAGGACGGTGACCTCGTCGGGGCTGTCGTTCTTCACCGTGACCGAGATGCTGCCGCCCGACCGTGTCGTGGGCAGGGTCCTGCCTGCGGCCGGCAGGGTCTGGGCGATCTCCGCGGCGATCGCTATCTTCTTCGCCCGGGCCGCGTTCCCGGCGGTCCGGTGGGCCGAGGCGTACTCGTTCATCGTCGTCCGCGCGGCTTCGAAGTCACCGTCGCGGTACTGGTCCACGCCGCAGGTGTAGGTGCCCGAGTCGGCGCTGCTCGTGGCGCGTCCGGCGTCCTTGGTGAGGGCGGCCTCGATGCCCGCCTCGTCGCCCGGCAGGTCCGCGATGCGGGAGCCGAGGTCGCGCAGCCGCTCGACCGCCGTGCAGGGTTCGGTGCCGGAGAGGCCCTTGACCTCGCGGGTGACGGCGGCGGCCACGGCCGGCTGGACCTTGGCGGCCTGTTCGGAGTCGGGGAAGGTGGTCAGCAGTTCGCCGAACTGGGACGCCCAGGTGGACTGGCCGGAGGCCAGGCCCCGCGAGGCGCATTCGTACAGGGAGGTGGCCAGCCGGTCGTCGGGCCACTTCTCCAGGCTGCCGAGGTCGGTGGAGGGCATGTCCTCGGGGACCGTGCGCAGGTAGGTCAGGGGCGCCACCGCGGTGCAGTAGTCGGCGTCCTCGTACGGGGCGGCGACCGTGGTGTAGAAGGTCTTCATCCGGGTGGGCACCCGCTGGGCGGCGCGCGAGTCGGGGTGGTCGGACCTGAGTTCCTCGTAGGCCTCCAGCGCCTCGCGGTAGCCGGCCCGGCCGCTGCCGAAGTCCTTCTTGCCGGACGCCGTGACCAGCCTGTCGGCCTCGTCGAGGCGGTCGAGGAGCATCTGCTCCGTCGCCTCCTCCCGCGCGTCGTCGTACAGCACGACGCCACCGGCCGGTACGGCGAGCAGGACCAGGCCCAGCATCAGAGCGAGAGGTGCCCGTCGCACGATCGCCGTGCGGGAGCGCAGGCCGGTGAGCGCGCCGTGCGCCGCGGCCCCGGCGAGGAACACGGTGTACAGGACGAGGGCCGCCACCGGGACGCCGTCCGGGTCGGCCGGGAGGGCCACGAGCAGCAGCACCGCGGTGGCGGCCCAGCACAGGAGCACGAGCACCCAGCGGCGCAGCAGCGCGTAGCCGAGCCCCAGGCCGCCGAGGTTGAGCACCGCGACCGCGACGGCCCGCGCGCCGTCCGGCGGCGCGGGCGGCGCCGGCGGTGGCCCCGGCGGCATGGGTGGTACGTGGAAACCGCGGTCGTGCATGCCGTACTGATCCCCGGACATGGCTGTCCTCCCCCATCAACAGCGCCCGAACTTCGGTGACTTGTCAGTCTACGGGTGTCGGTGCACCGCTGACAGGGGCGACGGGCGCCCTGTCCGCCCGGAGAGACCGGGCGGAGAAGCAGGCCGGGGACCGGCCGCGGGGGTCGGTCGAGGAGGTCGGTCGGAGGGAGTGGTAAATGAAAATGATTATCGATAGCGTGTGGGGGTGCGCGGCTCGGCGTCCTCCCCTCCGGTGGGGGTCCGCCGGGCTGCCCCGACGTCCGAACCCGTCGCTGGAAAAGGGGAATTGTGGCTCATCTGCTGATGGTCGAGAGCTGGGTCGGATCGATGAGCAGGCTGTTGCCCCGGGCGATCGGAGAGGGCGGGCACACCTTCACCTTCCTCACCCGCGATCTGCACCACTACCTGCGCTCGGCCCCCGAGGGCACGGCGCACCCGCTGCTCGGCGCCCGCGACGTCGTCACGGCGGACACCAACGACGTCGAGGCCCTGCTCCCCGAGGCCGAACGGCTCCACGCGGCCCTGCGCTTCGACGGCGTCCTCACCTCCTGCGACTACTACCTGCCGGCCGTGGCCCGCATCGCCGACCGCCTCGGCCTGCCCGGCCCCGGCCCCGAGGCGGTCGGCGCCGCCTGCCGCAAGGACGCCACCCGCCGCGTCCTCGCCGAGGCCGCGGTGCCCGGTCCGCGCTTCGCCCTGCACGAGGAGTGGGCCGACCTCGCCCGGTCGGCGCGGGAGATCGGCTACCCGCTGGTCGTCAAGCCGGTCGACCTGTGCGCCGGCATGTACGTGCGCCGCGTGGACGACGAACGCGAACTCGCCGACGCCGTCAGGGCCCTCGCCGGATTCCCGGTGAACGCCCGCGGGCAGCGGCGGTCGCCCGCCGTCCTGCTGGAGGAACTGCTGGACGGACCCGAGGTCAGCGTCGAGACGGTGTCGCACGCGGGCGCGGTCCACGTGGTCGGCGTCACCGACAAGAGCGTCGGCGGGGCCCCTGCCTTCATCGAGACCGGCCACATGTTCCCCGCCGACCTGCCGCCCGCCGACGCCGAGGCCGCCGAACAGACCGCCCTGGGCGCGCTCAAGGCCCTCGGCCTGACCGACGGGGTCGTGGCGCACACCGAGATCAAGCTGACCTCCGACGGACCCCGCGTCGTCGAGGTCAACCCCCGGCCGGCCGGCAACCGCATCACCGAACTCGTCCGCCACGTCACCGGCGTCGACCTCGCCGCCGCGTTCGTGGACGTCACCCTCGGCCGCGCCCCCGACCTGCGGCCGACCGACACCGGAGTGCGCAGCGCCGCCGTCGGCTTCCTGGTGCCGGACCGCGCCGGCACCCTTCAGGCGCTCGACGGGACCGGCGTACGGGACGCGGACGGCGTCCTCGAGGTGGAACTCGCCGCCCCCGGCAGGGCGGTGCGGGCGGCGGGCAGCAACAACGAGTACCTGGGACACGTCATGGCCGCCGACACCCGCGGCCCCGGCGCCCGCGCCCGCGTCGAGGACCTGCTGACCGGGCTCCGCGCGGGGCTGGTGATCCGATGACCCCCGCGACCCTCCCCGCCCACCACACCTACGACGACCTCGCCGACCTCGTCGACCGCGTCCGCGACGGTGCCCTCGGACCCGACCCGGCCACGCTGCGGATCGCCGTCGCCTTCACCACCCGGCAGGCCGTACGCCACGACGGGCGCGGCACCGGCTACCGCAACGAGGTGCTCAGCCTCCGCCTCGACGAAGCCGTCGGCTCCTGCGCCGTCGAGCCGGGAGAACTGCCGGACAGCGTCCTGGACGAGTGCGTCGGCGCCGACGTGGCCCGGCTCCTGCGGCACCCCCTGTCGCCCGTGCGGGTCGCCGCCCTCGACGCCTACCTCATGCGGGTCGCCCCGCACACCCCCGAGCACGGCGCCCGGCCCCTCCCGCTGTCCGCCGGATCCTCCCTGGAGAAGTCCCGGGCCCGGGCCCGCGCCGTCGTCGAACTGCTCGACCTGCCCGCCGGGGCGACGGTCCTCGTCGTCGGCGTCGTCAACTCCCTTCTCGAAGCGCTCCGTTCCCGCGGCCTGCGGTACCTCCCGAGCGATCTCAAGGGCGGCACCACCGAGTGGGGCGAGCCGGTCCGCACCGACGCGCTCGCCGCGGCCGGCCACTGCGACGCCCTGCTCGTCTCCGGCATGACCCTCGGCAACGGCACCTTCGACCCCCTGCGCCGGCACGCGCTGGCCCACGGCAAGCAGCTGGTGGCGTTCGCCCAGACCGGCAGCGCCGTCCTGCCCCGCTTCCTGGGCCACGGGGTGAGCGCGGTGTGCGCCGAGCCCTACCCCTTCTTCTGGCTCGACGGCGGGCCCGGCACCCTCCACCGCTACGGCCGTCCGGGAGACACGCGATGACGACGACCGCCGTCCTGCCCGACGCGCGCCGGGAGCTCCTGGCGCTGCTCGGCCGTACGCCCGTGGTGCGCGTCACCGCCGACCTGCCCGGCGCCCATCCCGGCTTCTGGGCCAAACTGGAGGCGCTCTCGGCCGGCGGGATGAAGGCGCGGGCCGCGGTGTCCATGCTCCTCGGCGCCCGCGAACGCGGCGAACTGCGCCCCGGAGCACCGGTGGTGGAGTCCACCTCCGGCACGCTCGGCATCGGCCTCGCCTTCGCCGGACAGGCCCTCGGGCATCCCGTCGTCCTGGTCGGCGACCGCGAACTCGAACCGTCCATGCGGCAGTTGTTGCGCGCCCACGGCGTCCGCCTGGAGATCGCCGACCGGCCCGCACCTCAGGGCGGCTGGCAGGCGGCCCGCCTGGCCCTGCTGCGCGAACTCCTCGCCGAACTGCCCGGCGCCTACTGGCCCGACCAGTACAACAACCCCGACAACACCGCCGGTTACGCCTCCCTCGCCGCCGAACTCGCCACCCAGCTCGACCACCTGGACATCCTGGTGTGCAGTGTCGGCACCGGCGGCCACAGCGCGGGCGTCGTCGCACCGCTGCGCCGCCACTGGCCCGCACTGCGGCTGATCGGCGTCGACGCCACCGGCTCCACCATCTTCGGCCAGCCCGCCCGCCCCCGCCTGATGCGCGGCCTCGGCAGCAGCATCCACCCGCGCAACGTCGCCTACGACGCCTTCGACGAGGTCCACTGGATCGGTCCCGCCGAGGCCGTCGACAGCTGCCGCAGACTCGCCCGCGGCAGCTTCGTCACCGGCGGCTGGAGCACCGGAGCGGTCGCCCGCGTCGCCGCCTGGGCGGCCCGCGTGCACCCCGGCGCGGTCGTCGCGACCGTCTTCCCCGACGGACCGCACCGCTACCTCGGCACCGTCTACGACGACGACTTCACCGCCGCGCACGGCCTCGACCCCGCCACCGCCGCCACCCGGCCCGTCGAGATACCGCACCCGCACACCACCGAGGCGACCGGCTGGGCCCGCTGCACCCGGGTCGCCGACCCCCTCGCCGCCCTCCCCGTCCGGGAGGGCGGCCGATGAGGACCGACCTGCGGACCGTACGCCTCGTGCTCGCCGAACCGCTGCGGATCTCCCGCTCCACCATGGCCGCTCGCGACGCCGTGTGGCTGACCGTGGAGCACGACGGACTGCGCGGCCACGGCGAGGCCGTCACCAGCGTGTACTACGGCCTCGACACCGGCACCCTGCTGCGCCTCCTCCGCGCCGTCCGTCTGGACCGCTTCGCCGACCCGGAGAGCGCCCTGGAAGCCCTGCCCGACGTCGTCCCCGCCGCGCCGCCGGCGGTGACCGCCGCCGTCGAGGCCGCGCTCCTCGACCTCGTCGGCAAGCGCGCGGACGCCCCCGTCCACCGGCTCCTCGGGGCATCCGCGCCACCCGTGGCCGCCACCGCCCGCACCCTCGGCATCACCTCCCTCGCGCACGCGGCGGCCGAGGCCCGGCGGCTCGCCGCGAGCGGCTTCCGCGTCATCAAGGTCAAGGCCGGTGCCCCCGACCCCGAGGACGACGTCGAACGCGTCCGCGTCGTCCGCGACGCGGCGCCCGGCGTGCGGCTCCTCCTCGACCCCAACGGGGCCTGGACGTTCCGTCAGGCCGAGGCACTCCTGCCCCGCTTCGCCGACCTCGGCGTCGAGGCCGTCGAACAGCCCCTCGCTCCCGGCGACCCGGAGGCGCTCGCCGCCCTCGCCGAACGCTCGCCCCTGCCCGTCATCGCCGACGAGGACGCCGTCGACGTCGAGGACGCCCGCCGCCTCGCCGGACGCGTGCACGGCGTCAACGTCAAGCTCGCCAAGTGCGGCGGCGTCCGGGCGGCCCTGCGCGTCGCCGAGGCGGTCGAGGGCAGCGGCACCGCGCTGATGCTGGGCTGCCTCACCGCCAGCAGCCTCGGCCTCGCACCCGCCGTCCACCTCGCCGACCGGGCCCGCTGGGCCGACCTCGACGGACACCTGCTGCTCGCCCACGACCCGTGGAGCGGCATCGGCGGCGCGGACGGCCTCGTCCGCGCGAGCGACCGGCCGGGACTGGGGGTGACCCGTGCGGACCTGGCATGAGATACGCCGCTTCCCCCTCGCCGTCCGGCTCCTGCTGGTCAACCAGCTCGGCGTCAACACCGGCTTCTACCTGCTGATCCCCTACCTCGCCGTCCACCTCGGCGAGAACCTGGGCCTGTCGGCGGTCGTCGTCGGCATCGTCCTGGGCGTGCGCAACCTCAGCCAGCAGGGCCTGTTCCTCATCGGCGGCTCCGCGGCCGACCGGCTCGGCGCGCGGCACGTCATCATCGCCGGGTGCGCCCTGCGCACGGTCGGGTTCGCGCTGTTCGCACTGGGCGACGGACTGCCGGTGCTGCTCGCCGCGTCGGTGCTCAGCGGACTCGCCGGCGCCCTGTTCAACCCGGCCGTGCGCACCTACCTCGCGCAGGAGGCGGGGGAGCGCAGGGCGGAGGCGTTCGCCCTGTTCAACGTGTTCGCCACCACCGGCGCCCTGATCGGCCCGCTGCTGGGCGGCGCGCTGCTCCTCGTCGACTTCCGCACCTGCGCGCTGACCGCCGCCGGTGTCTTCGCCGTCCTCACCCTGGCGCAGGCGCTCGTGCTGCCCGCGCGGAAGGCGCCGCCCGGCAAGGGCGGCGTCCTCGCCGACTGGCGGGAAGTGGCCGGCAACCGGGCCTTCCTCGGCTTCGCCCTCGCCATGGTCGGCATGTTCACCCTGGAGAACCAGCTCTACCTGCTGCTGCCCGAGGGCGCCCGGCAGGCCACCGGCTGGGACGGCGCCGCGGGCCTCGTCCTCCTGCTCGGCACGCTCGCCAACCTGGCACTCCAGCTGCGCGTCACCCGGGCCCTCAAGGCGCGGGGCCACGGCGGTCGTTGGATCGCCGTCGGACTGACCCTGATGGGCCTGGCGTTCCTGCCCCCGGCGGCGGTGTCCGGCTCGTCGTCCGGCGGGTGGCTCGACGCCGTGCCCGTCCTGCTCGGCGCGCTCCTGCTCCATCTCGGCATCATGGTCGCCTCGCCGTTCGTCATGGAGCTGATACCCGGCTTCGGCCGCCCCGAGCTGACCGGCACCCGCTTCGGGATCTTCTACGCCGTCTCGGGCGTCGCCGCCGCCCTCGGCAACACGGCCGTCGGCTGGGCCATGGACACGGGCGAGGAGACCGGCGCCGGGTGGCTGCCGTGGGTGTGCTGCGCGCTGCTCGGCCCGGCGTCGGCGGCGGCGGTGGCGCGGCTGTACCGGCGTGGCGCGCTGCCCGGAAGTCCGGGGGCCGTCACCGCGACGCCGACTGCTCCGGTGGCTTCCGCGGACCCGGCGGACCCGGCGTATCCGGCAGCCTCGGCGGCTTCCGTGGGACCGGCGTATCCGGTGGCTTCGGCAGCTTCGGTGGCCTCCGCGGAGCCGGCGGACCCGGCCGAGGAGAGGAGCAACGCGTGACGTTCCCCACGGGCGCGAACCTCCTCACCGACCACCCCGCGCTCTACGAGGCCCGCTTCCCCGACCCCGACCGGCTGGCCGGACGCTGGGCCGAGGACCGCCTGCGCCACCACCACGCCGGTCCACGGGTCCTCGACATCGGCTGCGGCACCGGCCGCGACGCCGCCCACCTGCACCGGGCCGGCCGCACCGTGACCGGCGCCGACCTCTCGGAGACGATGCTCGGCCACGCCCGCGCCCACCACCCGGGTCCGGCCTACCTCCGGGCCGACCTGCACGGCTTCGACCTCGGCCGGGCCGCCTTCGACGCGGTGATCTGCCTGGACAGCGCCCTGCTGTACTGCCACACCAACGAGCAGCTCGACGGCTTCCTCGCCTCCTGCTGCCGGGCCCTCGGGCCCGGCGGGCTGCTGGTCGCGGAGATGCGCAACGGCGCCCACCTCCTGGGCTGCACGGACCTCCTCGACACCCCCAGGGCCGACGCCTTCACCTGGCGGGGCGTCACCCACCGCTCCGTCACCACCCTGTCCGTCGACCGCCACGCCCAGCTCCTGCGCCGGGTGCGCGTGTGGCACGCCGACGACGGCACACCGCCCGTCACGCAGCGCTCCGCCTGGCGGCTCCTGTTCCCGCAGGAGCTGCGGCACTTCCTCGCCGCCCACGGCTTCGAGGTCCTCGAACTCCACGACGGCCCGGGCCCGCGCACCGAGACCCCCTGGCGCGAAGGGGCGACGCCCGGCACCACGGCCGACGGGGACCGCCTGCACCTCGTGGCCCGCCTGGGCACCATCCCCCGCCCGGGCACCACCCCCTGAACAGCCCGCGCCCGTCCGGCCCCACCTGCCCGCGCCCGTCCCCGTCCGATCCCACTCCAAGGAACAGCCATGCATGACGAACGTCTCCCCGGTCTGCGCCGACGCGGCTTCCTCGCCGCCGGCACGGGGGCCGCCGCCCTCGCCCTCGTCGGCTGCGGCGACGGCACCGGCGACGGCCGGGCCGACAGCGGTGACGGCACACCCCGCAAGGGCGGGCGGCTGCGCGCCGCGTTCGCCGGCGGCGGAGCGAGCGAGACCCTCGACCCGCACCTGGCCAACCTGTTCGCCGACGTCGCCCGCGCCAAGGCCCTCTACGACAAGCTCGCCGACCACGGCCCCGACCTCTCCGCGCGGCCCCGCCTCGCCGCGTCCTGGGAACCCGACAGGACGCTCACCCGCTGGCGGGTCACCCTGCGCGAGGCCACCTTCCACGACGGCAGGCCGGTCACCGCCGAGGACGTCCTGTACAGCTACCGCCGGATCGCCGACCCGAAGCGGGCGTACCGGGCGAAGGCGTCCCTGGAACCCGTCGACCTCGACGCGAGCCGCGCCACCGGCGCCCGCGGCATCGAGTTCGTCCTCAAGCGGCCGACCGCCGAATTCCCGAACGTGCTGGCCGCGTTCGGCGCCTACGTCGTCCCCGCGAACGCCACCCGGTTCGACAGCGCGCCCGTCGGCTCCGGGCCCTTCCGGTTCGTCTCCTTCACACCGGGCCGCTCGGCCGTCTTCCGCCGCAACGACGCCTACTGGGACGGCGCCCCGCACCTCGACGAGCTGGAACTCGTCGTCGCCAACGAGGAGTCGGCCCGCGTCAACGCCCTGCTCGGCGGCCAGGTCGAGTACGCCCACGAACTGAGCCCCACCACCGCCCGCGCCCACGAGGGCAGGGGACGGATCGACATCGTGCGGCTGCGGGGCAGCGCCATGCAGGGCTTCTGCATGAAGACCGACCGCGCCCCCTTCGACGACAAACGGGTGCGCCAGGCGTTCTTCCTGATCGCCGACCGCCAGGAACTCGTCGACGGCGCCCTGTCCGGCGCGGGCGTCGTCGGCAACGACCTGTTCGGCAAGGGCTACGAGTACTACGCCGACGGCCTCCCGCAGCGCACCCAGGACCTCGACCGGGCCCGCGCCCTGCTGAAACAGGCCGGTGCCGAGAAGCTCCGGGTCACCCTGGACACCTCACCCGTGGCCGCCGGGTTCACCGAGGCCGCCGGCATCTTCCGCGACCAGGCCGCCCGGGCGGGCGTCACCGTCGACGTCCGGACGGGCAGCAAGGACTCCTACTGGAGCGACATCCTCGACAACGGCACCCTGTGCTGCTACCGCTCCGGCGCCATGCCCATCGAGGCCCACATCTCGCAGCGCCTGCTCACCGGCTCCACCACCAACGCCACCAAATGGAAGCACCAGGACTTCGACGCCCTGTACCAGCAGGCGCAGTCCACCCGCGACAAGGCCGGACGGGCCGCCGTCTACGAGCGCATGCAGCGCCGCCTGCACGCCGAGGGCGGCTTCCTCGTCTGGGGGTTCGCCGACTGGATCATCGCGACCGCCCGCAACGTGCGGGGCGTCGAGACCGGGGCGCCCGCCAACACGCTCGACTGGGCCCGCTTCGACAAGGTCTGGCTGACGTGAGGGGAAGCCCGAGGGCGAGCGGCCCGCGCTCGTTCGTCGCCCGGCGGCTGCTCCTCGGCGCCGCGCAGACGGCGGCCGTCGTGCTGCTGGTCTTCGCGCTCACCGAGGCGCTGCCGGGGGACGCGGCCGTCGCCCTGGCCGGCGACCAGCCCGACCCCGCGCGCATCGCCGCGATCCGCGAGGCCATGGACCTCGACCGGCCGGCGTACGAGCGCCTCGCGGACTGGGCGGCCGGCCTGCCGCACGGCGACCTCGGCACCTCCCTGACCTCCGGCCGTCCGGTGTCCGGCCACCTCGCCGACGGCTTCGGCCCGACCCTGCTGCTGGCCTGCCTCACCCTGGCCCTGCTCGTCCCCCTCGGCCTCGGCCTGGGCGTGCTCGCCGCCCGGCACGAGGGCCGGTTCACGGACCGCCTGGTCAGCTCCGTCACGCTCGCGGTGTACGCGGTCCCCGAGTTCGCCCTCGGGATCCTGCTGGTGACGGTCGTCGCGCTGGAACTGGCCTGGCTGCCGCCGACCGCCGTCGGCTACGGCACCGACCTGCTCGCCCACCCGGCCGTCCTGGTCCTGCCGGTGCTCGTCCTGCTCGCCCGGCCGGTCTGCTCCCTGTCCCGCCTGGTCCGCGCCGGCATGGTCGACGCCCTCGCCTCGCCGTACGCCGCCCACGCCCGCCGCTGCGGAGTCCCCGGCGCCCGGGTCCGCTACGGCCACGCCCTGCCCAACGCCCTCGCCCCGGCCGTGCAGCAACTGGCCCGCACCGCCGACTGGCTGCTGTGCGGGGTCGTCGTCGTCGAGGCGCTGTTCGCCGTCCCGGGCCTCGGCACGGTCCTGCTCCACGCCGTCGCCGAACGGGACGTACCGGTGGTCCAGGGACTGGCCGTGGTCTTCGGGGTGCTGACCGTCCTGCTCAACCTGGGCGCGGACCTGGCGGCCCACCGGCTGACGCCCCGCGGGGAGGTGGCGGCGTGAGACGCGCCCGCTTCGGCCGCTTCGGCCGCTTCTTCATGGGGGTGGCCGTCGTCGCCGTCCCGCTCGGCCTCGCCCTCCTGGGCCCCGCCCTCGCCGGCGAACCGGGCCCCCGCTCGCTGTCCTTCGCCCTGGGCGACGGCCACCCGCTCGGCACCGACTTCGTCGGCCGCGACGTGTGGCGGCAGGTCCTGCTCGGCGGCCGTACGGTCGTCCTCAGCGCGCTCGCCGCGACCGCCCTGGCCTACCTGGTCGCCCTCCCCGTGGGACTGGCCGCCGCGCTCACCCACGTGCGGCGCCTGGAGGAACTGCTGATGCGGCCGCTGGACGTGCTGCTCGCCGTACCGTCCCTGCTGGTGATCCTGCTCGTGGCGTCCGTGTTCTCGCCGGGCACGGCCGGGCTCGCGCTGCTCGTCGCGCTGGTGAACGTGCCCGACGCGGCCCGGATCGTGCGGGCGGCGGCGGGCGAGGCCGCGGCCCGTCCGGCGGTCGAGGCGCTGCGCATGCAGGGCGAGACCCGGTGGCGCATCGCCGTCGGCTACGTCGGCCGGGCCGTCCTGCGCACCCTCGCCGCCGACGCCGGGATCCGGCTGACCGGTGTGCTGTACCTGGTGTCCACGGCCGCCTTCCTCGGTGTGGGCGTCGCACCGGACGCCGCCGACTGGGCGGTCATGGTCGACCGCAACCGCACCGGGCTGTTCGTGCAGCCCTGGGCGGTCGTGGTGCCCGCCCTGCTGATCGTGGCGCTGACGACGGGCACGAACCTGCTCTTCGACGCCGCCCTGGAGAAGACCCCGCGACGGAAGGGACGACGTCCGTGAGCCACGCCACCGCCGTTGCGGCGGAGATCCGCGACCTGCGCGTCGAGATCGACGGGCGGGCCGTCGTCGACGGCGTGAACCTGCGGGTGCCGCCCGGCCGGGTGACCGCGCTGGTGGGGGCCTCCGGCAGCGGCAAGACCACCACCGGCCTCGCGCTGCTGGGGGAGTACCCGCCCGGCGCCCGCGTCACGGGTGAGGTGCTCCGCCCCGCCGGCGGACCCGTCGGATACGTGCCCCAGCACCCCGCGGCCGTCCTCAACCCGGCCCGCCGCGTCGACGCCCTCCTCCACGACATCGCCCGCTCCCGGGTCCGTCACCTGCCGCGCGCCCAACGCCGGGCGGCGGCAGACGAGTTGGTCCTGCGCGCTCTGGAGGACGCCCAACTCCCGGACGGCGGGACGCTGGTGCGGCGCCACCCGCACCAGCTCTCCGGCGGCCAGCAGCAGCGGGTCGTGCTCGCCCAGGCCCTCCTGCTCGGCGCCCGCGTCGTCGTCGCCGACGAACCGACCACCGGACAGGACGCGTCGACCAAGAGCCGGATCGTCGCGCAGCTGGCGGCGGTCGCGGCCCGGGGCATCGCGGTCGTGCTGCTCAGCCACGACCTGGACGTCGTGCGCGCCCTCGCCGACGAGGTCCTGGTGATGCGGGCGGGCCGGGTCGTGGAGTCCGGCCCCGCCGAACGGCTGTGGCGCGCCCCCCGGCACGAGTGGACCCGCCGGCTCCTCGGCGAGAACCGGACGCGGCCACCGCGGGACACCGGCGCCGAGGCCGCCCGGCCCGTCCTGACGGTCCGCGGCCTGACCGCCGTGCACGGCGCCACCACGGTGCTGCGCGTCCCGCACCTCACGCTGGGCGCCGGCGAGTGCCTGGCCGTCGTCGGCCGCTCGGGCAGCGGCAAGACCACGCTCGCCCGCTGCCTGGCCGGGCTGCACCGCGACCACACCGGCGAGATCCTGCTCGACGGGACGCGGCTCCCGCGCAGCCTGCGGCACCGCGACCGGGAGCGGCTCGCCGCCGTGCAGTACGTGTTCCAGGACGCCCGTGCCGCGTTCGACGAGTTCCGGCCCGTCCTCACGCAGGTCGCCCGCACGGCGGTCCGGTTGCGCGGCACCGACGAACACACCGCCGAAGCGGAGGCGTCCGCGACGCTGGCCCGCCTCGGCCTGCCGGCGGACCTCGCCCACCGCCGGCCCGGCACCCTCTCCGGCGGGGAACTCCAGCGGGCCGCCCTCGCCCGCGCCCTGCTCGCCCGGCCCCGGGTCCTCGTCTGCGACGAGATCACCTCCGGCCTCGACCCGGTCACCCGGCGCGGCATCCTCGACCTCCTGGCGGGCCTCGTGCGCGACGGCGACGGCCTCGCCCTGGTCCTCGTCACGCACGACCCGGACACCGCGCGCCTCGCCCACCGCGTCGCCGTGCTGGAGGCCGGAGAACTGGTCGAACAGGGCCCGGCACAGCGGATACCGACGGACCCCCGGCACCCGTTCACCGCCCCGTCGACCACCGTCCCGTCGACCACCGTCCCGTCGACGGACCCCGCGGCGCGTCCGGGAGCGGGAACCCGGCGGACCGGGGGCGATCGCGCACCGTCCGCCGGGCCCGGCGCGACGCGGTGAACCGACAGGGCGAATCGCGGGCGTGGAATCCGCCAGGGGGAGCACCCGTGCGGTGTAATGCCGGGGCGGGTCGTGGCCGTGGACCTGCACCCGGACGTGGACGTGGAGGTGGGGCGGATGGCCGGACGGGTGCGCGGCACGGCGGTCGTCCTCGCGCTGTCCGTCGCCGCCTCCGCTGCCGTCAGCGGGTGCGGCGCGGTGTCGGAGCGGCGCGACGACGTGCGGACCGCGACGGCCGCCTTCGAGGACGCGCTCGGCGAGGGCGCGTACGCCCGCGCGTGCGGGGGACTCGCGCCGGCGACCGTCGAGGAACTGGAGCAGTCGGCCGGCGCCCCCTGCGCGCGGGCGCTCGGCGAGGAGTCGCTGAAGCCCGGCGGCGCCGTGCGGGTGGTCGACGTGTACGGCAACCAGGCGCGGGCGGTGCTCGCGCGGGACACCCTGTTCCTCTCCCACTTCGCCACCGGGTGGAAGGTCGTGGCCGCCGGCTGCGCACCCCGCCCGGGGACCCCCTACCAGTGCGAGATCAAAGGCGGGTGAGCCCGTGAGAACCCTGTTCGTCACCATCCTGCTGATCGTCGGGGCCGGCCTCGCCTACCTCGCGACACTGGGACTGATGCACCGGTGAGCGGGCGCGACCGTGCGGCCCGTCCCCGCGGACGCGGCGGCTTCCGGCGCTTCGTCGGGGAGAACGGCCTGGGGCTGTTCTTCACCCTCGGCTTCCTGCTGACCCTGGTCGGGCAGGCGTTCGCCGGGCAGGCCGACTTCAACAACCAGCTGGCCGCCGACCGGCTCCAGACGGTCGGGTTCCTCACCTACGTCACCTCGTCCGACTTCGCGGTCGACGTGGCGGAGAACTGGCAGTCGGAGTACCTCCAGTTCTTCCTCTACATCGGGGCGACGGTCTGGCTGCTCCAGCGGGGCTCCCCGGAGTCCAAGGAACTGGGCAAGGCCGGCAGCGAGTCCGACGAGGACCAGATGGTCGGCGCGCACGCGGCGGCGACCTCGCCCAGGTGGGCGGCGGCCTCCGGCTGGCGGCGCACGGTGTACTCGCACTCCCTGCTGCTGGTCATGGGCACCATCTTCGTCCTGTGCTGGCTGGTGCAGTCGATCACCGGCGTGGCCGCCTACAACGAGCAGCGGCTGCGCCAGTTGCAGGCGCCCTTGAGCTGGTCCCAGTACCTGGGCGCCGCCGACTTCTGGAACCGCACGCTCCAGAACTGGCAGTCCGAACTGCTGGCCGTCGCCTCCATGGCGGTGCTGTCGATCTACCTGCGCCAGCGGGGCTCACCGGAGTCCAAGCCGGTCGGCGCGGCGCACGACGCCACCGGCGTCGAGGGCTGAGGCTCCCCGCCCGTACCGCCCCGTCCGGGCCGGGGGTGACACCTCACCCGCGCCGGACGTGACGCCCCGCCCGCGCCGGGCCGGGCGTCACGCAGGGGGGTCAGCTCCCGGTCAGCAGCGCCGCCAGTTCCTCCGGGCTGCGCGGTCCGGTCCTTCCGTCGGGCAACAGGCCCTGCCCGGCGAGCAGTCGGGCGACCGCGATGCCCCAGGGCAGGCGCAGGCCCGCCGCGCGGAGCAGGTCCGTGCGGGCCAGCGCGGTCTCCGCCGGACCGGTGTGCGCGCCGGACGGGGTGAGCAGGGCCGCGTCGTCGGCCCAGCGCAGGGCGAGATCGACGTCGTGGGTGGCCATCACCACCGTCGTACCGGACGCGCGCAGCCCGTCCAGCGTGGCCAGCAGCCGTTCCTGGCCGTCCGGGTCGAGCCCGGCGGTCGGCTCGTCGAGGATCAGCACGCGCGGCCGCATCGCGACGGCACCCGCGATCGCGGTCCGCTTGCGCTGCCCGTAGGACAGCAGGTGGGTGGGCCGGTCGGCCAGGGCGGTGATGTCCAGCGCGGCGAGCGCCTCGTCCACCCGGGCCCGCACCTCGGCGTCGGGCAGCCCCAGGTTCAGCGGCCCGAACGACACGTCCTGGGAGACGGACGCGGCGAACAGCTGGTCGTCGGGGTCCTGCACCACCAGCTGCACGGTCGTCCGCAGCCGGGTCAGCCCCTTGCGGTCGTACCCCACCGGCCGTCCCTCGACCTCCAACGTGCCGGTGCGCGGGCGCAGTCCGCCGCTGAGCAGCCGCATCAGGGTCGTCTTCCCGCTGCCGTTGCGGCCGAGCAGGGCGAGGGCGCGCCCCTCGCGCACCGTGAAGTCGAGGTTCTCGAGCACGGCCGGGCCGTCCTCGTATCCGAAGGAGGCGCCCCGCAGGGCGACCAGCTCGCTCAAGACAGGGGCCTTTCCAGGACGAGGGTGAGGACGGCCAGGGCCGCCAGGAGGGCGGCCGCGGCCAGCGTGAAGCGCGCGGAGACGCGGGCCTCGGGCACCAGGACGCGCAGGGTGCCGTCGTAGCCGCGCCCGGCGAGCCCGGCCTGCAGTCGCGCCGCCCGGTCGAAGGCCCGCACGAACGCGGTGGCGCCGAGCCCGGCGAGCGAACGCCACTCGGCGGCCCGGCCGGTGTGTCCGAGCCGGGCCGCCTGCGCCTCCCGGATCCGGCGCACCGAGTCCAGCAGCAGGAAGCTCATCCGGTACGTCACCAGGGCGACGTCGACGACCGGCGCGGGCACGCCGGCCCTCACCAGACGGGGCAGCAGGTCCGACATGGGCGTGGTGAACGCGAACAGCAGCACGCCGAGCGAGGCGGCCGAGGTGCGCAGCATCAGCTCCCCGGCCCGCGCCGGGCCGGCGTCGGCCAGGGACACGAACCCGTCGGGCCCGCCCACCTGGACGAGGAGGGGGAGCGCGCCCGTCGCGCAGAAGCCCAGCGGGACCCGGTAGGCGCGCCACAGCCGGCGGGGCGGCACCCCCGCCGGACCCAGCAGCAGGGCGAGCGCCGTCACCAGCACCAGGGCCGCGCCCGGCCAGGGCGGGAGGGAGATCGCGAGCAGGGTGAGGCCGAGCCCCAGCACCGCCTTGTCCACGGGATGGCGGTGGCGCCAGCGACTGCTGTGCGCCGCCGCGTCGATCGGCAGCACGCGCGATCAGACCCGTCCCCGCGGGGACTTCCCGGCGTCGGGCGCGCTCACGGCATCCCGTGCCCCGGCACCGTCCCGTGCCCCGGCACCGTCCCGTGCCCCGGCACCGTCCCGTGCCCCGGCACCGTCCCGTGCCTCGGTCCCGTCGCGTGTCCCGGTCCCGTCCCGTGCTTCGGCCTCGTCCCGCGCCTCGGCACCGTCCCGCTCCCGTTCCAGCCGGGCCAGCAACCGCAGTTCGCCCTGGCGGCGGCCGCGGCGCACCCCGAAGTAGTAGGCGAGGACACCCGCGCCCAGGGCCGCCTGGGCGGCGAACAGCGCCGACTCGATCTCCCCCGACGGCGGTTCGTACAGGGGCGAGAACCACGGCTCGTAGTCCGGCTGGATCTCGGTGATCGCCGTCTCCGCCTCGCTGTCGGAGCCGGTGAACGGCTGCTCCTTGTGGTCGCCGAGCCCCAGGGCCAGCGGCAGCACCGCGAGCGCGAGCACGGCGAGCAGCAGCAGGAGGTTGATCCTCGTGTTCCGCTTCACGGGGCCACCGCCCCGGTCGTGTCCGACGCGCGGCGCCCGGCCGCCAGCACGCCCAGCCGGGTCAGCTCGCCCTTGCTGGACTGCACGAGGAGACGCATCACCAGGACGGTGAGGAGCCCCTCGCTCACCGCCAGCGGGACCTGCGTGACGGCGAAGATGGACCCGAACTTGCCGAGTGCGCCCAGGAACCCGCTGCTCGGGTCGGGGAACGCCAGCGCCAGCTGCACGCTGGTCACGCAGTAGGTGGACAGGTCGGCGACGAAGGCGCCGGCGAACACCGTGACCATCAGCGGCACGCCGTACTGCCGCAGCAGGCGGTACACGCCGTACCCGGCCCACGGTCCGACGATCGCCATCGAGAACACGTTGGCGCCGAGCGTGGTCAGGCCGCCGTGCGCGAGCAGCAGGGCCTGGAAGAGCAGGGTGATGGTGCCCAGCACGGCCATGATCGGCGGCCGGAACAGGATCGCGCCCAGACCGGTGCCGGTGGGGTGCGAGCAACTCCCGGTCACCGAAGGGAGCTTGAGTGCGGACAGGACGAACGTGAAGGCGCCGGAGGCGCCGAGCAGCAGTGTGCTCTCGGGATGTTCCCTGACTTCACGGGTGAGCGACCGGGCTCCGTGGACGACGAACGGCGCCGACGCGACGCTCCAGGCGACCGCGTGCACCGGAGGAAGAAAACCCTCGGCTATGTGCATGGCTCAGCAGACCCTCTCCAGCACCTCGTGGATGGTTGACGCGCCTTGGCCGGTCTCCTGGCTGACGGGTACCACCGCCCGTGCTCCGCCTTCCCGGGTCCGTGAGGACCCAGTGGCTGCCCGCGAGGGCCGGAGCCGGACTTCCCGATCACAGTGGCGAGGGCCGCACCGGCATCACACCGGATTTCCCGTTCACCAAGGCGTGGTGACAGTAGTGCGAGGACCGGGGCGGTGACAAGCGCGAACGGGGGCGCACGGACGGCGGACGCGGGGTGCCGGACCGGCGCACACCGGCCGTGCCGGGGCCGGGCGGGCGCCGGTCGGTGGCGGTGTCGATCCGGTCACACCGGCCGGTCGTCGGCCGTGCCGGTCCGGGATCCGGAGACGGAGGCCCGGGGACGGGGCCCCGGGGGAGGGGTTTCGAGGGCGTGCCCCGGGGCGGGGTCCCGGAGGGTCAGCGGCCGTGCCAGTCCAGGCACACCACGAGCGCGTCGTCCTCCGCCGCGGATCCGTCGCGGTGCCCGGCCAGTTCGCGCAGCACGGCATGCGGGGCCTCGGCCGCCGGCAGCAGCCGGGTGGCGGTGATCGCGCGCGCCAGGGCGGCGTCCCCGTACGTCCCCCCGCCGGGCGAGGCGTCCGGGTGGACGCCGTCGCTGACGAACACCAGCCGGTCGCCGGGCTCCACCTGGAACGGCTGCGCCACGTAGTCGGTCTCCTCGAACATGCCCAGCGGCAACTGGGCGTCCAGGCCGACGTGTTCGACGGTGCCCGCCCGCAGCCGCAGCAGCCGTGGTGAGCCGGCGTCCACCACCTGGGCCCGTCCGGTGGCGAGTTCGACCTCCAGCATCAGCACCGGCAGGTAGCAGTGGCCCCGGTAGTGCGCGTGCACCGCCTGGTCGGCCAGCGCCGCCTGATCGGCGATCGGGAGGCCGGCCCGCCGCGCGTTGCGCAGCGCGCTGACCGCCAGGTTCGTCAGCAGCGGCGCCTCCGTGCCCTCGCCCGTGCCGTTGTTGACGTACAGGGTGAGGCGGCCGTCCGTCGCGGACCAGTCGAAGTTGTCGCCGCGGACGGCGTAGGCGGGCTCCAGCTGGGCGCCGAGCGCGTATCCGGGACCGGTGCCGGCGCGGGCCGGGAGGAGCTGCCACTGCATCTCCGCGGCCAGGGTGAGCCGTTCCCTGCGCCGGGCCCGCAGGTACAGGTCCGTGGCCCGCCCGGCCACGACCACCTCGTGCCCGAGCACCTGCGCGACCTCCGCCAGCTCGCCCACCACGTCCGGCGCCCGGCCGCCCCCGGGGTTCTCGCCGGCCTCGGGGCCCTCGCCGTTCTCGCCGTCCTCGGGGCCCGCACCGTCCGCGGGATCCTCGGGCAGCGTCACCGACAGCACCCCGAGCCGGTCGCCGCGCACCGAGACCGGCAGGTGCGCCCGCACCAGGCCGTTCGCGGCCGGTTCGACGTACGGCTCCTGCGCGCCGAACGCCCGGCCCGCCGCGCTGTCGTACACCGACAGCGGCTCCCGGTCCGGGGGGCCGGCCACCGGCTGCAGCGACGTCAGGCCGTAGTCGGCCATGAGCAGCTCGACGGAGAGCGCCGCGTACTGCTCGACCAGCGCCCGTCGGACGGCCTCGACCAGTTCATGAGGTGCCGCCGTCCGCAGGGCGCGCTCGGCGGTGACGAATCTGCTCATTCTGTTCGTGACGGGGGATACCACGACGGGAATAACACCGATCCTTCGTTCAGGGGCCGGTTCGCCGGCCGGGGGTGTCCCGCCGCGCCCGGACGGCGCGGCGGGGTCGAGGGGTGCCGGGGGCGGGTGAGGCGCTAGTACGCTGGCGGTCGTCCCAGTGTCTGCGAGAGTGTGACCGTGACTGTCTTCCGCCAACACCCGGACCCCGACGAGGTCGCACGGGTGACCGCGACGGCCGCGGAGCTGCTGGAAGTGCTGTGGGGACGGGCCTCGACGGCGCCCGCGTCCGCGTCCCAGCTGCGCGTGCTGTTCGTCCTGGAGCACCAGGAGGGCATCAACCTGCGCACCCTCGCCGACTCGCTGGCCTCCACCCCGCCGTCGACGAGCCGCCTGTGCGACCGGCTCCAGGCCGCCGGGCTGGTGGAGCGGGTGGTGAGCCCCTCCGACCGGCGTGAACTGCGGCTGCGCCTCAGTGGCCGGGGGCGGGCCTTCCTGGCCGACCTCCGGGAGCGCCGGGAGCGGGAGCTCCGCGCGGTGCTGGCGGGGATGCCCGCGGGGAAGCGGAGCGCGCTGCTGGAGGGGCTCGACGCGTTCTGCGACGCGGCGGCGGCCCGGACGCACGACGAGGCCCCGGACTCCGGCAGCCGCACGGCCTGACCGGCGGACCGCGGCCGCGGCCGAAGCAGCAGCCGAGGCCGCTCCGGCGGCGGCCGGAGCCGGGAACCGGTACGCGGGGCGGCGCCCCGCCCGGGGCCTGCACACGAAGCACACACATGAGCACTGCTACCCCGAGCCGCCGCGAACCTGTACGGGCCGTGGCCGGGATCTCGGGGGAGCGCATGGACCGGCCCGCGCGGGTTACTCCGTCCTGTATGGCACGGACATCGAGAACCCGACCCGACGAGCGGGCGGAGCGCCCGGGACCCGATGAGCGGGCGGAGCGCCCGGCACCGGACGAGCGGGCGGAGCGCCCGGGACCGGACGAGCAGGTGGAGCGCCGGGCGCCGGACGATCCGAGCGCACTGCCCAAGCGGTCCTGGTCGGCGGTGCTGAAGGGCACGGTGAAGGAGTTCAAGGACGACGAGCTCACCGACCGGGCCGCCGCGCTGACCTACTACGGGGTGCTGTCACTGTTCCCCGCCCTGCTGGTCCTGGTGTCGCTGCTGGGGGTCGCCGGCAAGTCGGCGACCGACCAGGTGCTGGAGAACCTCCAGAAGCTCGCCCCGGGGTCGGCCCGGGACATCATCAGCGACGCGGTCACCCAGCTCCAGGGGCGGGGCGGCGTCGGCTCCCTCATGGCGCTCGTCGGCATCGTGCTGGCGGTGTGGTCGGCCTCCGGCTACGTCGCCGCCTTCATCCGCAGCGCGAACGCCGTGTACGACATACCGGAGGGGCGGCCGGTGTGGAAGGTGCTGCCGGTCCGGGTCGGGGTGACGGTGGTGCTCCTCGTGCTGGCCGTGATCAGCGCCCTGATCGTGGTGTTCACCGGTGACATCGCGCGCAGGGCCGGTACGGCGCTGGGCATCGGCGACACCGCGCTGACCGTGTGGTCGATCGCCAAGTGGCCGGTGCTGGTCGTCCTGGTCACCATGATGATCGCGCTGCTGTACTGGGCCACCCCCAACGTCAAGGGCCGCGGCTTCCGGTGGATCACGCCGGGCAGCGTGCTGGCCCTGCTGATCTGGCTCGTCGCCTCGGCGGGCTTCGCCTTCTACGTGGCCAACTTCGGCTCGTACAACAAGACCTACGGCACGCTCGCCGGCGTCATCGTGTTCCTGGTGTGGCTGTGGATCAGCAACATCGCCATCCTGCTCGGCCTCGAGTTCGACGCGGAACTGGCCCGCCAGCGGGCGGTCGCCGGCGGACTGCCGAAGGACGAGGAGCCGTACGTGCCGCCCCGGGACACCCGTGCCTGGAGCGAGGAGGACCAGCGCCGCATGGAGTGACGGGCGCCCCACGGTCTCCCGTCGGGGACCCCAAGGTCTCCCGTTAGGGGCCGCCCGGCGCGGGAAGCCGCAGCTCATGGGTACCTGGGAGGATCTGAGAGAGAACGACCACCGGCTGACGCGGAGGGTGGCCTCGTGGCGGTCGCCCGCCGCGCGGCGGGTGCTTCCGGCGGTCGAGGAGGCGGCGCAGCACACCAAGCTCTGGTGGGGCGCCGCCTTCGTGATGGCCACGGCCGGCGGGTGGCGGGGCCGCCGGGCCGCCGCGGCGGGTGTGGCCGCCATGGCGGTGGCGGAGCTGGTCTCCAACGGCGTGGGCAAGCAGCTCTGGGACCGGCGGAGGCCGCCGAAGGAGTGGATCCCGCACGAGGAGGTCCACGACCGGCCCGACTCCTCCTCGTTCCCCTCCGGACACACGGCGGCCGCCGTGGGCTTCACCGCCGCCGTCGCGGGGGTCTGGCCGTCGGCCGGCGCCCTGTGCGCGGTGCCGGCGGTGATGGTGGCCTGCGAACGCGTCCACACCGGCGCCCACTACCCCTCCGACGTCGCCGTCGGCGCGCTGATCGGCCTGACCGCCGCCGCGCTGACCCACCGCGCCCCCCGCCTGGCCGTCCGCGCGGCACTGTCGTGAGGCGCCCCGGGAGGGGCATCGCCGCGGCGCTCCCGGCCGGCCGCTCCCTCCGGACCGGGGAGGGGGCCGGGGAGGGGGCGAGCGGTGACGGCGAGCAGCCGGCGCCCGCGGCGGGCGGCACGGGCGGCTCCCGAGCCCCGGGCGGCGGGCGGACCTCAGCCGGCGAGCGTGCGGTGCGGCGGGCGGCCGTACGCGGAGCGGTACAGGGTCGCGAAGCGCCCCGGATGGAAGAAGCCCCAGCGGGCCGCCACGTCGGTGACCGTGGTGCCGTCGAGCGGGTTCGTGGCCCGCAGCTCGTCGTGCGCGTGGGCGAGCCGGACCCGGCGCAGGTGCGCCAGCGGCGTGGTGTCGAGGTGCCGGCGGAAGACGTACTGGAGGGCCCGCACGGTGACGTGCGCGGCCGCCGCGATGTCGGCGACCGTGACCGGTTCGGCGGCGTGGTCGTCGATGTAGGCCAGCGCGCGGCGCAGCGTCGCCGGCCGGGCGTCGTTGCGGTCGGTAGCGGTCGGCTCGGTGAGCGCGGTGTTGGGGAAAGCGGCGAGGACGCCCGCCGCGAGGTGCTGGGCGGCGGTGGAGGCGACCAGCGGCTGCTCGGCGATGCCGGGCGCGGCCAGCACGTGGTCGCGGATGTAGCCGACCGTCTGCCGCAGTTGCACGGCCGCGGCCGGGGAGTGCGGCCGGTGCCCGGTCAGCCGGACCGGTCCCGGCCTGCGGCCCGGGGCGGTGGCGGCCACCTGGGAGAGCAGATCGGTGTCGAGCATGGTGATGTTGTAGCGGGCCGCGCAGACCCGTCCCGAGTACGGCAGTTCCGGCGGGGCGAAGGACACCACGTCGCCCGGGCCGAAGGAGTCCTCCACCCCGCCGAAGGCGTGGTCCCGGATGGTGCCCTCGTGCACGAGGCACAGGCAGATGCGGCCCAGCGGGGTGACGGAGTAGCTCATCTCGAAGCCGAGGTCGAGTTCGTCGACGGTCACCGAGGGCATCGCGGCGCGGCTGACGCGCGCCCGGCCGGCCTCCGGGCCGCCGCTGCCGATGCGCATCCTGGCGTAGGCCCGGCTGAGGAAGTCCTCGGTCAGGCCGAGGTCGTCACTGTCGAAGAACAGCGTGTCCATGAATCCTTCGTCCGATGGGTCGAGCTGCCCCGTGCACGGGGTGCCGGGCGGCAGCCGGCCGGTGTTCGCCCCCTGCGCACACTTTCCCCGCATCGCGGTGCGCATTCGTTTTCCGGATCGGCACCGACGACGTTGTTCGCCTGCGGTGCGGCCGGGCCGGATCCCGCTGTGCAGGCTGGACAGGGACGGCGCGGTGACGCCGCATCGGCCGCCCGCGCCTTCGCGGGCTCCTGACGAGGGGAAACACACGTGGAATGCGGCATGGCTGCGGAGGAGGAAGCCGAGGCGCGGATCGCCGCCCTGCGGGAGGAGGTGGCCCAGCTGCGGCAGGCCGTGGCCTCCCACGCCGTGGTCGACCAGGCGATCGGGGTGGTGGTCGCCATGGGACGGCTGCGCCCCGAGCAGGGGTGGGAGGTGTTGCGGGAGGTCTCCCAGCGCACCAACACCAAGCTGCGCGAGGTGGCCGAGTACGTGGTGCAGGGCGCCCACTGCCGCTGGCTGCCCGACGAGATCCACCGGGCGCTGACGGGCGCGCTGGCCCGTGTGCGGCAGGCGTCCGCGGAGCGCTGACGGGGCGCGTCGCCAGGTGTCCGCGGGGTGCGGACGGGCTCGCCGGGTGGTGTGCGGCAGGCGTCCGCCGGGTGTCGACGGGCTCGCCGGGCGGCGCGGGCGGGCATCCGGCACGGCCCCGGGGAGACCCGCGCTGCCGAGGCCGCGATCACCCGGCCGTCACCGTCCTGCGCTCCGGACGTTCCCGGGCCGCCCTGCACCGCTTCTACCGGGCGGCTGCCCGTGCCCCGGACGAACCGTACGAGCCGCAGCCCGTGCCCCGGACGAACCGTGCGGGCCGCGACGGCCCCCACCTCGGCGCGGAGCACCGGTCCGAGGCCTTCGCCGTGTACGACGCCGTACGGGCCCGGCTCGTCGGCGGTCCGGGAACCGGGCCCGGCGCGGAACCGGGTCGGCCGGGGGCCCGCGAGACCGTGCCGCGGCCGGAGCCCGCGGCACGGGCGGCGGTGCCCGGATCGAAGGCCGGGCCGGACGGCCGGTGCGCGCCCGGGTCAGGCGGCGTGCAGCTGGTACACGTTGAACGCCCGCCGGATCACCGGCTGGGCCACGTTCCGCACGCGGACCCCGCCCGCCGTCATCCCGTGCTCGGTGCCCATGTGGGCGTGGCCGTGGACGGAGAGGTCGGCGCCGGCCGTGTCGATCGCCTCGGCCAGCAGGTAGCTGCCGAGGAACGGGTAGATCTCCGGCGGCTCACCGGCGAGGGTGTCGGCGACGGGGGAGAAGTGGGTGAGCGCGACCCGGACGTCGCAGCCGTCCCGGCCGAGATCCTCCAGGGCGCCGTGCAGCGAGTCCGCGCTGCGCCGGGTGCAGCGGACGAACTCCTTCATCAGCGGCTCGCCGAACTCTCCGGCGCTGCGGCCCACGAACCCGCCGCCGAAGCCCTTGGTCCCGGCGACGCCGACGCGCGTTCCGGCGCACTCCACCACGGTCCCCTCGCCCTCCAGGACGGTCACGCCCGCCTCCTGGAGGATCCCGGTGACCTTCTCGGGCTGCTCGTCGTGATGGTCGTGGTTGCCGAGCACGGCCACCACCGGCACCGGCAGACCACGTACCTCCCGGGCCACCACCCGTGCCTCCTCGGGCGTACCGTGCCGGGTCAGGTCGCCCGCCAGCAGCAGCAGGTCGGCGCACTGGTCCAGGGTTTCGAAGGCGGGCCGCAGCAGGCCCTGGCTGTCGGAGCCCATGTGGATGTCGCCGACGGCCGCGACGCGGATCATGGCAGGTCCTCCGCATGGTCGGGCGAGGCGGTCCCGGCCACCACCACGTCGGTGTGCACGGCGAGCCCGGCCAGTTCCTCGTGGACGGTCCGCAGCAGCGTCTCGCGGCACTGCACGGAGGGCACCGTGCCGGTCACCACGACCGACCCGGCCCGCACCTCGGCGCGCACGCCCAGTTCGGCGAGCTCCTCGGCGGCGAGCCGGTCGTGCAGGTGGGCGACGCGGTACTCGATGTTCCC
>NZ_JBIBWL010000004.1:196535-528897 GCF_043081325.1 Streptomyces sp. NPDC014882
CCGGCGGCCCCGGCGGCCCCGGCGGCCCCGGCGGCCCCGGCGGCCCCGGCGGCCCCGGCGGCCCCGGCGGCCCCGGCGGCCCCGGCGGCCCCGGCGGCCCCGGCGTTCCCGGTGTTTCCCGCGTTCCCGGCGGGCGGGCCGGCGCTGCCGGCGCCGCCGTTCGCGGACTCGGCGAAAGACCCCATCACCGGTCCTCCTTCGGCCTCGGCGGAACGACGTCCAGTCGTTCCAGGAAGTAGAAGAACGCGTCGGCCATCGGCTCGTCGCCGCAGGCCCGGCGCACCCGGTCCCAGTCGACCCTCTCCCGGAGCACACGGGCGACCGGCAGGACCGCCCCGAAGTCGCAGTGGTGCTCGGAGAAGGCGGCCACCCGGCTGTGCACCAGGTCGGTCGGCGACAGGACCGGCATCAGGACCGAGTCGACGGAGAGCCGTTCGGCCCGCTCCAGCAGCTCCGTGTCGACCGGCCGGTGGGCCAGTTCGAAGATGAGGTCGACCTGCTGGCCGAGGCAGCCGGCCTTCAGCAGCCAGTCCTCCGGCGGCTCGTACACCGTCAGTCCCGCCTCCCGCAGCGTCTCGGCGACGGCCTCCGCGTCCTCGGGACGGATGGCGAAGTCGACGTCGTGCTGGAGGTTCTGGGTGCCGCCGTGGGCGTACACGGCGACGCTGCCCGCCAGGGCGAACGGGTGCCCCTTGCGCTTCAGGAGGGAACCGATCTGCTTGGCGGCCTGGAGGATCGCCTGGTTGCGGTCGAGCGGCAGCTCCTGCGCGGGCGCGTCGTCCGGTGGGACGGGATCCGGTCCTCCCGCCGCCAGCCGCAGTTCCGCGACGCCCGCGGGCTGATCCAGAGCGTCGTCGTCCGCGTGCTGCGTCATCACTGCCCCCTTGTTCCTGGACGGTCCGTCACCCGGCGCGTCCGGCGGGCCGGGTCCACAGGACCGTGACGTCGAGATCTCCGGGTACCCGGCGTGACGCCGTCGACACGAGTGCCTCGCGGGGGCCGGGCCTCAGACGCCGTGCCCCTGCCCCGCGAGCCAGCGGTGCACGGCGTCCTTGTCGGCCGGGGTGATGCGGGCCGGCCCGTCGACGTGCGGGCCCTCGTCCTCGTTGAAGCCGGTGTCGGTGACCCTCGCGGTGACCCAGGTGGCGAGGTCCTCGGCCGTGCGGGCCGACAGGGAATCCCGCTCCCACTCCGTCCGGGCCCGGCGGGCCGCTGCCGGATCGTGCCGTTCGGTCTCCGCCAGCCAGGCCGGGACCAGCCGCTCCACGACGTCGCGCTCCTCGGACGGGGGGACCCGCCGCGAGCCCCCGCCGTCCCCGCCGTCCCCGCCGTCCCCGCCGTCCCCGCCGTCCACGTCGTCCATACCGCTCACGTCCGTCCGCCCTTCCCGCTCCCCGCGCTCCTCATGTCCTCCACGAGGTCCGCGTCGCGCGTTCCGTTCACGTCGTTCACGTCGTTCACGCGGGCCGGGTGCCCAGAAAACGGCGTGTCCCGCGTCCGTCTTGCCCGTGCCCCGCCCCTGGCGCACGCTGGACGCATGGGTGCGCAGGGCGGGCCGACGCTGATCACGTCCGTCCAGCGGGCCTTCCGCCTGCTGGAGGCGGTCGGCGCGCACGAGAACGGCGCCCCGGCGAAGCAACTCGCCCGCGAGACCGGCCTGCCCCTGGCGACCGCCTACCACCTGCTGCGGACGCTGGTCCACGACGGCTACGTGAGCAAACTGGAGGACGGCGGCTTCGTCCTGGGCGACAAGCTGCGGACGCTGCACTCGACGGGCCGCGGGCAGGCGCTGCTCCACCGGGTCCGCCCCGTGCTCGCCGCGCTGCGGGACGAGCTGGCGAGCGCCGCCTACCTCACCTTCTACGAGGACGGCGAGATCCGGGTCGCCGAGATCGTCGACGGCCCCCGGACGCCCCGCGTCGACCTCTGGGTGGGTTTCGAGGACGCCGGGCACGCCACCGCGCTCGGCAAGTCCGTCCTGCGCGAACTCGACGACGCGGCCCGCCGCGAGTACCTCTCCCGCCACCACCTGCGCGACCTCACCCCGAGGACGGTCACCGATCCGGCCGAACTGCTGCGCCGCCTGGACGCCGCGCCGATGGCGCCGGCCGTCACCGACCTGGAGGAGTACATCCTCGGCACGGTCTGCGTCGCCGTCCCCGTCTACAGCGGGGACACCCTCGGCTCGCTCGGGGTCTCCCTGCCGGCGGACCGGCTGCACCGGCTGGGGGACATCAGGGAGCGGCTCATCCCGACGGCGGGCCGCGTCACCAGGGGGCTGTCGCTCACTATCTGAAAACCCTCTCCTTGTGACGCGCGGGCCGAACCCGTATTCCTGGATGAAACAGGCGTTCCGGGGGCGATCCACTCCTGCGCGGATCCGCAGGCACGGATCCCCCCTGCACAGACGAGGACTGCGGACACCCATGAGCCAGGCCCGAGACCGCCGTGACGGCCACCGGACCGCTCGGCCCCTCGCGAGACGCGTGCGGGTCCCCGGGGCGCCGGCGGTCAGGCGGGCCGCCGCGTGGGCGGCCGCGGTGGCGGCCGTACTGCCGGTGCTGCTCGTGACCGTCGTCGTGCTGGCCGTGGACCTCGCCGGCGGAGCCGGGGTGATCTGGCTGTCGCTGCTCGCGGCCGGGCCCGCGCTGGCCGCCACCACCAACGGTCCGCGCGGTGTCCTGTGCGTCGGCCTGCTCGCCGCGGTGCTCGGCGTGGTCCACGGCCTGCGGCACGGGGTGCCGGGAGGCGATCTGGCCGCCGTGCTCTCCGTCCTGGTCGCCGTCACCCTGGCGAGCGGTCTTGCCAGCGTGCTGCGCGGACGCCGGGAACGGGTCCTCGCCGCCGTGCGCTCGGTCGCGGAGACCGCCCAGCACGCGCTGCTCGTGCCGGTGCCGCCCACGGTCGGCCCGTTCCAGGTCGCCGTCCGCTACAGCGCCGCCGCGGCCGAGGCCCGGATCGGCGGCGATCTCTACGCCCTGGTGCCCACCCCGTACGGCGTCCGCCTGATCGTGGGCGACGTGCGGGGCAAGGGACTGCCGGCCGTGGGTACGGCCGCGCTGGTGCTCGGCGTCTTCCGGGAGGCCGCGCACGACGAACCGGACCTCCTCGCGGTCGTCGACCGGATCGAGCGCAGCCTGGCGCGCAACCTCGGCCCCGACGACTTCGTGACCGCCGTGGTCGCCGGGTACCCGCGTCCCGGACAGCTGGAAGTGGTGAACTGCGGACACGCACCCCCGCTGCTGGTCCCCGCGTCCGGCGGCATAGTCCCGGTGGTACCGCCGAGTCCGGCCCCGCCGCTCGGCCTGCGCGCCCTCACGGACCAGACCCCCGACCTGCACGTCCTGCCGTTCACCGACGGCGACCAGTTGCTGCTCTACACCGACGGCGTCACCGAGGCGCGCGACCGCGACCGCGAGTTCTACCCCCTCCACGACGGGCTGGCGCGGACGCTGACCGAGGAACCGGCACGCACCCTCACCGCGCTCCACGACGATCTGCTCGCCCACGTGGGCGGCCACCTGCACGACGACGCGGCGCTGATCCTGATCCGCAAACCGCTCCTGCCCCACCAGTCGGCTCACGCGTCGGCGCGCGGCGGTCGGGGACCCGTCGCGCGGGTGGCGGACTGAAGGCCGGCGGGCCTTGCCGCGTAGCGCGCCGGAAGGGGCCGCCGGCCTCGGGGCGCGAGGTGGTCACGTCAGGACGTGGGCGGGCCGGCGGCGCGGCGTCGACCGGACGCCCGGCGGGAGCGCGCTGAGCCGCTCGACGGCCTCACGGTCGCCGGGAGTGACTCCCCCGCCCCGGCCCCCGGTTGCGGTACGCCGCCGGAACCACCCGGACGCGGGGGGGGGGCCCCCCCCCCCGGGGGCGGGGGGGGGGGGGGCGCCCCGCCCCGGGGGCCGGCGGGGGCGCCGCGCCCCGCGCGGCCCCCGGCGCGGGGGGGGGCGCGGGGGGCGCCCCCCCCCCGCCCCCCGGGGGGGGGGGGGCCCCCCCCCCCCCCCGGCCCGGGGGGGGGGCCCCCCCCCCGCGTCCGGGCGTCCGGCCGGCCCGGGACGCCCGGGACGCCCGGGACGGGGCGGCGCCGTCGCCGCCCGACCGTCAGTGGTGGGCGTGGACGACGGCGTGGCCCTTGCCGCGGCCGATCATCCACTTGTTGACCGGAGTGGTGATCAGGAAGGCGACCGCGAAGCCGCCGAGCAGGGACGACCAGAACAGCCCCTCGGACAGGTGGGCGTCCATCGCGCCGGGGACGAGGGCGATGATGCCGTTGTCGACGAGCTCCATCACGGCGATGGAGACGGTGTCGGCGGCGAGCGCCACCTTGACCGCGCTCCCGAGGCCGAGCCCGGCCCGGACGACGGCGAACAGGGTGAAGGAGTAGCCGAAGAGGAACGCCAGCGCGATCGCCAGGACCATGGTGGCCACGTTGCCCCACATCAGGGCGGTGCCGATGACCATGCCGAGGATCTCGCCGACGGCGCAGCCGGTGAGGCAGTGCAGGGTCGCCCTGACCGCCGTGCTCCAGGACGCCCCCGGGCCCGTGTGCGGTCCGTGATCGGCGTGGTCCGCACGGCCGTGGTGGCCCTCGTGCGGCGCGTGGTGCTGCCCGGTCGTCGTGTGGTGAGCGGTGTGGTCCATGACCGTCATCCCCCTTCCCGTCGGGTGCGGCCCGTCTTCCGGAGCCCCACAGCCATCGACTGTATACCCCCAGGGGGTATATGGCAAAGGGGTTCCGGAGGCTTGCCGCCCTGCTCGCGCGACGTCTTCGCGCGACGTCTTCGCGCGACGTCCTCGTACGGCGCACTCGTGCGGCGGCTCAGTGCACGTGCGGGACCCCGCTCGTCCGCGGCCTGCCGCGCGGTACGAGCACCGCGGCCGCCGCGGCGCTTCCCGCCGCCGCGAGGGCGCAGACGGTGAAGGCGTCCGTGAAGCCGTCGGCGGAGCCGGACTCGATGCCCGCGGCGGCGACCGTGGAGACGACCGCGACGCCGATCGAACCGCCCACCTCGTGGAAGGTGTTGACCACTCCGGAGGCGAGACCGGCCTCCTGGGGGTCGACCATGCCCAGCGCGGTGGTGGTGGCGGTGACGAAGACCGCGCCGAGGCCGAACGAGGCCACCGCGAAGCCGGGCAGCAGGCCCGCGTACACGCCGCCCTCGGCGGACAACCGGGTCAGCGGCACGGAACCGAGGCCGGCGACGGCCATGCCGGCCACGGCGACGAGGCGGCCGCCCACCCGGCCGACCAGCCGGGCGCCGAGGTGGGCGCCGAGGCCGGTCGCCACCGCCGCGGGCAGGAACAGCAGGCCGGTCCGCAGCGGGCCGAAGCCGCGGAGGTGCTGGAGGTACACCGACCCCAGGAAGAAGTACGCGATCAGCAGCGCGGTGGCCGCCAGCATCAGGAACGCGCCCGCGAGGACCGGGCGCCGGGTGAACATCCGCAGATCCATCAGCGGAGTGCGGGTGGCCCGTTCGACCGCGGCGAATCCCGCGTAGAGGACCGCCGAGGCGACGAGCGGCAGCAGGGCGCGCGGCGCGCTCCAGCCGGAGTCGCCCGCCTCCACCAGGCCGTGGACGAGCGATCCGGTGCCCGCGGTGACCAGGAGCGCGCCCGGGACGTCGAGTCGGGCCGGCCGCGGGGCGCGGGCGGGGACGAACGCGGGCAGGACGGCGAGGACGGCCAGGCCGACCGGCACGTTGACGAAGAAGACCCACTGCCAGCCCGGCCCGCCGGTCAGGACGCCGCCGGCCAGGACGCCGACCGCCGCCCCCGAGCCGCCGATCGCGGCCCACACGCCGAGCGCCCTGGTGCGTTCGGGGCCGTGGAAGGTGGTGGTGACGATGGACAGCGCGGCGGGGGAGAGGAGGGCGGCTCCCACCCCCTGGGCGATCCGGCCGCCCAGCAGCGTGGTGGCGTCCTCGGCCAGTCCGGCGACCAGGGACGCGGCGGTGAAGAGGGCGAGCCCGGCGAGAAGGGTGCGGCGGGCACCGAGGGCGTCGGCGAGGCGGCCGCCGAGCAGCATCAGCCCGCCGAAGCACAGGGTGTACGCGGTGACCACCCAGGTCAGCGTCGCCCGGTCGAGGCGCAGGTCGGCGGCCATGTCGGGCAGGGCGACGTTCACCACGGTGACGTCCAGGACCAGCATGAACTGGGCGACGCAGAGGAGCGCGAGGGCCGTCCAGCGCCGAGGGTCCGGCGCCGGGTCGTCGAGGTTCGGGGCCCGGTGCAGGTGACCGGCGGGGTGCGTCATGGCGCGTCCTGTCCGTGAGGTCCGTGGAGTTCGTGAAGTCCGTGAGATTCGCGGGACTCATGAGGTTCATGAGATTCGCGAGATTCGCGAGAGGGGAGGGCGGTGGCGGGTGCCGTCCACCGAAGTGAACTGTACTGCTCAGTTCATGTGAACTCAACTGTTCAGTTCAGTCGATTGCTAGGATCGGTCCATGAGCGTGGAGAACGGCAGACGGCCCCCCAGCGGCCCCCGGGCCGAACGGAAACGGCAGGCCATCGTCCGGGCCGCGCGCGAGCTGTTCCTGCGCGACGGCTTCGCGGTCGGCATGGACGCCATCGCCGCCGGGGCGGGCGTGTCCAAGGTGACGGTCTACAACCACTTCGGCAGCAAGGAGGCGCTGTTCACCGCGGTCATCACGAGCGCGCTCGACGAACCGCTCGGCCATGCCTCCTCGGCGGCCCTCGCGGGGCTGCCGGACGCCGAGGACCTGCGCGCGGCCCTCGTCGACGCCGCCCGCACCTGGGTGCACGCGGTCAGGACGAACGAGGACGTCATCGCCCTGCGCAACCTGGTCGCCGCCGAACAGCACCGTTTCCCCGAACTCGGGCAGGCCTGGCACGGCCGCGGTCCGGAGGTCCACCACCCGGCCGTCGCCGGCGCCCTGCGCGCCCTGGCGGACCAGGGGCGGCTGGTCATCCCCGACCTGGAGGCCGCGATCATCCAGCTCTACGCGCTGCTGGTCTTCCCCCACATGGTCTTCAGCACCTATGGCACCCACGTCGACGACGGACTCACCGACCGCCTCGTCGTCAGCGGGGTGGACATGTTCCTCGGCTACTACGGTCCGGGGCGGGACGGCTGAACTCCGCGACGGGGCGGGCCCGCGACGGGACGGCTGGACTCCGCGACGGGGCCGGCCGCGCCCGACCCGTACGCCGCCGCCCGGCCCCGTCCTGGAGGACGGCGGCCGGGCGGCGGTGAGCAGGCGGCGGTGAGGGTGAGTGCGGGCGCGGGCGGCTACCTGAAGGAGCGCAGCCGCAGGCTGTTGGTGACGACGAAGACCGACGAGAAGGCCATCGCGGCGCCGGCGATCATCGGGTTGAGCATCCCGAAGGCCGCGAGCGGCAGGGCGGCGACGTTGTAACCGAAGGCCCAGAACAGGTTGCCCTTGATGGTGGCCAGGGTCCTGCGGGAGAGCCGGATCGCGTCCGCCGCCACCCGCAGGTCGCCCCGTACGAGGGTCAGGTCGCCCGCCTCGATCGCCGCGTCCGTGCCCGTGCCCATCGCCAGACCGAGGTCGGCGGTGGCGAGGGCGGCCGCGTCGTTGACGCCGTCGCCGACCATGGCGACCGTACGGCCCTGCGCCTGGAGCCGCTTGACGACGTCGACCTTGTCCTGCGGCAGCACCTCGGCGATCACCTCGTCGATGCCGACGCTCCGGGCGACCGACTCGGCGACGAGCCGGTTGTCCCCGGTCAGCAGCACCGGCGTCAGTCCCAGCCGGCGCAGCTCGGCCACCGCGGCGGCGCTGGTCTCCTTGACCGCGTCCGCGACGGTCAGGACACCGCGCGCCTCGCCGTCCCAGGCCACGGCCACCGCCGTGCGCCCCTCGGCCTCCGCGGCGGCCTTGGCGTCGGCCAGTTCGCGCGGCAGCTCGATCGCCCACTCCTCGAGGAGCTTCTCGCGGCCGACGAGTACGGCGTGCCCGTCGACGACGCCCTGGACGCCGAGACCGGCGACGTTCTCGAAGTTCTCCGGCACCGGCAGATCTCCCGTCCGGTCCGCGGCGCCGGCGGCGACCGCCTGTGCGATCGGGTGCTCGGAGGCGTGCTCCAGCGCGCCCGCGAGGCGCAGCAGTTCGTCTTCGCGCACGCCCGGTGCGGTGAACACGTCGTGCAGCCGCATCCGGCCGGTCGTCACGGTGCCGGTCTTGTCGAGGACGACCGTGTCGACCCGGCGGGTGGACTCCAGGACCTCGGGCCCCTTGATCAGGATGCCGAGTTGGGCGCCGCGGCCGGTGCCGACCATCAGGGCGGTCGGCGTGGCGAGACCGAGGGCGCAGGGGCAGGCGATGATCAGGACGGCCACGGCGGCGGTGAACGCGGCGGTGGCATCCCCGGTGGCGCCGAGCCAGGCGCCGAGGGTGACGACGGCGATGAGCAGGACGGCGGGGACGAAGACGCCGGAGATCCGGTCGGCGAGGCGCTGCACCTCGGCCTTGCCGGTCTGGGCGTCCTCGACGAGCCGCGCCATCCGGGCGAGCTGGGTGTCCGCGCCGACCCGGGTCGCCTCGACGACGAGTCGGCCGCCGGCGTTCACCGTCGCCCCGGTCACGCTGTCGCCGACGCCCACGTCCACCGGTACGGATTCGCCGGTCAGCATGGAGGCGTCGACCGCGGAGATCCCCTCGACGACCGTCCCGTCGGTCGCGATCTTCTCGCCCGGGCGCACCACGAAGCGGTCGCCCGGCACCAACTGAGCCACGGGGACGCGCACTTCGGTGCCGTTCCGCAGCACGGAGACGTCCTTCGCGCCCAGTTCCAGCAGCGCCCGCAGCGCCGCGCCGGCCTTGCGCTTGGACCTCGCCTCCAGGTAGCGCCCGGCGAGGATGAACGTCGTCACGCCGGCCGCGGCCTCCAGGTAGATGGAGGACGACCCGTCGGAACGCGAGACGGTGAACTCGAAGCCGTGCCGCATGCCCGGCATGCCGGCGGTGCCGAAGAACAGGGCCCACAGCGACCAGCCGAGGGCGGCGAGCGTGCCGATCGACACCAGTGTGTCCATGGTCGCCGCGCCGTGCCGAGCGTTGGTCCAGGCGGCCCGGTGGAAGGGGAGCGCGCCCCAGACCACGACCGGGGCGGCCAGGGTCAGCGACAGCCACTGCCAGCTCTCGAACTGCAGGGCCGGGACCATCGCCATCAGCACCACGGGCACCGAGAGGGCCAGCGACACGAGCAGACGCTGCCGCAGGGCGGCCGACTCGTGGTCGACGGCGGGCGCGGCGCCGTCGGCCTCGTCCTCGCCACCCGGGGGAGCGGGCGGGGGTGGGGCCGCGGCCGTGTAGCCGGTCTTCTCGACCGTGGTGATGAGGTCGGCGACCTCGATCCCGTCCGGGTAGGAGACCTTCGCCTTCTCCGTGGCGTAGTTGACGGTCGCCGTGACGCCGTCCATCCGGTTGAGCTTCTTCTCGATGCGGGCCGCGCAGGAGGCGCAGGTCATGCCGCCGATGGAGAGCTCGACCTCGGAGACGGGCGAGGGTGCCCGGCCGGGAAGCGTCTTCTCGGGAGCCGTGCTGGTCATGGAGGTACTCCTGGGGAGGGCCGGGACGTGCGGCGTCCGTATCAGCGGAGCGGCACGCCCCGGCGGGGAGGAATGCGCGTGCTCCGGGGCCGTCGGGCCCCGGACGGGCTCATGCCGTGCCGGCGAGCTCGTAACCGGCCTCGTCGACGGCGGCGCGGACGGCCTCCTCGTCGAGCGGGGCGGCGGAGGTGACGGTGACCTCACCGGTCCCGGCGACCGCCGTGACCGCGGTGACGCCGTCGAGTGCGGAGATCTCCCGCGAGACCGCGCCCTCGCAGTGCCCGCAGGTCATGCCGGACACCTGGTAGACGGTGGTGACGGCGCCGTCCTGGGTGCCGGCCGCGGCGCCGGAGTGGCACGAGCCGTCGGTGGAGCAGCAGGAGCCGGAGTTCTTCGGGTCGGTCATGGCTTCTTCCTCGCCTGTCGATGTACGGGTCGCTTCCGGAGGGGGTGATCCACCCTCTCCCGACAAGACCGACTCTATACCCCTGGGGGGTATATCGGAAGTCGGGGGGTGCGCGGTGTCGATCTGCTTGCTCCTGGATCCGGTAAACCGGCCGTGGCCGTAGCCGAGAGCCGGGAGCCGCCCATACGGGATCCTGGTGTCCGGCCGGTGCCGGCCGTCACCTCTCCGGCCGAAGGTCGTTGCTGCCGGTACCGGCTGATCTCCGGGCCCGGGGCGGGGCGTGCGACTGGGGACGCCCGTGCTGTTCTGCCGACGGCAGAGCAGCGGCCGGACCGGGCTCGACGATCACTACAGTCCGGTCTCATGACGAGGATCACGACGCGTACGGTCGAGTACCCGGCCGACGGTTCGACGATGACCGGGCACCTCGCGCTCCCGGCCGGTGTCGGCCGTCGGCCCGCGGTGCTGCTCGGACCGGAGGGCATGGGGCTCAGCGACGTCGAGCGCCGCCGGGCCGATGCTCTCGCCGGGCTGGGATACGTAGTGCTGGCCTTCGACCTTCATGGCGGGCGCTATTTAGGAGACCCCGAGGAGATGCTGGCCCGTTGCCTGCCGCTGCTCGCCGACCCCGACCGGATGCGGGGGATCGGCCATGCGGCGCTCGACGTGTTGCGCACCGAGCCCCGGGCCGACCCCGACCGGATCGCCGCCGTCGGCTACGGAACCGGGGGCGCCGTCGGGCTGGAACTCGGGCGCGACGGCGTCGACCTGCGCGCGATCGGGACGGTCAACGCACTGACCACGGGCCGACCGGGCGAGGCGGCGCGCATCCGCTGCCCGGTGTGGGCCGGGGTCGGGTCGGAAGACCCGATCATGCCGCCCGCGCGACGCGACGCGTTCACCGCCGAGATGCAGGCCGCGGGCGTCGACTGGCGCCTCACGGTGTACGGCGGCGCCTTGCACGCCTTCCACCACCCGCCGGTCGACCACCCCACGGTCCCCGGCGTCGGCCACCACCCACGCCACGCGCAGCGCGCCTGGCGCGATGTCGTCGACCTGCTCGCCGAGTGCCTGCCCCTGACGGAGGACCTGGGGGCATGACCCGGGCGAACCTGCTGGTGCCAGGCCTGGTCGGCGTCGCGCACCGGCAGCCTCCTCCCCCGAGCCCTCACAGCGGACCCGCATGCGGACGGTTGTGCGGTCACGGAGGCGTACTACCGACTACCGCATTTCCTGCCGGATCCACGGCGACGGAGCCCTGGCCGTGCCCGTCGCGACCTGCGGCGGACCGTTCCGGGTGTCGCACAGCCGGGCGGGTCGGACGGTGATGGTGCAGAGGCGCTTGGTGGCACGGGTCAGGGCTACGTACAAGTCCCTTTCCCCGCCGGGGCGGGCCGTGGTGATCTCCTCCGGGTCCATGACGACGACCCCGTCGAATTCCAGGCCGCGCGCTTCGGACGCCGGCACGATGCGTGCGTGGTGGGCGATGCCCCGGGCCGTCAGCTCGCTCACCCTGGTGTCCGCGCAGATCACCCCCAGAAGCTCGCCCGGGTGCGCGGTGCTCTGGGCGCGGAGTTCCCGAACGGCCGCGGTCACCAGTGCGTCCGGAGGCGTGGTCACGGTGCGGGGGCTCTCGCCGCTTCGCAGTGACCGTGTGGGCTTCTGGTCCGGAGCGATCCGCGTGAGCAGGTCCCGGACGCTCTCCAGGATCTCCTGCGTGGTGCGGTAGCTGACGGTCAGGTGGTGCAGTGCGAACCGCGGTCCGACGTGGGGGCTCAGCGCTTCCTTCCAGTCGCGTGCCGTCGCGACCGGGCCTGCCTGGGCGAAGTCGCCCACCAGCGTCATCGCCCTTGCCGGGCAGCGGCGGACGATCATCCGCCACTGCATGGCGGTCAGTTCCTGCGCCTCGTCGACGACGACGTGCCCGTACGTCCGCTCGGGAGGACCGTCGACCAGGCACGCCGCCTCGTCCAGCAGCGGCACATCGGCATCGGTCCACGGGCCGTCCGGACCGCGCAGCAGAAGGGACCGCTCCTGCGCGGTCAGACGGGGCAGGCGTTCGGCGAGGGCACCGGCGTCCGTCAGGAGCGCCTTCACGAGGTCACCGGGCACCAGCCGCGGCCACAGCTCCTCGACCGCTCGGTCCACGCCGGCGTCGTCGAGGAGATCGGCTCGGACGGCGTCCAGGTCCAGCTCGTGGGCCGGACGCGGGGCGGCCGCGCCTTCGGTACGGTGCCGGGCGGCTCCCGTGAATCGGTCGAGGTCGATGCCCGTCATCCTTTCGGCATCGGCGTCGATCTGCTCCAGGAGGTCGCCCAGGTCCCGTCGCATCGCGTCGGTGACGGCGTCGACCAAGAGCTCTTTGAACACCTGGCGCGCGGGGTTGTGCCCCGGTGCGGCCGCCACGGCCGCGTCACGTGCCGTGGCGACCTCCTCGTCGGAGAGGCGAACCGGTTCCCGTCCGACCCGCACGGTGAAGTCACCGGCGGGGGCCTGGTGGACGCGCAGCAGGCCGGCCAGGGCGCCGGCGAGGCCGGAGCCGCCCTTGAGGCGCGCCGTGCCGAACGGGTCCACCGCGTCCGTGGACACTCCGGCCAGTTCCCGGCAGGTCGCCAGAACGACGTCGTTCTCTCCGAGCGAGGGAAGGACCTGGGAGATGTAGTCGAGGAACCGGGCGTTCGGGCCCACCACCAGGACGCCCTCCTCCGCGGCGCGCGGGAACGCGTACAGGACGTAGGCCGCCCGGTGCAGGGCGACCACCGTCTTGCCGGTGCCGGGCCCGCCCTGCACCACGGTCACCCCGCGGTGGGCGGAGCGGACGATCTCGTCCTGCTCGGCCTGCAGCGTCGCGACGGCCGCGTGCATCCTGCCCGTACGCCGCGCCGACAGGGCCTCGGCCAAGGGGCCGTCCCCCACGACGTCCTCGTCGGTCGGGGCGGTCCCGTCCAGCAGTTCGTCGCTCACCGAGACGACCGTGCGCTCCTCGAGGCACAGGTGCCGGCGCCGCCGCAGGTCCATCGGGTGGACCGGTGTCGCCTCGTAGAAGGGCCGTGCCGCGTTCGCGCGCCAGTCCACGAGCAGAGGCAGGTCGTCCTCCTCCGTGTGCAGTCCGATCCGCCCGATGCGCAGGGCCGTGCCGTCCGTCCGGTCGATGCGCCCGAAGACCAGCCCCTTCTCGGCGCCCTCCAGCCGGCCGATCTCCTCGGCCAGGCGCTCGGCGGCGATTTCCCTCTCGTATGCCTCGCCGGCGCTGTCCGCCGGGGCCTTCAGCACGCTCGCTCGGTTTGCTCGCGCCTCGGAAAGCCGCTCGGTGAGCAATTCGTATAAGGAGGACACGTAATCCCGCTCCGATTCAACCGCACGCACAGCGGGATCATTCGTTTTCGACAACAGGGGGCTCCTTCGATTCGAGCCACACCATACGGTCAAAGCTCTCTGAAGGTAAGTCTTGACTTACTTGGGGCGTCATGGCCCTGTGGCCGAATCCATGACGGCTGACCGTATGGCATATCGCGCGTTCCGCTGTTCCGTATATCGCCGATTGCGTTTTCGGCGCCCGCCTGCCTTGTGGGCGAGTCCGCTCCGGGACGCCGGCGATGTTTTGCCGTGCCCGGGAAAGGACCGAACGGGGCAAGCCCTCGACCGGCCCACCAGTGCCCGGCCGGCTCGTCGCCCGGCCCGTGCCGACGGCCCCGTCTCGGACCGCGGCACCCCGCCGTCGTTGGTCGCCGTCGACCCGGAGAACGGATCGGTGGACTCCCACCCCGTTCGCCGCCGTGACGCCCGACGGCAGGCCCGCCCGTGCCCGGAGCATCCGGCCCGGCCCCGCCCGGCCTGAATTCGCTCGACCCGGAGCCGCTCGGCCTGAATTCGCTCGACCCGGAGCCGCTCGGCCTGAATTCGCCCGGCCCGGAGCCGCCGGTCTTCTTCCTCCGCGTCTTCGACGTCGTCAAAGGAACGAATGCCGGCAGGCGCGGCGGGTGTCCAGCGGACCCGGGCTTTCCGGGGGCCGGCGGCGGAGCCGATTCCATCAGATCCGGTGACGGCCGATGATCGGAGGGGAGACGGGAACAGGCGTTCCGTTTCCCGGGTCCCCGCCCGGCCGGAGCGTCTGGCTCGCGGCCAGCTCGCGGTAGAGGGCGCTGCCCGCCAGCAGTTCCTCGTGGCGTCCGGAGGCGCCGGCGCGGCCGTCGTGCAGCACGACGATGTGGTCGGCGTGCTGCACGGTGGACAGGCGGTGCGCGACGACCAGCAGGGCGCACTCCTGGGCGACGTCCTTCATGACGGTGGTGAGGGCCGACTCGTTGATCGCGTCGAGGTGGGAGGTGGGCTCGTCCATCAACAGCAGGGCGGGGCGCGCCAGCAGGGCGCGGGCGATGGCGACGCGTTGCCGTTCGCCGCCGGAGAGGGTGCTGCCGCGCTCACCGACGACGGCGTCCAGGCCGCCGGGGAGCCGGTCGACGACCTCCTCGAGGCGGGCCAGTTCCACGACGCGCCGGATCTCCGCTTCCGGAGCGCCGGGCACGGCGTAGGCGATGTTGTCGCGCAGGGTGCCGCGGACGACGTGGGCGTTCTGGTCGACCACGGCCATGCGGCGGCGGCACTCCGCACGGCTGAGCCTGGCCGCGGGCACCCCGTCGAAGAGGAGGTGGCCCGCGTCGGGCTCGTAGAACCTCGCCACCAGGGCGAACACCGTGCTCTTGCCGGCTCCGGACCGGCCCACCAAGGCGACGTGCTGCCGGTGCGCGACGGTGAACGAGACGCCGCGCAGGACCGGCCGGCCGGGATCGTGTCCGAAGCGGACGTCGCGCAGCGCGAGCGCCGGCTGATCGGGAACGGCGAACGCGGACGGCGAGAGGGCGGGGGACGGTGACGGGGAGTGGGAGGGGGACGGTGACGGGGAGAGCGACGACGAGGGCGAAGGTGAAGGGGACGGGGACGGCAAGGGCGAGGGGGCGTCTGCCTCCGGCAGCCGGGGTGCGGTGGGTTCGACGGGCAGCCGGAGGGCCTGGTCGATGCGCCGGTAGGCGCCCATCCCGCGTTGGATCAGGCCCACGGCGTGGAAGACGGAGGACAGCGGCAGCGCGAGGTACGAGGCGTACAGCAGGAAGGCGACGAGGTCGCCGAGGGAGCCGGCGTGGCCGTTGACGCGCAGGCCGCCGACGACCAGGACGACGAGGAAGGAGCCCCGGACGGCGAGTTCGACGGCGGGGCTCATGATTGAGGCGAACGTCGCGGTGCGCACCCCCGCCCCGTAGGCCGCGTCGACGCGTGCGCCGACGACCGCCGCCTCGCGCTCCTCGGCGCGGTGGACGCGGACCATCGGCAGGGCCCCCAGGGCGCGTTCGAGGTCGGCCGCGACGGCGCCCACCGCGTCCTGCATGCGTTCGGACGCGCACCGGATGCCCTTGAGCAGGGAGGCCACGACCAGGGCCGCCGCGGCCACGACGGTGGCGACCAGGAGCAGCAGCAGGGGGTCGAGCCACGCCATGAGGACGATCGCCCCGGCGGCCACGAGGCTGCCCGTCACCAGGTCGACCAGGGCCTGCGACACGACCTCCCGGAGCAGGGTGGTGTCGGTGGTCACCCGGGAGATGAGGTCGCCGCGCCGGTGGCGGTCGTACTCCCTCATCTCCAGCCGGAGCAGCCGTCCCACCAGCCCGTGCCGCAGTTGCCGTACGACGCCTTCGCCCGTCCGTTCCAGGAGGAAGCGCCCCGCGGCTCCCGTCGCCGCCTCGGTGACGAACAGCGCGCCGAGGAGCGCCAGCGGCGGCCAGAGGACCTCCCCGCGGCCGCTCGCGTCCACGACGTTTTTGGCGACGAGCGGCTGGGCCAGTCCCAGGGCGGAACCCACCAGGGTCAGCACGGTGGCGACGGCGACCGCGCCCCGGTGCCCGGAGACCAGCCGGCACATCGTGACCACCGCCGCCCGGGTGGATCTGTCCCCCTCCGAGGCCGCGCTCCGGCCGTCGTCCGGGTCCGGCGTGCCGGTCATCGGTCCGTCGGCCGGGACGGCGGGGCGACGGCCACCAGCCGGGCGAAGTAGTCCTCCGGCACGCCCTCGCCCACCGGGCGGCCCTCCGCCTCGATCCAGGCGTGCGCGGTGAAGGGCGGCACGACGCGTACGCCGGTGCACCAGGTCGGCCACGACCCGCCGAGCCGGCACAGCAGCACCGCTCCCAGGGAACGCGGCAGGCACCCCTTCGGGCCGGCGCAGTGCAGGCTGGCCGCGCACATGGCGTCGCGCGCCCTCTGCGCCTGGAGGGCGGTGGCGGGAGCGGCGCCGCGTCGCAGGAAGCCGAGCACGGCGCGGATGCGACGGGGCGGCAGGAGCGCGAGGACCACGGCCGGCAGCAGGACGAGGCGGGCGGCCAGGCGCCGGGCCCGGGGGACGCCGGTGGGCCGCTCCAGTGCGCTGGGCGTCGTCACGAGGCGAGCCCCGAGTCCCGCAGCTCACGTACGAGCGCCTCGACGTCCGTCAGCGCCTGCGCCCGGTCGATGTCGAACTCCCGGACGAGGGCGGCGGCCGCCTCCGCCTCCGCTCCGCCGTCGAGCAGCGTCCGCACGATCAGGGTGGCGGTCGGATTCAGCTCCCAGTAGGCGCCCGCTCGTTCGTCCAACAGGACCGTTCCGTAGTCGGTCTCGGCCGTGGAGACGTCGTCACCGAACCGCAGGGTCATGGGAAGGCCTTTCTGCCGGGTCGCCGTGGGGCGGGCGTGATCAAGGGGGACGTGGTCGGTACGGGTGTGGTCGGCACGGGTGTGGTCGGGGGCGGACGTGGTCAGGGGCGGGGTGCGCGGGCGTGGCCGGGGGTGAGGCCCCGCAGCCAGACCTCGGCGGCGATCGTGGAGTAGAGGACGGCGTCGGACAGTCCCGGAGAGGCGGGCCGCCGGGCGAGGCGGCGCAGTGCGGCGCCGTCGACCAGGCCCAGCGCCTCCAGCCGTGAGTCCTCCCACAGGGCCAGCAGGTCGGCGCGGTGTTCCCGCAGCCCGTTGGCGGCGTCCATGGAGGCCGCGGCCTTGTCGGCCCGCCGCAGACACGCCTCGGGCACGATCCCGCGCATCGCGGCGCTCAGGACGGGCTTGTACGTCCAGGGCGAGACGCGCTCCCCCGGACGGACCGCGAGGCAGGCCTCGATGACGCGGTCGTCGAGGAAGGGCGAGGCCATCGGCAGACCGGCGCGGGCCGCCATCCGGTCCCACTGGCGGATGACGCGGGTGCACGAGCGGATCTGCTCCAGGTCGCTGTGCATGCCCCGGTCCGGATGCAGCGGCGAGACCCCGGCCGCGGACGTGAGCAGCGCCCGGCGGGCCATGCGTTCGGCCTCGGGCGTCACCCAGTCGAACAGGCGCGGGGCCCTGCCCCAGCCGAGGCCCGTCGCGACGGACGGCGGCGACGGGGCGCGCAGCCGGCCGGCCGCGTCGGCGAGCCACTTCCCGTACGGCCGCGAGTCGGCGAGGGCGCGGACCGTGCCGCCGAGCGGCCACTGCCACAGCGCCCGGAACCCGCGCAACTGCCGTACGGCCAGCAGGGGGCGGGTGCGCAGCAGCCGGTGGTAGTACGCCTCGGAGCACCACGCCACGTGGTCGCCCCCGATGCCGGTCAGGTGCAGCCGGCTGCCCCGTGCGGCCAGACCGGGCAGGTGGTGCAGGACCCGGGAGCGGTCCATGACGCCGATGGTGGGCTCGTCGAGGAGGTCGTCGACGGTGAGCAGGTCCTCGTAGACCAGCGGCGAGGCGTCGGCGTCCCAGACCACGTGCTCGACGTCGGGCAGGTGCTCCATCGCCCTCTCGGCCCAGCGCAGGTCGGTGTCGGCCGGATCGCGTCCCGGCCACGTGCTGGCCAGCACGCGGGCGGGGGAGCGGTCGGCGAGGAAGCAGACGGAGGTGGAGTCGAGGCCTCCGGAGAGGTCGCAGCTGACCACGCCGCCCTGCCGGGTACGGGCGTCCACGGCCTCCCGCAGTGCCTCGCGGATCAGGGGCGCGGCCTCGGCGAGCGGCCGGTCCGGCTCCGGCGGTGTCCACCAGCGGGTGTGCCGGACGGTGCGCCCGTCCGGCGCGACGATCACGGCGTCCTGCGGGGGAACGGCGGTGACCGCACGCCACAGCGACGTCTCGGACAACGGGTAGGGGGCGGGCCACAGCAGCCTGACGGCCAGCTCCTCGACGTCGGGGTCGAGTCCCAGGACGGCGGCGAGCGTGTCGGCGCGGGTGGCGGCCACCCGTACGCCGTCGATCTCCGCGTGGAAGACGAGCCGCAGCCCGGAGGCGGTGCCCTGCACCCTGACCCGTCCGTCGAGGGCACAGACCAGGTGGAAACTGCCGGGAAGGGACCGGGCCAGGGCGTCCAGCTCCGCGAGGTCCCGCAACCGTGCGGTCCGGCGTTGCAGTTCGTCGGCGTCGATCGGACAGCAGCCGACCACGGCGAGCCGGACGCCGCCGGCGGACGCCGTGACGACCTCGTCGTCGTGCCAGTGGCCGACCAGCCAGGGCCGGCCCGACGCGTGCGCGAGGGTCCGGCTTCCGGGACGGGCGAAGGAGCGGGCCACGGCGGCCGCGTCCGCACGGTCGGTGAAGACCGCGAAGTGCGCGTCGCCGGGGCCCGTCCCCGCACTTTCGTGCAGTTCAGTCATGACGTCGGGTCAAGGACCGTCGCTCGTCAGTTCTTGCTCAGGATCAGCCGGTCGTTGCCGGAGTGTCCCAGGAGCCCCGTCTCCTTGCGGAAGGTGCCGAGCCGGACGAGCGTCGGCGCCTCGTAGGCCTTCTTCATGGCTTCTCCTCACGTACGGATCTTCTTCCGCCGACTTCCCCGCCCGGCGGCCCCGGGACCGCCCGGTGTGCCGCCGGCCCGACCGAGGGTTCGTCCGGAACCCGGTCCAGGAAGTGGGCGCAGCACATAGCTAGCTGCAGACCGTGAGCGCCGGGCAAGAGCGTTCCCGAAGCTCAGCTCATATGAAGAAACTGGATTCCGTCGGGTTCACGTCTCGCCGTTTTCCTCCGTTCCCCTCCGTTTCTTCGATGAGTTGTTCGGCGATCGGGTGTGCGATGAACTGCAGGAACGTTTCGACCTGCGGCCGGCCGCGCGCTCGCCACTCCGCTCGGACACCCCGGACGGCGGGCGGGGGCGGCGCCGCCAGGCGCACTTCTCGCCCCCGGCCGCGCGCCGTTTGCCACGGTCCGCACCACCACCGACTCCGCGGACACCGTCACCGGCCGGGGTGATGTCCCCGCCCGTCCGGCGACCGTCCCGTCCGGCGACCGTCCCGTCCGGTGGCGGTCCGGACCGGTGGCGGTCCGGACGGGTGCTCACGGGGCGACAGGGGGCGAGGTTCCGTAGCCTGAAGGAACGAGGGCTTGAAGGAACGGGGGCCTGAGAGAACGAGGCGCGCGAAGGCCGTGGGACAGCAGGTGCGCCGGGCTCGTCCCCGGCACGGGCGGCCTCCGGGGACCCGCGTGGCCATGACAGGCGACCGGATCCGCCGGCCCGTCGCCCTCCCCGGCCGCTGCCCGCCGGACCGCGCCGTTCGTCCGGCCACCGGGAGCCGCCGGGCCGAGCGCCGTCCCCTTCGACTTCGACGCAGCCGCGCCCGACCCGGCGAGGAGGAGATCGTGACCACGTTGACCCAGCAGGTGCACGACGAGCACGCGCACCTGCTGCCACACATCGAAACCCTGCGTACGGTCGCCGACACCGTGGGCCGCACGACGCCCGAGGAACTCGGCGCCGCGCTCGTCGACCTCCGGCGTTTCCTGACCGGTCACCTCGTTCCGCACGCGGAGGCCGAGGACCGGGTGCTGTATCCGGCGGTCGCCCGGGTGATGGGCGCCGCCGAAGCGACCGCGACGATGTCCAGGGAGCACGTCGAGGTCGGCCGGCTGGCCCGCGAGCTGGACACCCTGCACGAGGCGATGGACCGGGAGGGCCTCGACGACGGACGGCAGGCCGCGCTGCGACGTGTCCTCTACGGCCTGTACGCGCTGCTCAAGGTCCACTTCGCGAAGGAGGAGGAGATCTACCTGCCGCTGCTCGAGGCGAGGCTTCCCGGCCCGGAGGCAGAACGGCTCCTCGCCGAGCTGGCCCACGCCGGTCACCACGGGTGAAGTCCCGGGCCCGCGCACGGGACAGGCCGAGCCGTTGCCCGGAGGGCCCGCCGCTCGGAGGATTCACCGCCGGGAGAACCCACCGCCGTGAGAACCCGCTGGTCGCCGCTTCGGTTGTCGGTCGCCCGTCGCCCGTCGCCCGTCGCAGGCCACAGGCCACAGGCTGAGGAGGGCGGTCCGGGTGGCGTCGCCGGGCCCGACGAGCGACGCTCGGGGTGTGAGCGAACACCGCGTCGCCCTCGGGCCGGCCACTGTCACCGCCGCCGTGGTCGCCTCCGCGGTGCACGGCCTGGTCCTGCGGCCGAGGATGCTGGCCCGGGGCGCGACGCGGGAGGAGGCCGCGCGTCCCCTTCCCGGAGACGATCTCGTCCCCGGTGCCGACAGCCGCTCGACCATGGCCACGACTCTGCCCGCGCCCCCTTCGCGGGTCTGGCCGTGGCTGGCCCAGATGGGCTGTGACCGGGGCGGCTGGTACAGCTGGGACCGGCTGGACAACCGTGGACGACCGAGCGCGGATCGCCTCGTCCCCCGGTGGCAGGGCGTGGAACCGGGGCAGCGCCTCGCCTCGGTACCCGGCGGCAGCGCCTGGTTCACGGTCGCGGTCCTCGTGCCCGAGCGGACCCTCGTGCTGCGGGCCGACATGCGCCTGCCGTCCGGCCGCCCGTTCGACCCCCTCCACGAGCCGACGCCACCGGCGTTCGTCAGCTCCGTCTGGGGCTTCCACCTCGAACCGGCCGGCACGGAGACCCGCCTCGTCGTCCGCACGCTCGGTCGCAGCCGCCCGCGCCTGCTCACCAGGCCGATCGACCTGCTGTTCTGGGAACCCGCCCACCTCGTCATGCAGAGCCGTCAGTTCCGCAACCTGCGCGTGCGGCTCGTCGGAGCCGCGTGACCACGTGCTCACGCCGCCGGATGCCCTGGCCGGGCACAGGTCGTAGCGGCTGTCCTGCCATGTCCCTTCGGTCCGGGACATCCGGGACAGGGGCGTGACCCCGGATCAGGACGCTCCCGTCCGAGGACCGCGTGCCGCCGCACTCCTCGGCGTCGAGGCGGGTGCCGTGCGGTGTCGTGGAGCGCCGTGCGATCTCGTGCCGTGGGGCGCCGTGCGGTGCGGGATCCGCGTGGAGAGGAACCGGCGGATCCTCGCCCACCGCCTCGACCCGGCCGGTGCCCTCGTGGCCGAAGAGCATCGGGGTGAGCCGCCGGGGCCAGGTGATGTCCAACGCCCTGGCGCTGGACGCCGCGGTGGAACTGCCCCCGCACGTCGAGCACATCTGCTATCTGCCCTTCGCCCACATCGCCGAGCGGATGCCGGGCATCCACCTGCCCTGCCACCGGGCCTCGCACGTCCCTCTCTGCACCGACCCGACGCGCGTCGGCACGATCCGCCGGGCGGGTCCTAATCGCGGGGGAGGGTTCCGACGACGACCGTGCAGTACATCTCGTCGCTCGTCGACACGCGCGGGACGAGCCCGTGGTCGGCCATCGCCCGCGCCGTGAGAGGCGCCTGCTCCTCGCTGGTCTCGATCAGCAGGCTGCCGCCCGGCGCCAGCCACGCCGGTGCGCCGGCGGCGACCCGCCGGTGCATCCCGACACCGTCGGCGCCGCCGTCGAGCGCGTGCTTCGGTTCGTGGTCGCGTGCCTCGGGCGGCATCATCGCGATCTCGTCCGTCGGCACGTACGGCGCGTTGACGACCAGGACGTCCGTGCGGCCGCGCAGCGAGTCGGGCAACGCGTCGTAGAGGTCGCCCTCGTACACGTGGGCGTCGGGGCCGACGTTCAGCCGGGCGCAGCGGACCGCCTGCGGGTCGACGTCGGCGCACGAGAGGTCGATCCCGGGGACCCGCGCGGCGACGGCGGCGCCGATCGCTCCGGTCCCGCAGCACAGGTCGACGACGACCGCGCCCGGCCGGGCCAGCTCCACCGCGAGGTCGACCAGGAACCGGGTGCGCTGACGCGGGACGAACACACCGGCGTCCACCCGGACCCGCAGGCCGCAGAACCCGGCCCAGCCGACGATGACTTCGAGCGGTTCGCCTACGACGCGACGGCGGACCAGCGCGTCCAGTTCGGCGGGCGTCGCGGCGGCCTCGAGGAGAAGCCGCGCCTCCTCCTCGGCGAACACACATCCGGCGGCTCGCAGTGCCGTCACCGTGCGTGACAGCACCTCGTCGGCAGGAGTGAGCGACATCGAAGCCTTTCGGGAAGGAGACCGGCCGGGCCGCCGGCCGCGGACGCGCCACACGCCGTCAGGCCCGGGACGAGGTATGCCCGTCAGGCCCGGGACGAGGTATGAGGGAACGCCGACTCACGGTGATCGGCGGACGACCCGGGCAGCTTAGCAGGGGAGGTCAACGGGGCTGATGAACACGAAAGTTGGCGCCGCCCCGTCGCCTGGACCGGGCCCGGCCGGCTCACCACGCCGTCAGGAGCGCGGCGAGGCACCGTCCCGGTCCACGACGGTGGCGGAGACGGCCGGCCCCGCTCCGGCGGGACCACCGGCACCACCGGGACCGTCCTGTTCCTTCAGGGCCTTCGCCTCGCTCTTGAAGATCCGTGCGGCCTTGCCCGCCGAGCGCGTCAACTCGGGCAGTTTCCTGATCCCGAGGACGACCACCACGACGAGGAGGATCAGGGCCAGTTCACTCATGCCGAACATCGTGTGCTCTCTCCCGGGGTTCACGGCGGCCGATCGGCGGACCGGTGACGCACGGAAATCTACGTTGCTGTAGAAGTCTCTCCTGGGGCAGGACCGCTCGACAAGTCCGCCTTCCAGCCCGCTCGGCCGAGACCGTCACCCCGCACCGGGAGCAGGGACAGCAGGATGCAGGACCGCTACGACCCCACCGCCGACACGGCGGCCCAGCCCGCCCGTCCGGAGCTCGCCCACCGCTGCCGCGCCCTCACCGAGGCCCGCTGGTTCGCCCTCACCGGCCTCGAGGTGTCCCGCTGGAGCCTCGTCTGCTACGCCTCCTACGTCCTGATCGCCTCCTTCGTGCTGGTCAACGTCCTCATCGGGGTGGTGCTCACCTCCCTCGAGGAGGCCAAGGAGGGGGAGGACGAGGAACCGCGGCCCCTCCCGGAGGAGCGGGCGTCCGGCGACGGAGCCCCGCTCCTGGACCGCATCACCGCGGCCCGCCACGCCCTGGACGAGCTCGAACGGGAACTCGCCCGGACCCCGTCGCCCCGCTCCCGGAACCGACGGCGGAGCGCGGAGTCCGAACGCCCACCGGGACCCTTTGCGGGGAACCGCGAAGGCGCGGGGCACACTCTGCTTGTCGTAGTCACTTTGAGACAAAGGAATGAGCCACACATGATCACCCTCACCAAGGAAGACGGCCCGGCCGACCTGGACGGAGTGACCCACCTGTCCATCGGGGTCTCCTGGGACCCCACCGCCGGCAGCAGCGGTGGGGTGCTGGGCAAGCTGCGTCGCAACACCGGCACCGACCTCGACCTGATAGCCGTCGCCATGCAGGGCGCGGACCCGGTGCGCCTCGCCGGGCTCGACTCGCTCGACCCCATGGGCAACGGCTCGCTGGTCCACAGCGGCGACAACCAGACCGGGCGCGGTGACGGGGACGACGAGACGGTGACCGTCGAGTTCGCCCGGGTACCGCCCAACGTCACGTCGATCGTGTTCGTCGCCGCCGCCTACAAGAAGGGCAGCTCCTTCCAGAAGGCGCGCAACATCAGCTTCAAGGTCTACGACGGGACCGGGGGCAGCTCCCAGCAGGTCGCCGACATCTGGCCGAGCCTGCTCACTCACGACAACGGCTGTGCCGTGGCCAAGGCCGTCCGGGTCGGCGGCAGCTGGAAACTCGAAGTGATCAACGTGACGGGCAAGATCAAGCAGGGCGACGAACACGCCCTGATGCGTTTCGCCGTCAGCAAGTGACACCTGACCGCGGCGGCCCCCCACCGAAGCGGTGTCCGGGCTCCGGGGAACGACCCGCGCCGCCGGTCGACGGCGCTGTGCGACGCCGCGACGGCCGCCGCGAGCGCTCGGCGCGCTTCCCCCCGCCGCGGTACGCCGGCGGGCGGCCGGCCTTGCGGAGCCGGCCCCGGGCGGGGGCACGCCGTGCCCGGGGCCGGGCGGATCCTTCGCTGTCGGCTGTCGGCTGTCGGCTGTCGGCTGTCGGCTGTCGCTGTCGGCGGGAGCGGCGTTCCGCGTCCGTCGGTGTCCCGCGTCCGTCGGTGTTCACCGTGCCCGGCTCCGCCGTGCACGGTGAACCCGCGCGGGGGTTTTCCCGGTCGGCCGCCCCCGTGGTGGCGTCCCGCCGGGGTGTGTGAGGCTGGGACCGGCCGGACCGGCCACGTACGTACGGGGGATGGTGTTGAGCCAGGTGCTCTATGGCGAACGGTCGTGGAATCCGCTGGCGCGGACCGTGGAGTTGACCGAGGACCGACTGCGGATCGGTGGCAGGACGATGCCGCCGCACGAGCTGAACCTCGGCGCCATGGCCGAGGCGTTCCAGCGGGGACGCTGGCTCGGGGGCGGCGGGACGGAACGCCCGCTGGAGCAGCTGCCGGAGGGGACCGGGGTCGTCCCGGTGACCCGTGCCACCGGCACCACCAGGCCGGTGAGGGTGCGGCAGGCCGCCGGGTTCGCCCGCGCGCTGGGGGAGCTGGCGACACGGCGGTGCGGCGGGCCCGGCCAAGTGGCCGCCCTGGCGGACCGGGCCCGGGCCGAGGGCGTACCGCTGTGGATCGCACGGCGCTTCGCGCCCGGCCCCGCCGGGCCGATCACCGTCGCCGTGGACCGGCGCCTGGTGCGCGTGGACGTCTGGGGACCGCACGCCCCCGTCGTACGGATCCGGGCGTCACACGGCTTCCACCGCGACGCACCCGGACCGTCCGGGGGCCTGCGTCTGACGATCGGTGACGCCACGGCGGAGGTCGTCCTGAAGAAGAAGCTGCGCAGGTCCAAAAGTTCCGTGGAGGTGCTACTGGCCGGGCAGCACTGGGTGCTGCGGCGGGAGAACGCGGTGAGTTCGTGGCTGCTGCGCGGCGAACGGAGAGTGGCGCTGCTGACGCGCCCCCCGCGCCGCCCGGTGCCCGAGCCGGGCTCGGTACTGCTGCCGTTGGGCCCCGTGCGCCACGAGAGCCCCGATCCGCTGGATGCCGTCATGGCGCATGCCTTCGCCGTTTCGTTCGGACTCGGCGACACGACGGGCCTGGCACGGTTCCGATCGCAGCGGCGCCCGGCGAACGGGGACGAACCGATCGCCGCCGACGAGATGTGGAACCGACCCTGGTTCAGCAACCTCGGGCAGGGGAGGGACGACAACGAACCCGGCAACGGCCACGGCGACGGCTGGGGCGCGGACGGCGGGGACGGCGGAGACGGCGGCGGAAGCGGCGGAAGCGACGGCGGCGGGGGAGGCGACGGCGGCGGGGGAGGCGATTAGGGCCTGCCCGACGTCCGTCCACGGAACGGCAGAAGACGCGGGCGGATGCGCCCCGGCCCCGACGGGTACGGCGCGGCGCGGCGGCACCGGTTCGGCGTGCGTGCCCGTCCGTGGGAGCGGCGTCAGCCCCTCCGGGCAGCACAGGGGCCGATCGGCACCCGTCTGCCGGTCGGTCGCCCCGGGGCTGCCCGGGACCGGCGGACCCGGGCGCGCGCCGATGCCCTGAACGCTTCCGCGTGACCGACGCCCGAGGTCTCTGCCCGCACGGCCTTCCCCACCGGCAGAGACGTTCGCCTACTGCGGCCCGTCGGGCTGGTCCTTGGCCCACCACAGGAACGCGGCGGAGTGCTGCTGGTTGGCGAACCCTTCGCCGACGAGGGCACGCAGGAGGTCGTTGCTCCAGAGGATGAGCCGGCCGAGCGTCCAGTTCACCGACTCCGGCGTCGGCAGCTCCAGACCGTAGACCAGCCGCGCGATCTCGCGCTTGCCGCCCGCCTCCGTCGTGTACTTGAGGATCGACAGGAACCGTTCGGGCTCCGTCACGCAGAGAACCCTCGTGAGGAGGGCTTCCTTGAAGCCGGTCATGGCGAACGGCTGGGTGCCGCTCAGGAGTTGCTGCAGCCGGTCCTCGACCGGGACGTCGGCAGGCCCGTGCAGGAGGTACGCGATGGTCTTGCTCGTGGCCTCCCCGGCCGCGGTGTCCCCCATGGCGTTCCAGGCGGAGTTGAAGGTCGCCTGGTTGCCCGGGTGGGCTCCGACGTCGGAGTTGGCGAAGTCCTTGAGGAGCCTCGGGTCACTCGTCCGCAGCCCCTCGGGAGAGAAGATCTGCCGGTACTTCGCCCAGTAGGCCGCCACCTCGGGGTCGAAGCCCGGTCTGGTGGCGAGGTACCGCTCCTTGAGCCGGGCCGCCCGTTCCCGCCACCGGGGCTCGACGTCCTCGGGCTTCGGGAAGCGGGCCTTGAGGTCGCTGAAGGAGCGGGGGGAATTCCCCCGGGGGGTGACGGCGACCCGGTGCTTCCACTCGAAGCCGCACCGGTGTCTGACGAGTCGGCGTCCGTCGTCGAGGACACCCACCATCTCGACGTCCTCGTCGTCACTGCACAACGGACACATGACCACCGCCATGGTTACCCCCGACTCCCGACGCGGCCCGTACCTCGGCGCGAGCCCGTGCGTGTTCGCTCAAGGACGGCATTCTCGCACCCGACCCGACCCGACCCGACCCGACCCCGGCAGCCCCGTGGGGACCCGGCCTCGAGGGCGGCGATGGCGGACGACGCGCTCTGTCCGAACACCGAAGGGTCGACAGCTCCTCGGACCTCCCGCCCCCCGGGACCGAGTGGCTCCGGGCACATCCGGACGAGGGCCGTGATGCGGCTCCGGACGTCGCCACCCCGCCCCTGCCGGTTCCCCGACCGGTCACGCGAGAGTCGACGAACCGGTGGGCGACACCGGTGCGGTCAGCACCTGTGATGCCACCACGCCGACTCCGTTTCTTCTGACGGCTCGTGATGCGTTCGCCCGAGGAGCACCGCGTCCAGGCGCTCGACCTGCACCCGAAGTTCGCCGGCGGCCCTCGGCGGAAGCATGAACAGAGCGTCTCGCAGCTTGTCCCGGGCCCAACCCTCACCGCAGCAGGGGCAGGTGAACTCCGTCTCCGCTTGTCTCCACCGGCGCCTCGTGCCGTGGACGCGCACGGACCACACGCTCAGCGCCACCGCCACGATGCCCGGAGACAACCGCTCCCGTTCGAGCACACGGACAGCGGCATTCGCCGCTCCCGACAGACCCGGGACATCGCGACACCGCACCCAGGGGCTGCCCCAGCCGCGTTCCCGCGGCCGAAGTGAAGCCGGTGTTCTACGAGGCACGGCCCCTTCGGATGTAAGCCACGGGCGGCATCCTCCCACAACCCGGGATCGGCCGGACGGAACCCGGAAGAAGCCCGGCTTCTTCGGCGAGTAGGACACCAGAGGGTTCTTCGTCCGCCCGTGCTGCACGCTCGCCGCCGCCCCTGACCTGCGGCAAAGGGGGGAATCGTTTGCCGCTGAGCCGAGTCGGCCGGCACCTGGTCCGGATCGAGCACGGGAAGCCCCGTCGGGGCAGGGTGGCCACATGGGTCCCCTGCCCCGACGGGGCTCGGTCGGCCGGGCGGCGGGTCACCGGCGCCCGGCCGAGGCCGGTGCCGTGTGCGGCGCTCCCCGGCTCAGCCGAAGTTCACGTCGCTGCACCACATGTAGGCCTGGTCGAGGTGCGAGGCCTGCCAGATCACGAACAGGACGTGGTGTCCGGTGTAGCCGGAGGTCTGGACGGGGAACGTGATGTCCTGCGCCGGGGCGAAGCGGCCGGTCTGCGTGATGAAGTCGAGGTTGCCCCATCCCAGTTTCTGGGTCTTGGGGTCGAAGCCCTGCTTGCTCACGTAGACCTTCAAGTAGTCGGCGCCGTGGGACGCCTGGTCGTGCAGGTGGACCGAGAAGTTGTTGCCGACGTTGGTGGTCCTCCACCGCCCGGGCTTGTTCAGGCTGTCGTTCCTCGAGAGGTTGTTGCTGCAGAGCGTCCCGTCGGGGGTCCGCGCCTGGAACTGACCACCGAGACCGTCGCGGAGCGCGCTCATCCAGTTCCACATGGTGTCGGAGTTGGCCTGGAAGGCCTGCCAACACATGGGGTCCTCGGTCTGCATGGCCGGGTTCGTGTGGTTGCTGCCCCACGTCTTCCAGCACTGGTACGCGCGGGAGGCGGGGTCGACGACGGTGCCGTGGGCTTGGGCGGGGGCCGACCAGGTCAGTGCGCCGGCAACCACGGCGAACAGCATGACGAGCGCCTGGAGGGGCCGGCGGAGGGGCGACCGTGAACGCCCGGCTAACGAAATCTGTTTGCGCATGTGGGGGGAACTCCTTCCAGTGGCAAGCTGTTATGGGAGCGCTCCCAACATGAGGGTCTCCGGATGAAATGTCAATGAAACGGTCAAAGTTGATCACAGGGGTGGGCGGTGAGCAGGGAATCTGCCGCGAGTCGGGAGTCCGACCCGGGGCTCGCGAGTTGCGCAGGGCGGCCTGTGCGGCCCCGCACGCGTCCCCGCGACCCGAACGGCAGGCAGAGGACCGGTCCCGTGCCGCCCGCCCGCGTGCCGCCACGTTCCTTGACGGTCTTCGGAAGCAGGCGAACCGTTTCATTGAGCGGTCCACGAACGAGTGGCGGCGCGTCGACCAAGGTGACGTACCCGGGGGGCGGACCGGGAGCGTGGTCCGCGACTGGTCCGGAGGCACTGGCCGGGAGGGGCGCGACCGTGGGAGGAACCAGGAGCCGGCGCACGAGCCGGGCCCGGTCGGGAACGGGCCCGGCGAAGGGCGCCTGACGGGTCAGAACCCAGGTCGGGCGCCCTTCCCGCGCGTCCAGAAGAAGCCCGGCTTCTTCGGCGAGTACGACACCGGCAGGTTCTTCGTCTGCTGGGGGTCAGAGCTCGGACGTCGCTCGACCAGCAGGAAAGCCGCGGTCGCCGCAAGCTGCGGACGGCTGGTCCGGACATGGTCCGGATCTGGGTTCGGCAAGCCGTGGGGTCGAGTGCCGCTCGCGACGGGTGGATCACCACCGATCCGTCACAGGCGCTTCCTTGAGGGCCGAAGGTTCCACTCGTGGCTCGCGAGATCGTGACCTGACATCCGGTGGGGCTTCTCGTCGGTGAGGAACCGCACTGTCGGCAGTCGAGGCGCCGTCCACGCGGAAGCTGCTCACCCTCTCGATGAGCGGACATGGCGTTTTGCGCCATGATCAAATGAGGCCCTGATGCCCGCGGAAGGCTGGTTTGTTCTGCGCTCGACTGTCGCTCCGCCCGGAACGATTGCGCCACCGTCGCACGGTGTTGACTTTCGCTTGCGGGAGATCCCTTCCAGCGCTTCTGCGGTCGGTCCGCTTCGGACGACTCGATCTTGACCTCGTGAGCGGCCCGAGGCCTATGAGCGGATCCTGGGGCTGTGCCCCGTCGCGGGGCGGGTTTCCCCTAGGATGGACCTCTCCGATGGGGGGGGGAACGGGAATGTATGCTGCTGGATACTTCTGGTCCAATGATTCCTTGAACATGCTTTTCTCTTTTATTGGTGGAATCATAGTGGCGCTCCTCAGTGGGTGGTGGGCCTATGTGGCCACCAATCCTCGACGGCGGATCTCTTGGCAGGTCAGCTCGGGGACCTCCTTGCTGCCCGATGACGCGCCGAATGTCCAGGTGTTCAGCGACGCCGTGCGAGTGGAGAAACCCAGGTTCTGCCGCCTCTCCATAAAGAATGACGGGCGCAAGGCGATCACGCCGGGTGACTTTCATAGCGGCGATGAATCGTTGATATTCGATTTGGGGCAGCCTGTCATTTCAGTCACTCCTGAAGTTCTCCCGGTCTCTGCGCCGACGCCGCCCATCCTCTTTTCGCGAAGTTGTCTACGGATCGGGCCTTCACTCATTCAGCCCAAGCAAGTGATTCACCTCTTGGTTCTCCTTGATGGGGACAGGGGGAGCGTGCATTGCACTGCTTCGCATATCGTCGAGACCCGGGTGGTGAAGAGCCTTAGGGAGATAACCGATGATGTCTCGTCCAAGCTGATGATGCTGAAAATCATCGGGAGTGCTTTCTCTCTTGTCGTCGCGGCTTTGATTTTATGGCTGTATGTTCCCTCCTCCGGTGAGAGAACGTGTTGGGCTGAAACGCCGGAAGGCGAAAAGGTTGAAATCGTGTCGCAGGCGTTCGGATGCGAAAAGGACTGGGACTGGCCCTGGTGAATGCGCCGGCCGCGATCGACGGCGCAAGAATTTGGGGCCGGCGCCCAGCGAGTTCGTCAGCGTCGGACTCCATGCGGTCACCGTGGACACCGTCGCGTACGTCCAACGGTGCGAGAGGTCTGACGGCGGACAGCTCTTGCAGCACGTGCCCGAGGTGGACGGGAAGAACGACTGCGACCACTGACGAGTACGACATCGGATCCGGCGCTTGCGGAGGCCGGCGCGGGTTCCTCGGTCCGGCCCTACCGCCGTGGCACTGTCCTCGCCCGCGACGACACCGCGTTGATCAAGTCCGGGGCGGCGCGTGAAGCGCAAGCGCATCGCCCGAGTGATGCGGGAACGCGGCATCCGTGGCGTCACCCGCCGCAAGCGGCGTTCGCTGCGTGGAGAAGGACGTCAACGACAGCCTGCTGGTGTACTTCAAGCTCATCGCGGCACAGGCGGCCGCGGCCCGCACCCCGCGGATCGGCCTGACCGTCGGCCCTATCGGCGGCCGGCCCCAGGTGAACGTCAACTCCTGGACGTCCTCGGCGCCCGCCGCATCGACGCAGCCCTCCACCCGCTCGTGAACCCGCTGCGCATCGGGCGGGTGCCGGTGGCACCCTCATCACGACAACCCGGGCGCGGCGCCCCGCCGGCTGCCTCGCCCGGGCGGATGCCGATGCCCGGACGGCCCACCCCCTGGCGTGCCGCCGGTCGCCCGACACCTCGGACCGCTAGCTTTCTGCGCGCCGCCACCAAGCGGCACGGTTTCCGGCATGGCCGGACGATCCGGAGAAGAGGTCGGCATGGTCTTCTTGAGCACCCGTCTGCTGGCGATGGGGTCGGTCTGCGCGGTGGCCGCTTCGTGTCTCGTGCTCGGCGCCGAAGCCTCCCGGGCCGCCGGGCGGACGAAGGGCGCGACGGCGGCCCCCGTGCCGGGTCCGTTGAACGCCGTCACCGACGTCCCCGGCATCAGGGTCGGTCAGGTGCAGTCCACCCGACCGCCCTACCTCACCGGATCGACCGTCGTCCAGATGCCGGACAAGGCGCTCGCCGGCGTCGACGTACGCGGCGGATCCCCTGGAACGTGGACGACCGACACCCTCGACCCCGTCAACGCCAACCCCGGTGTCGACGCGATCGTCCTGACCGGTGGCAGCGACTGGGGCCTGGACGTCGGCGTCGGCGCGATGCACTGGCTGGAGGACCGGAAAGGGGTCTCGCTCCCCATCGTGCCGGGAGCGGTCATCTACGACATCGGACGAGGGGGCAGCAACCGGGCACGGCCGACCGCCTCCTGGGGATACCGGGCGATGGAGGCGGCCGAGGACGGCCCGGTGCGCCAGGGCACCGTGGGTGCCGGAACAGGAGCCCTCGCCGCGGCGAGCACCCTCAAAGGAGGCGTGGGAACGGCCAGCGTCACACTGGCCGACGGGACCGTCGTCGGGGCACTCGTCGTGGTCAATGCCCTCGGAAGCCCCGTGGACCCGAGGGACTGCACCCTGCTGGGAGCCGCACCGGGCATCGGCGACGAGTTCGCCGGACTGCGCAGGCCCTCCCGCGCGGAGTGTCGGCCGGCCCCGGGGGTGCCGCAGACCGGGGCGGACCGGGGCCGCAACACCACGATCGCGGTCGTCGCCACCAGCGCGGGGATGGACAACGCGGCGCTGACCAGGATGGCCGCCGCCGCCCAGGACGGACTGGCCCGGGCGCTCAACCCCTCGCACACCCTCTCCGACGGCGACACGATCTTCTCCGTGTCCACCGGCACCGGCCGGCGCCTGTCGAACGACGAGCCGGACGACACAGGCGCCCTCACCCGGATCGGCTCTGCGGCGGCCGACACCCTCTCCAGGGCCGTCGCGCACGCGATGCTGGAGGCCACGTCCGTGCGGCAGTACAAGAGCTACTGCGACACCTACCCCTCGGCCTGCGCGCACCTGCGGCGGAAGCAGCCGTGACAGCAGGGGAGTCCCCATCGGTACGTGTACGGTCCGGGGAGGCTCGTTCGACGGTCGCGCACTCACTCTAAGTGTTGATGTCGTGACGCAAAGTAAGTGCTGTGGAAGTTGCCTGGAGGGCGATCGCGGCTCCAGGCAAGCGATGTGAGTCCTAGAAGAAGCCCAGCTTCTTCGGTGAGTACGACACCAGCAGGTTCTTCGTCTGCTGGTAGTGCTCCAGCATCATCTTGTGCGTCTCGCGGCCGATTCCCGACTGCTTGTAGCCGCCGAACGCCGCGTGCGCCGGGTAGGCGTGGTAGCAGTTGGTCCAGACGCGGCCCGCCTGGATGGCCCGTCCCGCGCGGTACGCCGTGTTGATGTCCCGTGTCCACACGCCGGCGCCGAGGCCGTACGGCGTGTCGTTGGCGATCTTGACGGCATCCTCGAAGTCGTCGAACGAGGCCACCGAGACGACCGGGCCGAAGATCTCCTCCTGGAAGATCCGCATGCGGTTGTCGCCCTCGAAGATGGTCGGCTGGACGTAGTAGCCGTCCTTCAACTCGCCGTCGTAGTCGGCTCGTTCACCACCGGTGAGGATCTTCGCGCCCTCCTGCCGGCCGATGTCGATGTACGAGAGGATCTTGCTGAGCTGGTCGCCGGACGCCTGGGCGCCGATCATCGTGTCGGTGTCCAGCGGGTGTCCGGGCCTGATCAGTTCGGTGCGGGCCACGGCGGCCGCCATGAACTCGGAGTAGTTGCCGCGCTGGACCAGCCCGCGCGACGGGCAGGTGCACACCTCGCCCTGGTTCAGCGCGAACATCGTGAAGCCCTCCAGGGCCTTGTCGCGCAGGTCGTCGTCCTTCTCCCAGACGTCGTCGAAGAAGATGTTCGGCGACTTGCCGCCCAGTTCCAGCGTGACCGGCTTCAGGTTCTCCGCGGCGTACTGCATGATCAGCCGCCCGGTCGACGTCTCACCGGTGAACGCGACCTTCGCCACCCGCGGGCTGGACGCGAGCGGCTTGCCCGCCTCCTCGCCGAAGCCGTTGACGATGTTCACCACGCCCGGCGGCAGCAGGTCCGCGACCAGACTCATCCAGTAGTGCAGCGACACCGGCGTCTGCTCGGCGGGCTTGATGACCACCGCGTTGCCGGCGGCGAGGGCCGGCGCGAGCTTCCACGTCGCCATCAGGATGGGGAAGTTCCACGGGATGATCTGCGCGACCACCCCGAGCGGCTCGTGGAAGTGGTACGCCACCGTGTCCTCGTCGAGTTCGCTGAGGGAACCCTCCTGCCCTCGGACCGCCCCCGCGAAGTAGCGGAAGTGGTCGATGGCCAGCGGGATGTCCGCCGCCAGCGTCTCGCGGACCGGCTTGCCGTTCTCCCAGCTCTCCGCGACCGCGAGCGGCTCCAGGTGGGCCTCCATGCGGTCCGCGATCTTCAGCAGGATGTCGGAGCGCTCGCTCGCCGACGTCCGGCCCCAGCCCGGCGCGGCCGCGTGCGCCGCGTCGAGCGCCCGCTCCACGTCCTCCGCCGTGCCGCGGGCCACCTCGGCGAACGGCTGCCCGTTCACCGGGGACGGGTTCTCGAAGTACCGGCCGCGGGCCGGAGGCACGTACTCGCCGCCGATGAAGTGGTCGTAACGCGTCTGGTAGGAGACGATCGCGCCGTCGGTTCCGGGCGCCGCGTAACGGGTCATGGTGGAGGGCCTCCCTCAGCAGCGCTGCCCGCCGTTGGACAGCTCTGTGCGCGAGGCTAGGCAGGCCGACGTTGCATGCACGTTGCGCGGGGCGCGGCCGCGACCGGACCGGGGCGTTCCGGTGGAGTGTCCGCCGACCGTGCCGGAGCGGGCGGGCGGCCGGTGATCAGCGGCGCGTCCACGACGCCGGCGCCGCCAGCTCCGACTCCAGGGCGGCCAGCCGGGCCCGTACCGCGGCCGTCGGTCGTGCCGCTGCCAGCGCCCGCCACACGTCGATGTCGTCCTCGCCCCACGGCGCGTGCGCCCAGTCGGCGAGCAGGTCGGGGTCCCGGCCGGCCAGCAGGGCGGCGCGCAGACCGTCGGCCAGGCGGCTGCGGAGCCGCACCACCGCCGGTGCCCGCGACGCCGGCAGCGGCGGCCCGGTGTACGCCGTGATCGCGGCCGTGACCGCCCCGGCCGCCAGCCGCCGTTCCACGACGGTGACGTCCGACTCGACGGGGACGGTGAGCCGGTACGGCCGCGAGGCCAGCAGTCCCGGCCCCAGCACCCCGCGCAGCCGGGCGAGTTCGACCCGCAGCGTCACCGGCGTCACCGACTCGTCCTCGTACAGCGCGCACAGCAACTCGTCCCCGGTCAGGCCCTCCGGATGGCGGGCCAGCAGCACCAGGATCTCGCTGTGCCGTCGGCTGAGCCTGATCCGCCGCCCGCCCGCGGTGAGGTACGCCTCGTCGCGCCCCAGCACGGTCAGCTCGGGCGGGTCGGTCTCCGGCCGCTCCGGGGCGAGCAGCGCGAGGTGCGACTCCGCGGCCCGCGCGACCGCCTGGACGAAGCCCAGGCTGTGCGGATGCGCCAGCCCGTCGCCGCCGGTGATGTCCACCGCGCCCAGTACCCGCCCGGTCCGCGGATCGTGCACCGGCGCCGCCGCGCACGTCCACGGCTGCACCCGCCGGATGAAGTGCTCGGCCGCGAACACCTGCACCGGCCGGTCCACGGCGACCGCCGTCCCCGGCGCGTTCGTCCCCACCGCGGTCTCCGACCACCGCGCGCCCGGCACGAAGTTCATCCGCCCCGCCCGCCGCCGTGTCGCCGGGTGACCCTCGACCCAGAGCAGCCGGCCGTGCGCGTCGCAGACCGCGAGGAGATGTTCTCCGTCGGCGGCGAACGTGCCCATCAACTCCCGGAACAGCGGCATCACCCGCGCCAGCGGATGCTCGGCCCGGTAGGAGCCGAGGTCCGCGTCGGTCAGCTCCACGTCCGCGGTGCCGTCCGGCCCGACGCCCGCCCGCGCCGACCGCCGCCACGAGTCGGCCACCACGGACCGTACCGGTCGCGGCACCCGGCCCGCCTCGGTGAACGCGTCGTGCGCCCGCCGCAGTGTCCGTACACGTTCGGCGGGGTCGGCCCCCGGTTCCAGGGCCACCCAGGGATCGGTCACGTCGTCCTCCGGAGGCGATGCGGCTGGGGACATCGTCACGCCGGGGGTGCGTCCCGACAACCGTTTGGACCGGGGTCACCCGAAAGAGGGAGAGGGGACGAGGGGGAGGCGCAACCCCAGAGAGACGCCCGAGGGAGACGAGGGGAAACAGGAAGGGGACGCCGCCCGTGGGGACTCCCTCACCCTCCGGCCCTGTCCGCACGGCGGGCAGCGGCAGGCGGCAGGAGCGGCGGGCGACAGGCGGCAGCGGACCGTGCTGGACGACCCGGCGGCCGTGCTGGAAGACCCGGCGGCAGGCGGCAGGCGTCGGGCCGCGGCCCCGGGTGCTCAGCCCCGTCCCGCCACTCCCGCCGGGTCGTCCAGCACCGCCCGCACCACGGAGTGCGCCGCGCCGAGCAGCGGGCCCTCCGGCCCCAGCAGGGAGACGGACACCGGCCAGGGCGGGCCGGCCGTGCGCCGGGCGAGTTCTGACTCCAGGGACGGCAGCAGCCAGGGCGCCAGCCCGGCGAGGGCCCCGCCGAGCACGACGGCCTCCGGGTCCAGCAGGTTGAGGGCCCCGGTGAGGGCGACGCCCAGCGCCGTGCCCGCCTCGCGCAGCGCCCCGCGCACCTGCTCGTCGCCGTCCGCCGCGCGTCGGGCCAGCAGTCCGACGCGGTCCTCGTCCGGTTCCAGGCCGGCCGCGCGCAGGACCGCCTCCTCGCCGGCGTACTGCTCCAGGCAGCCACGGCTGCCGCACCCGCAGTCCGGCCCGTCGGGACGGACCGGAACGTGCCCGAGCTCCCCGGCGAAACCGCGGGTCCCGCGCAGCAGGCTGCCGTCGACGACGAGTGCGGCACCGATGCCGATCTCCGCCGAGACGTGCAGGAAGTCCCGCGGCGTGTCCGCGCCGAGCCAGAGTTCCGCGAGACCCCCGAAGTTGGCCTCGTTGTCCACCGTCAGCGGGAACTCGTCGGGCAGCAGGGCGCCGAGATCGACGTCCTGCCAGTCCAGGTTCGGGGCGCGGACGACGGTGCGGGCGTCCCGGCCCACCAGGCCGGGGACGGCCACCGCGAGCCCCGCCGGCCACAGCCCCTCACGCTCCCCGTCGGCCACGACCCGGCGCACGAGCGCGGTGAGTTCCCGCAGCACCGGTCCCGGGGCGCGGCCCCGGTTCGTGCCGTGCCGCACGGCGCGCGCCCGCACCTCGCCGCGCAGGTCGACGGCGCAGACCGCGAGGTGGTCCACGCCGATCTCCGCGCCGATGCCCGCCGGGCCGCGCCCGCTGATCGCGAGTGCCGACCCGGGCCGGCCCACCCTGCCCGGCCGCTCGGGGCCGAGTTCCTCGATCAGGCCGGTGCGTATGAGTTCGTCGACGAGCGTCGAGACCGCCGCACGGGTCAGACCGATGTGCGTGGCGACCGCCGCCCGTGACAGCGGTCCCTCGGCGCTGACGGCGTGCATCACCCGGGCGAGGTTGCGGCGGCGCATGCCCTGCTGGGTGTCGGGCAGCGTCCGCCCGGGACCGGCCGGGCGGGCCTCGTGCGGCGGTGCGCTCATGCCTGCGTCGATCCTCAGTGGGTGTCCGTGTCCCGCTCCAGCAGCGGGGACGCGTCGGAGAGTACCCCGGCGATCCTGGCCAGGGCCGCCTCGTCCCGCTCCACGGCGTCGAGCACCGGGCCCCGCGCGATGTTCCAGCGCCGGGCGACGGCGGCCGGGTCCTCCCCGGTCAGCAGGCCCGCCGCCTGTGCCGCGGCGCCCAGGGCCACGAGCTCCTTGGCGTCCGGGATCTGCACGGGCCGCCCGGACAGCCGTCGCACGGTCTGCTGCCAGGCCGCGCCGCGGGCGCCGCCGCCGATCAGCAGCAGCGGGGCGGAACGGTCCGCGTCCTCGTCGAGGACCAGGTCGAGCGCGCCGAGCAGGGAGTGCACGGCACCGTCGTAGGCGGCCTGGAGCAGCTGGCCGGCGGTGGTGTCGTGGCGCAGGCCGTGCAGCAGGCCGGAGGCGTTCGGCAGGTTCGGGGTGCGCTCGCCGTCCAGGTAGGGCAGGAGCGTCAGACCGGCGGCGGGCTCGACGGCCTCGCGGTCGAGGCCGAGCAGGGCGGCGACGCGGTCGACGGCGAGGGTGCAGTTCAGCGTGCACGCCAGCGGGAGCCAGGCGCCGTGCGCGTCGGCGAAGCCGGCCACCGTGCCCGTCGGGTCGGTGGGGCGCCGCTTCGAGACGGCGTACACCGTGCCCGAGGTGCCGAGGCTCAGGACCGGGGCGCCGGGGCGCAGTCCGAGGCCGAGCGCGGCCGCCGCGTTGTCGCCGGTGCCCGCGGCGACCAGGGTGCCCTTGGAGAACGGCAGGTCGTGGCCGTCGCGCACGGTGCCCGCCACCTCGCCGGGCCGCACCACGCGCGGCAGCAGGGCCGGGTCGAGGCCGACGTGGGCCAGGATCCCGTCGTCGTACGCCTCGGTCGCGGACGCCCACCAGCCGGTGCCGGAGGCGTCACCGCGGTCGGTCGTGCCCTCGCCCGTGAGCCGTTCGGTGAGGTAGTCGTGGGGGAGGCGTACGGCCTTGGTCGCGCGCAGGGCCTCGGGCTCGTGCTCGGCGAGCCACGCCCACTTCGTGACCGTGAAGGAGGCGGCCGGCACCGATCCGGTGCGCTCCGCCCAGAACTTCGCGCCGCCCAGCTCCTCCGTCAGCCTGCGGGCCTGCGGGGCCGAGCGCACGTCGTTCCACAGCAGCGCCGGGCGCACCGGTTCGCCGTGCCCGTCCAGCGTCACGAGCCCGTGCTGCTGTCCGCCGATGGACACGGCAGCCGCTTCGCGGGCCGCGTCACCGCACTGGCGCAGGGCCTCGTGCAGGGCGTCCCACCACTGGCGCGGGTCGCTCTCCCGGCCGGCGCCGGAGGTCACCGTGTGCGGTGCCTGGCCGCTCGCGACGACCTGGCCGGTGGCCGCGTCGACGACCAGCACCTTCGTGGACTGGGTGGACGTGTCCACGCCGACGACGAGCGGACCCTCGGCTGCTGACATCGGGATCTCCCTAACTTTTTCCGCGGCTCCGCGGGATCTGACTTCCCAGAGATGCTTCCGCATACTAATTTGTAAACGGCCATGACGAAATAGTCAGCGAGTCAGTCTTCAAGCAAGGAGCCGCGGCATGAGCTACCAGCCCACCCCCGATGACAAGTTCACTTTCGGTCTGTGGACCGTCGGCTGGCAGGGACGCGACCCGTTCGGTGACGCCACGCGGCGCGCCCTGGACCCGGTCGAGACGGTGCGGCGCCTGGCCGAGCTGGGCGCGCACGGCGTGACCTTCCACGACGACGACCTGATCCCCTTCGGGTCCTCCGACAGCGAGCGCGAGGAGCACGTCAAGCGCTTCCGCCAGGCCCTGGACGCCACCGGCATGAAGGTGCCGATGGCCACCACCAACCTCTTCACGCACCCGGTCTTCAAGGACGGCGCGTTCACCGCGAACGACCGCGACGTGCGCCGCTACGCGCTGCGCAAGACGATCCGCAACATCGACCTGGCCGCCGAGCTGGGTGCGAAGACCTACGTGGCCTGGGGCGGGCGCGAGGGCGCGGAGTCCGGTGCCGCCAAGGACGTGCGCGTCGCCCTGGACCGCATGAAGGAGGCCTTCGACCTCCTCGGCGAGTACGTCGTCGAGCAGGGCTACGACCTGCGCTTCGCCATCGAGCCCAAGCCGAACGAGCCCCGCGGCGACATCCTGCTGCCCACCGTCGGGCACGCGCTGGCGTTCATCGAGCGCCTGGAGCGCCCGGAGATGTACGGCGTCAACCCCGAGGTCGGTCACGAGCAGATGGCGGGCCTGAACTTCCCGCACGGCATCGCCCAGGCGCTGTGGGCGGGCAAGCTCTTCCACATCGACCTCAACGGCCAGTCCGGCATCAAGTACGACCAGGACCTGCGCTTCGGCGCCGGTGACCTGCGCTCGGCGTTCTGGCTGGTCGACCTGCTGGAGAGCGCCGGCTACGAGGGCCCCAAGCACTTCGACTTCAAGCCCCCGCGCACCGAGGACCTCGACGGCGTGTGGGCGTCGGCCGCGGGCTGCATGCGCAACTACCTGATCCTCAAGGAGCGTGCGGCCGCGTTCCGCGACGACCCCGAGGTCCAGCAGGCCCTGCGCGACTCCCGTCTGGACCAGCTGGCCCAGGCCACCGCCGCCGACGGGCTGCAGGCCCTGCTCGCCGACCGTTCGGCGTTCGAGGACTTCGACGCCGACGCGGCCGCCGCCCGCGGCATGGCCTTCGAGCGCCTCGACCAGCTCGCCATGGACCACCTGCTCGGCGCCCGCGGCTGACGGCACGCGCGCGTGGGTGCGCCCGGGCCCTTCCCGGCGCCCTCACGCGCGCCGCGCGTCCTGCTGCGCGCGCGTGCGGCCGACCAGGTACGCGCGCGTCGCTCATGACGACGTCATCACGTACGCGCGTGCGCCGTCGAGGCACATGCGCGCGCGTGCCGTCGAGTACGCCGTGCCGGTGGCCTCCGCGGTGAGCACGTCGTGTCGACGGCCTCCGTGGTGCGCACGTCGTACCGGTGGCCTCCGTGGTGATGACGCCGGAACGGTGCCGTCCACGGCATGAGCCGGTATCAACTTCCGTGCGGGGGTCGCGCGTCGGCGCGCCCACCGCGATCCTGGACGCCATGGCCATGCCGCCCGTACCGCCCCAGCCGCCCGGTCCGCCGGGTGACACGCCGCCTCCGGGCGGCTTCGGACCACCCTCCCCGGGCTTCGGCCCCGACCACGGCTCGGGAGGCGGCGACCGGCCGCCGCCCCGGCCGTCCTCCGCGCCGCCCGGTCCTCCCGGTGGCCCCGGAAGGCGCAGGAACCCGCTCTTCGCCGTACTGGCGCTGCTGGTCGCCGCCGCGGCCGTCGTCACCGTGGTGCTGATGACCTCCGGGGACGACGATTCGCCCGACGGCGACGCACCGGCGGGCACGGGCTCCTCGCCCGCCCCCTCGTTCCGCCTGCCGAGCGGGCTGCCGAGCGGCCTGCCCAGCGGGTTGCCGAGCGGCTTCCCGACCGAACTGCCGTCCCGGCTCCCCACCGGGCTCCCCGACGGGCTGCCGACCGTGCTGCCGAGCGATCTCGAGTCCCTCCTGCCGTCCGTGGGGGAGCTGCTCCCCTGAGCCTGCCGTCGTACGGCGCGCATGAGGCCGCGTGCCGCATCGCGTGTCGCCGCACGCGCGGGAGGGAGGCCTCACACCGCATCACGCGTGACGGCGTGTGCGGCACACGCGCGTGCCGCACACGCACACCGTCGCCGCCCGGCCGCGTGCCGCCCGGTCCGGTGTCACCGGTCGGCCGTCACAGCCCCCTCGGCAGCCGCACGTACGTCACCTTCGTCTCGATGCCGCTGTCGACCAGCCGGCCCCGGGCGTCGAACGCGCCCGCGCCGTCCGTCATCCCGAAGTCGTTGTCGTTGATCAGGGCGAGTGTGTCGCGGTTCACGAGCGCGACGCCCTCGATCTTGCCGGGCACTCCGGCGACCGTGCCGAGGTCGACGACCAGTCGCTTGGAGAGCACCGGGACGCCCGCGGCCGCCGGGTCCGCCAGCTGTTCCAGCGACGGCGACGTCGCCCCGTCGTCCCAGCGGTCCCCCAGGATGTCCGCCCCGCGGTCCAGCCGCACCAGGTGCAGGCGGGCGGCCTTGTCGGTCCGCTCCTCGACCAGCAGCCGGTCACCGCCCGCCGCGACGACCGAGGAGATCTTGAGTTCGGAGGTGTCGTCCTCGCTCGGGTCGACCACCGCCACCGGGTCGAAGCGGTACGCGTACTCGGCGGTGACCGCCTTCTTCTTCGGCGAGAAGCGCAGCAGGCGCACCGTGCGCGAGGCCTCGCCGGCGTCCTTGTCCGGCAGCGACAGCGGGCTCTGCACCGCCAGCACGAGGTCGCCGCCCGGCAACTGCGCGAGCCCCTCGAATCCGCGGTTGACCTTGCGGTGCAACAGCACCCCGGGCAGCGCCTCCACCACCGGATAGTCGGCCCCCGTCAGGTTCAGGCCCTCGGGCACGTAGCGGGTGAGGACCCTCCCGCGCGCGGAGACGTGCACGAGCGAGGGCCCGTACTCGTCGACGAGCCAGAAGCCGCCGCCCGCCGCCGGCACGACGCCCTCGGTGTCCAGCCCGTTCGGATCGAACGGCAGCGGCGTCCGCGCGTCGTGGGAGTACGGCGCCTCGTCGCGTTCCGCCTGGTTCGGCAGGCCCGTCACGGGCTTGCCGGACGAGGTGGTGAGCGGGATCGACCGGAGCACCCTCACGGTGTCCCCGGACACCTTGATCCGCACGATCGCCGGATCGAAGCCGGGCACCGGGAACGTCCGGCGCTTCGTACCGTCCACCTTGATCTGGCCGTTGGGACCGCGGTCGGTGACCGTCCAGTACTCGCCCTCGCGGCCCACCGGGTGGATGTCGCTGCCGATGCCGCCGAGGTCCACGCCCCGGTCCTCGGCGACGGTGCCGGGCAGGAGCGCGTTGCTGAACGTCCCGAGCGGGATGTCGCCGAGCGTCGCCGTCGCGATGACGCGCGCCTCCCCGGGCCGCGGGTGGGCGGACGCCGGGTCGGCGGCCGTGAGGGCGGTCAGCACGGCGAGCGGTACGACCGCCGCGACGGAACGCCGGACCGCGCGTCGGCCGGTGGCATGCGGGGACATCGAGCCTCCTGGGGAACAACGGTGGTGACAGCGGACAGCGTCGGTTCACCCGCGGAACGCCGTGCGACGCCCCGGTGAACGCGTTCCGTCCGACGACCGTCGGTCCCGCCCGCACGCCTCCACCGGAGCGGCCCTCACCTCAGCAGGGCTCTCCCGCCCCGTCGGACCCGACGGCGGCCAGGGCCGTCGCCGGATCCCCGGCCGCGCCCCCGGCTGGAACCCAGCGCCCGCGCTCCTTGCGATACGGCCACCAGCGGCCGTCCCGCCCCAGACGCAGCTGAGCGGCCGACCCGGCCACCGTCCACCGGTTGCCCCGTGCCCGCAGCGCCGGCCGCTCGTCCTCCGCCCAGGCGGCGTCCAGAGCGGCACGCGCGCGTGCGAGGGCCTCGCCCTCGACGGTCCACTCCTCCTCGAGCACCGCCAGCGCGGCCCCACCGCCGATGCGCCAGGCCCGGACGGCCAGTTCCAGCTGCTCCCGGTCACGCCCGGAGCCGGCGGCGAGCCGGTCCGACACGGGGCGCGGCGGCCCGGCGTCTCCGGGACCGTCCGCCGCCAGCCGCACCGCGTCCTCCCCGACCGTCAGTGCTCCGGCCGGAGCCCGCCGTTCCGTCCCGCCCCGCAGGGCCTCCGCCAGCAGGGCGCGGGCCCGTACGGCCGTGCGGGCGGCCAGGAGTTCCAGGGCGGCCGGTTCCACCTCGCCGACGGGCGGGACCCCGGTGTGCAACGAGGGCGGCACGCCGGGCCGTCCGGGCAGCTCGGGGACGGCGGGCAACGGGGGCAGGACGTGCCCGGCGAGGTACGCCTCCAGCGCGTCCACGCCTTCCCGCGGGGCGGGCGCGGTCGCGGCCGGTGCCGCGGCGGTGCTGCGGTCCTGGAGGCCGGCGAGGAGGGCCCGTTCGGCGCCGCCGCGCAGGAGCAGCAGGACGAACGGATCCTCGTCGAGCAGTCGCGCCACCTGATAGCACAGGGCCGCCGTGTGGCCGCAGTGGTCCCAGGCGCCGCAGCCGCACTCCGCCTCCGGCTCGCCCGGTCCCGGCAGCAGGTCGACACCCGCCGTCCCCGCGTCCTCGACCAGGTGCGGCGGCAGTTCACGGTCGAGCAGCGCGGCCACGTGCCCGGCCCTTTCCACGGCCAGGTCCAGGAACCGGTCCCACTGGCCGTCCGTCAGGACGTCGAGCAGCACATCGGCCCGGTACCCCGTGCCGTCGCGGTCCCTGACCACGGCCGTGACGCGCCCCGGCCGTACCGACACGGCGCCCACGGCCCCCGCGCGCGCGAGCCCGCGGCCCGTCCGCATCGGTTTCTCGTCCAGCGCCCCGTCCTCCAGGGCGGCCAGCCACGCCCGCCCCCACCACGACCGCGCGAAACCCTTTCCCCGCGGGGGTGGTGGCGGCTGGAAGACACGTTCCCGCTCGCTGTCGTACGACGTCATCGCGTTCCCCCTCGCAGTTCCACCAGCTCGGCCAGTTCGGCGTCCGACAGCTCGGTGAGCCCCGCCTCCCCGGAGCCGAGCACGGCGTCGGCGAGTTCGCGCTTGCGGCGCAGCATGTCGGCGATGCGGTCCTCGACCGTGCCCTCCGCGATCAGCCGGTGCACCTGCACCGGCCGGGTCTGCCCGATGCGGTGGGCCCGGTCGGTGGCCTGTGCCTCGACGGCCGGGTTCCACCAGCGGTCGTAGTGCACGACGTGCTCCGCGCGCGTCAGGTTGAGTCCGGTCCCGGCCGCCTTGAGCGACAACAGGAACACGGGCACCTCGCCGTCCTGGAAGCGCGCCACCATGGCCTCGCGCTCCGCGACGGGAGTGCCGCCGTGCAGGAGTCGGGTCGGCACGCCCCGCGCCGCCAGATGGCGCTCGAGAACCCGCGCCATGCGCACGTACTGCGTGAAGACCAGGACGCTCGCCCCCTCGGCGAGGATCGTGTCGAGCAGCTCGTCCAGCAGTTCGAGCTTCCCGGAGCGCCCGGCGGTCCTCGGCCGTTCCTCCTTGAGGTACTGCGCCGGGTGGTTGCAGATCTGCTTGAGGTCCGTCAGGAGCTTCACGACCAGTCCGCGCCGTGCCATGTCGTCCGCCCCGGCGATCGTCGCGAGCGTCTCGCGCACCACGGCTTCGTACAGGCCCGCCTGTTCCCCGGTCAGGGACACCGGGTGATCGGTCTCGGTCTTGGGCGGCAGCTCCGGCGCGATGCCCGGGTCCGACTTGCGGCGGCGCAGCAGGAACGGGGTCACGAGCCGGGCGAGCCGTTCGGCCGCGGCCGGGTCCCCGCCCTCCTCGACCGCCCGGGCGTACCGGGCGCGGAACGTGCCCAGCCGGCCCAGCAGTCCGGGGGTCGTCCAGTCCAGGATCGCCCACAGTTCCGACAGGTTGTTCTCGACCGGCGTTCCCGTGAGCGCCACGCGCGCGCGTGTCCTGATCGTGCGCAGTGCTCGCGCGGTCTCCGCGTACGGGTTCTTCACGTGCTGCGCCTCGTCCGCCACCACCAGCCCCCAGGACACCCCGCCGAGCCGGCCCGCGTCCGTGCGCAGGGTGCCGTAGGTGGTGAGGACGAACTCCCCGTCGGCCAGGTCCGCGAGATCGCGGCGCGGCCCGTGGAAGCGGCGCACGGGTGTGCCGGGGGCGAACTTCTCGATCTCCCGCTGCCAGTTGCCCATGAGGGACGTCGGGCAGACCACCAGGGTGGGGCCGGCGGCCGAGGGATCCGTCCGGCGGTGCAGGTGGAGGGCGATCAGCGTGACGGTCTTGCCGAGGCCCATGTCGTCGGCCAGGCAGCAGCCGACCCCCAGGGACGTGTTCCTGGCCAGCCAGCCGAGGCCGTACCGCTGGTAGTCGCGCAGCGTCGCGTGGAGCGCGGCGGGCTGTTCCACCGGTTCCTGGTCCTGCGGGCGCGTCAGACGCTCCCGCAGGACCGCCAGCCATCCGGTGGGCCGCACCTCGACCAGACGGCCGTCGACCTCCGTGGAGCCCGTCAGGGCGGCGCCGAGCGCGTCGACCGGGGTCACCTCGCGGTCCCGCCGGTCGTGAGCACGGCGCACCTCCCGGGGGTCGATCAGCACCCACTGGTCGCGCAGCCGCACGAGCGGCCGGTTCGCCTCGGCGAGGCGGTCCAGTTCCTCGCGCGTGAGGCGACGGTCGCCCAGCGCGAACCACCAGCTGAGGGTGAGGACCGCGTCCGCGGACAGGAACGACGGCGTGTCCGAGGCGGCCCGGTCCGGCCCGGCGGCGTCGTCGGGCGGGCCCACCACCGCGCGGGTGGTGAGCGTGCGTGCCAGCTCCCTGGGCCAGTGCACCTCGACTCCCGCCGCGGCCAGCGCCCGCGACCCCTCTCCCAGGAGTTCCGAGACCTCCTCGTCGACCAGGTCGACGGCGTCCGGTACGGCCGTCGACAGCAGGGGCGTGAGGGCGGGCCACGCGCGGGCGGCGCGGCGCAGGGCGAGGAGCGCGTCCCGCCGCGCGCGGGGGCCGAACGCCGTCCGGTCGGCGCCGGAGTCCCGCCAGATCGCGGTGGCGTCCGCGACGAGCGCGGGATCGCTCACGCTGTGCACCTGCGGCACGGCGCGGAAGGACGGCGCCGCTCCCTCGGCGTCCCGGGTGAGCCCCGAGACCTCGATCCGCAGCGAGACCCGTACGCCGGCGTCGTGGCCGGCCGCCACGTCGGCGGCCCAGGCCCGCAACCGCGGCACGTGCAGGGGCTCCGGGGCCGCGTAGGCCGGTCCGCCCGCCAGGAGCGGTGCGGCGGGGGAGCGGGGGAGGGTGTCCGCGACCGCGTCCAGGAAGGCCCGCAGCAGTCCTTCCCGGTCCGGCAGCCGCAGGGGCGGGACGTGGTCCAGCGGCAGGGCGTGTGCCTCGGGAGGCATGGCGGCGGCCAGCCGGCGCACTCGCTCGACGTCGTCCGGTCCCAGGGGGCCCGCGCGCCAGGCGTCGTGATCGTCGGGGGACAGACCGGGCAGCAGCAGCCCGCGCGCGGTGAGGTCCAGGGCCGTCAGGGCCGCCGCGCCCCAGAAGGCGACCGCCCGGTGCGCCTCGCGCACGGCACGCGCGCGCGTGAGGAGGGTCAGGGCCTCGTGCACCGGAAGCAGCACGGCCGGTACGCGCACCAGCGCCACGCCCGCGCCGGAGGGCCGCACGACGGACAGGTCCTCCGGCGAGCCCGACCCGGGAAGGGGCGGGGCGTCGCCGTCGTGCTGCCAGAAGGCGAAACGGCCGGTGCGCGCGGGCACGCCGGGCACGAACACGGCGGGCCGGCGCGCCAGTTCCTCGATCTCGGACGGTGTTCCCGCGGAAACCCACTGCACAGAGATGCCTGCTCCTCAAATTTGACTACTGGTGTCGGCGGCCGAGGGTACAGCACTCCGCCCCCCGGCGTGTGCCACTGCCGGAAGGACTCCCGGAGGAGGCGCGGCCGAGGGGGTCTCAGGGGCATCTCGGGGTGGACGTCAGGGACGTCTCAGGGAGGATGCTGGAACCGGACACCGCGCGGAGCCGTTCTCACATCAGAGAGCGGCAGTGGCCGCGGAGGAGGCGACGCACATGTCGAAGAACGCGAAGATCGCCGCAGGGGGAGTGGCCGTAGGGCTCCTGCTGCTGATCTGGCTGCCCCTGTGGGCGGTTCTGCTGATCGTGCTGGGGGTTCCGGCCGTGGCGTACCTCACGCTGGATCCCTCGCAGCGGCGCAGGCTGCGCCGGGTCACGCGCAAGGAGATCGGCCGCTGATCCGCGGGGGCCGCGTCGCGGCCCCCGCCGTCCGGCATGCGTCCGGGCTCCGCCGTCCGGGTTCAGCTGGGCCGTACGGCCATCTTGTCGAGCGCCTCGAGCAGGCCGGGCAGTTCGGGTCCCCGCCCGACCGGCAGCACCTCGCCCGGTTCGTCGTCGAGCAGGACGAAGGCGATGTCGTCGGTGCGGGCCACCAGCGACCAGCCGGGACCGTCCGCGCGCAGCGTGCGCGCGTCACCCGCGGCGAACGACGAGCGCACGCGTCCCGGCGGAGGCGGTGTCTCCACGTAGGCGCGGACCTCCGCGAGGACACGTCGTACGCCACCGTGTCCCGCCGTGGCGTCCCCGCCGTCCTCCGCCCCGCCGTCGCCCGGCCCGGCCGCCTCCGTCCCGTCCGGTGCGGGCGCGAACTCGGAGTCGTCGATCTGCTCCCGCCACAGCGCCCACTGGAGCGCGATCTCGTCGGCTCCCAGCCGCCGCTGCGCGGGGCCCCAGGCGGTCGTGTCCGGCGGGCGCAGAGCGGGACCGTCCGTCTCCTCCGGTCCGGGGTCGTGAGGCGCCGGCACGCCGGGCGCCGCGACGGCCACCGCCAGGGGCCAGCCGGGCAGGGCGGCGACCACCGTCCGCTCGTCGGGCGACAGGTCGTACTCCATGCCGCAGTCCCACGACGCGATGGCGACGGCCACCAGCGACACGTCGTCGATGACGACCGTCCACCGAGCGCCCTCACCGTCCTGGCCCAGCACCAGGCCGTAGCCGTCGGCCAGCGGCGCGAGGCCGAGCGCCGCGCAGGCCTCCGGGTAGTCGTCGCCCAGCACACTCGGGAACTTCGCCGGCGTCAGCAGCACCGCCGTGAGCACGTAGAGCGCATCGTCGGCGGCGGCGACGGCGTCCTCTTCCGTCCCTGCCATCCCAGCCTCCCCATCGGTTCGTCCGTCGGCGCGCACCCTAGTGCGGCGAGAAGGTGCTTGTCACGACTCCCCGACCCGCCCGGAGCTGCAGTTCTCCCACCGGACGGGGGCGAATCGCCCTCAGGTCGCCCTCAGGTCGCCGACAGCGTCACGCCGGCGGCAGCCCGAGAAGGGCCCGCGCCACCGCCCGCGGCGACTCGTCGCGCTCACGCGCGAGTGCGATCACCGCCCGGCACGCCAGTTCGTTGACCCCGAAGGACAGCGCCTCGGGGGACACCCAGCCCGCCGCCTCCTCCATCCCGTCCTGATCGTCCTCCGCGCACGCCGCCACGTACGCGGCGGCCGCCTCGAACAGGTTGGGCGCGCGCCCCGTGCCGGATCCCCGCGGCTTTCCGGCGGGACGCGCGTCGCCCGGCCGCGGCCGCCCGCGCGTGGCGCCGAGCAGCCGCTCCCGGATCCTGCCGACCGAGTCGAACATCGCCGACCGCCTTTCCTCACATGGTTGCGCCGACCGAGCGTCCACCGGACGTCACTCACAGTAGAGTCGTGGTTCCGGCGGCAGAAGGGGGACGGAGCGGTGAAGCGCTACGAGCGGCTCGGACGGATCCGGCGCATGGACCCCGTGACGGAGGCCTCCGAGATCTACCGGCTGACCGTCGCCCACGAGTTCCCCTGGGACTTCACCCGAGCCCTGGAACTCGCCCTCTACCGCACCTACGCGGTGCCGAGCATCGGCGGTCTGCTCGCCCGCACGGCGGAACTCACGGAGCGTTCCCAGAAGCGCTACGACGACACCGCGCTGCTCCTCGACGCCGTCGTCGAGCACGGATTCGACAGCGAACAGGGCCGGACGGCCGTGCGCCGCATCAACCGCATGCACCGCAGCTACGACATCAGCGACGACGACATGCGCTACGTGCTCTGCACGTTCGTCGTCGTGCCCAAGCGCTGGATCGACGCCTACGGATGGCGCAGGCTGTCCCGCCACGAGATCGTCGCCTCCACCGTCCACTACCGCACCCTCGGACACCGGATGGGCATCAAGGACATCCCCTCGTCCTACGAGGAGTTCGAAGCCTGCCTCGACGCCTACGAGGAGGCCCACTTCGGCTGGGACGAAGGCGCACGGGCGGTCTCGGACGCCACCCTCGACCTGATGGCCTCCTGGTACCCGAGGCCGCTCGCCCCCGTGCTGCGCACCACCACCCTCGCCCTGCTGGACGAACCGCTCCTGCGGGCCTTCCGGTACACCCCGCCCGGCCCCCTCACGCGCGCGCTGGTCCGCCGGGCCGTACGCGCGCGCGGACGTGCCGTCCGTCTCCTCCCGCCGCGCCGCGCACCGCACTTCGCGCGCCAGAACCGGGAGATCAGGAGTTACCCGCAGGGCTACCGCCTCGAGCAGTTGGGCACCCGGCCGACACCCGGCCTGCGGGGCTGCCCCGTACGGCACGGTGACGGCTCGGCCGCCCGGTGACGTCGGCGTCCCGCGCGCGGGACCGTGCCGGCCACCGGGCACGACGCCATGTCCGACGGCCCCGACGGCCCCGACGGCCCCGACGGCGTCGTGAGGGCGGTCGCCGAGGACGCGTGGGGCTCAGCCCTCGCGCACGGCCAGCGCCAGGAACCGGGCGTCCTCGTCGACGTACGACGTCATGCGCCACCCCGAGCCCGCGAGCAGCGACCGCAGGTTCGGCTCGGCGCGCAGGTCGTCCGGGGTGACGCCACGCCCCTGGCGTGCGGCGAGGGCCGCCCTGCCGATCGGATGGAAGAGCGCCAGCGCGCCGCCGGGGCGGACCACCCGCGCCAGTTCGCGCAGGTCCCGCGAGGGGTCGGGCAGATGGGCGACGAGACCGGCGGCGAACACCGCGTCGAGCGAACCGGAGCGCAGGGGGAGCGCGGTGACGTCGACGAGCAGCAGGTGCCCGGCCCGGTCACGCCCGGCTCGCGCGGCGGCCTCCAGCATCGCCGGGGTCAGATCCGCCCCGACGACGACCCCGGAGGATCCCACGGCGCCGCGCAGCGCCGGCAGGGCCCGTCCGGTGCCGCAGCCCGCGTCCAGCACGCGGTCGCCCTCGCGCAGACCGAGTTCCGTGACCGCGGCCGCGTAGGCGGGGCCGTCGTCGGGGAACCGGCTGTCCCAGTCCGCCGCGCGCGGGGTGAAGAACTCCTGGACGTGTGTGTGGTCGTCGCTCATGTTCCGCATGATCCCCCACCGGCGCGGAGGGCGTCTCGGACCGAGCGGGCCGCCCCTCGCGTCAGTCCGCCACGGCCTTCTGCGCCAGGACCTTCTCGATCCCGACGCGGACCACCAGCTCGCCCGGGACCCCGTTGCGGGCGCCGAACGCCTCGGCCCGGTCGTCCCCCATGTACCGCGCCGCGATGCGGGTCGCCCACAGCCGCACCTGGTCGAGGTCCTCGGAGATCCGGGCGCGCCCCCGCAGCACGACGAAGTCGAACGGCGGCCGGTCGTCGTCCACGCACAGGGCGACCCGGCCGTCCCGCGCCAGATTGCGCCCCTTCACCGTCTCCTTGCCGGTGTTGAACACCACCTCGTCCCCGTCGAGCAGGAACCAGACGGGCGCCACGTGCGGGCTTCCGTCGGCCCGTACCGTCGACAGCTTCGCGGTGCGGGTGCCCTGCGAGACGAACGCCCGCCATTCCTCGTCGGTCATCTTCTGTGCCATGCCCCCATCCTCCTTGCCCGGCGGCCGGAGGTGGGGAAGGCTGGCGGACGGACCTGTCGGCCAGGCGGGCACACCACGCGGGGAACATCACACGGGGAACGTCACGGGGAGACGGAACATGGCACAGAAGCAGAGCCTGGGGTGGCTGCTGGACGACCTGACCGAGCGCGTCGAACAAGTGCACCACGCCCTGGTCCTGTCCACCGACGGACTGGTGGCGGGCGCGAGCACGGGACTGCGCAGGGAGGACGCCGAGCACCTTGCCGCCGTCGCGTCCGGACTGCACAGCCTGGCCAAGGGATCCGGCCGTCACTTCGGTGTCGGCCGGGTGCGCCAGACGATGGTCGAGTTCGACGACGCGGTGCTGTTCGTCACGGCCGCCGGCAGCGGCAGCTGTCTCTGCGTGCTCAGCGCGGCCCAGGCCGACATGGGACAGATCGCCTACGAGATGGCCCTGCTCGTCAATCGCGTCGGAGAGCACCTCACCGTCGACGCGCGGCGACCCGGCAGCGACCCCCACCCATAGCTCTGACCTGGGCTTCCGTCCCTCCGGTGGACTTATCCACAGGCCGCCAGGAGTTTCGCGAACGGGGCTACGGTTCTTCCCGAGGCCACCGCGGACGGCGCGGGGCCCTTCACTCCACGGGGGAGACCGGCCATGTCGGACCACACCGTCGCGCCACCGCGCGCCCTCTTCTGCACCTACAGCCGCGCGGCCCGGGAACTGGGCATCGGGCGGCGTCAGTTCGACCTCGCCGTGCACCTCGGACGCATCGGGACCGTGCCCGACGAGGGAGGAGGGGGCCGGCGGGTGGCCCGTGCCGAGATCGACCGCCTGCGCGCGGCGCCCGGCTTTCCCGACGCCCTGACCAGGAGCGTCGAGGCCGTCGGCACCACCGAGGCGGCGGCCGTCATGCGGGTGCCTCCGAGCCGGTTCACGCGCCTGGCGAGGATGGGGTTCCTGGTGCCCGTGACGTTCTACCTGAACCGTTACCGCGCCGTCGTATGGCTCTACCTCGCCGATGAACTGCGGCAGTTCACCGCCGACGAGGGCAACGCGACCCTGCTGACGGGCCGTGCGCCCGAAGGGACGCGGGACCGGTTGGCCGCCGGACTGGACCTACGGGCCCGGAACTGGCGCGGGCGGCACCTCGGAGCCCTGCTGCGGCAGGCCGAGGACCCCTGGCAGCGGGCGGGCGCCCTGGCCGCCCTCCTGGACCCGGCACAGATCGCCGACATCGCCGGGGACCCCTACGAGCGTTCCCACCTGAACCGTTTCCGGCCCGGACCGCCGACGCACGGCGCCCCGGGTTCACCGGCCGCGCTGCTGGCGGAGAGGATCACGACGGCGGCCGACCCCGACGAGATCGCCCGGCTGCGCTCCGACCTGGCCCACGCCCTCGACCAGGCCCGCGCACACCGGCCGGCCCCACGGCCCACCGCGAAGCCCGCCCCGCCGCGGCCGGCCGGAAACCCGGAGCGGACCCCGCGGGCCGAGCGGCCCGGGACCGGACTGCTGGGCCGGCTGCTCCGCAGAGGCGTCCGGGGCGCCGGGGCCTACAGCTTCCGGAACAGCCCCTCCTGCACGACGGACACCAGCAGCCGCCCCTGAAGGTCGTAGATCCGCCCGCGTGCCAGACCGCGGCCCCCGATCGCGACGGGTGACTCCTGGTCGTAGAGGAACCACTCGTCCGCGCGGAACGGCCGGTGGAACCACATCGCGTGGTCCAGGGACGCCATGTCGAAGTTCCGGGGCCCCCACAGCGGTTCGACCGGAAGGCGCACGGCGTCCAGGAGAGTCATGTCGCTGGCGTACGTCAGGGCGCAGGTGTGCACCAGCGGATCGTCACCCAGCGGACCGACGGCACGCATCCACACCGCGCTGCGCGGCTCGGCGTCCTTGATCTCCTCGGCACTCCAGCGCAGCCGGTCCGCGTACCGGATGTCGAAGGGCTGCCGACGCGCCATCCGCTCCAACTGCTCCGGCAGCGCGCCCAGGTGCGTCCGGACCTCCTCCGTGACCGTCGGGAGGGACTCCGGATCCGGCACCTCGCGGGCCGGCGGCAGCTGGTGCTCGAAAGGACCTTCCTCGGGCTTGTGAAAGGAGGCGGTGAGGTTGAAGATCGTGCGTCCCTGCTGCACCGCGGTGACCCGGCGCGTCGTGAACGACCGCCCGTCCCGCACCCGTTCGACCTGGTACACGATCGGCACCCCCGGCCGGCCCGGCCGCAGGAAGTACGCGTGCAGCGAGTGCACGGGCCGGTCGCCCTCCGTCGTCCGGCCGGCCGCCACCAACGCCTGGCCGGCGACCTGTCCGCCGAAGACCCGTTGCAGTGACTCCTGCGGGCTGCGGCCGCGGAAGATGTTGACCTCGATCTGCTCGAGGTCCAGCAGGTCCACGAGGCTCTCGGCCGGGTTCGTCATGTGTGTGCTTCTCCTGTGCCGCGTCCGTCCGTTCCCGTGCTCACAACTGACCGACGTCGGTGACGCGGACCACCGCGCGACCCTCGGCGTCCGACGCCGCCAGGTCGACCTCCGCGCTGATGCCCCAGTCGTGATCGTCGTTCGGGTCGTCGAAGATCTGACGCACCCGCCACAGCCCGTGCCGCGGCTCCTCCTTGATGACCAGCAGCTTGGGACCGCGGGCGTCCGGACCGGTACCGAGGTCGTCGTACTCGTCCCAGTACTTGTCCATCGCCTCGCCCCACGCGTCGGCGTCCCAGCCCGACTCGCCGTCCATCTCGCCCAGCTCGTCGACGTGGTCGAGGGCGGCGAGTTCGACCCGGCGGAACATGGCGTTGCGCACGAGGACGCGGAAGGCGCGCGCGTTGGCGGTGACGGGCTTGACCTCGTCGGCCTTCTCCTGGGCCTCCTCGGCGGTCATCTCCTCCGGGTTGGCCAGCTGCTCCCACTCGTCCAGCAGACTGGAGTCGACCTGCCGCACCATCTCGCCGAGCCACTCGATCAGGTCCTGCAGGTCCTCCGACTTCAGGTCGTCCGGGACCGTGTGGTCGAGCGCCTTGTAGGCGCTCGCCAGGTAGCGCAGCACGATGCCCTCGGTGCGGGCCAGTTCGTAGTGCGACACCAGCTCGGTGAACGACATCGCCCGCTCGTACATGTCGCGGACGACCGACTTCGGCGACAGCGGATGGTCACCCACCCACGGATGGCTCTTGCGGTACGTGTCGTACGCGTGGAACAGCAGCTCCTCCAGCGGCTTCGGGTACGTGATGTCCTGGAGGCGCTCCATACGCTCCTCGTACTCCACGCCGTCCGACTTCATCGCGGCCACCGCCTCGCCGCGCGCCTTGTTCTGCTGGGCCGCGAGGATCTGCCGCGGGTCGTCCAGCGTGGACTCCACGACGGAGACCATGTCGAGCGCGTACGACGGCGACTCCGGGTCCAGCAGCTCGAACGCGGCCAGTGCGAAGGTGGACAGCGGCTGGTTCAGCGCGAAGTCCTGCTGGAGGTCCACCGTCAGGCGCACGATGCGGCCGGTGGCGTCCGGCTCGTCGAGCTTCTCCACGATCCCGCCGTCCAGCAGCGAACGGTAGATCGCGATCGCGCGCCGGATGTGCCGCAGCTGCTGCTTGCGCGGCTCGTGGTTGTCCTCCAGCAGGTGCCGCATCGCCTCGAAGGCGTTGCCGGGACGCGCGATGACCGACAGCAGCATCGTGTGCGTCACCCGGAAGCGGGAGGCCAGTGGTTCCGGGGCGGAGGCGATGAGCTTCTCGAAGGTGCTCTCGGTCCAGCCGACGAAGCCCTCGGGCGCCTTCTTGCGGACCACCTTGCGACGCTTCTTCGGGTCGTCGCCGGCCTTCGCGAGCGCCTTCTCGTTCTCGACGACGTGCTCGGGTGCCTGCGCGACCACCAGCCCCGCCGTGTCGAAGCCGGCCCGGCCGGCCCGGCCCGCGATCTGGTGGAACTCACGGGCCCGCAGCGTACGGACACGGCTGCCGTCGTACTTCGTCAGCGCCGTGAACAGCACGGTGCGGATCGGCACGTTGACGCCGACGCCGAGCGTGTCCGTCCCGCAGATCACCTTCAGCAGGCCGGCCTGGGCGAGCTTCTCCACGAGCCGCCGGTACTTGGGGAGCATGCCGGCGTGGTGCACGCCGATGCCGTGCCGTACGTAACGCGAGAGGTTGCGGCCGAACTTGGTGGTGAAACGGAAGTTGCCGATCAGCTCGGCGATCCGCTCCTTCTCCTCGCGCGAGCACATGTTGATGCTCATCAGCGCCTGCGCCCGCTCCACCGCCTGCGCCTGAGTGAAGTGCACGATGTACACGGGAGCCTGCCTGGTCTCCAGCAGCTCGGTGAGCGTCTCCGTGAGCGGCGTGAAGCGGTACTCGTAGGACAGCGGTACGGGCCGGGTCGCCGAACGGACCACCGCGGTGGGCCGGCCGGTGCGCCGGGCGAGGTCCTTCTCGAAGAAGGACACGTCGCCGAGCGTCGCCGACATGAGGACGAACTGGGCCTGGGGCAGCTCCAGGATCGGGATCTGCCAGGCCCAGCCGCGATCGCCCTCCGCGTAGAAGTGGAACTCGTCCATGACGACCTGGCCGACGTCCGCGTGCCGGCCGTCGCGCAGCGCGATCGACGCGAGCACTTCGGCGGTGCAGCAGATGACCGGGGCGTCGGCGTTGACGGACGCGTCACCGGTGAGCATGCCGACGTTCTCCGTGCCGAAGATCTTGCACAGCTCGAAGAACTTCTCCGACACCAGCGCCTTGATCGGAGCGGTGTAGAAGGTGACCTCGTCGCGGGCGAGAGCCGCGAAGTGCGCGCCCGCCGCGATCATGCTCTTGCCGGAGCCGGTCGGCGTCGACACGATCACGTTCGCCCCGGAGACCGCCTCGATCAGCGCCTCCTCCTGATGGGGGTAGAGCGTCAGACCGCGCTCCTGGGCCCAGGACTCGAAGGCTTCGTACAGGGCGTCGGGATCTGCGGTCGGCGGCAACTGATCGATGAGGGTCACGCCCCCATCTTGCCTGCCCCGGTGCGCAACGGGGGAATCGGATGCGGGACCGAAGATCACGGCGGCTACGCTGTGTCGCCGACGGAGCGTTATCGCACCCGGTCAACTGGACAGCGGCGCACGAGGAATGGGGCGGGCAACGGCCATGATGGGACCAGCACACTCACTGTCGGGCGCCGCCGCCTGGCTCGGCGTCGGCGCGGCGGCAGCCGCGGCCGGCCACTCGATGCCGTGGCCGGTACTGCTCGCCGGTGCGCTGATCTGCGCCGGAGCGGCTCTGGCCCCGGACCTCGACCACAAGGCCGCGACGATCTCCCGGGCCTTCGGACCCCTCTCGCGCTGGCTGTGCGAGATCGTGGACAAACTCTCCTACGCCGTCTACAAGAGCACCCGCAAGCAGGGCGACCCGCGCCGTTCCGGCGGGCACCGCACCCTGACGCACACCTGGCTGTGGGCGGTGATGATCGGCGCGGGCTCCTCGGCGCTGGCGATCACGGGCGGACGCTGGGCGGTCCTGGCACTGCTCTTCGTCCACATGGTCCTGGCGATCGAGGGCCTGCTGTGGCGGGCGACGCGGGGATCCAGCAGCGATGTGCTGGTGTGGCTGCTGGCGGCGACGAGCGCGTGGATCATCGCCGGTGTGCTGGACGAGCCGGGCAACGGGTCGGACTGGCTGTTCACGGACCCGGGCCAGGAGTACCTCTGGCTCGGGCTGCCGATCGTGCTCGGCGCGCTGGTCCACGACATCGGGGACGCGCTGACCGTCTCGGGCTGCCCGGTCCTGTGGCCCATCCCGATAGGGCGCAAGCGCTGGTACCCGATCGGTCCGCCCAAGGCGATGCGGTTCCGGGCCGGAAGCTGGGTCGAGCTGAAGGTGCTGATGCCCGTGTTCATGGTGCTCGGAGGGGTGGGCGGCGCGGCCGCGCTCAACTACATCTGAGCCGTGCCGGGGCGAGTCCCGCCGGGGCCGACGGGATCCGCTCAGGTCGGGGTGCCCTCCCCGTAGCGCCGCTCGAAGCGGGCCACGCGGCCTTCCGTGTCCACGGTGCGGGCCTTGCCGGTGTAGAACGGGTGGCTCTCCGAGGAGATCTCGACATCCACGACGGGGTAGGTCTCCCCGTCGTCCCATTCGATGGTCTGGTCGCTGACCGCGGTGGACCGGGTCAGGAAGGCGTAGCCGGCGGTGCGGTCGCGGAAGACGACCGAGTGGTAGTCGGGGTGCTCGTCCTGCTGCATGCGGGCTCCTCGGAGGGTGCGTGCGGTGGGTGCGGGGCCGATCGGCGCGGGTGCGCCGCGGCGGCCGGACCGGGCGGCCGGCGCCCTTCAGCCGGGCAGGGTGTCCTCGTCGACGATGTGCATCGCCGCCTCCTCCGCGGAGGAGGCGGCGCCGTCGATACCGACGTCGGTGGCGACCAGGGCGCTCTCGTCGTCCTCGTGGGCTCCCTCGTCCGGTGCCACGAGCCGGCCGGAGCGGGCGGCGCCGACCTCGTTGTCCAGGAGTTCCCCGTCGGTGCCGGCGCTGTCGCCGAGGCCGTCGCCGTCGGGGAGGACGGGGTCGGGCAGCTCTTCCGCGAGCCGCTGGTCCAGGGTCTCGCCCCGCCGGCGCTCCGCGGCCGTGACGCCGTGGTGCTCCACGGCCCAGGGCCGCTCGGGAGGCGACCAGCCACGGTCCAGGGGGTCCCCGACGCCGTCGTTCTCCAGGGTGTCCTCCGCGTCGAGGAGTCCGGCGTCGTCCTGGATCTCGGAGGCGTCGGGCTGGTAGACGTCGTCCCCCCATCCGTCTGCGCTGTTCACGGATACCTCCAGGGGGTGACGGGCCCGTCCTCACCGCGGGTCGGCGGTGGGCGACCGTGGCACGGGACACCGGCCGGTGGCGGGTGCGCCGGACCGGGCGGCCCGGCTGCCTCCCGCGGGGGTGCCGATCTCCAGCGTTCCACCCCCCTTCGGGGGTGCGCAACGCCAGAGCCGTGCCGGCGCGTCCGGACGCGGGCGGAGGGCCCCTTCCCGGCGCCACCGGCGTGGCGACTGCGGTGGTCCGCCGACGGGGATCCGACGGGTCTCACGCGGCGTGGCCGCCCCGGCGCGGTGCCCGCCTCCCGCTCGTCCGGCAGTGGTCCGGTCTCGTGGAGCGGCCGCCCGTCCCGCGGTGGTCCGGCCGCCGTGTCCGCCCGGAGTGAGCCGGGCGGCCTGTCCTCACCCGCCCCTCCGGTGGCGGGCCGGGCACGACCGGTTCCCGTCCGGTCGAGTCCCGTATCCGTCTCCTCAGCCGTGCCAGGACCGCCACAGCGCCGCGTAGGCACCGTCCGCGGCGACCAGCTCGGCGTGGCTGCCCAGCTCGCTGATGCGGCCGTTCTCCACGACGGCGATGACGTCGGCGTCGTGCGCGGTGTGCAGGCGGTGGGCGATGGCGACCACCGTGCGGCCGTCCAGGACGCGGGCGAGGGAGCGTTCCAGGTGACGTGCTGCGCGGGGATCGAGCAGCGAGGTCGCCTCGTCGAGGACCAGCGTGTGCGGGTCGGCGAGGACCAGGCGGGCCAGCGCGATCTGCTGGGCCTGCGCCGGGGTGAGCACGTGTCCGCCCGAGCCGACCTCGGTGTCCAGACCGTCGGACAGGGCGCGTGCCCAGCCGTCCGCGTCGACCGCGGCGAGTGCCGCCCACAGCGCGGCCTCCTCCGCCGGCCGGGCGTCGGCCGGATCCGGCCGGTCCTCCTCGACGCGGGCGTGGGGCAGGGCCAGCCGGAGGTTGTCGCGCAGCGATCCGACGAAGACGTGGTGCTCCTGGTTGACGAGCGCCACGTGCGAGCGGACGCGTTCGGCGGTCATCCGGGACAGCTCCGCGCCACCGAGGGCGACCCGGCCGTCCCGGGGCGCGTAGATGCCCGCGAGGAGCCGGCCCAGTGTGGACTTGCCCGCGCCGGAGGGGCCGACGAGGGCCAGCCGGGTGCCGGGCGCGACCTCCAGGGACACCTGCCGCAGCACGTCGACGCCCTCGCGGTAGCCGAAGTGGACCCGGTCGGCGAGCACGTCCCGCCCGTCCGGCTCCAACGTGGAGTCACCGGCGTCCGGCTCGATGTCGCGCACCCCGACGAGCCGGGCCAGCGACACCTGCGCGACCTGCAGTTCGTCGTACCAGCGCAGGATCAGGTTCACCGGATCGACGAGCATCTGGGCGAGCAGCGCGCCCGTGGTCAGCTGACCGACCTCGATCCAGCCCCGCAGGACGAACACCCCGCCGAGCATCAGGACCGAACCCAGGACGGTGACGTGCACGAGGTTGACGACCGGGAAGAGGACCGACCGCAGCCACAGGGTGTAGTTCTCCCAGGCCGTCCACTGCTTGATCCGCAGCTCCGACAGTGCGACGCGACGATCGCCCAGGCGGTGGGCCTCGACGGTACGGCCGGCGTCCACGGTCTCGGCGAGGGCGGCGGAGACGGAGGCGTAACCGGCGGCCTCCGAGCGGTAGCCGGCCGGGGCCCGCTTGAAGTACCAGCGGCAGCCGGCCACGAGCAGGGGCACCGCGACCAGCACGGCGGGCGCGAGCGGCGGAGCGGTCACGACGAGTCCGCCGAGCAGCAGCGCCGCCCACATCACGCCGATCGTCAGCTGGGGCACGGCCTCGCGCATGGCGTTGGCCAGCCGGTCGATGTCGGTGGTGATCCGCGACAGCAGGTCGCCCGTGCCGGCCCGCTCCAGCACGCCCGGCGGCAGCCGCACCGCCCGGACGAGGAAGTCCTCGCGCAGGTCGGCCAGCATGCGCTCGCCGAGCATCGCGCCCCGCAGTCGCACCTGCCGCACGAAGACGGCCTGGACGACGAGCGCGAGGGTGAACAGCGTCGCGGTGAAGCCCAGGTGGAGCTCGCGGGCTCCTTCCGTCAGCCGTTCCACGACGTCGCCGAGCAGCCACGGGCCCACCATCGAGGCGACGGTGGCGACCGTGTTGACGGCCAGGAGGATCCCGAACGCACGCCGGTGCCGGCGCAGCAGTTCGGCCACGTAGGCGCGTACGGTCGCGGGGGCGCCGACGGGCAGCGTGTGGGCTGTCGTCGGCGCCGCCGGGTCGTGGGCGGGTGGTGCCACGCCGATCATGCGGACTCCTCGATCTCGTGCCGTCCGGTGTCCCGCAGCCCGTGCAGTTCGTGCACTTCGTCCAGCACACCGCGCGGTGCGGTCTCTTCGCTCGGCGCGCGCTCTTCGTCGGTCTCGCGGGTGACCACCGCGCGGTACCGCGGTTCGGTGTGCAGCAGCTCGCGGTGCGCCCCGGCGGCGACGGCCAGGCCCTCGTGGACGAGGACCACGCGGTCGGCCCGGTCCAGCAGCAGCGGGGACGAGGTGAACAGGACCGTGGTGCGCCCCGTCCTGATCTCCCGCAGCCCCTCGGCGATCCGTGCCTCGGTGTGCGAGTCGACGGCGGAGGTCGGCTCGTCCAGGACGAGGACCTCCGGGTCCGTGAGCAGCGAGCGGGCCAGCGCCAGCCGCTGGCGCTGGCCGCCGGACAGGGAACGTCCCCGCTCGGTGATGTGGGCGTCCATCGGATCGTCCACGTCCAGCGAGCCCTGCACGAGGGCGTCGAGGACGTCCCCGCACCGGGCGGCCGCCAGCGCCTCGGCCGCGCCGACCGCGCCCGAGGCGGGCACGTCGAGCAGGTCGCGCAGGGAGCCCGACAGCAGCACCGGGTCCTTGTCCTGGACCAGGACGGCGGTGCGCGCGCCGTCCAGCGGCAACTCGTCCAGCGGGATTCCCCCGAGCAGCACGGACGGGCCGTTCTCGGCGGGGTGTCCGCCGAGGCGTTCGGCCAGCCGTCCGGCGGCGTCCGGGTCGCCGCACACCACGGCGGTGAGCCGGGCGGCCGGGGCGAGCAGGCCGGTGGCCGGGTCGTACAGGTCACCGCAGGGCAGGTCCGCCGCGCGTGATCCGCCCACGTCCGTGATCCGCTCCATCGACAGGACCCGGGCGGCGCGTTTCGCCGACGGACGCGAGAAGGAGTACGCCATCGCGATCTCCTCGAAGTGCCTGAGCGGGTACGCCAGGACCATGACGGAGCTGTAGACGGTGACGAGTTCCCCGACGGAGATCCGGCCCGTGCGGGCCAGGTGGACGCCGTGGAACACGACCGCGATCAGCAGCAGCCCCGGCAGCAGGACCTGGACGGCGCTGATCAGCGACCACATGCGGGCACTGCGCACGGCCGCGTGACGTACTTCCTGGGAGGCGCGGCGGTAGCGGTCGAGGAAGAGGTCCTCGCCGCCGATGCCTCGCAGCACCCGCAGGCCCGCCACGGTGTCGGAGGCCAGTTCGGTGGCGCGTCCGGCCTTCTCGCGCTGGAGGTCGGCCCGACGGGTCGCGCGGGGCAGCAGGGGCAGAGCCGCGAAGGCGACGACGGGCAGGCCCACGGCGACGACGACGCCGAGGGCCGGCTGGTAGACCACCAGGCCGACACAGACGAACACGACCGTGAGGGCGGCCGCCGTGAAGCGGGAGACGGCCTCGACGAACCAGCCGATCTTCTCGACGTCACCGGTGGAGACGGAGACGACCTCCCCGGCCGCGACCCGCCGGCTGAGCGCGGAGCCCAACTGTGAGGCCTTGCGGGCGAGGAGCTGCTGGACGCGGGCGGCCGCGGTGATCCAGTTGGCGACGGCGGCGCGGTGGAGGAAGGTGTCCCCGAGCGCGATGGCGGCGCCGAACAGGGCCATCAGCCCACCGGCGAGGGTCAGCCGGGCGCCGGACCGGTCGACGACCGCCTCGATGGCGAACCCGACGCAGAACGGCTGCGCCGAGACGGCCGTGAAGTGCAGCAGGCCCCAGGCCAGGGAGGTGAGCTGGCCGCCCAGCTGATTGCGTCCGAGCCACCACAGGAATCGTGGCCCCGAGCGGGCGTCGGGCACACCCGGGTCTGGATACGGAAGGTCTCGGATCTTCATGACGTCCCAGTGGCTCGTGTCGGGCTCGTGTCAGAAACGGGGAGGGGACCGCGGGAAGCGGCGACAGCAAACCGTGAAAGGTTCGCTTCGCAGGGTGGTGGGAATCAACCGGTTTTCCGCGGGACCGCGTGGTTCCGGCTGCCACCGGAAGCGGTCGTCGCCCCGAGGAGCCCGCCGCCGGCGACCGGGTGCGGCCGGCCCGTCGCCGGAAAGTCGTCCCCAAGGCGACGGCCGCCCCTCCGGCATCCCGGAGGGGCGGCCGTCGCCTGCCCTCGTGCGCTGCGTGGACGCCTCAGCAGTGGGGAGCCGCCGTCCCGCCGATCAAGGTGTCCAGCAGGTCCCCGAGCACCGCCCGTTCCACGTCCGTCAGGGGGGCCAGGATCTCCCGGGCCGCCGACTGACGCGCCCGGTGCAGTTCACGCAGCGTGGCGCGGCCCGCGTCGGTCAGCTCGATCCGGATCACCCGGCGGTTGGTCGGGTCGGGCACCCGGCGCACCTTGCCGTGCGCCTCCAGCCCGTCGACCAGCGTGGTCACCGCCCGCGGCACGACCTCCAAGCGCTCGGCGAGGTCCGCCATCCGCGGCGGTGCGCTGAAATGGGAGAGGGTGCGCAGCAGGCGGGACTGGGCGGGCGTGATGCCCAGGTCCGACAGCTCCAGATGGTGCTTCTGGATGCGGTGCACCCGACGGGTGAACCGCAGCAGCTGCTCGGCGAGCGCGCCGTCGGGATCGGAGGTGGTCATGCGGGAACAATATCAGGACCCCGTTCATTGTGAGTATAGGTAACAATGAGCTACGCTCTCTGTGTCTCGCTCGTCCCGTCTCACCTCCCGTAGGAGCCCATGCATCCCGACACGCCAGATTCCTGGAAGCCGACCGGCGACACCGGGGAACACCCCCGGCAGGTGCGCCGCATCCTCAGACTCTTCCGTCCCTACCGCGGGCGGCTCGCGATCGTCGGCCTGCTCGTCGCCGCCTCCTCGCTCGTCTCGGTGGCCACGCCGTTCCTGTTGAAGGAAGCCCTCGACGTCGCCATCCCCGAGGGCCGCACCGGCCTGCTGAGCCTCCTCGCCCTCGGCATGATCCTCAGCGCCGTCCTCGCCGGGGTCTTCGGCGTCCTCCAGACGCTGATCTCCACGACGGTCGGCCAGCGCGTGATGCACGACCTGCGCACCGCCGTCTACGGCCGCCTCCAGAGCATGTCGCTGGCGTTCTTCACCCGCACGCGCACCGGTGAGGTCCAGTCCCGCATCGCCAACGACATCGGCGGCATGCAGGCGACCGTCACCTCCACCGCCACCTCCCTGGTCTCCAACTTCACCAGCGTCGTCGCCACGATCGTCGCGATGGTCGCCCTCGACTGGCGTCTCACCGTCGTCTCGCTGCTCCTGCTGCCGGTGTTCGTGTGGATCAGCCGCCGCGTCGGGAACGAACGGCGGAAGATCACCACCCAGCGGCAGAAGCAGATGGCCGGGATGGCCGCCACGGTGACCGAATCGCTCTCGGTCAGCGGCATCCTGCTCGGTCGCACCATGGGCCGCGCCGACTCCCTCGTCCACTCCTTCGCCGACGAGTCCGAGCGGCTCGTCGACCTCGAGGTGAGATCGAGCATGGCCGGCCGCTGGCGCATGGCCGTCATCGGGATCGTCATGTCGGCCATGCCGGCCGTCATCTACTGGACCGCCGGCCTGACGATGGAACTCGGCGGTCCCGGCGCCTCCCTGGGCACGATCGTCGCCTTCGTCTCGCTCCAGCAGGGTCTGTTCCGTCCGGCCGTCAGCCTTCTGTCGACCGGCGTGCAGATCCAGACCTCCCTCGCGCTCTTCCAGCGCATCTTCGAGTACCTCGACCTGCCCGTCGACATCACCGAGCGGGCGGACCCGGTCCGTCTCGACGAGGTCAAGGGCGAGGTCCGCTTCGAGCACGTGGAGTTCCGCTACGACGGCGACGACGACACGGTCGCTCCCGTCCTCGACGACATCGACGTGACCGTCCCGGCCGGCAGCAGCCTCGCCGTCGTCGGGCCGACCGGCGCGGGCAAGTCCACACTGGGCTACCTGGTGCCGCGTCTGTACGACGTGACCGGCGGCCGGGTCACCATCGACGGGGTCGACGTCCGTGACCTCGACTTCGACACCCTCGCGCGCGCGGTCGGCGTCGTCTCGCAGGAGACGTACCTCTTCCACTCCTCGATCGCGGACAACCTGCGCTTCGCCAAACCGGACGCCACCGACGAGGAACTGCACGCCGCGGCGCGGGCGGCCCAGATCCACGACCACATCGCCGCACTGCCCGACGGGTACGACACGGTCGTGGGTGAGCGGGGCCACCGGTTCTCCGGCGGTGAGAAGCAGCGCCTGGCCATAGCGCGCACCATCCTGCGCGACCCGCCGGTGCTGATCCTCGACGAGGCGACCAGTGCCCTGGACACCCGGACCGAGCACGCTGTCCAGGAGGCCATCGACGCGCTCTCGGCCAACCGCACCACGCTCACCATCGCCCACCGGCTGTCCACCGTCCGTGGCGCCGACCAGATCGTGGTCCTGGACTCCGGCCGACTGGCCGAACGGGGCACGCACGAGGAACTGCTGGAGCGCGACGGGCGGTACGCCGAGCTGGTGCGCCGGGACGCCCGCCTGGAGCCGACGAGATGACGAGAATGGCGAATGATGAATGACGAAATGACGAGACGACGATAGGCCGGGTTATGTCGGAATTGCAGTGATATGCGGGTTACCGTGCCCGCATGCAGATGAACACTCCGCCACGGAGCGCGATCCGACTGACGCGCCGGGGCCGTCTCGTCCTCATCGCGATCGGAGCCGTCGCGGCCGGTACCGCTGTGGCCGTGCCGCTGCTGAGCATGGACAGCTCCGAGGAGAACAGACCGACGGCACTGGTGATCCCGGAGGGCCGCCGCGCGAGCCAGGTCTACGAGGCCGTCGACAAGGCCCTCGCCCTGCCGCCCGGAACCACCAGGAAATCGCTGCCGAAGGCCGGCCTGAAGCTGCCGGCCGACGCCGAGGGCAACCCGGAGGGCTACCTCTTCCCGGCGACGTATCCGCTGGACGGGCAGCCGACGCCGCAGGAGCTGCTCGCCCGGATGGTCGACACCGCGAACAGGAAGTTCAACGGAGCACCCGTCGCCGCCGGTGCCCAGCGCAACGCCATGAACGTCTACCAGGCCGTCACCGTCGCCAGCATCGTCCAGGCCGAGGCCGCCACCGAGGCGGACATGGGCAAGGTGGCCCGCGTCGTCTTCAACCGCCTGGAGCGCGGCATGCCGTTGCAGATGGACTCCACCATCGGCTACGCGCTGAACCGCTCCACGCTCAGGACGAGCACGGCGGACACCCGCATCGACAGTCCCTACAACTCCTACCAGCGCATGGGGCTGCCCCCGACCCCGATCGGCAACCCCGGGGAAGAGGCCGTACGCGCCGCGATCACCCCGACCCCGGGCGACTGGCTGTACTTCGTCACGGTCAAGCCGGGCGACACGCGCTTCACCGCCAGCTACGAGGAACACCAGCGCAACGTCGCGGAGTTCAACAGGATCCAGCAGAGTGCCCAGACCTCGGCGAGTCCGTCGAAGGCCCGCTGACCCGACGGCGGCGCATCAGGCGGCGGCCCGCTCGCCGGCCCGCTCGGCGAGCAGCCGCCTGATGTCCCGCACGGCGGCGCGCCCCGCCCGGTTGGCCCCGACGGTGCTCGCGGAGGGCCCGTAGCCGACGAGGTGCACACGCGGGTCGACGACCGTGCGCGTGCCCTCGAGGCGGATCCCGCCGCCCGGCTCGCGCAGCCGCAGCGGCGCCAGGTGGTCCACGGCGGGCCGGAAGCCGGTCGCCCACAGGATGACGTCGGCGGGCACCCGCCGCCCGTCCTCCCACTCCACGCCGTCCGGGGTGATCCGGTCGAACATCGGCAACCGGTCGAGGACCCCGTCCGCCAGCCCCTGCCGGATCGCGTCGTTCAGCGGCAGGCCCGTCACGGAGACGACGCTCTTCGGCGGCAGCCCCCGCCGTACCCGCTCCTCCACGAGGGCGACCGCCGCGCGCCCCGCCTCCTCGTCGAAGGGGCCCTCGCGGAAGACCGGCGGGCGCCGCGTCACCCAGGTGGTGGCGGCCGCGTACGGGGCGAGTTCCAGCAGGTGCTGGGTCCCCGAGGCGCCGCCGCCCACCACGACCACCCGCAGCCCGGCGAACGCCTCGGGCCCCGGATAGCGCGCGGTGTGCAGTTGCCGGCCCAGGAAGGTCTCCTGCCCGGGGTAGCGCGGCCAGAAGGGCCGGTCCCAGGTGCCGGTGGCGTTGATCAGCGTCCTCGTCGCCCACGTGCCGGCGGTGCTCTCCACGCGCAGCCGCCCGTCCGTCCCCTCGTGCACCGCCGTCACCGCGACCGGCCGCCGTACCCGCAGGTCGAAGGCGCGCTCGTACGCCGTGAAGTACTCGGTGATCACCTCGGAGGAGGGCCGCGACGGATCCGCGCCTGTCAACTCCCTGCCGGGCAGCGCGTGCATGCCGTGCACCTTGCCGTACGTCAGCGAGGCCCACCGGAACCGCCAGGCGCCGCCCGGGCCGGGGGAGCGGTCCAGCACCACGAAGTCCCGCTCCGGCTCGAAGCCGGTGCGCCGCAGGTGATGGGCGGCGGCCAGTCCGGCCTGCCCGGCGCCGATGACGGCGACCTCGACCTCACGCATGTCGTTCACATGTGAACCAACAGTGGCGAGGTCGTGGATCTTCCCGGGAACGTGTCGGGTCTCCTGCGCGCCAAGGTGGTCGTGGCCGTGACGGTGGTCGTGGCCTGTATCTGTGTTCGGGACATGGTCGACGGGCGTCTCGCGGACCGGGCTCCGGGCAGGGTCCGGGCGGACACCGGCCCGGGGAATCCGGTGTACGGGGCCGGAGAGGGGTCAGGATGGAGGCATGTCAGACGCGTTCACCACCCGGGTACTGCCCATCGCCTCCGGCGCACAGGAGAGGGTCGTCGACCTCACCCGAGACTGCGAGGCCTTCCTGCGGGAGGCGGCGGCCGGCCGCGACGGCCTCCTGAACGTCTTCGTCCCGCACGCCACGGCCGGCATCGCGATCATCGAGACCGGCGCCGGGAGCGACGACGACCTCCTGGCCGCCCTCCACACCCTCCTCCCCGCCGACGACCGCTGGCAGCACCGCCACGGCAGCCCCGGCCACGGCCGCGACCACGTCCTGCCGGCCTTCGTGCCACCCCACGCCACCCTGCCGGTGGTGGGCGGCGTCCTGCAGCTGGGAACCTGGCAGTCGGTGTGCCTCGTGGACACGAACAAGGACAACACCGACCGGCAGGTGCGGCTGAGCTTCCTCGGCTGACGCGGCGTTCCCTCACGCTCCGTGTTCACCGCGCGCTCCGCTGGTGTGGGCGAAGCGACCCCCGGTGTTATTCAATGAGGTGTGCGGTCAGGGCCCTCGGGGGCCCCGTCGCACGGGTCCGAGTACGGCCCCGGTGCTGTGCCGGGGATTGCCGAGAGAGCCGCATGGACTCCACACCGTCTCCGTCGTCGCCCTTCGAACTGGTGAGCAGCGCCCTGGGGCGCTACATGCCGCGCGGGGGAACGGACGCCGCCGACGAGCAGGACGACCGCACCGGCCGCCGACGCGTGCCCGACGGCCCGTCCGGCGACCGACCCGACGGCCGGGCCGACGACCCGGGATCGGGCCGGCAGGACCAGATCCTCGGTGCGGTCAACCTGGACCGGGACCTGAGGATCACCCGCCGCAACCTGGACGCCCCCGTGTTCGCCGGCCTGGCGGCCGAGACCGGAAGTCCTTTCGTCGATCTCCTGCCCTCCGGGGACGTACCGACGGTCACACGGCGGTTGCGGCAGGTCCTGGAGACCGGTGAGGCGCACGTCGCCCGGATCCAGCGCCTGCGGCGTGGCGACGGATCGGAACTGGTGGTCTCCCTGAGCATCCTGCCCGCCGCGGCACCCGAGGAGGGCCTGACCGTCTCCTTGATCGCCATGGCCAGGAGGCTGCACCTGTACGCCGCCGAGACCGCGATCGGCATGTCGCTGGACATCGGCGAGACCGCGCAGTCGCTGGCGGAGTCACTGCTGGCCTGGGGGGACGTGGCCGCCGTCGACCTCGATTTCGCCGTGTGGACGGGCGAGGGAGTCACCGGGCAGGCGCAGGGGCGCCTGCGGCTCCGGCGGGCGGCCCTCGTGCCGGACCGCGCGTGGCCCGACGGCTACGCGACGCCGGGCGACGATCTCCCCGGTGACGCGAGCCGCCTGCTGGCGCAGGTGGTACGGCGGGACGACGCCCCGCAGACGATCGTCATACCCGACCGGGAAACGGTCGAGCGGGTGCTCGGCAGTCCGCGAGTGGTGCGCGCCCTGGTGCCCGGCGACCGGTCGGCGGGCGTGGCGTGCATCCCGCTGGTGCTGGACGGCGCGCCGCCCCTCGTGCTGGGCGTGGCGGAGGTCTGGCGGCGGGCGGACCGCCCCTTCCGTGACAGCGAGCTGCTGGACCTGCAGGAACTGGTGGCCAGGACCGCCCATCACGTCGACCTGGCCCGCCAGCACCAGCGCGAGCACACGCAGGTCCTGGCGTTGCAGCGCCGGCTGCTGCCCCGGACCGGCGGCGACACCGTCGCGGTTGCCAGCGTCTACCAGCCCGCCACCCCCGACAGCGCCGGCGTCGGCGGCGACTGGGTGAACAGCTTTCCCCTGCCGGACGGCCGTACCGCGCTGGTGGTCGGTGACGTCGTCGGGCACGGCCTGGGAGCCGCGGCGACCATGGGCCAGCTGAGCATGGAGGCCCGCGCGCTGCTGTCCGCGGGGCTGGCACCCGACGAGGTGCTGGAGCACCTGGACGAGACCGTGACGCTGCTGGACGACGCGGAGTCCGGACTGGCGGCCGGCTACAGCGCCCTCGGGTCGACCTGCTGCATCGTCCTCTACGACCCGGTCAGCCACCAGGTGACGCTGTCCAGCGCCGGCCACCTGCCGCCGGTCCTGGTGTCGCCGGACGGGCGGGCGGACCTGCTCGCGGTCCGCCCCCATCCCGGTCTCGGCGCCGAGTTCGCGCTGCGGGAGCCGTTCGACCTCCACACCTTCGACGCGCCCCCGGGCTCCCTGCTCGCCCTCTACACCGACGGCCTGGTGGAGGATCCGGCCCTGTCGATCGACGAGGGCATCGGCAGGCTGGCGGAGACCGTGTCCACGGTGCACCCCTGGGACTCCCTGCAGCAGGCCGCGCGCAGCGTCGTCTCCGCGCTGGCCCCCGCGCGCCAGCGCGACGACGTGACCCTGCTGCTCGCCCGCACCATCGGCTACCGCAAGGAGGACACCGCGACCTGGCGGCTGCCCGCCCGCGACGACGCGCCCGCCCGCGCCCGCGCGCACGTCTCCGCGCTGCTGCGGCGATGGCGCACCAGGGAGGACACCCGCGACACCGTGTTGCTGCTGGTCAGCGAGCTGGTCACCAACGCGGTGCGCCACGCCACCGGTCCGGTCACGGTACGGCTGATCAGGGCCCGCCACGGACTGCTGTGCGAGGTGGGCGACACCGGCAACGGCAGACCGCGCCTGCGCCTGGGCGGCCTGCTCGACGAAGGCGGTCGTGGCCTGCACATCGTGCACAGGCTCACCACCCGGTGGGGGGTGCGGTGGACGGAGACCGGCAAGGTGGTCTGGGCGACCGTCGTGAGATGACGCGGCCGGGGACGGCGACGCCGCCGTGCTGCGCGAGCCGCCGTACCCGTTCGGCCCGGCGGGCGGTCACCGGGTCGAAGCGGACCACGTGGAGGAGGATTCCGCCGAAGTGGGTCCCGCCGAAGAGGACCAGGCCGAAGCGAGCCCCGTCGAAGTGGGCCGGCGTACCGGAGCGCGGTGCCGGTCCGGGCGGTGTGCGCGCCGGCCGGCACCACGGTGGGCACGGTGCTCCTCGGCGGTGGCGGTGGCGGTTGCGGTGGCGGTTGCGTGGCGCGGCCGGTGCCGCGGACGGACCGTCTCCGCCAGGGTGGCGCGGGCCCGTCCTACAGCCACTGCCCTTCCAGGGCGGTGGCGGTGAGGCCCGGCGCCGCCGCGTACAGCACGGCGCGGCTGCCCGGCTTCTGCCCGGCGTCGTGCGCCCGCCGCAGGATGTCGAACACGGCGGCGCCCCCACGGTTGCCGCTGGTGTAGCTCTCCCGGCTGTGGTCCAGCAGTCCCGACGGCCAGGAGTCGGGCATCGTCTGCTCCATGTACTCCAGCACGCGGGTCCCGCCGGGGTGCGCCAGCAGCACGTCGGGGTGCCAGGCGGAGGGGTCGTCCTGGTAACGGACGCGCAGCCACTCCCACATCGCGGTCACCGTCTCCTGCACGGCCCGCGGCCCGCGCCGGTCCATCACGAAGTGGGTGCCGTCCGCCCGCGTCTCCAGGCGGTGCAGGTCCTGGGTGCCGGGCAGGGTGTGGTGCCAGGCGGAGTCCAGTCGCAGCACCGACTCGTGCCGTGGACGGCCCGTGACCACCGCGGCGACGGCGGTGTCCGCGAACAACAGGCGGACGATCAGGGACTCGAGGGTGTCGTCCGCGGGCTGGTAGGTCGTGCTCAGGGCCTCCGCGATGACGACCAGGACCACCCGGTCGGGGTCCGCCGCCACGAGATCCGCCGCCAGCGCCAGTGAGCGGGTCCCCGCGACACAGGCCCACTGCGTGGCCGGGAGCAGCATCGTGTCGCCGCGGAGCGGGAGCTGGTCGGCCAGAGCGACGTCCAGGCCCGGCAGTGCCGGGGTGGTGGAGTGACTGGTGATCAGGCAGTCGACGTCCGAGGTCTCCAGCCCGGCGATCTGCAGGGCCCCGCGTGCCGCCCGTTCGCCGTAGGACCGCACGGCCTCCCAGGCCGGCGCGGTGCGTTCCTGGACGGTCTGCGGACCGGGTATCGCCTCCAGGGTGGCGATCACCCGCTCCGCGTCCTGCTGGGCGAAACCGGCGCGTGCCAGGGCCTCTTGGGCCGGTTCGGTGCCGACGGCCGACAGCCCGCCGCCGTTGCCGGGCGCGACGGCTGCCTCCAGCGGCAGCATCCACCCGCGGGTCTCGATGCCCGTGGCGGCCGCGATGCCGTCGATGCGCGGCGCCCACGCCGCATGCGGATGCCGGGCGCGCACCTCGGCCACGATCTGGCTGGTCCGCACGGCGTGTTCGCCATGGATCACGGCAGGAGGGCAGAGGTATGCGGCCATCGTGGGTCACCTTTCCAGGGGAACGAACGGGAGTGTCGTGAAGGTCACGAGTGCTGTGCCATGGGTCACTTCGGAGTACGGCGCCCAAGACGTCGCCGGAGGGCTCCAGTTCGGGAGCCGGCGACTGCCTCGAGCATGGACGATAAGGGGCATTTGCGCTGTGATGCAGACGACTTGGACGGCCATGGGGTACGTGACACCGCACACACCGCTGGGACGCGCCCCGAGGGGGTTCCCCGGAGGCGCCTGATCCACCATCAGCCGGTGGTGACCGGCCACCGGGCCGGGCCGAGCGGACTCCGACTCCGCGGCACTCCGGGCAGTGGCAGTGGCGGTGACGGTGGCAGTGGTGGTGGCGGTGTGCCGCTCTGCGAAGATCCGCCCATGGATCGCACGCTCGCCCTCGCCGGACTCGACGACCGCCCCTGGGCGCAACTGGACCACGCCTACGGAAGCGCGGAGGATCTGCCCGCCCTCCTGCGCTCCCTCGCGGGTGACGACCACGACGCCGCGGACGGTGCCCTGGACGAGCTGTACGGCAGCATCCTGCACCAGGGCACCGTCTACCCGGCGACCGTCGAAGCGGTGCCGTTCCTCGCGCGCCTCGCGGCGGCCGGCCACCGCGGCGCCGACCTCCTCGGCCTGCTCGGCGGCATCGCCGAGAGCACCGACGAGTACGGGGTGGCACCGGGCGCCTGCCGTGCGGCGGTCGTCCGTCAACTCCCGTCCGTCCTGGCCCTGACGGGCGCCGGGGAGGCGCCGGTGCGGCAGGCCGCCGTGTGGGCGGCCGGGCACACCGGCGCCTCCGCCGAGGCGTGGCCCGTGCTGCGGCGACGGTGGGAGGAGGAGTCCGACGAGGTGGTCCGGGCGGAACTGGTGACCGCCCTGGTCCGGCTCGACCCGGCACGCGGTGCCCCGACGGCCCTGGCCGCCCTCGCGCCGGACGGTCCGGCCCGGTTGCGCGTCACCGCCGTCCTCACCTGCCTGGCGGCGGGCCTGCCGTGGGACGCCCGGCAGCACGACGCCGTGCTCGCCGCGCTGCCGGCCGACGGCCTGGTGTCTGCGTTCGAGCAGTGCGAGCCCCTCCGGGCCGTGGTCGGCGCGCTGTTCCGGCGGGACACGGCCGAGGACCGGGAGGCCGCCTTCGTCCTGCTGGTGGACGCCCTGCGCGTTCCGGCGCCGGACGCGCGCGCCGAAGCCGTGTGGGCGGCGGACCACGCGTGCATGGTGTCCCGTTCCGCGCCCGCGCGACTGCTGCCCGCGCTGCTCCCGCTGCTCGACGAACCGGAGCCGCCGCACGCGGTGGTGGCCCTGCTCGACAAGGTCGCGGAGCAGGCGGGCGCCGCCGGTGCCACGCTCGCCCGGCTCGCCGAGGGTGACGGAGACCTCGCCGACCGGGCGCTCGCCGTGCTGGTGACGGCCGCCCCCGGCCCGGCGGCCCCGCTGCTCGCCGGGCGGCTGCCGGAGCGCCCCCTGGCGCTGGCCGAGGCCGCCGGGGCCCGCGCCCTCGGTACGGCCGTCAGCGCCCCCTTCCCCTACGACGCCGCGCTGCTCGACGCGGTCCGGCGGCGCCTCGCCGACCCCCGGGCGCAGGGGAACGAGCTCATCCATCTCGCCCTGCTGCTCGCCTCCTGGGGACGGCGGGCGGCCTCCGCCGTCCCCGAACTCCTCGACGCGCTGCCGAGGATCCCGCTCGCCGGTCCCACCGCGCTGGCGGCGGTCTGCCCGCACGACGGCGAGTCCCGGACCCGCGCGGCGGAGGCCCTGTGGGCGGCCGCCCTGCACGGTCCCGAGGAGGGACGGCTGTCCGCGGCACGCGCCCTGCACGGGCTGACGGGCGAGAGCGGACCGCTGCTCGCCGCGATACGCGCCGAACTGACCGGCGGAGGAAGGAACGTGCGGGAGGCCGCCCGACTCGTCACCGGTCTCGGCGAGACCGCGGGGGAACTGGTGCCCGCGATGCGCGACGCCCTGCGGGACCGGCCCGAAGGCCGGTCGACGCCCAGGGGCGACGCCCTCGCGGAACTCGCCGCAGCACTCTGGGACGTCACGGGCGACGCCGCCGCGACGGTCCCGGTGTTCGACGCCGTCATCAGGGCCGACGACGGCCCCTGGACCCGGTGGACGGCCCTGCGGACGGCGCGCCTCGCGGTCCGGCTGGGGCCCGCGGCCCGGCCGTTGCGCCCGGCGCTGGAGGATCTCCTCGCCACACCGCTGCACGCACCGGCCCCGGTCCTCGCGCTGCTGGCCGCGCTCCCCGAGGAGGAGCTGCGCGGCCCGCTGGAGCGCACCTCACTGGCCGGGCGGGTGCTGGACGCGGCGGAGGCCGGCGTCGACGCGGCCGGCGCGTTCGAGGCCCTGTCGGCGCTGGGCCGGGCCGCCCTGACCGACGCGCACCTGCACCGCGTCGAACGCCTCGCCCGGGGTGACCGGCGGGTGGTGACCGGAGGGATCGAGAGCCGGATCATCCGCGCCGACGAGCAACTGGCCGCCCGCGCCCGCGAAACGCTCCTGGCGCTCACGGCGGATACGTCGGATGCACCGGATACGTCGGACGCGGTGGGCCCGATGGGCCCGGTGGGCCCTGTCCTCACGGCCGGTACGGCGCCGTCCGGCCCGCCGGAGCAGGCGGCACGGACACCCGCTCGGGACTGACGCCCGGTCTCCACGGAGGGAGCCCGGCCGTCCGGCGGAACTTCCCGTCGCATGTCCTCGGGCCGGCCGGCCCGAGGACATGCGGGCCCGGACCGACGCCGTGCGACGGTTCCGGAGCGCGCTCCGGAAGGCCGGCGCCGACGGCGTCCCGACCTCGGCCCGTCGGCACGGCGGGCCTCGCAAACGGTTCAGCAGGCGACGGCCGGGGCGGGCCGTGTGACGACGGCCGGCCCGGCAGCGGATGCGGCGGCGGCCGGCGTGGCCGCTCCGCCCCGCGGGCCCCCGGCCGCCCCGCTCCGCGCGCGGTCCGCGAACACGAACAGGCGCAGCACCACGAAGCGCCCCGTGCCCGCCAGGGCGGAGGCGCCCAGGTAGACGGCCTGCTGAGTGACGAGACCGGGTGACGACCGCACCGCGTACAGGACCAGCACGGCGGCGCAGGTGACCCCGTACGCGGCGGTCGCCGAACCGGCGGACTGCAGGTGCCGGCGCCACCCGGCGCGTCGTCCGGTGCCGAAGGTGAAGAGGGCGTGCAACTCGGTGCACAGCAGGGTCGAGACCACGGTGATCACCGCGTTCGCCAGGGCCCAGGGAACCAGCGTGGCCACCAGCGGGACGGCGGCGCCGGAGAGGAGCCCGACCCCGCCGCCGCAGACCACGAACCGCACGAAGGAGGCGAACGGGCCGGGCGTCGTCGGGGGAGCGGCCGCCGCGGGGCCCGTGCCGGTCGGGTCGCCCGTGCCGCCCGTGCGCGGCGGCCGCGGTGCCGGCTGCCGCCGCGGCGGCAGCGGGGGCCTCGGCCGGGGCTTCGACAGGACGGGCGACGTCATCAAGGGTTCCTTCCGGGGCGATCGGACCTACCGGCGCGCGGACCTGGGAACTCGGGCCACTCGGACCTCGACCCCCCTGCGGAACCGCCGCGTCGAACGATGCCGTGTTCCCCTCCCCGGCACGAGGGAGCGGCCCACCGGACCGAGGGTGGGGCCTGCCCCACCACGACGGTGGGGGCAGGCGACAGGGCACCCCGTCTCCGAGCGCGGAACGTGCCCGCACCGGCCGCACGGAACGTGCCCGCACCGGCCTCGCCCGCCTCACGGCCGGCCCCCGAGGGCACCGCCCCGGTCCCCGCCACCCGTGCCGGCGGGGTCCTCGGGACGGTCCACGGGGCCGCACGCCGCGCCCGACCGGCCTGCTCACCTCGCGGACGTACGACCGCGAGCGCGACGAACCGGCCGGCCGGGACCTCCTCGTGGACGTCGGACCCCGCCGGGGCAGCTTTTCCAGGCCTCCTGACGAACCGTCGGTTCGACGGGCTCGACCGGTTTGACCGGGGGACCGGTTCGACCGGTCCGGCCCGCTCATCCCATGGTCTTCGCGCCGTCCAGGGACTCGCGGATGATGTCGGCGTGCCCCGCGTGCTGACAGGTCTCGGCGATCACGTGCAGCAGCACCCGGCGGGCCGACCAGTGCTTACCCGGCTCGAACCACGGCGCCGGCGGCAGCGGGTGCGACGCGTCGAGGTCCGGCAGCGACGCCACCAGTTCGTCGGTACGGCGGGCCGCCTCGGCGTACTCCTCCAGCACCCCCGCCAGCGTCTCGCCGGGCAGCATCCGGAAATCGTCGGCTCGTCGGGCGAAGTCCTCCTCGGTCATGGCGTCGAAGTCGCCGAGCGCCGACGGACCCTCCACGATGAAGGAGGCCCAGCTCCGCTCGACCGAGGTGACGTGCTTGATCAGCCCGCCGAGACACAGCTCGCTGTCGGTCGTCCGCAGCCCCGCCTGCTCGTCGGTCAGGCCGTTGGTGGTGAAACGCAGGAAACCGCGGTGGCCGGCCAGGGTCTCCAGCAGGTCGGCGCGCTCCCCGTCGAGGACCGGGGCGAGGGGGGCGGGGGTGTTGAGGGACATGACGTGTCTCCGTCTCCGAGAGGCGTGTTCCGCGTTCGTGGACCACGTTAGGAGGGATACAGGTCAGTTCCTGTCCTAGACGGACGGGAGGCGCGGACCGTCCTCACGCCGGGAGCGCGGCCACCCCCCACGCCTGCGCGCACAGTGCCCGCTCGACCTCGCCGGTGTACAGCGCCGCCGCCAGCCACGCGCCCGCGAAACGCCCCGAGTCCGACGGCAGGAGCCGCCCGAACGCGTCACGGGCGCGGTCCGCCGCGGCGGCGTGCAGCGCGTCGAGGAGGTCACCCGCCGTGCCGAGCCCCACGCGGCGGAGCCGGGCCCCGTCGCCCGCCGCGCCGCCCGGGAAGGCCAGCACCCGGCGGCCCCCCGACACGGCCTGGTGGACCCGCCGGCGCAGCAGGTGCAGCGGTGCCTCGTCCACGTACGGGGCCGGGGCCGGGATCCCGGCCCCGTACGTCCGCGCGGGCAGATCCGCGTGCTGGAGCCGGTCCAGCCCCAGGTCCACCCGGGCGCCCGGGTCGCTCGGGTGCTCGGCGGCCAGCAGCAACGCGCGGGGAACCGGTCCGGGTGCCAGCCGGGCCACGACCCGCAGGGTGCCGCCCCCGGCCGCCGCCAGCAGACGCAGGTTCTCGCGGTACGGCAGGGCGGGCGCGTCGTGGGCCGCCGCCAGCCGCAGGGGCACGCCGGCGCAGTCGGCCAGCAGACAGTCGCCCGCCGCCTCCCGGACCGTGCCCCGGAGGGTCACCTCGAGGAACAGCAGGTCGTGACCGTCCCCGAGGGCCCGCGCCACCTGATCGGCGACGGGCACGGTCCACAGCCGGTCCAGTGGCTCGCCGCGCCATGCCGCGCCCGAGGCGCGCACCGCCCGCACCCCCGCGCCCGCGCCGAGTCGTCCTGTCGGCGAGACGGTCGCGCCCGACACGGCGAGGCCCGCGCGCGCCAGTTCACGGTGCGTCAGGGAGGTGTCGCCGATCCGGACGGCCCGGTCGGCGGCACCGGTCGCGCGGCCGGGGCCGCCGGGCGCCACGTCGGAGACCGTGTACAGGCGGCCGTCGGCATCGGCGGTCCAGGTGACCGCACCCGCGTAGCCGGTGGCCGTCAGGACCGGCTCGGAGAACAGTCCGTACAGGCGCAGGGAGCCGTCGGGGCGGTAGGGCTGCCGTGCCGTACCGCGCAGTTCGGCCAGGTCGGCACCGGTGGCGCGGGGAAGGCGGTGCGCCACGGCCAGGACGGCGCGGAGCGCGTCCGCGAGGTCGTCGAGACGGTGGGCCGGATCGCCGGAACGGGCCGCGCGCACCCGGGTGACCACGGAGACCGCGGCGGCCGAGGCGCGGGGGAGGCCCGCGAGGCGTGCGGTGTGCGCGGCGCGCAGCAGCTCCGACTGGAGCACGGCACCGGACCCGTCGGTGCCGGCCTCCAGGACGGCGGCCGCCGCCTCGAACACCGCACGGGCGGCGGTGAGTTCCTCCGGGTCGGCACACTCCGGTCCGGGCTCGGGTCCGGTGCCCTCCCGCGACTCCCGTGCCGCGTCCGCCGGTTCGCCGGCCGGGGCGGCCGACGGGACGTCCTCGGCGACCGGCGCCGCCGAGGCGGCGGCCGCGCGGTGCAGGCAGTCCGGTGCCAGCAGGCAGCCGCAGCGGATGGCGTCCGCATCGGTCACCGCCCCGCCCGGGGCGTGCAGTTCGAGGTCGGTGTCGTCGTCGACGGCGATCCGCACGACGTCGCCGTCGCGCGCCACCGGACGGGCCGCGAGCTTGGCCACCCCCGCGTCCAGCCGCTTGCGCAACCGCGGCGACAACGCCCCGACCAGCTCGGCGGTGACGGACGGGGCGACCGGGGGCAGCCCCGCGCCCGGGTGGTCCGAGGCGCCTGCCGGGCCCGGCGGACCGGAGGCCCCTGCCGGGCCGGGGCGACCCGATGGCCCGGCCGGGCCCGGGTGCTCCGTGGACAGGTCCCGAGTCATGCGATCTTCTCCCCTACCCAGCGGGCGAGTTCGAGTGGACTGAGGGCGGCCACGGGCATGCCCGCGGCGACGAGCTGACCGGCGACGCCCGTGGAGTAGCGGGGCCGGCCCGTGTCGTCGAGGCTCGCGCAGCCCAGGACGTGACAGCCCGCCCCGACCAGCGCGCGGACCTCGGCGAGCAGCCCGCCGAGCGGATGGCCCTCCTCGAAGTCGCTGACGACCACGACGAGGGTCCGCGAGGGGACGGTGACCAGCTCACGGGCGTGCCGCAGTCCCGCCGCGATGTGCGTGCCGCCGCCCACGCTGACCTCCAGCAGCAGCGACAGCGGGTCCTCGACGTGTCCCGTGAGATCGATGACCTCGGTGGAGAACGCCAGGAAGTGCGTGGACAGGGTCGGCACCCCGGCCAGCACCGACGCCGTGAGCGCGGCCCAGACCGTGGACGCCTCCATGGACCCGGACACGTCGGTGACCAGGATCAGCCGCCAGTCCGCGGACCGCCGCGCGCGGGCGCGGAACACGGGATGCTCGGGGATCACCCGGACCGTGCCGTCGGGGGCGCGGCGCGCGGTCGCCAGGTTGGCGCGCAGGGTGCGCGGCAGGTCGAGGCCACCGCCCGGGCGCCTGCTCGGGCGCGGCAGGGCCGTACCGTGCAGGGCCGGCCGCAGCCGGGTGGCCAGTTGCCGGGTCAGGGCCTCCACCAGCCGCCGGACCAGCGGACGCAGCACGGCCAGCCGCGCCTCGGGCAGACCGCCCGCGTGACTGAGCACGGTACGCAGCAGGTCGACCGAGGGGCGCACGCTGTCCGCGTCCAGCTCGGCGAGCACGTCCCTCCGTCCCGACACGGCGGCCGCCGCCAGCACCTCCTCCCGGATGCCCGGCCCGAACAGCATCGCCAGCTCCTGCGACCACTCCCGCACACCGGGATAGGGCGCCTCCCGGCCGCCGCCCGAGCCGCGCCCGGTCAGGTCGCCCCGGCTGCCCTCCCCGCGTCCGCTGCCGTACAGCTCGTCCAGCGCGGTCGCCAACGACGCCGCCGAGGAGGGGAGCCGTTCCCTCCCGCGGCCCAGGACGAGTCGCCAGCGGTCGCCGGGGGCGAGCACACCGCCCGCGGCCCGGGCCGCGGGGGCCCCGGCGAGGACGTCCGCCCGCGCCGCCGCGGGCGCGGGCAGCAGCCCCAGGGCCCGCAGGGTCTCGCGGCCGGCGAGGTCCGCCCGCGTCCAGGCGGCGAGCGCGGCCGGATCGACGCCGCCGGTGTCCGCGACGTGCGAGACGTCGAGGCGTTCCTCGACGGTCGCCAGCAGACGGTCACGGGCGGCGGGGCTGAGGGCGTCGAAGCCGCCGCGCAGCGCCGGGAGCCGGTCGAGGAACTCCCGGTCGGGCAGCTCCGACACCCGGTCGAGGAGGGGTTCCAGCGCGGGCGCCGCCGCCTCCAGGAGGGGACCGGCGGCGGTCAGCAGCCCGCCGAGCCGCGCGGTGAGCGCGGCCCGCGAGTCGGCGTCGACGGCCCCGTCGACCCAGGACGCCACCCGGTCCCCGAACACCCGCGGATCCTCCTGCCCGAGCAGCACGCGCACGGCCCCGGCGGCGCCGCGCATCAGGGGGGAGCCGTCGGCCGCCAGCCGGCCGAGGGCGTCGGCGAGCCTGATGCCGCCCGACAGGTCGGCGCGGTGGGCCAGTTCGAGCAGGGCGCGGGCGTCCGCCGGGTCCTCGGAACCGGTCAGGCCGTCCACCTGCCGCACCGCCGCCGACGTGAGCAGCTCGGCCACCCCGGCCGCCCGCGCCGTACGGTCCCCGGCGGCGCCGAGGCCGGGGACGTGTCCGGCCCGCAGCCGGTCCAGCAGGGCCAGCCCGGCGAGCAGCTCGGGCAGGGTGCCGGCGCCGGGGAGCACCTCGGCGAGGTCCTCGAGACGCTCGTCCGCGAGCCCGGACAGACCGCACTCGGCGGCCTGCGCCAGCCCGTCGAGAGCCTGCGCCGCCGTCGGCCCGCCCGCGTCCTCCTCGGTGCGCCGCCGCTCGCGCAGCACCCCTTCGGCCGCCTGGGCGGCGGTGACCCCGCGCACGCCGGCCGCGGTCAGCATGGCCGCCGTCGCGGGCGTCCAGCGCACCTCCCAGCGCGAGGTGAGCGCCTCGGCACCCCCCGTGCCGGCCACCTCCTTCGCCTCCCCGTACGGCACCCCGCACACCGCCAGCCGGCGCAGCAGCAGCTCACGGCGCCGGTCGAGATCGGAGCGCAGCGGGTCCAGCCGCAGGTCCCGCGCCGCACCGGGCACCCCGTCGGCCGGTCCCGGCAGGCCCAGCTCCGCCGCCTCGGCCTCCACCGCCGGGGCCAGACCGCAGCGCGGCGCGTCCGGCGCGGGCCGCCCGGTGCGGGTGCCGACCAGCACCCGCTCCATCGCCCGCGCCACGGCCCGCCCCCGCCCGTACGGCTCACCCTGCGTCAGCACCGTCTGCACGGCCTCCACCAGCTCACCCCGGCCCGCCGCGGGCAGCCCGCGCAGCCGGGACAGGTCGGAGGCGAGCCGGACGATCTCCCGCGCGTCGGCGGGCCCCGAGGGGTGGCCGAGGAGACGCAGCTCGGCACAGACGCGGACGGCCGCCCGCGTCAGCGCCTCCTCCAGTGCCTCGGGGACGCCCGCGGCCCGCAGGACCATGTCCTGCCACTCGGGGTCCCGGATGCCCGCCGGATAACCGGACCGTTCGTCCAGCAGGGCGTAGGTGTAGGGGATGAGGGACGTGGTCCACGCGGGACGGTCCACGCCTGCGGCCCGACCGGTCCCACCTGCGGCCTGACCGGCCTCACCCGTCTCGTCCGTCCGCTCCGCGTGCCGGCCCACCAGCGCCGGGGCGTGGAAGGCCCCGACCACCACGGCGGCCCGCTCCCCGTGTGCGGTGGCCCGCGCGATCCGCGCCCGCATCCACCGCTCCCGCCGCAGGTCCAGCTCGGGCACGCCGCCCGCCGCGGCCGCGTCCTCGCGCAGCGCCCAGCCGGTGAGCAGGGCCGCCCGGCGCAGGGCCTCCGGCGGCGAACCGGGCGCGGTGGCCTCGACGAGGCGGTCCCACAGGTCGTCCCCGGGACGGCCGCTCACCCCGGCCCGCAGCGCGGCGGCCAGCCCGGGACCGCCCGCGCCCGGAGCCGGGGCGGCGGCCCGGCCCGCGTCCCAGGCCCGGTCGGCCAGCGGCAGGTCGCAGGCGACCACCGGTACGCCCCGGCGGTTCGCCCAGCGCACGGCGGTCAGCTCGGGCGAGAAGTCCGCGAACGGATAGAACGCCGGCCCCGCGCCGCCGCTCCCGTCACCGGGGGCGGCGGCGAGCGCGACCGGAGCCCGCGTCTCCTCGTGCCCGAGCCACGGCAGCCACTCCTGCATCTCGGCCGGCAGCTCGACGAGCAGCACGTCCGGCTTCGCCGCGTCCAGCAGCGCGGGCACCGCCGCGGCCAGGGAGGGCGCGTGGTGCCGTACGCCCACGAGATAGGGCGCCGCCGGGTCGGTCAGGGCGGCGAGCGCCTCCTCGGGAGGCACGGAACCGGGGCGGGAACCCGACGGCACCCGTTCCGGACCGGAACCCGGCGTGTCCGGCCCGGGACCGGAACCCAGCGTGTCCGGCCCCGGGTGGGGGGAGAGGCGGGAGAAGGACACGGCCGTCAGCCCTCCAGAACCGTGCGCAGGTCCCACAGGGTGCGCCAGGTGGCGGAGCCCTGTTCCGCGCGGCGGCGGACGGGACCGTCCCAGTAGCCGCGCAGCCGGGCCGCGTCGGCGGGGTCGTCCTTGCGGACCACGCCCAGCAGGTGCCCCGGCAGCAGACCGAGCACGTCGCGGTCCCCCGGGAAGTACGCCGCCGCCAGAGCCAGGGCCCCCGCCACGGACACGGCCTCGGCGGTGCTCATCACGGTGGACGGCCGCTCCACCTCCCAGCCCTCAGCCGACCGGCCCTCGCGCAGATCCCGGAAGGCCGTCACCAGCGCCTCCAGCACCGCGTCGTCGACGTGGAACGGCGCCCCCGCACGCTCCACCGACGCACGCGCCTGGCCGCGCACGAGCGCCGTCTCCGCCTCCACGTCCGGGATGGGGCCGACCGTCTCGAAGTTGAAACGGCGCTTGAGGGCCGCCGACATCTCGGAGACGCCCTTGTCGCGCAGGTTGGCGGTGGCGATGAGGTTGAAGCCAGGCGCCGCGTGCGCCAACGCGTCCTCGGAGCCCGCCAGTTCGGGTACCGCGATGCGCCGTTCGGAGAGCAGCGACACGAGGGAGTCCTGCACCTCGGGCAGACAGCGGGTGACCTCCTCGACCCGCGCGATGCCGCCCCGGTGCATGGCGGTCAGCACCGGCGAGGGCACCAGCGCCTGCCGGCTCGGGCCCTGCGCCAGCAACAGGGCGTAGTTCCAGCCGTACTTGAGCTGGTCCTCCGTGGTGCCCGCCGTGCCCTGCACGACCAGACCGCTGGTGCCGCACACGGCGGCCGACAGCAGCTCCGACAGCATGGACTTCGCGGTGCCGGGCTCGCCGACGAGCAGCAGACCGCGCTCGCCCGCGAGGGTCACCACGCACCGCTCGACCAGGGCCCGGTCGCCCACGAACTTGCCCTCGATCACGAGCCGGCGCGGTACCCCGGCGTCCGTCCCGGCACCGTCGGGCAGCTTCAGGGCCCGTCCGTCGCTGCCCATGACGAACGTGACGACCGCCCGCGGGGTCAGCCGCCAGGCGGGCGGACGCGGCCCGTCGTCATAGGCGGCGAGGAAGGCCAGTTCGGTGGCGTGCTGGTCCTCGGGCGGGACGATCTGGCGGGCCGGGGCAGGGGAGAGGGCGGTGGTCATCGGCACGGTTTCTTCCGGGTACGGGGGGACGGCGGTCATCGGCGGCGGCCCTTGCGGGTGGCGCGGGTCGTGAGTTCCTCGTAGGCCGGGCCGTCACCGGCGCGGACGTGGTCCCACGCGCGCGCGAACAGTTCGGGCACGGGCACCAGCGGCATCGCCCGCGCGCGTTCGCGGACGGGGTAGAGCCGCTCCTTCCAGACCTCCACCGGCAGTGCGGGCGCCTTCGGCTCGCGCCAGCCGCACGGCAGGAAGAGGGTGCGCCCGGCGCGCGGCCGCTTGGCCTCCACGACCAGGTCGGTGGCCGCGAGTTCCGCACGGGCCTTCTTCGTCCGGGCGGGCTTCCAGCCGGTCCAGCGGACGCAGTTGCGGTCCGTGGGGTCGGGCAGCGCGAGCAGCTGGAGGTACAGCGCCGCCGCGTCCTCGCTCAGACCGTGCGCCCCGGCGACCTCCGCCACCAGCTCCGGCACCGTGGCGGTCGGGTCCTGGGCGTGCCCCACGGGCTCCCCGGGGCCGATGCCGACGGAGAGCGCACGGGCGAGGCCGTCGCCGAGGACGGTCCGCAGCGCACGCAGGCCGTCGCCGCGCCCCGGCCCGGCCAGCCCCTCGACGAGTCCGAACACGGCGTCGTCGGGCCCGGTCAGCCCGGCCGGCCGCACCAGGACCGCCTCCTGGTCCTGGTACCAGGGCCGCAGCACGAGCGCGTCGCCCAGCCGGGTCAGGCCGTCCGCGTCGCGGCCGCCGGTGGCGGGCAGACCGTAGGCCTTGCGCAGTGCGGGGGCGGTCATGCCCTTCTCCGCCCAGGTGACGTCGAGGTCGAGCAGCAGTCCCGGGTCGGTGAGGCGGCGGCGCACCGCGGCGAGCCCTTCGGGCAGGGCGGCGCGCAGCGGATGGCCGTAGGGCAGTGTGTAGGAGAGCCCGGCCAGGGCGGTCACGGCGCTCGACAGGTGGTGGCGGCCGGGCAGCGCCCACGCGTCGTCGGGGACGAGGTCGCCGTTCCTGCCGGGCCGCTGGACGGTGGTGCGGCTGATCCAGGGCGTGCGCGTCGGGTTGAGGACGTCCTCGGCCCCGCGGGCGGAGACCCCGGCGAGTTCGAGGTCGGCGGCGAGGTCCTCGGGGAGCCGGACGAACCCGTCGAACCGCTCCCGCCAGACCTCGCCCGCGGCCGCCGTGTCCGGGCCGGCGGTCCACAGGTCACCGGGGCTGTCGGGCAGCAGGGCGCCGACGAAGGCGGCCACGTCGCCGAGCCGGAAAGAAGCCAGCAGGCCGTCCCCGAACGTCTTCTGACGAGGCTTCAGGCCGATGGTCGCGAGCCGGTCCGTGGCCACCTGCACCGGCTTGCCCGCCAGCAGCAGCGCCGACTGCACGGGCCCGAGCCCGCCCCCCGTCCCGGCGGCGAGCGCCTCCGGCGCCTGCGGCTGCCAGGGCGCGGGGCCCTTGTCCCGGATCAGCCCGGTGACGGCGGCCAGGGCGTCGGCGGGGAACACCGGCGGGTGCGCGGTCTCCCGCTCCAGCACGAAGTGGGCGATCGCTCCGAACGACCCGGAGGGGTCGTGGTCCAGGGCCAGCCAGTGCACCCGGCCCTTCTCCCGGTCGACCTGCCGGCAGCCGAGCACGACGACCGTGCGGCCGTCGCGGCGCAGCACCTGGCCCAGACGCTCGTGCTTGTCCTGCGGCTCGCTCAGCACCACCTCCCGCAGAACGGCGCCGTCGGCCGCGGCCAGCCGTCCGTCCGCGATCACCTCGAACAGCACCAGGAGGGCCTCCCGGTGCGCGTCGGAGAGGAGGGGGGAGGCGGCACGGTAGGCCAGGGGCCGCAGCGCGTCGAGGAGGGACGGCCACAGCACCCCGATGCCGGGGACGGTGAACTCGTCGCTCCGCCACCCCTCGGCGGACCCCGCCGACCGGCAGCGCTCCGGCAGCGGCCTGCCGTCGGCGGGCCTGCCGGACAGCACGTGGTTGACGGCGCGGATCTGCCGCACGGCGCTCCACTGCTGCCCGCCGCCCCACCAGCCCTGATGGTCGGCGAGGCCGGCGGTGGCCTCCCGCAGCGTCTGGTCGTCGGCGTGCCGGGGACTGTAGTCGTCGAACATGCCCTCGACACGCCGTCGCTGCACCGGCTTCGGCTCCACCGGAGGAGCCACGAACGCGGCGGTCGACTCCGCGAGCCGCAGCACCGCGCGCACCAGCGCGGAGACCCCGATGAGCAGGCGCCGCTCGCTCAGACCGGGCAGGCAACGGGAGACCGCCTCACGCAGGACCTCGTCGGCGTTCGGCAGGGCGGGCGTGCCGCCGGCGGCGCCGCTCGACGCCGCGGACGTCCCCGTCGCGGCCGTCGCCGGTCCTTCGGTCCCGCCCGCCGAGGCGGCCCTGGCCGCCGCCACGCGCGCGGCGTGCTCGGCGAGCGCCGCCGCGCCGGTGCGCAGCACCGTGGCCGCCTGCTCGTCGTCCAGTGCCCGCAGGACCGCCGACGCGGCCTCGTCCCGGGGCCGCAGCGCGTGCCAGAAGTCGACCGGCGGGACCAGTCGCGTGCCGGCGGCGAACTCGCCGCCCCGCTCCAGCGGGGTCACCCGCCCCGACTCCCCGGAGGCGGAGGTGTCGTCCGAGGTGTGGAAGGCGATCTGCCGGTGCAGGGCGACGACGACGGGCTCGGCCCCGCCGGGAAGCCGCAGCGCGCCGACCGGTACGCCGCGCGCGACGCCGTCGCGGTCCTTCGGCAGGGAGACCGTGCGCCCGTCCGGCGTGCCGGCGGTGAGGCGGGCCCCGGCGCCCTCGCCCTCCTCGCGCACCCAGCGCCCGAGGACCGTGCCGTCCGTACCGAACGGGCTGTGCTCCAGACCCGGCTGGAGCGGCAGCACCACGCAGTGCTGCTGGAGGAGCGTGGCCTCGTCGCTGACGCCCGACCGCAGGAACGCGGGCAGCGAGGCACGCCCGTGGGTGCCGGTGGCCGGGTCGTACTCCAGCCACACCTGCTTGCGCCCCTGCCGGCCCTGACGCCAGTACGAGGTGCCGTCGCCGAGGATGCGGCGGCTCGGCGGCAGGACGGTGTCACCGGCGTGCAGCGTGCGGCCGCCGGTGGCCCGGCCGCCTCCCGGCAGCGGGATCGAGGGTTCGCCGGCGTCGTTGGCGCCGTACCAGTGGGGGACCCGCTCGCCGCTCAGGGGGAAGACGTCGGAGGGACGGGCCGACCAGTAGCCGAACTGCTTGCCGTCCTTGGGCCACGTGACCAGCAGCTCGCCGTCCGTGAAGCGGAACGACGGACGCTGCCAGCGGTCCAGGCCGTCGGGCAGCCGCAGGTCGTGCTCGAGGAGGACGCCCTCGGGGCCGACGACGATCACCTTGTGCCTGCGGGAGAGGATCAGCGCCGGCCAGGCCTCGTCGACGCGCAGGGTGTCGTCACGGTCGCGCCGGGTCTCGGCGTCGAGCCGCGTCAGCGCCTCCTCGAGGGCGGGCCAGACCAGTTCGTCCGGGATGCCGGCGCGCAGCGTGCGGCCGAGCAGCGGCGCGGCCTCGTGGGCGGCGACCTCGGCGACGGCGGCCGGGGCGACCCGGGCCGCGACCGTGCGGAACGGCCGCAGCCGCTCCAGCGCCGCGCGCGCGGCGGGCAGGCCGGCCGCGGCGGTCAGCTCCCCGGCCGCGTCCTGCAGCCACTCGCGCAGCACGTCGGCCAGGACGGGATGACCGGCCAGTCCCTCCATCAGCCGCGCGTCCGGCCGGTGGCCGCCGAGCGCGCCGACGGACAGGTACAGCAGCCGGCGGTGGCGCGGGTGGGCCGCGAGCGCCGTCAGGTCCCGCCGGTCCGGCGCCTTGTCCTGCAGCCACTGGTTCAGAGGAAGGAAGACCTGCCGGCCGGTGCCGGGGTCCGCCAGCGGCACGTCCTCCGCCAGGCACAGGTCGAGCAGGTCCAGGTCGGCGCCGGGGTGCCAGCGCCCGGTGAAGAGGTCGACGGGCCGGCCGCGCTCGCGCAGCCGCGGCGCCATCCGCCGGACGAGCGCCAGGGTGGCCGGCGACCGGTCGCAGGCCGAACTGCCGTGCTTACGGTGCAGCGACCAGCGGCTGAGCCAGTCCGCCGCGTCGACGTCGGACTCGGTCTCTCCGGTGAGCAGCAGGTCCGCTCCGCACTCGGTGAGCAGGTCCAGCCAGAACTCGTCGTCGCGCGTGGAGCGGCCCAAACCGGCCGGCATGATCTCCAGCAGCCGGGCCCGCACGGCGGGCTGCTGCCGGCCGAGGAGCACCAGCGTCGCCCGGTAGGTGTTCCAGAAGGACGCGGGCGCCCGGACCGCCGCCGGGGAGGCGATCAGGTCGGCGACCAGCGCGCACTCCTCGGTGTCCCGGTCCAGGCCCGCGGCCTTGATCAGCCCGCGCGCGTCCTGCGGGAGCGAGGCGTACGGCGGCATGCCGGCCGCGCAGCGCTCCACCGTCAGCTGCCGGAACTGGGCCCAGGCGTCGGCGGGGCTGAGGCGCGCCGCGAGGGCCTTGACGTGCTCCTTGAGCGCCTTCACGGTGAGCGCCCCGGCGAACGCGAACTCCAGGAACACGGCGCGCTGCCGTTCCTCGTCCACCGCCAGCGCGTGCACCCGCTCGGCCTCGCGGGCCTTGCCGAAGAACGCGGCGGCGTACGTGGTGTTCTCGTGCTGGAGGAAGACGCGGGCGGCCTGCTCGTAGAAGGTGGGCAGGAAGTGCGGCACGGCCCGGCCGAGCCGTTCGCCGAGCGCCTCGAAGCCCTCCTTGGCGGTGCCGGGGCGGGACTTGGCCTGCCGTGCGAGGCGCTCGACGTCCTTGACGAGGGCCAGCGCGTGGTGGCCGTTCGCCGGGTCGTTGACCAGCGCCCAGGCGGGGAAGCCGAGCGTCTCCCGGCGTATCTGCCCGACCTGCGGGGTCTCGGGCTCCCGGACCAGGCCGAGGAAGTCCAGCGCCAGGTCCTCCGCCTCGCCGAGCGTGCCCGGCACCAGCCGCACGATCCTGCGCCCGTCCAGGGCGGGATGCGTGTACGTGCGCACGGTGAGGACGTCGGCGTCCTCCCGGCCGGTCGTGCCCGGCGGCAGGATCGCGCCGGCGTCGAGCAGTGCCGCGGAAGCCGTCTCGTCGTACGTGGTCATGCCGCCTGCTCCTCGTCCTCGATGTTCCGCCCGGCGTACAGCGAGGCCGCCATGCGCATGCCTTCCGACCAGGCCACCGGCCCCACCTGACCGAGCCTCAGCGTCCGGCCGGCGGGATCGGTGAAGGTGAGGGGGCCGGTCTCGGTCTCCTCGTAGCCCTCGTAGTCGCCGATCCACACCCGGGCCTCGACGCCCCGGCCGTCCTCCAGGACGGAGCAGACGGCGTTGCCGCCGCGCACGCGGTAACCGAGCTGGGCGGCCCTGCCGTGCAGGAAACGCAGTTCCTTGAAGGCGCCGCCGGCGTACTCCTCGACGGAGGTGCTCTCCGCGTCGAGCGTGGCGGGCCGGTGCCAGACCTCGCGGAACAGCTGCTGGGCGCGCTGCTCGACACCGAGTTCGACGGCGAACTCCCTGAGGTCCTCCAGGTCTTCGAGGAGCACCGGGTGCGGCAGGCGGACGAGGCCGGGAGTGATGCGGACGGTGTCGCCGTCGAGGTCGACGAGGCCGAGGCCGCGCTCGGGGTCGGCGTCCCGCAGGAATCCGGCCACCTCGCCGTCCTCCCCGGTGACGACGAGGTCGCGCAGGGCGGCCTGCCACGCCGGGTCGGGCCACACTCGCGCGAGGACGGCGAACGGCACCGGCAGCGAGCGCACCATCCAGCGCTCCACGTCGGTCAGGCACCGCTGTTCGTGCCGTTCCAGCCATTCGACGAGCTGACGCAGGCCCACCACGGCCGGATCGTCGGCGATCTTGGGCGGAACGGACTTCAACCGTCGCCCCGCCGCGTTGCGGCACACCACCTTGCCGTCATCGAGGGCGACTTCATAGCCGCCGGCCGACACCCACCCCATGCGTGCCTCCCGCACCCGCAGTGATCAAGTGACGGGAACTCTAGATCAAGCCACTGACAACGGGTCCGTGACGAGGGGCCGGCGTTCGGGCGGCCGTTTTCCCGGCACCTTCGTCGTGAGCGCCACCGTCACTGTCACCGCCGTCGTGAGCGCCACCGTCGCTGTCACCGCCGTCGCGATCGTCACCGTCGCTGTCGCCGTCGTCGCGAGCGGCGTCGCGCCGCGCGGCCCGCGGGCCGGCCGCGGGCCGCGCGCCGACGGGGAGCCACGGGGTCGGCAAGGGCCGGTGGGAGCCCGAGGAGGGCCCGAGGAGAGCCCGAGGGGGAGGAGGTCAGCCCTCGACCCAGCCGTTGTCCTTCGCGAACCGGGCCAGCGCGGAGCGCACCTGGAGGATCTGCTCGGCGGTCAGCGAGGGCGCCGCCGCCAGCAGGGTCTCGGTGACGTCGCGGGTGAACTCCTCCGTGCTGAGCACGTCGCACAGGACGTCGTCGTCGGCCGCGAGCGGCTTGCCGTCCGCCCCGCGCGCGAGCCGTACCCCGGAGGCCTTCGGGCCGCGCTCGCCGTCCTCGATCTCGAACTCGACGACGATGCCGCGGCGGACCTGCGACTCGGGCATCAGCATGTCGTTGACGTGCAGGAAGACGTCCTCCCCGCCGTCGTCGGGCGCGATGAACCCGTAACCCCGCTGGCTGTCGAAGCGCACCACACGACCAGCAACCATCCCAACCCCCAGCGACCTCGCACACCCACATCGGTGAACCTGACCAGATCGTAGTCACCCCGGCGGCCGGGGACGACCTTCACGGGCGCGGGGGCCGGGCTCCCGCGGGAGCGGGCCGGTCTCCCGCGCCGCACAAGAGCGGGGGCCGGGCCCCGACGTCCTGCCGGAGTCGGGTCAGGACTCCGCGCCGGCGGCCTTCTCGGCGTCGCGCTGCCGCAGGCGCGCCGCCTCCTTGCGGACCTCGGCCTGAGTGGCGCGCTCCTTCGCCAGCCACTCGGGCCCGGCGTCCTTGATCTCCTGGATCTGTCCGGTGGTCAGCGCCTCCGTGACGCCGCCGCGCGCCAGTCCGGCGATGGACACGCCGAGCCTGGCCGCCACCACCGGGCGGGGGTGCGGGCCGTTCTCCCGCAGGGCGCGCAGCCATTCCGGCGGGTTCGCCTGGAGCTCGTTCAGCTCGGCGCGCGTGACGACACCCTCCTGGAACTCGGCGGGGGTGGCGGGGAGGTACACACCCAGCTTCTTCGCCGCGGTCGCGGGCTTCATCGTCTGGGCGCTCTGGTGCGACGTCATGCCGTCCAGGGTATCGGCCGTGAACCGGACCGCCGACCACAGCCGGTAACCTGGCCGGATGACCGACTCGGCGGATTCCCCCTCGTTCCGGCTCGCGTACGTCCCCGGAGTGACCCCCGCCAAGTGGGCGCGGACCTGGCAGGAGCGCCTGCCCGACGTGCCCCTGGTCCTCCTGCAGGCGACGCCCGCCGAGGCTTCCGCGATGCTGCGCGAGGGCACCGCCGACGCGGCCTTCGTCCGGCTCCCGGTGGACCGTGCGGTGTTCAGCGCGATCCCCCTCTACACCGAGACCACGGTCGTCGTGGTCCCCAAGGACCACGTGATCACGGCGGCCGACGAGGTGACCCTCGACGACCTCGCCGACGAGGTGGTGATCCACCCGCTGGACGACGTCCTCGACTGGGAGCGGCTCCCGGGGGAGCCCGCCTTCGAGCGCCCGGCGACCACGGCCGACGCGATCGAGCTGGTCGCGGCGAACATCGGCGTGCTGGTCGTGCCCCAGTCGCTGGCCCGGCTGCACCACCGCCGCGACCTCACCTACCGCACCCTCGTGGACGCCCCGCAGTCCGGCGTCGCCCTCGCCTGGCCGGAGGACGCCACCACCGACCTGGTCGAGGACTTCATCGGCATCGTCCGGGGCCGCACGGTCAACAGCACCCGCGGCCGGGACCGGCAGCCGCCCGCCGAGCCGAAGGCCGAGCGCCCCCGGCAGAAGACCGGCGGCGCCCCGCGCAAGGCCGCCCCGGGCGGAGCCGGGCGGGGCCGGGCCGGCGGCGCCAAGGGAGGCGGCGCCAAGGCGGGCGGCCGGCGCGGCACCGGCGGCAAGCCCCGCCGCCGCTCGTAGCGGCACCGGCCCCGGCGGTACCGGGCGTCACGGCACGAAGGCCGCGCCCCGCGCGCGGTGCTCACCGCCCGCTCCCCATCGGCCCGCCCGAGCAGCCCCGCGGCCACTCAGGCGTCCACCACGTTCCGCACCCGGCTCACCAGGGCGTCCTTCCCGCTGACGGCGCCCTCGCCCCGACCTCGTCCCGGTGATCTCGTCGGCGGTCAGGACGCGCGACCACACGTCGAACCCGCCGAACGCGCCCGCGAAGACCGGGGCGGAGGCGTGGTGGGAGCGGCCGAGCCAGTGGTGGTCGAGGCCGCCGGGAGCGGCCGGGGTCAGGGTCATCGCGGTGTTCCGGGCGAGGGCCGTGCCGTTGACGTGGAGTGTTCCGGTGCCGCCGCCGATCGTGACCGCGAGGTGGCTCCACCGGTCCAGGGGCAGCGGGGCGGTGCCTCCGGCGCCCGGTACGGCGGCGGCGAGGATCGCGTTCCGCAGAAGGGTCCGTCCGGTGAGGGGCGGCGCCCTGTGCTGCTCCTCCGGGGTCCACGGCGTTCGACACCACGGACAGCATGCGGACGATCGACCAGACGGTGGAGGGCGTGGCGGAGGGCGTCAGTGGTACGGACGGGATCGACGAGGAGTCGCCGCCGTTCGCCGTCAGCCGCCGGGCGTGCGGCCGATCGACTCCACCAGCGGCAGCAGGCGGTACGGCACCCGCTCGCGCAACGCCACCTCGGTACGGGTGCGGACCACGCCGGGCAGGCTGATCAGCTTCTGGATCACGTCCTCCAGGTGGGCGTTGTCGCGGGCCACGACCCGGGTGAGGAGGTCGCCGCCACCGGTGATCGAGAACACCTCCACGATCTCGGGCACGGCGGCCAGCGCGTCACCGACGTCGTCGAGGTGGCCCTGGGTGACCTCGATGTGCACGAACGCGAGCACGGGATGGCCCAGCGCGGCGGGGGAGAGGGAGGGGCCCGAGCCGGTGATCACGCCCTCGCGCTCCAGCCGGTCGAGGCGGGCCTGGAGCGTGCCGCGAGCCACGCCGAGGATGCGCGCGTACTCCCGCACGCTGGTGCGGGGCTGCTCGAGCAGCAGGCGCAGGATGCGGGTGTCGAGCTGGTCGACGGCCATGGTGCCCGGACTCCTCGTGTGTCGTCGGCGATCGCTGACGACTGTACCAATGGCCCAGGGGGGCGCATTCCGGGTGTACCGGCTTTTCCTGGTCCGTTGGCCCGGCAATGGCCCTTCTCGGCGGGCTTTCGGTGAGCCAACGGATCAGTCGATTTCCGGCCACTTGAGCCAGCGGCGGTACGGATGTTGTCATGGAGGCGTCGATGGCGCTGCGGATCCCGCGGCGCCTTTTTCATGCCGGTGTTCACGGGTGACCGTTGGGGGCGAGAAGTGCTGAAGAGGGTGTTCACGGCTCCGGATCCGGGGCGGGTGCGGCTGCGGTTCGCCGCGCGGGCCGTCCTCGGCGTCGGACTGGCCGTCGCGGTTTGCGGCCTGGCCGGGCACTCCCTGGTCGGCGCCGTCACCGGTGGGCTCGCCGCGCTGCTCGCCCTGTTCACCGTCACCGACACCACCGTGCGCGGCCAGGCGGTCACCACTGCGCTGCTGCCCGCCGCGGGCCTGCCCGTCCTGGCCGCCGCGGCCCTCCTGCACGACCAGCCCCTGGCCCGCGACCTGACCTTCCTGGCCGTCACCGGCGCGGGCGTGTACGCCCGCCGGTGGGGGCCGCGCGGCCACAGCCTGGGCGTGTTCGCGTTCATGATGTTCTTCGTCGCCCAGTTCCTGCACGCGACCCCGGGACGGCTCCCCGAGCTGGCCGCGGCCGTCGTCCTCTCCGTCCTCGGCGCTGCCGCCGTGCGCTTCGGCCTGTGGTGCTACGAGCGCCACCTGCCCCCGGCCGCCGTGCCCGCCCCGCCGGGCGGCCGGGGCCTCGCCCGGATCACCACCCGGCAGGCCGTGCAGGCGACGGCCGGCGCGGGCTTCGCCCTCCTCGTGGGCCAGTCGGTCTCCGGGGAGCGCTGGTACTGGGCCGTCGGCGCCACGTGGTGGATCTTCGTCAACACCACCTCCCGCGGCGAGACCCTGGTGCGAGGCTTCCGCCGGGTGCTCGGCACGGTGACCGGCATCGGCCTCGGCCTCCTCGTCGCCGTCCCCGTGCACGGCGCCGGCGCACCCACGGCCGCCCTGGCCGCCGTCTGCGTCTTCGGCATCTTCTACACGGCCGCCGTCTCCTACACCTGGATGATGCTCTGGGTGACCCTGCTCGCCGAGCTGCTCTACGGGCTCCTCGGTGTGCTCACCCCCGGCCTGCTGGCGGTCCGCGTCGCCGAGACCGGCGTGGGCGCGCTCGGCGCGTGGCTGGCGGTGCTGTTCGTGCTCCCCGTCACCACCCACGCCGTCACCGACGCCTGGATCCAGCGGGCGCTGCGCTGCGTCCACGCCTGCACCGCCGAAGCCGCCGCCCGCCTCGCCGGCGACCCCGCCGCCGACCCGGGCGCGCGTGTCGCCGAACTGGAACAGCTCCTCGGCCGGGTCCGGATCTCCGTCGCCCCGCTCACCCACCCGCTGAACCCCGTGCTCGGCCGCAAGGCGCGCGCCCGCCGCGTCCTCGACCTGCTCGACGAGTGCGCGCGCGAGATCCGCGGACTCGTCGCCGTCGCCGCCGACCCGGAGGCCTCCCACGACGCCCGCCTCGCCGCCGCCTGCTGGCGCGTCCAGGCCGCGGTGGAGGCCCTGACCGACGGCGGCACGGAACACCTCGCCCCCGCCGAGCACCCACCGGCGGCCGGCCCCGCCCTGGCCCACCTGCACGGTCTGGAACGAGCCCTGGCGGAACTGGCCCACCCCCTGCGCGCCCCGTCGGGCTCCCCCCTGGTGGGAGCCTGAACGCCCTCTGAGCGCCCTCTGGAGCGCCCACGGGCCGGCCGGTCCCCGCCGCGTCCGGCCGGTCCTCACCACGCCCGGCCGGCTCTCACCGTGCCCGGCCGGTCCCCGCCACGCCCGGCCGGTCTCCACTCCGCCCCCGGTCACGGCCGGCGTCGCCCGTCGAAACCCCGCGGCACGCTGCCGTGTCGCCCGCCCCTCTTGGTCTAGACCGCACGTGGCCGACTGCTACCGTCACCCCGGACAGCGGCGGCACGAGAGGGGACAGCGGTGGCAGACGTCGGCAGGCGGCCCCGGCGGGCGTTCATCGGGTCGTTCACGGCGGCCGGAGGGCCCGGGATCGTGGCGGCGGCCGTGGACCCGGGCGACGGCGCGCTGACCGTCCTGAGCAGCGTGAACGGCCTTCCCGATCCCTCGTACCTGACCCTGTCGCCGGACGGCGGCACGCTCTACGCCGTCAGTGAGACCGCCGACGGCGCGGTGGCCGCGTACAGCCTGGCCGGGGACGTCCCGGAGCAGGTCGGACCGCCCGTGCCGGTCGGCGGCGGTCCCACCCACCTCACCGTGTTCGACGGCCACGTCCTGACCGCCGACTACGGATCCGGCAGCGTCACCGCCGTGCCCGTCCGGCCCGACGGCACCCTCGCACCGGCGCCCTCCGGCGTGCTCCGGCACAGCGGCTCCGGCCCGCGCACCCCGCGCCAGCAGGGGCCGCACGCCCACCAGGTCCAGGCGGATCCGAGCGGGCGCCGGCTGGTCGGCGTGGACCTCGGAACGGACTCGGTGCGGGTGTGCGACCTGCGCGACGGCAGGCCGGTCCTGCACCGGGAGTTCGCCCTGCGACCCGGCTCCGGCCCCCGCCACCTGGTCTTCCACCCGGACGGCGGCCACGCGTACGTCGTCAACGAACTCACCCCGACCGTCACCGTCTGCCGCTGGGACGCCCCGGAAGGCTCCCTGAAGCCGCTGGCGGAGGTACCCGTGCTGCCGGGCGCGCCCGCCGGGGACGCCTATCCGTCCGGCATCGCCGTCTCGCCCGACGGACGGTTCGTGTGGACGGCCACCCGCGGCGAGGACGTGCTGTCCGTGTTCGCCGTCGAGGGCGGCGGGGAGACACTGCGCCTCGTCGGCACCGTGCCCTGCGCGGGCCGCTGGCCGCGGGCGCTCACCGAGTCCGCCGGCTTCCTGTACGTCGCCAACGAGCACTCCGGCGACGTGACCTGGTTCGCTCTCGACCCGGCCACCGGACTGCCCCGGCGCGGCGGCTCGATCCCGGTACCGGCGGCGTCCTGCGTGGTCCTCGACCAGGGCGTGTGACGAAAGCCCCTCCCCCGGAGGGGCCCCGGCCCGGCCCGGCGACGCCTGGCACGCACTCCTCCGGAGGGGCTGCCCCGGCCGCGTTGTCGGGACCGTGCCGCTGCGACCGGTACCGGGGCGGCCCTCCGCCCTGCGATCGCAGGCACCGGACGCCGCCGGGCCCGCCCCTCGGGCGGATGCCGCCGCTTTCGCACCACGCCCCGGCACCTGCCCGGCGGATCGCGCCGAAGACGCCGGGCCCGGCACGCCCCCTCCCGGCGGGGCGCCCCGTCGCGTCGACGTCCTCCTCCGCCCCGCGGCCGGACGTACCGGCCCCGTTCACCTCGACGGCAAGGAACCGCCGGTCTCCTGGGGCGTCGTCCGCCGGCCGGGCCCCGGGGTCCGGCCCCGCCGGGAGCCCTTCCGCTCCGCACCCCGGCCCCCAGGCACGACGAAGGGTCCGCTCCCCGGAGGGAGCGGACCCTTTCGGCGTCCGTGCAGGTCGGTACGGGCTCGCGCCCGCGCCGCTTACGACTGGCGGGCAGGAGTGCCCTGCGGCTGCTGCGGAGCGATCCCCAGCGCCGTCGTGTACTTGGCCAGGGCGAGCTTGCCGATGGCCGGGTACGGACCGAGCGCGTCGGCGGACGCGCACCCCGCCTCCCGGGCCGCCTCCTCCAGAAGGGTGGAGTCGATCTCCGGACCGATGAGGTACGGCGCCAGGGCCAGCTGCTGGGAGCCGGAGCCGCGCAGCTGCTCGGCCACGGAGGCGAGGGAACCCTCCTGGTCGAGGGCCGCGGCCATCACCGGCACGGCGAGGCGCGCGGCGAGCAGCATGCCGGTGATCCCGGCGGCCTGCACCGCCTCCTCGCCGCCCACGGTGGCGAGGATGATGCCGTCCGCGGCCGTGGCCACGGTGAACAGGCGGGCGCGGTCGGCGCGGGCCAGACCGGCCTCGGACAGCCGCACGTGCAGCGCCTCGGCGAGCAGCGGGTGCGGGCCGAGCGCGTCGGTCAGGTCGGCCGCGACGCGGCTCTCCATGACGGCCTGGCGGACCTGGCGCAGCAGCGCGCTGTCCGGCCCGGCCAGCAGCGGTACGACGACGGCGACCGGGCCGTCGGGCTCCTTGGCGTCCACCCCGGCGGCGAGGGCCTGCTCGTAGCGGGCGGTGCGCTCGTCGGCGGCGTGCGCCAGGACGGACTGGAGGCTGGGGAACTCGGCGTCGTCCCCGTCGAGGTACCCGATGCGCGCGTCGAGGCCGGGAAGCTCGGAGCGGGCGATGCTCACGACCTCCTCGGCGAGGCCGCGGGTGGCGGCGCTCGGCGTGCCCGGCACCGCGAGGACGAGCGCGGGCGCGCCCTCGGGAGCCGCCAGGGGCTCGGGTCGGCGGTGCCGCCCGGGCTGGCGGGGGCGCGGCATTCGTACAGGGAGGCCGGACGCGGGCCCAGTGGGGGAGCTCATGACGCCGCATGTTAGTGGCTTCCTGGGCTCCCCTGTTCGGGGAGGGTGCAGGTGAGCGGTATCCGTCCGGTTTTGTCTGATGAGTTACGTACGGATCAGAAGTGATCAGCGTGTGTTCCGGGCGACTTGCCCTCGAAGGGCGCAATCCCCCTTTTCCGTCATGACGCGTCGTTCACCCGCGCAGCCACGCGGAGCATCGTCCCGTCGACCGGCAGGCCGAGCGTGCCGGCCGTCAGCGCGAGGGCGATGCGGACGGCGCCCTCCAGCGGATCGCCGGCGGCCGCCACCCGCCGGGCGTACGGCAGCCGGCGCGCCAGTTCCTCCGCCAACGGCACGAGGAGGGGGTCGCCCAGTTTCACGAGACCGCCGGTGACGGCGACGCGGGGGCGGCATCCGGTGTCCGGCGGGCAGACCGCGGCGGCCGAGTCGGCCAGGTGCCGGGCCGCCGCGCGCAGGATGCCCGCGGCGACCGGATCGGCCGGCGCGCAGGCGGCCACGCGGGGCGCGAAGGAGGCGAGGACGGCGGCACGGTCGGAGCGCGGGTAGAGCAGGGCGGGCAGACCCGGCATCGGCCCGAACCGCTCCTCGGCTCCGGCCAGGAGAGCGGCGGAACCACCGGACCGGCCGTCGTGGGCGCGCAGCGCGGCCTCCAGGCCGGCCCGCCCGATCCACGCGCCGCCACCGCAGTCGCCCAGCAGATGGCCCCAGCCGTCGGCCCGCCGCCAGGCCGTCAGGTCCGTGCCGATCGCGATCAGTCCGGTCCCGGCGGCCACCACGGCGCCCGGACCGGTGCCGAGGGCGCCGGCGTAGGCGGTGACGGCGTCGGCGGCCAGGGCGGTGGTGCCGACTCCGAACTCCCGCGCCAGCGCGCCCGGCAGCTCGGCCCGCAGCGCACCGCCGAGGGTGGCGAGACCGGCCGCGCCGACCACCGCCGTGACCGGCCGGGACACCCCGGTCTCCGCCGTCAACGACCGCACCATGGGAACGAGTCGTTCCATGAGGTGCCCGGGGTCGATGCCCCGCGCGCCGGTGCGCACGGGACTGCGTGACGACCGTACGGCGGGCGCGCCGCCGTCGGTCGCGGCGATGGCCACCCGCAGCCCGGAGCCCCCCGAGTCCACGGCGAGGACGCCGGGGGAGGGCGCCGGAGCCGCGGAGGAGGTCACGGCAGGCGCCAGTCCACGGGTTGACCGCCCTGCCGGACCAGCAGGTCGTTGGCCCGGCTGAACGGCCGGGAGCCGAAGAAGCCGCGGTCCGCCGACATGGGCGAGGGGTGCGCCGACTCCACCGAGGGCAGGTCGCCGAGGAGCGGGCGCAGATTGCGGGCGTCGCGGCCCCACAGGACGGACACCAGGGGCTTGCCGCGGGCGGCGAGCGCCCGTATCGCCTGTTCGGTGACCTCCTCCCAGCCCTTGCCGCGATGGGCCGCGGGTTTGCGCGGGGCCGTGGTGAGCGCCCTGTTGAGCAGCAGCACCCCCTGCCGTGTCCACGGTGTCAGGTCGCCGCTGGACGGCTGGGGCAGCCCCAGGTCGGTGTTCAGCTCCCGGTAGATGTTGACGAGGCTGCCGGGCAGCGGCCGCACCTCGGGTGCCACCGAGAAGGACAGGCCCACCGCGTGACCCGGCGTCGGATACGGGTCCTGTCCGACGATCAGGACGCGGACCTCGTCGAAGGGCTGTTGGAAGGCCCGCAGGACGTGGGGTCCGGCGGGGAGGTAGGTGCGTCCGGCGGCGATCTCCGCGCGCAGGAAGTCGCCCATCCGCGCGATCTGTCCGGCCACGGGTTCGAGGGCCTTCGCCCAGCCCGGTTCGACGATCTCATGCAAGGGTCGTGGTGCCACGGTCGTCACCCTACTGCCGTACGGGCGGCGGTGATCAACCGGTGGCCAGGGCCCCACGCCCGCCCCGTCGGACTCATCCGACCACCGCGGCCCGCACGCAGAGCACGTCCGGCAGGTGCGAGGCCAACTGCCGCCAGCTGTCGCCGTCGTCGGAGGAGGCGAACACCTCGCCGTTGCGGTTGCCGAAGTACACGCCGGCCGGGTCCGCGTCGTCCGTGCAGAGCGCGTCGCGCAGCACGGTGCCGTAGTGGTCCTCCTGCGGCAGGCCGGCCGACAGCGGCTCCCAGGTCCCGCCCGCGTCCGTCGTGCGGTAGACCCGGCAGCGGTGGCCGGCGGGCACCCGGTCCGCGTCGGCGTTGATCGGGAAGACGTACGCCGTGCCCCCGCGGTGGGGGTGCGCGGCGGCGGCGAAGCCGAAGGTGGACGGCAGGCCGGCGCCGATGTCCGTCCAGTGGGCCCCGGCGTCGTCGCTGCGGTACACCCCCCAGTGGTTCTGCAGGTACAGCCGGTCCGGGTCGGCCGCGTCCCGCGTGACCTTGTGCACGCACTGGCCGAACTCCGGGTCCGGATCCGGCAGGAACACCGCGGATACACCGGAGTTGGAAGGCGTCCAGCTCGCGCCGCCGTCGGTGGTGCGGAACACGCCGGCCGTGGATACGGCCACCGTCACCGCCCGTGGGTCCCGACGGTCGGTGAGCACCGTGTGCAGGCCCTCGCCGCCACCGCCCGGCACCCATCGGGAACGCGTCGGGTGCTCCCACAGCGGGCGGACCAGCTCGAAACTCTCCCCGCGGTCCTCGGAGCGGTACAGCGCGGCCGGTTCCGTGCCCGCGTACACCACGTCCGGCTCGCCGGCCGCCGGGTGCAGCTGCCACACCCGCTCCAGCGAAGCCCCCGTGTCCTGGGGGAACCTGACGGCCGGTTTCGCCGGTTCGGTCCAGGTCCGGCCGAGGTCGTCGGAGTGGAACACCGACGGCCCCCAGTGAGAGCTGTCCCCGCCGGCGAGGAGGCGTGTGCGGCCGCCCCGTGTGTCGATCGCGACCGAGTAGATCGCCTGTGCGTTGAAGCAGGGGGACGCGTCGAACTCCCAGGCGCCCCCGCGCCTCCGCCCGATGAACAGGCCCTTGCGCGTGCCCACGGTGAGCAGTACCTCGGTCATGCCGGCCACCTCCGCTGTGCTGTGACGTCCTTGTCCCACCACCGGTCAGTCTGCACCCGGCCACTGACAGTCACCCCTGAAGCCGCCGTCGCCGCAGGTCGGCGCGGCGTCGCGCACCGCCTGCGCCGGGTTCCGGCAGGAGGTGGCGGCCCGCATGCGTGAACACGCCTGAGCGCGCCCGGCCGCGCGGGAACGGGCGTGAACGCGGACGACGGCCGGAGGGGGCGCGCGGGGCGCCTCCTCCGGCCGCCCGTGGGGGGAACGCCCGGTCTGCGGGGTGCTCGGCCTACTTGTAGGTGATGTCCGAGCCGGAGTACTTGCAGTACGTGCCGTCGGGGCCCGAGCCGTTCGTCGTCGGCTCCTTGCCGGTGTTGTTGCCGATGTACTTCTGGCAGGGGACGATCTTCTTGCCGCTGTCCCCGACGATCGTGATGCCCCGCAGGGTCGCGCTGTCGCCGTAGTTGGTGTTGATGCCGACGAGTTTGCCGCCCTTGTAGGTGGCCTCGATGGTGTTGAGGTTGATCGTCCGCTTGTACTGCGTGGAGCAGTTGCCGCACGAGCGGATGAAGGTGCCGAAGTTCTTGACGGCGAAGTTGGAGACGTTCAGCGTCCCGGCGCCGTTGAACTGGAAGACCTTGTCGCTGGCCTCCTTCGCCCCGCCGCCGACGACGCTGTAGACGTTGGACGACGACGAGCCGCGGAAGGTCGCCGCGTCCTCGCCGACGTCCTCCCACCAGACGTTCTGCAGCGTGCAGCTGCCCTTGCAGTGGATGCCGTCGGCGGCGGGCGCGCCGATGATGACGTTCTTGAGGACCGCGCCGGCGGCCAGCTCCAGGATGGGACCCTGGTCCTCGTCCTGGCTGCCGCTGCCCAGGTCGCCCGTGCCGTACAGGCGCTTCATCCCGTAGTCCTTGGTGCCGGAGACGGAGATGGTGGCGGAGACGCCCTGGCTGCCGTTCGCGGTGGGCCAGGTGGCCGCGCTCGCCGGAGTGAGCGCCCCACTGGTCATGATCATGCCAATCGCGAGACCGGCGGCGGCCAGTGAACCCGTCAGGGCGCGTCCGCGAGGATGCCTGGGTGCTGGGGAAGTCATGTCCCGATGCCTTCTTCCAGGTGGGGGATGGTCGAAGTTCTCCGGTGGTCACGCCGGTCGTCGCCGACGTGACGACGGATTCGAGCTGATGAATTCTGTTCTCGATGTTGAACGCATTGTTCGGTCGGTGGGGAGAATCCCGCATTGCGGCGAGCGGCTCGTCCACACTTCTGAACGGAAGGTAGAGGGCAAGCGCTTTCTAGTCAACGCCTCGCACAGAAGACGGCGGAAGTCCGGCCACCCCTCGGGTGCGGGGGCCGGTCGGCGGCTCCGCCCCGGGGTTTCTCGCCGGTGCGGCGGGGCCGGTCGCGAGGGAACGGGCCGTGGGGGAGTGGTACGGCGGCCGGCTCGCCGCCTCCCCGTTCCGCGAGGCGTGAGAGCTCGGGCGTGCGCCACGCGCGTGAGTCCCCGCGCAGGTGGGCCCCGTCACTTCCGAATACCCCCCGGGGCATAAACCGGATCCTGTTACGGTTGGACCCAGACATACCCCCCCGGGTATTTCTGAAGGCAAGTGAGCAGGAGTTCTCCGCATGGTTCCCGAGATCGACCAGCAGCGGTTCGCCGAGGCGCACGCGGCGGGCGCCCTCGTCGTCGACGTCCGCAACGGCGGCGAGTACCGCGCCGGCCACGTCCCCGGCGCCCGGTCGGCACCGCTCCCCGACCTCCCCCTCGAACTCGCCGGCCTGCCCAAGGACCGTCCGGTGCACGTGATCTGCCAGAGCGGCGGCCGCAGCGCACAGGCGGCCTCCCTGCTCCGCGCCCTGGGCTACGACGCCCACAGCGTCAGCGGCGGCACCGCCGCCTGGATCGACGGGGGCCGCCCCACGGCCACCGGCGACGAGCCCGGCACCCCCACCGCCCCCGCCACCTCCGAGGAGACGCGATGATCACCGTTCTGCCCGTCGAGACCCCCGGCCTGGGGGACCGCACCTACCTCGCCCACGACGGCTCGGTGGCCCTGGTGGTCGACCCCCAGCGCGACTACGACCGCGTCACCGCGCTGGCCACCGCCGCCGGAGTGCGGATCACCCACGTGTTCGAGACGCACATCCACAACGACTACGTCACCGGCGGCCTGGCCCTGGCCCGCGAGGTGGGCGCGCAGTACCTGGTGAACGCCGACGACGAGGTCTCCTACGAGCGGACCCCGGTCCACGACGACCAGGTGATCGAGGTCGGCGACACCCTGCGGGTGCGGGCGATCCACACCCCGGGCCACACCCACACCCACCTGTCCTACGCCCTGGAGGCCGACGGGGAACAGGTCGCGGTGTTCACCGGCGGCTCCCTGCTGTACGGCACCACCGGACGGCCCGACCTGCTGGGCCCGGACCACACCGACACCCTCGTGCGGGCCCAGTGGCGCTCGGCGCACCGGCTGGCGAAGGAACTGCCGGACGAGACCGCCGTCTACCCCACCCACGGCTTCGGCTCGTTCTGCTCCGCGACCCAGGCCACCGGCCTGGCCAGCACCATCGGTGAGGAGAAGCGGACCAACACCGCGCTGACCGCCGACGAGGAGGCCTACGTCGAGCAGCTCCTGGCGGGCCTGGACGCCTACCCGGCCTACTACGCCCACATGGGACCGGCCAACTCCGGCGGGCCGGGCAAGCCGGACCTGTCCGCACCGTCCGTGGCGGACCCCGCCGAACTGCGGCGCAGGATCGAGGCCGGCGAGTGGGTGGTCGACCTGCGCGACCGCACCGCCTTCGCCGCCGGACACCTGGCCGGCAGCCTCAACTTCGGTCTGGACGGCCAGTTCGTCACCTATCTGGGCTGGCTGATCCCGTGGGGCACCCCGGTCACCCTGCTCGGCGAGACCGCCGGGGACGTGGCCGAGGCCCAGCGCGAGCTGGTCCGCATCGGCATCGACCGCCCGGCCGCCATGGCCACCGGCGGCCCCGAGGACTGGGCCGGCGGCGAACCCCTGGCCTCCTACGAGCGCGCCACCTTCGGTGACCTCAAGGCCGCCCTCGGCGGCGACGACCTCGTCGTCCTGGACGTACGCCGTCACCAGGAGCGCGACGAGGCGCACATCCCGGGCTCGGTGCACATCCCCGTCCACGAGGTGCCGGGCCGCCTGGACGAGATCCCCGCGGGCCGCGTCTGGGTGCACTGCGCCGGCGGATACCGCGCCGGAGTCGTCGCCGCCCTGCTCCACGCCCGCGGCCGTGACGTCGTCGCCGTCGACGACAGCTTCGACAACGCCCTCGACCTCGGGCTGTGCCCCCGCCCCACCGACACCCCCGACACCCCCGGAACCTCCGGCAACCGACAGGAGACCGACGCGTGACCGCCCTCACCACCCCCCGCGGCCTGACCACCGACGAACTGCGCGCCGAGCTCGACTCGGCGAACCCGCCGCGCCTGCTCGACGTCCGTTCCCCCGCCGAGTTCGAGGGAGCGCACATCCCCGGCTCCTACAACGTCCCGCTGGACACCCTGCGTGAACACCGCGAGGAGCTGACGAGGCACCTGGACGCCGACGTGGTGCTGGTGTGCCGCTCCGGCCAGCGTGCCGGTCAGGCCGAACGCGCCCTCGCCGAGGCCGGGCTCCCCGGCCTGGCGGTCCTGTCGGGGGGCATGACCGCCTGGGAGAAGTCCGGCGCCCCGACCAACTACGGTCAGGAGCGCTGGGACATGGAGCGCCAGGTCCGCCTGGTCGCGGGCTCCCTGGTGCTGGTCGGCGCCCTCGGCAGCTTCGCCGTCCCCGGCCTGCAGGCGCTGTCCGCGTTCGTCGGCGGCGGACTGGCCTTCGCCGCCCTCAGCAACACCTGCGCCATGGGCGTGATGCTGTCGAAGATGCCGTGGAACCGCACGCCGTCCTTCGACCCGCGCAAGGCCGTCGCCCAGCTCGCCGGCGGCAGGTGATCACCATGACGCTGACGCTCGTCCTGGTCCTCGCCCTGCTGGTCGGCCTCTCCCTCGGCCTGCTCGGGGGAGGCGGGTCGATCCTGACCGTGCCGCTGCTGGTCTACGTCGCGGGCATGGACGCCAAGGAGGCCATCGCCACCTCCCTGTTCGTCGTCGGCGTCACTTCCGCCGTGGGCATGATCAACCATGCCCGCGGCGGACGGGTCCGCTGGCGCACCGGTGTCCTGTTCGGAGCGGCCGGCATGGCCGGCGCCTACACCGGCGGACTCGTCGGCGGCCACATCCCCGACGCCGTCCTGCTGATCGCCTTCGCCGTCATGATGATCGTCACCGCCGCCGCCATGCTCCGGGGCCGCCGGGGCGTCGACCCCGACCGGGCCCACCGGCAGCTCCCCGTGGGGCGGGTCCTGCTGGACGGCGCGGCCGTCGGCCTGGCCACCGGCCTGGTCGGTGCGGGCGGCGGCTTCCTCGTGGTCCCCGCCCTGGCCCTGCTGGGCGGCCTGCCCATGCCGATCGCCATCGGCACCTCGCTGCTGGTCATCGCCATGAAGTCCGCCGCGGGCTTCGCCGGCTACCTCTCGAGCGTGCAGATCGACTGGACCCTGACCCTGGCCGTCACCGGGTTCGCGGTCGCCGGCAGCCTCGTCGGAGCCCGGCTGGCCGGGCGCGTCCCCGCGCACGTCCTCTCCCGCCTCTTCGCCTGGTTCGTGCTGGCCATGGGCACCTTCGTCCTCGTCCAGCAGGCCCCCGCCCACATCGCCGTCCCGATCCTCGCCGCCCTCGCCTCACTGGGCGCCGGAGCGGGCGTCTGCTACGGCTTCGTCGCCCGCTGCCCGCTGCGACGGGCCGTGCACCGGGTCTGACCCCCCCCGGCCCACCGTTGCCCCGGCCCACCGCCCCTCGGCGCGCCGGGGCAACGGCATGCCGCGACCCCCGCACGGGGTCCTCACGCGGTCCCGCGTGACGGACGGCACCGGAGCGCCACCGGAATACCTCGCCCCGCCCCGCCGTTATATACCCCAGGGGGTATCAAATGCTCCTGGCGTCGCACACCGGAAGGAACCCTCACATGAGCACCGTCGCTCTCACCGCCGCGGACTTCGAGAAGACCGTCACCGACAACGACATCGTCCTGGTCGACTTCTGGGCGGCCTGGTGCGGGCCGTGCCGGATGTTCGCCCCAATCTACGAAAAGGCCTCCCAGGCCCACTCCGACATCGTCTTCGGCAAGGTCGACACCGAGGCCGAGCAGGCTCTGGCCGCCGCGGCGGACATCACCTCCATCCCCACCCTGATGGCCTTCCGCGAGGGCGTCCTGGTCTTCTCCCAGCCCGGCGCCCTGCCGCCCCAGGCCCTGGAGCAGGTGATCACCGCCGTCCGCGAGCTCGACATGGACGAGGTGCGCGCCTCCCTCGCCACCCGGAGTCCCGGTCAGTGACCCCGGCCGGTCCCGTCCGGCCCTTCGAGAGGAACACCCCATGGTCCAGCTCCCCGCCGACCAGGTGCGGTCTGCCGCCAACCGCCTCAAGCGCGCCCAGGGCCAGCTCGCCGGCGTCGTGCGCATGCTGGAGGAGGGGCGCGACTGCGAGGACGTCGTCACCCAGCTCGCCGCGGTCAACCGCGCGCTGGACCGGGCCGGCTTCGCCATCGTCGCCAGCGGCCTCAAGGAGTGCCTGACCCGGGAAGGCGGAGCCGACAGCCTCGACACCCAGAAGATGGAGAAGCTCTTCCTCTCCCTCTCCTGAGGCGCTGCCGCCCGGCGCACGACAGGGCCGACGGGCCGGTCGGCACTCCGCCGCATCCGGCCCTTCGCCGCACCGGGGGCCCTTCCGGGCCCTTCGTCGCGTCCGGCCTTTCGCCGCTTCGCGGCAGCCTTGCGCGGCCGCACACCCCGGTGCACGGATGCGTTCCGGCCCGGGTGGGCTGCCGTGCGCCTTCTCCGCCGCGAAGGCGAAGACAGGGTGTTCGCCTTTCTGGCCGCGAAGGCGAAGGCGAAGGCGGAGGCCTGGGCGGGAAGACACCCGCGAGTCCACACCGGAGGGGCTCGGCGCCGTGCTCCGCGAGGGTGGGTGCACGCCGCCCCGCCGCCCTCCGGGCCGGAGAGGCCCTCCGGCCCCGAGGCCGAAATCGTCCCGTCGTGACGGCCGACGGACGGGGCTTCGTGGAGCGGGGCCGTGGGAGCGCTTCCACGAAGGGCATGCGCATGCCACCATGCGAAGTCCGGACGGACTCCGCCCGCTGAACCCTCCTTCCGTGCACGACGAGCCGTCAACAGAAGGGACCAGCGTGATCACCCCCCACTCCCTCGGGAGAGCGCTGCGTTCGTCACTCGCGGTGCTGCTCCTGCTCACCGGTGCCCTGCTCGCCGTCCCCACCGCCTCCGCCAGGCCGCTCTCCGAGCCGTCGGCGGTCCCGCCCGCCACCCTCACCGAGGTCACCGGCTTCGGCACCAACCCCAGCGCCCTCCGGATGTACGTGTACGCGCCGGCCGCCGTCACCGCCCACCCCGCCGTCCTCGTCGCCGTGCACTGGTGCGGCGGCTCCGGCCCGGACATGCACGCGGGCACCGAGTACGCCCGACTCGCCGACCGGTACGGCTTCGTGATCGTCTACCCGTCCGTCACCCGGAGCAGCAAGTGCTTCGACGTCTCCTCGCCGCAGGCGCTCCGCCGCGACGGCGGCAGCGACCCCGTCGGGATCAAGTCGATGATCGACTGGGTGAGCGCCGCGTACTCCGCCGACGCCTCGCGCGTGTTCGTCACCGGCATCTCCTCCGGCGCGATGATGACCAACGTCCTGCTCGGCGACTATCCCGACGTGTTCGCGGCGGGCGCCGCGTTCGCCGGGGTCCCGTTCGGCTGCTTCGCCACCACCGACGGCTCCGAATGGAACAGCGCCTGCTCCGGCGGCACCGTCGTCCGCACCCCGCGGCAGTGGGGCGACCTGGTGCGGGGCGCCCATCCCGGCTACACCGGGCCCCGGCCGCGCGTGCAGTTGTGGCACGGCACCGAGGACGACGTGCTGCGCTACCCCAACTTCGGCGAGGAGATCAAGCAGTGGACCGAGGTGCGGGGGACCGGCCAGACCCCGTCCGCCACCGACTCGCCGCAGGCCGGCTGGACCCGCACCCGCTACGGCGGCACCGGTGACCGGGCGCCGGTGGAGGCCGTCAGTCTCCAGGGTGTCGGACACAACGTGTACGCGTGGGGCATGGCCGCCCGGGTGCTCACCTTCTTCGGCCTGGACGCCGACGGCGGGCCCGGACCGGACCCCCAGCCCACGGGCCCCTGCCGGGTGACCGTGTCCACCAGTGCCTGGAACACCGGTCTGACCGCCTCGGTGACGCTCACCAACACCGGCACCTCGACGGTGGACGGCTGGCGGCTCGGCTTCACCCTGCCCGCCGGGCAGACCGTCACCAACGGCTGGGGCGCCACCTACACCCCGGCCTCCGGGGCGGTGACGGCCGCGAACGCGTCGTACAACGGCACGCTCGCACCGAACGCGAGCGTCACCCTCGGCTACCAGGCGAGCCATACGGGCGACAGCCGGGCGCCCTCCTCCTTCACGCTCAACGGGACGCAGTGCGCGCTGGGTTGACGTCCCTCGCCGGGGGCGGCGCGGCCGACCGCGTCACGCCGCGCCGCCACCCGGTCGGCCCGCACCGCCCGGACCGGCGGGACGGTGTCCACCGGCGCCCGCCCGAGCGCGCCGCGGCGCCCGCCCGCCCGAGCGTGCGATGGTGCTCGGCCGACCGGGCCCAGGGCTCACACCGACCGGGCACGAGGCTCACACCGGCCGTGGACCCAGGGCTCACACCGACCGGTGGTACTGGTCCGGCACCCGTACCTCGGCGCCCCTCTCGCGTGCCGCCTGCCGTGCCCAGGAGGGGTTGCGCAGCAGCTCGCGGCCGAGCAGCACCGCGTCCGCCTCGCCGTTGACCAGGATCTTCTCGGCCTGCCCGGCGTCGGTGATCAGGCCCACCGCGGCGACCGGCATCGGCGTCTCGGCCTTCACCCGTGCGGCGAACGGGACCTGGTAACCCGGACCGGCCGGGATCCGCACGTCCGAGGCGTTGCCGCCGGTGGACACGTCCAGCAGGTCCACGCCGTGTGCGTGCAGCTCACGGGCGAAGCGGACCGTCTCGTCGGGGGTCCAGCCGCCCTCCTCCAGCCAGTCGGTCGCGGAGATGCGGAAGAACAGCGGCTTGCCGTCCGGCCACACGGCCCGTACGGCGTCGACGACCTCCAGCGCGAACCGGGTGCGGTTCTCGTAGGAGCCGCCGTACTCGTCGGCGCGGTGGTTGGAGTGCGGGGAGAGGAAGTTGCCGATCAGGTAGCCGTGGGCGCCGTGGATCTCGGCGATCTCGAAGCCGGCGGCGAGAGCGCGCCGCGCCGCGTCCTGGAACTCACCGACGATCCGCGCGATCTGAGGGGCGGTCAGCTCGCTCGGCACCGGGTGGGTCTCGGCGAAGGGGACCGGGCTCGGCCCCACCGGCTGCCATCCGTGCGCCTGCGGCCCCACGGGCGCCCCGCCCTTCCAGGGGCGATCGGTGGAGGCCTTGCGGCCGGCGTGGGCGAGCTGGATCGCGGGGACGGTGCCCTGCCCGACGAGGAACCGGGTGATCCGGCGGAACGCCTCGACCTGGGTGTCGTTCCAGATGCCGAGGTCGTACGGCGAGATGCGGCCCTCCGGGGACACGGCGGTTGCCTCGACGACGATCAGGCCGGTGCCGCCCGTCGCGCGGGCCGCGTAGTGCGCGAAGTGCCAGTCGGTGGCGACGCCGGTCAGCGGCCCCTCGGGGGCGGCCGAGTACTGGCACATGGGCGGCATCCACACCCGGTTGGGGATCGTCACGTCGCGCAGGGAGTAGGGCTGGAAGAGCGCGCTCACGGCGGACTCCATTCGTCGCGGGGCCGGTGGTCGACTCGTACGATAGGCATCGTAGTACGTTGAGTGTCAAACTACGATGGATCTCGTACCATGGGTGTTCCCGACGAAGTGGAGCCGCCGTGACCGCCCCCGCAGTGAGCAGCCGCGATCTCCCGCATCCGGCGTGCGAGGAGATCCGGCTGGAGGCCGTGCTGCACGCGCTCTCCGATCCGGTGCGCCTGCGGATCGTGCGAGAGCTCGCCGCCGACGGCGACGAGCTCTCCTGTTCCCGCTTCGACCTGCCGGTCACCAAGTCGACCACCACGCACCACTTCCGGGTGCTGCGTGAAGCCGGCGTCCTGCGGCAGGTCTACCGGGGCACGGCCAAGATGAACGGCCTGCGCAAGGACGACCTGGACGATCTCTTCCCGGGGCTCCTCGACGCCGTCCTCGAGGCCGCCGACCGCGAGGACGGGCGTCTTCGCGCGGGGTGAACCGCCGCGCCCGGGCGGCGGGCCGAGCGGGCCGAGCAGGCCGAGCAGGAGGGGACGCCGCCGTCGGGGCCCGGAGCGTGCGTCAGAGCATCGCGCGCATCCGCGTGATCTCCGTCGTCTGCTCCGCGACGACGTCGTCGGCCATCTCCTCGATCCGTACGTTGTTCCCCTGCGCCTTGACGTCCGCGGCCATGGTGATCGCTCCCTCGTGGTGGGTGATCATCAGGGTCAGGAAGAGCTGGTCGAAGGCCTTGCCGTTCGCCGCCCGCAGTTTCCTCAGCTGCGCCTCGGTCGCCATCCCGGGCATCGCGGCGTGCTCGTGTCCGCCGCCCGCGCCGCCGCTGCCGTCCTTGTCGTAGGTCGCCAGCCAGCTCTCCATGGCCTCGATCTCCGGGCCCTGCGCCGCGGTGATCCGGGAGGCGAGCGCCTTGACCTTCGCCGACTCCCCCTGTTCCGGGGCCAGTCCGGTCATCTCCAGGGCCTGGCGGTGGTGCTCGATCATCATCCGGGCGAAGTCGATGTCCGCGCTGTTGGGGGTGTCGTCGTCGACGCGCTGCTTCGCCGCGTCCTCTGCGGAGAGCGTCCGGTTGGCCTCTCCCGGCTTCCCCGGCACGATCACCGACGGCCCGGCCGCCGCGCCCGACTCGGAGTCCGGCCCGGCGTCACAGCCCGCCAGGGCCAGGGCGAACAACGCGGCGGCGGCGAGGGGCGCACGGCGGACGGGCACAACGACCTCCAGGTGCTGGCGAGTTCAGAACCGGCCATGAGCGGGCGGACGGTCCCGGACCGTCCTGGTACGAGTCTGCGCCTCACCGGTCGAAAACATTCATGACGAATGCGTTGCCGACTGTTGATATGTGCATGATGAAGACGATACTTCGGAGGACCGTGAACCGTTCCCCGTGGACGGCGACTAGGGAGGACGCAGTGATCCTGTCGAACGAATCCCGAACGCGGCACAGACGGCTCGGAGTTGTCGCGGCCTGTGCCGGACTCCTGGCCACGCTGCTCTCGGCGGTACCGGCCGCCGCGACCCCCGACCCGGGGGACGGCCCGGCCGTGGAGCGCGAAGTGTCACAGGAGGCGCGGGCCGATGTGGCCGAGGCGATCGCCAGCGGCGAGATACCCGGCCAGGACGAGATCGTCCACTCCGCCAACATCGAGCATCTCGCCAACATCCCCAAGGACCTGCTGCCCGGCACCAACACCGACCTGGCCTTCCAGGGCACGTACGCCTTCTCCGGCAACTACGACGGCTTCCGCGTCTTCGACATCAGCGACCCGAAGGCTCCGAAGACGGTCTCCCAGGTGCTGTGCCCCGGCTCGCAGAACGACGTCTCCGTCTCCGGTGACCTGCTGTTCCTGTCCACCGACTCCTCGCGCAGCGACAGCAGTTGCCACAGCACCACGCAGCCCGCGACCGAGAAGTCCTCGTGGGAGGGCATGAAGGTCTTCGACATCAGCGACAAGGCGAACCCGAAGTACGTCGCCGCCGTCGAGACCGCCTGCGGTTCGCACACCCACACGCTGGTGCCCGAGCGCAAGAACGTCTACGTCTACGTCTCGTCGTACTCGCCCAACGCGGCCTACCCCGACTGCAGGCCGCCGCACGACGGCATCTCGATCATCAAGGTGCCGCGCAAGGCGCCCGAGAAGGCCGCGGTCGTGAACTTCCCGGTGCTGTTCCCGGGTGAGGGGGTGGACGGCGGCGGCAACCCGGGCGGGCCCACCAACCCCGGTGTCTCCAAGACGACCGGATGCCACGACATCACCGTGCTGCCGGAGAAGGACCTGGCGGCGGGCGCCTGCATGGGCGACGGCATCCTGTTCTCGATCGAGGACCCGGAGAACCCGAAGGTCATCGACCAGGTCCAGGACAACGTGAACTTCGCGTTCTGGCACTCGGCTACCTTCAACCAGAAGGCGAACAAGGTCGTCTTCACCGACGAACTGGGCGGCGGCGGCGCGGCCACCTGCACCGCGGAGATCGGCCCGAACAAGGGGGCCGACGGCATCTACGACATCGTCGGCAAGGGCGACAGGCGCAAGCTCGTCTTCCGCAGCTACTTCAAGATCGACCGCCCCCAGGCGCCGACCGAGGTCTGCGTCGCGCACAACGGCTCGCTGATCCCGGTCAAGGGCAAGGACATCATGGTCCAGGCCTGGTACCAGGGCGGCGTCTCCGTCTGGGACTTCACCGACTCCGCCCACCCGAAGGAGATCGCCTACTTCGAGCGCGGCCCGGTCAACACCGAGCGGCTGACGACCGCCGGCCCCTGGTCGGCGTACTACTACAACGGCTACATCTACTCGAACGACATCGCCAAGGGTTTCGACGTGCTGAAGATCAACGACCGGCGCACGGACCCGGCGAGGCACGTGCGGCTGCGTGAGCTGAACGTCCAGACGCAGCCGGACTACTTCGACTGATCGACGGCTTTCGGCCCGCCCCCGGGCTCCGTCCGGTCCGCGGACCGCGGACCGGACGGAGCCGGCCGGCCGGTCGCGAAGAAACGTGAGAAATCGGTGTCGCGCGCCCCGTCGGACGCCCCGCCGGACGCTTCGGTGTCCGGCGGGAACCCCTGGGCCCAGTCCAGCCGGTACCGCCTGAACAGTTCGGCCCGCAGCGGCGTCAGGGGCATGTCCAGGTTCGGCAGCACCATCGCGTAGACGGCGCCCATGAGCAGGGAGCGCAGCATCGGGTAGTCGGTGTCGGCGTCCGGCGAGCCGTGCCGGGACACCGTGTCCCGCAGCAGTTCGGCCAGCCGCTGTTGTTCGGGGCACTGCACGAACCCCTCCGCCTGGAGCAGTCCCGCCATGTGCTGGCGCATCAGCACCGTCCGGTCCCGCGCCAGCCCCAGGATCGCGTCGAGGGCCCGCGCCATCCGCTCCCGGCCGTCCTCGACGCGCGGCTCGCGCTCCAGCGCCTCCTCCAGGGTGCGGTGCATCAGCCGGTGCACGGCCGACTGCACCAGCTGGCGCTTGCCCGGGAAGTAGTACGACACCAGGCCGCGGGCCGATCCCGCCCGGTCCGCGATGTCGCCGAGCGTCGTCGCCTCGTACCCGCGCTCGCTGACCAGCTCGACGGCCGCCTGGAGGAGCCGTTCCCGGGAACGCCGACGCAATTCTTCATTGACCGAGGCGCTGCGCGGGGACATCCTGTAACTCCTGCGTTGACTGGCTGCCAGCCAACTATACTCAACGCGGCCCGGTCGGCTCCGTCGCGGAGGCGTACCGGGAGCCGCCTGCTCTGGGCGACGCGGGGGATCGTCCAGAGCAGGTGCCTTCTGGCCCGATGGTATCCTCGGGCACCTTTTCGAGGGCTCGCCCGTTCGGTCGCCGCGCGACCCGGCCGTTCCTGCGGTGGGCAGCGGTGCCGGGCCGAGGGGCGCGGCGCCGTGGCGGCCGGCAACGGACAGGGCCGGAAGATCCTCACCGGAGTACGGCGCTGGCCGAGGACGAGCGCAGGCTTCGGGAGGACCTGGCGGCCGGTCGGATCGACGGCACCACCGGACAGCAGCGGCCCGGCGAACCGGAGCGCGCTCTCGACCAGTCCCGGCAGTCCCGGGACCTGCTGCGCCGACGGCGTGCCAAGGCCTGGTCCGGGAAGGCCCCGGACGACGCGCGGGTGCGGTCCTCGTCGCAGGCGGAGGGCCACCGCAGCCGACCCACCACGTACCTTCAGCCGGTGGCCGGTGGCCGGTGGCCGGTGGCCGGTGGCCGGTGGCCGGTGGCCGGAGTGCGGTACGCAGTGCGCGGTGTGCGATGTCGGTGGGGTGACCGGCGGTTCTCAGCCCACCAGGTCCAGTACCGGCCGCAGGCCGTCCGGTCGTTCGGCGGTCGGCAGATGGTCGACGAAATACACCGAGCAGCCGAGCGCCGCCGCCCCGCCGTCGGCCGGCCGGCTGTCGCCGACCATCAGCGTGGCACGCGGATCGGCGCCGAGCGCCTCGCACGCCGTCGCGAACAGCCGCGGGTCCGGCTTCTGCACCCCGTGCTCGTACGACAGCACGTAGGCGTCGACGTAGGCGTCGAGGCCGTGCTCACGGAACACCGGCCGCAGGTCCCACCCGATGTTGCTCACCACGCCCACCCGCACCCCGCGTTCGCGCAGGCCGCTCAGCACGTGCGGGGCGTCCGGGTACGGCGCCCAGGCGGCCGGCAGCATGTGCCGGTCGTACAGCGCGTCGTGCAGGGCGGGGTCGGACAGCGGCACCTGGCGGGAGAGCCCGGTGTAGGCGGCCCGGTGCAGCTCCGCACTCTCGTCGCGCACCTGCCACAGGCCCGCCAGCTCCTGCGGTATCCGCGCCGGAGAGGCCCCGCCGGGCAGCGCGCCGGCCGCCTCCAGCGCCCGGGCCGTTCCCCGCAGTTCGCCCTCGGGCAGCTCGGCACCGGCCGCGTCGAGCACGGCCCGCAGCCACGACTCGGCGGACTCGATGCGGAAGAGGGTGCCGGAGAAGTCGAACAGCACGGTGGAGGCCATGGTGTCGATCCTAGGAAAGCGGCGGGCCCGGGAGGTGCGCCTTACCAGGATCCGGGTCGGGGAACACGCGGACGAACAGATCCTCGCCGATCACGGGGCGCGCACGGCCGTCGCCGTACGGGGGACGTGGTCGTCCGGCGGGTCATGGCCGCCACTTCACGTGCGCCGCGATCGCCAGGCACACGAGCGTCGCGCCCATGAGCCAGCCGCCGAGGACGTCCGTGGGCCAGTGGACCCCCAGCCAGACGCGCGTCAGCCCGACGCCCGCCACCGAGACGACGGCCACCGTCACCGCCGTACGCCACAGGACGGGGCCGGCGCCGTGGCGGTGCAGGAGCCACAGGAGGAGCCCCAGGACGACGGTGGCGGTGAGGGCGTGGCCGGAGGGGTAGGCCGCGTAGTGGGCGGAGTCGACGGGGTCGGTCCAGACCGGGCGTGCGCGGTCGACCCCGGCCTTGAGCCCCTGCTGGAGAGCGGTGCCGATCGCCGACACCGTGATCAGCCACACCGCCGTCCACCACGCCGAGCGGCGCCACACCAGCCACACGGCCACCGCCGCGCACAGCAGTCGCATCGTCAGCGGGTCCCAGACCCAGTCCGTCAGGATGCGGCCGGCATGGGTGAGGTCGGGGTCGGCGACCGCCCAGCGGTGGGTCGTGCGCGCGATGTCCCCGTCGGCGGAGATCAGGGGGTGCCATCGGGTGGCCACCAGGATCAGCAGCACGAACGAGCACAGGCCCAGGACGATCGCCGTACGGACGGCGGTGCGGTACGGCGAGGGGGCGGGCGGGGAGTCGACGCGGTGGTGGTGCATGAAGCGATCCTCGCCGAACCGCGGGGTGCCGGGCCAACCCGTCGGCCGGGCCGCCTCAGCCGAGTGTCCGCAGCGCCGGCACCAACGTCACCAGTACCGGGAGCACCGGGACCAGCGCGGCCGCGGCCGTCAGCCGCAGCCGGCGGGCCGCGGTGAGGCGGCCCGGGGCCGCCAGCAGCCGGTGCACCCGCTGCGGGACGTGGGCCTGCGGGCCGGGGGAGGGGCCGAACACGCCCCGGTCCTCGTTGAGTTCGACCAGCGCGAGCGCGGTCGTCAGTCTGCCGAAGCGGCGGGAGGCCGTGTCGTCGGCGGCCAGTTCCACCAGCCGGTGCATCTCGGCCCGGAACGCGGCGAACACCGGCACCTGCGGGAAACCGGCGGCCAGCGCGGCCGAGCAGCGCAGCAGCCAGTCGTGCCGAGCCCGGGCGTGTCCCTGTTCGTGCGCGAGGACCGCGTCCAGCCGGCGCCCCTTCAGACGGCGCAGCGCGGCCGTCGTGACGACCAGCCGGGGCACCCCGCCGGGCAGCCACCAGGCCTCCGGCCGCTCACCCTCCAGCACCACGAGCCGTCCGGCCGCGGGCTCCTCGCCCGGCAACAGGGGTGCCCGCAGGCTCAGTTCGTGACGCTGGTGACGCAGTCTGGTGCGCGCCGCGGCGATCTCGCGGACCAACATCGCCCCGCTCCACAGTCCGGCACCCGCCAGGACCAGCGCGGTCACCGCCGCCCAGGGACCGGACCCGTTCAGGGCGTACGCCTCCACGACCGCGCGCGGGGCGGGCGCGAAGACGTGCCCGCGCACCGCCTGCCAGGCGGCCGCGGCGCTCAGCGTCATCGCCAGCGCGCAGCACACCAGCACCGCCGCCACCACGCACTGCCAGACCCACAGCGCGACCACCGGTTCACGGTCCGGCCAGTCCGCCCGCGCGAGCAGCCGCGGGGCGACGACGGCGGTCAGCGCACCGAGCAGCAGCAGCACCGCGGGGACCATCATGGGGAGCACACTATGAGCGCCGCGCCGCTCACAGGTACGACTCGGTACGGCAAGTGACGCAGACCACGGCGTCCCGCCCCGCGATGCCTCGTCCCGTGGTCCCCCACCCTGCGGCGTCCCGTCCCGCAGTGCCCCGCCTCCCGGTGACCCGCCCCACGGTCTCCCGTCCCGCCCCGTCCCCTCCCGCCCCGTACCGTTCCGCCCCGCCGGGCCGGCGCCTCAGAAGGCCGACAGCATCGCCAGCATCCCGATCCCCATCGACAGCCGGCAGGCACGCGCCAGCTCGGGCCGGTCGCCCCACGCCACGGCACTCCCCGCGGCGCGCCCGGTGGCACTCCCGGTGGCACTTCCCCTGGCACCGCTCCGCGCGGTCGCGCTCCCCGCCGCCGTGCCGGCGCCGCCCGGCACCCCGGCCACCGGCAGCAGCCGCGCTCCGGAGACGAGGACGTACGCCGTGAAGTAGACCAGCAGGCCGCCCGTGAGCGCGGGCACCCCGGAGCCACCGTGCCCGTGACCCGCCGCCGGGGACGCCGCCGTCACGGCCGCCATGTAGACCATGGCCGCGGCGCCCACCAGGTGGTGCAGATGGTGCGAGCCCGTCCGGGTCGCCCACAGGGCCCGCAGCGCGACCCCGCCGAAGACCGCCGCGTACACCGGCCAGACCCATGCCGGCGGGGTGAACGCGGTGCCCGGCACGGCCATCGCGGCCATCCCGAAGCCCATCAGCGCCTCGTCGCCCGCGGCCCGGCGCTGTGTCTCGTCGCTGCTCCGCATCCGCAGCAGGCAGTAGGCGCCGGTGGCCGCGCACACGGCGACCAGCAGCCAGCCGGGCGATGCCGGTCCGTGCACGCGTACCTCCCCGTTCGACGGACGGTCCAGGAAGGCGATGCCCGCGGCACGCGGTGCGCACGCGAGCGCAAGGATGTACACGGGGAGCACTCGGCGGAGCACGGTGGGTCGAGGAGCACCACGACGGCGTCGCGACATATTATTCACGAGTAAAACACCTGCTAAATTAGTGCGGGTGAGTCCGAGCAGCACGACCCCCCGGCACCCCGGCGGACACCCTCGTCCCGGCGCCCGCCACGCCCCCCGTCCCGGCCCCGAGCCCCGTCCCCGGACCGGCTCCCGGGTCCGTCTGCCGCTGGCCGGGGTGCTGAGACTCGGGCGCCCTTCCGACATCTGGTTCAAGCCGGCGCTCAGCGTCGTCGCCGCCGTCGCCCCGCCCAACCTGATCCTGCTGGCCCTCGGCCGCCTCGACCTGGCGATGTACACCATGGCCGGATCCCTGTGCGCGCTGTACGCCCACAACCGCCCCTACGCCGCCCGCGCCCGCGTCCTGGCCCTGGTGGTGCTGGGCATGACGGGCGGGCTCGCCGTCGCGCTCCTCGCGGCCGCCCTCACCGCCGACGCCGTCGTCCTCGTCACCGTCGGCGCCCTCCTCGCGGCCGCGCAGAAGACGCTCTGCGACGTCACCCGGACCGGGCCGCCCGGCAACGTCATCCTCACCTTCATCAGCTCCGCCGCGCTGTTCGCTCCGCAGACCCCCGGTCAGATCCCCGGCCACCTCGGTCTCGCCCTCCTCGCGGGCGCGTGGTCCTGGACCGTCGGCATGGCGCCGGGCCTGCTGCGCCCGCACGGCCCGGAGCGCCGTGCCACCGCGCAGGCGCTGAACGCCGCCGCCGCGTACGCCGCCACCCGCGGCACCGGCGAGGGACACGCCCGTACCCGCGCCGCCGCGGCCGCCGCCGTGCACGCCGCGTGGCAGACCCTGCTGTCGGCCCGCGACGGGGACACCGGACGCGCGTTGGAGCGGCTCGTGGTGCGCGCGGAGGTGGCCCTCGCCGCGCCCGCCGACACCGACCCGGCACGACTGCGCGACTGGGCCCGCGCCCTGCACGGCACAGGGGCCGTGCCGCGCCCCGACGACCTGGTGGACGACGACGAGTTCCTCGGAGTGGACAGCGAGACCGCCGTGCCGCCGACGCCGTGGTGGCGCCGTCTCGGCCCCCTCTCGCCGCTCGCCGTCCGCACCGCCCTCGGCTGCGCCCTGGCCGGCTACGCCTCCCTCGCACTCGGCGTCGGGCGGCCCTACTGGGCCCTGGTCACCGCCGCCTCCCTCTACCAGGCCAACGTCACCCTGACCTGGAGCCGCGGCGTCCAGCGCGTCGTCGGCAACCTCGTCGGCGTCCTCGCCTTCGCCGCGATCGTCCCGCTCGCCCACCTCCACCAGGCCGCCCTGGTCCTCAGCTGCCTCGCCCTGAACTTCGGCGCGGAGGCGCTGATCAGCCGCAACTACTGGCTCGGCAGCGTCTGCGTGACCCCGATGGCGCTGCTCGTCACCGAGTTCGCCCGGTACGAGGACGCGGGCACGCTGATCGCCGAACGGGTCGCGGACACCCTCGTCGGCGCGCTGGTCGGCTTCGTCGCCGCCGTCGCCGTCACCAACCGCCGCTCCGGCGACCGCCTCGAACAGGCCCTGGGGGCGGCCGAGCGCGCCGCCGACAGCGCCGCCCGCCTCCTCGCCCGGCCGTCCCCCGCCCCGGCGGCGCTGGAGTCCGCCCGCCGCGGCCTGGCCGCCGCACTGGTCGATCTGCGCGCCACCGCCGATGCCGCGGGCGGCGAGTGGTGGCAGCGCGCCCTGCCCCAGGAGCGGGTCGTCGCGGCCGAACAGGACGGACACCGTACGCTCGCCGCTACGGTCCGGCGCCAGGGACTCCACCTGACCGGGCACAACGAGGCGAGACCGGAGGACGTACGGCCATGACGGCGACGCAGGGACAGCCTGTGGACGGGGACGACGCGGGTGAGCCGACCGGCGACGACGAGATGCGGGGCCGGCCGGCCGACGGGGGCGGCACGGCCTCCCGCGGGGCCGCCGCCCGTGGTGACACCGTCGCCTCCGTGGTGCGGCAGTGGCGGGCCGTGCGGCCCGAGCTGGACACCGCGCCCATGGAGATCATCGGGCGGGTCAACCGCTGTGCCGCGCTCCTCCAGCAGGCCGAGGACGCCCCGCTGCGACGTGCCGGGCTCACCCGCGCGGAGTTCGACCTGCTCGGGGCGCTGCGCCGTACCGGCCACGAACTGACCCCCGGCGAACTCGTCCGGGAGACGTTCTCCTCCGGGGCCGCCGTCACCAAACGCGTCAAGCACCTCACCGAACGCGGTCTGGTGGAGCGCCGCGGGGACGCCCGGGACCGCCGCGTCGCCCACCTCCGTCTCACCGAGGCCGGCCGCGCGCTGGTCGACGGCATCATGCCCGAGCAACTCGCCTACGAGAGCGCCGTGCTGGCCGCCCTGGACGCCGACCGGCAGGGCGAACTCGCCGACCTGCTGGGGGAGCTGCTCAGCCGGCTGGAGGGGCGCATGCAGGCGCTGCGGATCTGATCGGAGCCGGAACCGGAGCCGGCACCGATTCCCACTTTGGCGCCGGGCCAAGGGCCGGAGCCCAGGTCGGCCCCGGCTGTGCCGCGTCGGGCCCCGCGCCGCTGTGCCGCGCCGGGCTCAGGGCTCGTCGCCGGTCCGGTACACGCCGAACAGGGCTCCCCGCGGGTCCCGCAACACCGCGATCCGCGGGCCGTCCGGCACCGAGGTCGGCTCCATCAGCGCCGTGCCGGCCGCCCGTCCGGCCGTCGCGGCCGCGGCGTCCACGTCGGCCACCGCGAAGTACGGCAGCCAGTGCGGCGGCACCTCGGGCGGGAACTTGTCGTCCATCGCGATCATGCCGCCGAAGTCGACGCCGCCGACACCCCACCGCGTGTAGTACTCGGAGGTGCCCACGGTCCACCCGAACACGGTGGTGTAGAACGCCTCCGCCCGCGCGGTGTCACGGGTCAGCAGCTCCACCCAGCCCAGCGAGCCGGGCGCGTTGAACAGGCCCGCCCCCGGGAAGGCCTGCGCCTGCCACAGCTGGAAGGCGGCACCGCCGGGATCGAGGGCGACGACGAAACGGCCCATGTCGAACACGTCCATCGGACCGACCAGCACCTTGCCCCCGGCCTCCTCGATCATCCGCGCGGTGACATCGGCGTCGGACACCCCGAAGGACACGTTCCAGGCCACCGGCTGGCTCTTCTGGTAGAGGGGGCTGAGCGCGGCGACGGCGGCGTCCCCGAGGTGCGCGACGGTGTAGCCGCCCGCCTCCTCCCGCGGATCGGTCTCGCACCGCCAGCCGAACAGCTCCGCGTAGAACCGCTGGGCGGCCGCCAGGTCGTCGGTGCCCAGCTCGGCCCAGCAGGGCCCGCCGGGCACGGGCACGTCGAGCTTCATGGCGTTCCTTCCGGCAGAGGGAGCACCCCCTCAGCACGCTAGACCCGGGCCCGCTCCCCGGCATCCGCTGAGGTCAGATGCCCGGCCGGTACCGCAGCGGATGATCGCCCGGCACCTCCACCAGCACGATCGGCGTCCCGTCCGGGTCGGCGATCCACATCTCCACCAGGCCCCACGGCTCCTTCACCGGCGGCCGGACGATCTCCACCCCCGCCTCCACCAGCTCCTCGTGGGCCGCCGCCGCGTCGGGGACCTGCATCCACAGCCGTACGGCGGGGTCCGACGGGGTCCGGGCCCGCCCCGAGACCTCCAGGAACCCGCCGCCGAGGAAGTAGACGGTGCCCCGCTCCGGCCCCGTACCGAACTCCCGGTACACGGCGAGACCCAGCTGCCGTCCGTAGAAGGCGCGGGAGCGCTCGGGGTCGGTGGGGCGGAGCAGGATTCGACTGCTGAGTACATGCACCATGCATCCGGAGCGTAGGCGACGGTTAGGCTCGGCGGTGCCCAGCCGCGCCACAGATCCGGAGAGCCCCGTATGGACACCACCGCCACCGATGTCAGCTTCCGTGACGCCGCCGACGCCGACGTGGACGCGCTGGTCGCGCTCGTCGAGTCGGCCTACCGCGGGGACTCCAGCCGGGCCGGCTGGACCACGGAGGCGGACATCCTGCAAGGGCGGCGCACCGACCCCGAAAGCGTCCGGGAGATCATCAAGTCGCCCGACGCCCGCCTGCTCACGGTGGAGCGGGACGGCCGGCTCGTCGCCTGCTGCCAGCTCGAACACCGCGGCGAGTACGCCTACTTCGGCATGTTCGCGGTCAGCCCCACCGTCCAGGGCGGCGGTCTCGGCCGGACGGTGCTGGAGGAGGCCGAGCGCCGGGCCCGCGCCGAATGGGGCGTCGCCGAGATGCACATGACGGTGATCTCGGTGCGCGACGACCTCGTCGCCTGGTACGAGCGGCGCGGCTACCGCCGTACCGGCCGGATGACACCGTTCCCCTACGGCGACGAACGCTTCGGCATCCCGCAGCGCGACGACCTCCAGTTCGAGCTGCTGGTCAAGCCCCTCGGATGAGCCCCGCGCCGTGGGACGGCGGAGTGCCCGGCCTCCGGCCGGCCGGGCGGGCGCCCGAGCCGGGGCCGACCGGTGACCTCGCTGCCGGACCGGCCGGTGTCGCCCTCCCGTACCGGCCGGTTATCCCGCCTGACGACCGGCCGCTGTCCCCGGATGCGGCCATCGGGTCCACCCGCTGCGGCCGGCGGGCGTGCCCGCTGTCCGGCCGGCGGCGTCGGACCTACGGCAGGCCGGCGTCCCCGACCCCTGGCCGGTCGGCATCCCCGGCCTTCGGCCGACCGGAGCCCTCGCTCCCGCCCTGACCCGCATCCCGGGCCTCCGGCCGGCCGGAGCTCCTGCTCCCGATCCCGCCCCCGCCCCCGACCCGGCCCCCGGCCTCAGGCCGACCGAAGCCCCTGCTTCCGCCCCCGACCCGGCCCGCGCCCCCGATCTCCGGCCGGTCCGTGGTCACGCCGTCCAGTCCGAAGGCCCGGGCCAGGCGCAGCTGGTCCGGGGTGTTGACCACCCAGCCGATGATCCGCAGGTCGTGCCCGCGGACCTCCTCGACGATCTCCAGGGTGAGCCGCCGCAGTTTCAGGCACACGGTCGCGGCGCCGACGGCCACCGCGCGTTCCGCGACGCCGGGGTGCTGGGGGAGCCGCCCCTCCGGGACGGTCCGGACGGGGTGGAGGCCGTCGATGAGCGCGGTGCGCACGCCGGGAACCAGCCGGGCGATCTCGGCGACGGCCTCGTCGTGGAACGAGGACACCTCCACCCGCCCCACCAGGTCCCGCTCCACCATCACCTCGGCGAGCGCCCGCGCCGCCTGCACGTCCTTGATCTCGGCCTGGATCGGCACCGACACCGCCGCCAGGACCTCCTCGAAGACCGGCACCCGCTCGCCGAGCCCGGCGTCCAGGGCACGCAGTTCCGCGAGCGTGTGGTCGGCGACCGGTCCGCTGCCGTCCGTGGTGCGGTCCACGTCCGCGTCGTGCATGACCACGAGCGCGCCGTCCTTGCTCAGGTGCAGATCCAGCTCGACCGCGTCGAGACCGGCCCGCTCGGCGGCGACGAACGACCTGAGGGTGTTCTCGGGCTCGACGCCCATGACTCCGCGGTGGCCGATGGCGGGGACGTTCACGTCGCGACTCGCTTCCCTGGACGAAACAGGTGCGGTCGGCGCGCACCGCGGGGACCCCTACCCGGCGGACCGCGCCGGAATCCTCCGACCGCTCGATGACGTGCAGGAAAAAACGCGGTGACCATGGGGGTGAGCAGGATATTTTCCCGAAGGTCATCTTGCTGGAAGAAACCTCTTATGCCTACGGTGTCCGTACGTAAGGTTCTTCGTGGAGGATGGGACATGACGGAAATTCTTGTGCAGGCGGGTTCGGAGGGGCACGTTCCTCCCGTGGTCAGGGTGGTGGAGCACCCGGCCTGGCCCGTGCTCAAGGATGCCGTGGAGCGGATCCGGCCCTGGCAGGCGAAGGACGGATCGATCGACTTCGCGGCCGAGGGCGCCCCCGAGCGCGCCGACGCCGAACAGGCCGTGCGGCGCGTGACGGCCGCGGTCGAGGAACTGTCCCCGCTGCTCCCGCACGACGCCGACTACCACCGCGCCCTGGTGCAGGACCTGCGCCGGTGGGCCGAGGGCGGCTTCGAGGTGCCGGACTTCCTGGACTCGCTGCTGGCCTTCCAGCCCGCCGCCCACCGCGCGGACGGCCTCCAGCACCTGGTCGTCTTCCCGATGTACACGCAGAACGGCAACCCGGACCGCAACCTCGAGGCGGTCGTGCTGCGCATGGTCTGGCCGGACTGGCTGGCCGAGCTGGAGCGCACCCGCTACGACAACCCGCTGTTCTGCGGCATCACCTTCGAGGACTTCACGGCCGGTTACGACACCAACTCCGCCGTGCTCTTCCCGGAGACCATCGCCGTCCGCGAGGCGCCGGAACGTTTCTCCTGGGGTGGCATCTTCTGCGACCGCGAGGCCGCCCGCTTCCGTCGCGTCACCGACGCCGCGGTCGGCGTCCTGGGCCTGGAACTGCCCGAGGACATCGCCGCCATGGTCCACGACCAGAAGCGCTGCGAGGAGGCCTTCGTGCTGTGGGACATGGTCCACGACCGCACCCACAGCCACGGCGACCTGCCCTTCGACCCCTTCATGATCAAGCAGCGCCAGCCGTTCTGGATGTACGGCCTGGAGGAGCTGCGCTGCGACCTCACCGCCTTCAAGGAGGCCGTGAAGCTGGAGGCCGACGGCGTCCCGCAGGCCCGTGACGTGCAGTACGCGGTCCTCTTCGACCGCATGTTCCGCTTCCCGGTCACCGGCGAGCGGGTGCGCAACTACGACGGCCTCGGCGGCCAGCTCCTCTTCGCCTACCTGCACCGGCACGACGTCGTCCGCTGGACCGACAACAAGCTGCACATCGACTGGCAGCGCGCCCCGCAGGTCACCAACGAGCTGTGCGCCGAGATCGAGAAGCTCTACCGCGACGGCATCGACCGCCCCAAGCTCGTCCACTGGTTCGCCGGTTACGAGCTGGTCTCCACCTACCTCGCCCCGCACCCCGGCTCCAAGTGGGCCAAGGGTCCGGACGCCCTGGACCTGACCCAGCCGCCCCGCAAGCTCGTCGACGACGTGCTTCCGGACGAGTTTCCGCTGAGCATGTTCTATGAGGCGCTGTCCAAGAAGCTGAAGAACGTGATCGCCTCCACCCGGGGCATCACGGCGGACGCCGCCGAGCGGATCGCCGCGTGAGCGACCTGCGTACCGAGAACACTGCTCAGGAGGCGAAGACCATGGGGAACGGGGCTCTCAGCGGTGCGGTGATCGCGGTGGCCGGCGCGGGCGGACCCGCCGGCCGGGCGGCGATGATCAGGCTCGCCGAGGCGGGCGCGACCGTGATGGGTGCGGACAACGACCCGGAGCGGCTCGCGGAGGCCGTCGACGCGGCGAGCTACGCGTCCGGCGGCGCGACCGTCATGGGCGAACCGGTCGACCTGCTCGACCTGAAGTCCACCCAGGACTGGGCCGCCCGGATCGAGAGGGATCTCGGCCGGGTGGACGGCCTCGTGCACCTCGTCGGCGGCTGGCGCGGCAGCGAGACCTTCACCAAGACCAGCCTCGACGACTGGGACTTCCTGGAGCTGCTGCTGATCCGCACCGTGCAGCACACGTCGCTCGCCTTCCACGAGGCGCTCCAGCGCAGCGACCGCGGCCGCTACGTCCTGATCAGCGCCGCGGGAGCCAGCAAGCCCACCGCGGGCAACGCCGCGTACGCCGCCGGCAAGGCCGCCGCCGAGGCGTGGACGCTCTCGATGGCCGACTACTTCCGCAAGGCGGGGGGCCCCGACGGGCCGACCTCGGCGGCTGCGATCCTGGTGGTGAAGGCGCTGGTGCACGACGCGATGCGCGCCGAGCGGCCCAACGCGAAGTTCGCGGGCTTCACCGACGTCAAGGACCTGGCCGAGGCCATCGCCGACGTCTGGGAGAAGCCCGCCGCCGAAGTGAACGGACACCGTCTGTGGCTCACCGAGAAGCCGTGAACCCACCCAGGACCGACGCGCGTCGTCATCACGACCCGGAGGTCCGCGGTTTCGCCAGCGACAACTACGCCGGCGCCCACCCGGAGGTGATGGCCGCCCTGGCCCTGGCCAACGGCGGCCACCAGGTCGCCTACGGCGAGGACGACTACACCGAGAACCTCCAGCGGATCGTCCGCGGCCACTTCGGGCCGACCGCGGAGGCCTTCCCGGTCTTCAACGGCACCGGCGCCAACGTCGTCGCGCTCCAGGCGGTCACCGACCGCTGGGGTGCGGTGATCTGCGCCGAGAGCGCCCACATCAACGTGGACGAGGGCGGTGCGCCGGAGCGCATGGGCGGCCTGAAGCTGCTCACCGTCGCGACGCCGGACGGCAAGCTCACCCCCGAGCTGATCGACCGGCAGGCGTTCGGCTGGGAGGACGAGCACCGGGCGATGCCGCAGGTCGTCTCGATCACCCAGAGCACCGAACTGGGCACCCTGTACACGCCCGCCGAGATCCGCGCGATCTGCGAGCACGCCCACGCGCACGGCATGAAGGTGCACCTGGACGGCTCCCGCATCGCCAACGCGGCCGCCTCCCTGGACGTGCCGATGCGCACGTTCACCAACGCGGCCGGCGTCGACATCCTCTCGCTCGGCGGGACGAAGAACGGCGCGCTGTTCGGCGAGGCGGTCGTGGTGATCGACCAGGACGCCGTCTCCCACATGAAGCACCTGCGCAAGCTGTCCATGCAGCTCGCCTCCAAGATGCGGTTCGTGTCGGTGCAGCTGGAGGCCCTGCTGGCCAAGGACCTCTGGCTGCGCAACGCCCGGCACGCCAACGAGATGGCGCAGCGGCTGGCCGAGGGCGTGCGCGCGGTGCACGGGGTGGAGATCCTTCATCCCGTGCAGGCCAACGGCGTCTTCGCCAAACTGCCGCACGACGTGGGCGAGCGCCTCCAGAAGCGGTTCCGCTTCTACTTCTGGGACGAGCCGGCCGGCGTGGTGCGCTGGATGTGCTCCTTCGACACCACGGAGGAGGACGTCGACGCCTTCCTGGCGGCGCTCAAGGAGGAGATGGCCCGCTAGGGCGTGTTTCGAAAGTCCCTCCCCCAGAGGGGGTGCCCCCAGCCCGGCGACGCCTGGCACGCACTCCCCCAGAGGGGGCACCCCCAGCCGCGTTGTCGGGATCACCCCGATACAACCAGTATCGGGGCGACCCTCCGCCTTGCGATCGCACGCACCAGACGCCGCCGGGCCTGCCCTTCGGGCAGACGACGCCACTTTCGAAACACGCCCTAGAGGCGAGCGCGACAGCAAGCGCACAGCATGAATAGGTATGCGGTCACCTGAAAAGTAATTGACGCTCGGGTGGCCGCGTTCCTATGCTCTCCCGGCATGCAGCTGATCCAGGAAAACCCTGACCTGTCCGCCTACTTGGCCGCCGACGAGGTCATCGACCACCACCATCCCCTGGTGCGGGACACCGCCGCGCGGTTGGCCAAGGGGGCGGACGACTCGTATTCCTATGCGCGGGCGGCCTTCGAGTTCGTACGGGACGCCATCCCCCACTCCCAGGACTCCGGCGATCTCCGGGTCACCTGGCGCGCCTCCGACGTGCTGGAGCTGCGCACGGGCATCTGCTACGCCAAGGCCCATGCCCTGGCCGCCCTGCTGCGCGCCGAGGACATCCCGACCGCCCTGTGCTACCAGACGTTCGACGTGGTCCACGGGCTGGTCGCCGTCCGCTTCGACGGCGCCTGGCACCGCCAGGACCCCCGCGGCAACAAGCCCGGAGTGGACGCCCGGTTCTCCCTGGACGGCGAACGACTGGCCTTCCGCCCCGACCCCGCCGCCGGGGAACGCGACCACCCCGTCCTGTACGCCGCACCGCCCCCGCCCGTCCTGCGCGCGCTCCGGGCCGCCCCCGACCGCGCCCGGCTCTGGGGAACCCTCCCCACCTCCCTGTGACATCCCGCCGCACACCCGGTCGGTCGCGGTCGCCGGCCTCCCCGGCGTGCGCGACGGGGGAGAGGCCAGGGAAGCAGACGAGGGCAGGGACGGAGGCGGGGGTCAGCGGGTCTCGGCCGCGCGGACCTGCTCCGGGGTCGGCGCCGTGCCGCCCAGGTGGGCCGGCATCCACCAGGTGTCGCTCGCGTCCTTGGGGCGGACCGGGTAGGCGCGCTGGGCGGCCTCCAGCAGTTCCTGGACCCGCTCGCGCAGCTGCCGGGTGAGGGCGCCCGCGTACTTGTCGCGGGACGCCTCCAGGGCCTCGCCGACCCGCATGGTGATCGGGGTGTGGCTGCGCTTGAAGTTGCGCGGGTGGCCCTTGGTCCACAGCCGCTGCGTCCCCCACACGGCCATCGGCACCAGGGGCACGCCCGCCTCCTGGGCGAGCCGCGCGGCGCCCGACTTGAAGGACTTGAGCGTGAACGACTCCGAGATGGTGGCCTCGGGGAAGACGCCGACGATCTCGCCGGAGCGCAGCGAGTCCAGGGCGTGCGCGTAGGCCGCCTCGCCCTGCTCGCGGTCCACCGGGATGTGCTTCATGCCGCGCATCAGCGGGCCGGAGACCTTGTGGCGGAAGACGGACTCCTTCGCCATGAAGCGGACGAGGCGTTTCTGCGGGAGCGCCGCGAGGCCGTTGAAGATGAAGTCGAGGTAGCTGATGTGGTTGCTCACCAGCACGGCTCCGCCCGAGCGCGGGATGTTCTCCGAGCCCTTGCAGTCGATCTTGAGATCCCAGACCTTGAACAGCGTCTGGGCGAGGCCGACGACGGGACGGTAGACAAGCTCTGCCATGGGCGGCGCGAACCCTTCCTGATCTCTGCCCGGGAGCGGCTCCCCGGCGGCAAAGTTACGCAGCCGTAGGTTTACGGCATGTCGCAGATCGTGCCCGAAGAACGGCCGGGTAGCCAGTCCTGGTGCCCGTCGGCCGCGAGATTCTTGTCACGTCCGCCTCCCGTGGTCCACCTCGGGCTTTTAGGTCTTCTTTACTCCGCTCGTACCGTGACCCGCCGCACGAGCAGGTGCATCTCGGCAGGGGGAGGCGGGAATCTTTGCAGTCCGATGAATGCTGGTGCGGATGACGACCGGACTCATGGTGTGCGTGGCGGTGCTCGCGGCGGCGAGCGTCCGCGGAGCGCCGCACCGGCGGCGGAACGGGAGGGTGTGCGTGCGCGGGCGCGACGAAGGACAGCGGCTCGGGGCCGACCGGCTGGGCGGCGAACTCGGTGAGCGGGCCACGCTCGTGCAGTTCTCCAGCGCCTTCTGCGCCCCCTGCCGGGCGACCCGCCGGATCCTGGACGAGGTGGCGGGCCTGGTCCCCGGGGTGGCCCACATCGAGATCGACGCCGAGGCGCACCTCGACCTCGTCCGGGAACTCGCGGTGCTCAGGACCCCGACCGTGCTGGTGCTGGACGCCGACGGCCGCGTCGTGCGCCGCGCCACCGGGCAGCCCCGCAAGGCCGACGTCCTCGCGGCCCTGGGCGAGGCGGTGTGAGTCCGTGCGGCCGGCGGTGAGCCCGCTCCCGGATGCCGGGGCGTACTTGACTGCACGCGCCATCCATCGTCAGCCTGACCGTATGCCTGAGGAACTCCTTCTCCACGGACGGGTGCACGTCGACCTCGTCCGCACTGCGAGCGCGTGCTGTCCGAGCCGTTGAGCAGCCACGCATCCGCACGTCACCTCCGGCACGAGGACCAGGACCACTCCATGACGGCCACGCCCGAACTCCGTACCGCCCAGATCGCCTCCCCCGACCTGCTGCGCTCCGTCTTCCGCCGCCACGCGGCCGGTGTGGCCGTCATCACGGCGCCCGGCGGGACCGGACCGGTCGGCTTCACCGCCACCTCGCTCACCTCCGTCTCCGCGGAGCCGCCGATGCTGTCCTTCGGCGTCGGCACCGGCGCCTCCAGCTGGCCGGCGATCTCGGAAGCCGACCACGTCGGCGTGCACATACTCGGCGAGCACCAGCGCGAACTGGCCGCCACCTTCGCGCGCAGCGGCGCGGACCGGTTCGGCGCGCCGACGTCCTGGCGCGAGGGGCCGGAGGGCGTCCCCGTCCTCGACGGCGTGCTGGCCTGGCTGGTGTGCCGGGTCGTCGCGCGCGTGCCCGCCGGCGATCACCGGATCGTCCTCGCCGAGGTCGTCCTGGGCGATCCCGCGGGCGCGGGCCGCCCGCTGCTCTACCACCAGGGGCGGTTCACGGCTCTGCGGGATTGATCACCTCCGGGTGCGCCCGCGGAACCGTCCGGTTCCGGTTACGCTGCGTTGCGGAGGTCACAGTTCAAAGCGCTTGCTTAGCGAGCGGGAACTGGGTGTACTGGTGAGTAATATTTCGTTCGGGGACGCAGGCCGCCCCGATCGGGATCGGCCGCTTGTGGCGCCTATGCTGCCTGAAAGAAGGCAGCCAGAACTGACGATGCAGTAGGAGAGCCGGCGTGAGCTTGAGGATCGTTGTCACTGTGAAGTACGTGCCCGACGCCACTGGCGACCGGCACTTCGCCGATGACCTGACCGTCGACCGGGACGACGTGGACGGTCTGCTCTCCGAGCTCGACGAGTACGCGGTCGAGCAGGCGCTGCAGATCTCCGAAGCCCGTCAAGAAGCAGGCGACGACGTCGAGGTCACCGTCCTGACGGTGGGCCCCGAGGACGCCAAGGACGCGCTGCGCAAGGCCCTGTCCATGGGCGCCGACAAGGCGATCCACGTCGAGGACGACGACCTGCACGGCACCGACGCCATCGGCACCTCCCTGGTGCTGGCCAAGGCGATCGAGAAGGCCGGCTACGACCTGGTGATCTCGGGCATGGCCTCCACCGACGGCACCATGGGTGTCGTCCCGGCCCTGGTGGCCGAGCGCCTCGGCGTCCCGCAGGTCTCCCTGCTGTCCGAGGTCTCCGTCGAGGACGGCACCGTCAAGGGCCGCCGCGACGGCGACACCGCCTCGGAGCAGCTCGAGGCCTCCCTGCCGGCCGTCGTGTCGGTCACCGACCAGTCCGGCGAGGCCCGTTACCCGTCCTTCAAGGGCATCATGGCCGCCAAGAAGAAGCCGGTTCAGTCCTGGGACCTGTCCGACCTCGACATCGAGGCCGACGAGGTCGGCCTGGAGGGCGCCTGGACCAAGGTCGAGTCCGCGACCGCCCGTCCGGCCCGCACCGCCGGCACGATCGTCAAGGACGAGGGCGAGGGCGGCAAGCAGCTCGCCGAGTTCCTGGCGGGCCAGAAGTTCATCTGAGCCCCGCTCGCCGACCGCCCCTCAACTTCGTTTCGCAGGAGAGCAATCCCATGGCTGAAGTCCTCGTCTACGTCGACCACGTGGACGGTGCCGTCCGCAAGCCCACCCTGGAGCTGCTGACCCTGGCCCGCCGTATCGGCGAGCCGGTCGCCGTGGCCCTGGGCAACGGCGCCGCCGACACCGCCGCCGTCCTCGCCGAGCACGGCGCGGTCAAGGTCCTGACCCACGACGCGTCCGAGTACGCCGACTACCTGGTCGTGCCGAAGGTCGACGCGCTCCAGGCCGCCGTCGAGGCCGTGTCCCCGGCCGCGGTGCTGCTGTCGTCCTCCGCGGAGGGCAAGGAGATCGCCGCCCGTCTGGCGCTGCGCACCGCCTCCGGCATCATCACCGACGCCGTCGACCTGGAGGCCGGCGAGGAGGGTCCGGTGGCCACCCAGTCGGTGTTCGCCGCGTCCTTCACCTCCAAGTCCCGGGTCGTCAAGGGCACCCCGGTCATCACCGTGAAGCCGAACAGCGCCGCCGTCGAGGCCGCTCCGGCCGCCGGCGCCGTCGAGGCCCTCGCGGTGACCTTCTCCGCCCAGGCGACCGGCACCAAGGTCACCGCCCGCACCCCCCGCGAGTCGACGGGCCGCCCGGAGCTGACCGAGGCCGCGATCGTCGTCTCCGGCGGCCGCGGCGTCAACGGCGCGGAGAACTTCGCGATCATCGAGGCCCTCGCCGACTCGCTCGGCGCGGCCGTCGGCGCCTCGCGCGCCGCGGTGGACGCCGGCTGGTACCCGCACACCAACCAGGTCGGCCAGACCGGCAAGTCCGTGTCGCCGCAGCTCTACATCGCCAACGGCATCTCCGGCGCCATCCAGCACCGGGCCGGCATGCAGACCTCGAAGACGATCGTGGCCGTCAACAAGGACGCCGAGGCCCCGATCTTCGACCTGGTCGACTACGGCGTCGTCGGCGACCTCTTCGACGTCGTCCCGCAGCTCACCGAGGAGATCAAGACCCGCAAGGGCTGATCCCCGGCCGCCGCAGTGCGAGGCCCCCGCGACCGGACCGGTCGCGGGGGCCTCGGCTCGTCCCGCCCGGCTCGTCCCAGGGACACCGGGCTCATCCCAGGGACACCGAGGCACACACCGGCAAGTGGTCGCTCGGGTACCGGCCGCCGAGCGAGAAGGTGTCCGCCCACGCCCGGTGGACCACGACGTCCGGCGTCGCCAGGATCCAGTCGATGCGGTCCCCGCCCGGCCGCGGACCCCGGTACGCGTGGAACGTCCCGTACGCCGGACCACGCCGTCGTGCCGTCTCCCAGGTGTCGACCAGACCGGCGGCCAGCAGCGTGCGGTGGACCGTACTGCGCCGGGCGGCGGCGTTGAAGTCGCCGGTGACCAGCAGGGGCAGGCCGGGACCGAACGCGGCGAGGCGTTCGGCGATCATCGTGGCGGCCCGTTCGCGGGCGTACCGGCCGGCGTTGTCGAGGTGGGTGTCAAGGAGGCGGAACTGGCGTCCGGACGCCTCCAGGTCGCGGAAACGGACCCAGGTGACCATCCGGGGATGGGCTCCGCCCCAGGTGTTGGAGCCGCGCACCTCCGGGGTGTCGGAGAGCCAGAAGTGGGCGTGCTCGACCGGGGCGAGCCGCCGGGTGTCGTAGAAGACGGCCATCGACTCCTCGTCGCCGCCGCCCCGGCCGGTGCCGATCCACTCGTAGTGGGGTCCCAGGTCGGCCCCGATGTCGCGCAGTTGGGGCGGCTCGCCCTCCTGGGTGCCGATGACGTGGGGCGCCGCCGCGCGCAGCAGGGCGCGCATCGCCGGCCGGCGGGCCGCCCAGCTGTGGGGTCCCTCGGTGCCGGGGAAGCGCAGGTTGAAGGTCATGACCTCCAGGCGCGGGACGGCGGTGGTCGTCCGGTGCGGCGCACCGCCGGCCGAGGGCGCGCGGCCGGCCGAGGAGGCCCGGAGCGTCCCGGCCAGGGGGACCCCGACGGCGGCGGCCAGCGCGGTCCGCAGTCCCGTGCGCCGCGTGAGTCCTCCGTCGTCCGCCATGCGGCCTCCTTCCCGCTCTCACGCCAGGGTGGACGCGCGGACGGGCGGACGGAAGGGGGCCTGGGGGCGGAAGCGGGACCGGGTGCCGGGGCGCGGGCGAGGTGTTGACCCCGGAGAAGCCCCACGGTTAGCTTCCTTCAACGGATTGTTGATTCCGTACACCGGAAAACAGGAGGGTGCGGGAATGGGTCAGGGCCGGCAGGAGACCGTGGCGACGAGCCTCGCGGACGCCGTCAGCGGGGAGATCGGCGCCTCCCTCGCCCCGGTCGACGCCGACCTCGCACGCCGCTACCCCGGAGACCCCGGCACCCGCCAGCCCGTCCACACCGTCTACGTCCCCGGCGACGTCTTCGCCGCCGACACCGTCCGCTCCTGGGGCGACCGCGCCCTCGCCGCCCTCGACGAGCACGCCCCCGACGCCGCGTCCTTCGCCGCCGTCCTCGGCCTCCCCGGCGAACTCGCCGAGCCCGTGTACGCGCGCGTGCGCGCCAAGCTGGAGCGCGAGCCGGTGGAGGACCTGCGCGTCGACTTCGAGGACGGGTACGGCCTCCGCCCCGACGCCGAGGAGGACGAGGCGGCCGCCCGCGCCGCCCGGCTGATCGCCGAGGCGTACGCCGAGGGAACGGCGGCACCCCACATGGGCATCCGCATGAAGTGCCTGGAGGCCGCCGTCCGCGACCGGGGCATCCGCACCCTGGACGTCTTCCTCACCGGCCTGATGGACGCGGGCGGCCTGCCCGACGGGCTGGTGCTGACCCTGCCGAAGGTGACCTACGCCGAGCAGGTCACCGCCATGGTCCGGCTCCTGGAGGCCTTCGAGGAGGCACGCGGGCTCGCCCCCGGCCGGCTCGGCTTCGAGATCCAGATCGAGACCAGCCAGGCCATCCTCGCCACCGACGGCACCGCCACGGTCGCCCGGATGATCCAGGCCGCCGAGGGACGCGCCACCGGACTGCACTACGGCACCTTCGACTACAGCGCCTGCCTCGGCGTGTCCGCCGCCCACCAGTCCGCCGACCATCCCGCCGCCGACCACGCCAAGGCCGTCATGCAGGTCGCCGCCGCCGGCACCGGCGTGCGCGTCTGCGACGGCTCCACCAACGTCCTGCCGGTCGGCCCCACCGCCCGGGTCCACGACGCCTGGCGCCTGCACCACGGCCTCACCCGCCGTGCGCTGGCCCGCGCCTACTACCAGGGCTGGGACATGCACCCCGGGCACCTCCCGACCCGCTACGCGGCCGTCTTCGCCTTCTACCGCGAGGGCTTCGCGCAGGCCGCCGAGCGCCTCTCCCGGTACGTCGGCCGGACCGGCGGCGACGTGACGGACGAGCCGGCGACCGCCCGGGCCCTCAGCGGACACCTCCTGCGCGGCCTGGACTGCGGCGCCCTCGACGCGGCCGAGGTGACCGCCGCGACCGGACTGACACGGACCGCCCTGGAGGCCTTCGCGGCACCGCGCCGGGTCGGTCCGACGGCGCCGGGGCGGTAGCCGCGGAAGCGGACGGGCGGTACGGCCGGCCGGAAGGGGTGCCCCGGCCGGCCGCGGGCCGTCAGGCCCTGCTCCGCCTACCGCCGCTGTCGCTGCTCGGGAAAGGTGTAGGGCGTGGTGATGATCTCCATCCCGTGCCCGGCGGGATCCAGGAAGTACAGGCCCCGCCCGCCGTGGTGGTGGTTGATCTCGCCCGGCTGCTTTCCGTGCGGGTCGGCGAAGTACGCGACCCCGGCCTCCCTGATCCGTCCGAACGCGGCGTCGAACTCCTCCTCGGAGACGAGGAACGCGTAGTGCTGCACGGTGATGGACTCCACCGGGACGGTGGCGAAGTCCAGGGTGACCCCGTTGCCGGTGTCGACCGGGACGAACGGGCCCCATGCGGTCCCGACCTCGAGTCCCAGGACGTGGGCGAGGAACTCGGCGGACTCCCGGTTGTCACGGGAGTGGACGATCGTGTGGTTCAGCTGTACCGACATGTGTGGAATGCCTCCGTAGGGCAGACTCACGGGCACCTCCATGCCTCACCCGACCGGTGACCGACACGCGATGCCGTGCGGCGACCCTAACCGGCGCGCGGACCGCCGGGCCCGCCGTCCCGGCCCGATCCGGCCACCCCCGGCCTCGGCGACGCTCGTTGTCGACGCCGGCGGGGCGGCAGCGGGAGCGGGAGAACGCCGGGACCGCGTCGAGGGCCCGGCCGAAGTCCGGCAGGTCGGCGGCGCCCCGGGGCCTCGCGGCCGTGTCCGGACCGGCCGTGGTGCGGGCGTACCGGTGCTCCCGGGCGCGTCCCGCCCGAGGGGTGCGGACGGTCGCCGGAAGACGGCCGGATCGTGCCCCGCCCGGCCGTGCCCCGCCCGTGTCCGGCGCCCGCGAGGGGCGCGACGTGCCGCGGGGGCGGGCGAGTCGGGCGGACGGACGCGCCGCGCTCCGTGGACCTGTCCGGGGGCCGGCTCAGTCGGCCGGCGGCAGTTCGCCCGAGCCGCGGGCGATGAGCCGGGTGGGCAGGGTGATGCGCTCCGGGGCGATGAGGGTGCCGTCCAGCTGCCGGAACAGGCGGTCGGCGGCGGTACGGCCCAGGGCGGCGGCGTCCTGCGCGACCACCGTGACGCCCGGCTCGAGCAGGTCGGCCAGCTCCAGGTCGTCGAAGGCCACGAGGGCCACGGGGCGGCTCTGCTCGGCGAGCACCCGGATCACGGTGACGGTCACCCGGTTGTTGCCCGAGAAGACCGCGGTGACCGGGGCGGGCCCGGAGAGCATCTCCCGGGCCGCCCGGCGCACCCGCGCGGGATCGGTGACGCCCAGGGACATCCAGGCGTCCTCCACGGTTATCCCCGCGTCCTCCATCGCCGCCCGGTAACCGCGCAGCCGCTCGGCCGCGGTGTGGATGCGCGGCATGTCCCCGATGAAGCCGATCCTGCGGTGCCCGTGCGCGACGAGGTGGGCGACGCCCTCCCGGGCCCCGCCGAAGTTGTCCGACAGGACGCAGTCGGCGTCGATGCCCCCCGCGGGCCGGTCGACGAACACCGTCGCCACCCCGGCCTTGATCTCCGGTTCCAGGTAGCGGTGGTCGTCGCCGGCCGGGATGACCACCAGCCCGTCGACCCGGCGCGCGCACAGCGCCAGCGCCAACTCCTGTTCCCGGTCCGGGTCCTCGGCGCTGGAGCCGTTGATGAGGAGCGCGCCGTGGGCCCGTGCCACCTCCTCCACGGCTCGGCTGAGGGGACCGTAGAACGGGTCGGCGAGGTCCTCCAGGACCAGGCCGATGCTGGCGGTACGGCCCTTGCGCAGGACCCGCGCGCTGTCGTTGCGGCGGAAGCCGAGCGCCTCGATGGCCTCCTGGACCCGCCGCTCCGTCTCCGGCGTGACCCCCGATTCGCCGTTCACCACGCGGGAGACGGTCTTCAGGCCCACCCCCGCGCGTGCCGCCACGTCCTTCATGGTGGGACGATTGCCGTAGCGGTTCGCGGAGATGCCGGTTGCGCGGCGGTGCGTCTCGGGCACGAGGCGGGTCCTGTCCTGTTGTCCGCGAGGACGCGTGCGGTGCGGGCGTCCCGGGAGGCGTTTGAGGATGTGCCGACGAGCATAGGCCCTGGACAACGTTGTCAGATGCGGGAGAGACTGTCCACCGCGATCCCGGCCCACGTCCCCACCGCTGGACCGGCCAGCCCTTTTTCCGATGGTTGACGGGGAGAACCGAGACTGATGCACACCGACCTCGTGGCCGCGCTGGACATCGGCGGCACCAAGATCGCCGGCGCCCTGGTGGACGGCGGCGGCACGATCCTGGTCCGCGCCCGACGGTCCACGCCGGCCCGGCAGGACGGCGACACCGTGATGCGGGCCGTCGAGGGGGTGCTCGGGGACCTCACGGCCTCGCCCCTGTGGGAGCGCGTCCGCGCCCTCGGCATCGGCAGCGCCGGTCCGGTGGACGCCTCCACCGGCACGGTCAGCCCGGTCAACGTGCCCGGCTGGCGCGACTACCCGCTGGTCGAGCGGGTCCGGGCCACCACCGGGAACCTCCCCGTCGAGCTGATCGGCGACGGTGTGGCGATCACCGCCGCCGAGCACTGGCAGGGCGCCGCGCGCGGCCACGACAACGCCCTGTGCATGGTGGTCTCCACCGGTGTCGGCGGCGGTCTGGTCCTGGGGGGCCGACTCCATCCCGGTCCCACCGGCAACGCCGGTCACATCGGTCACATCAGCGTCGATCTCGACGGAGACCCGTGCCCCTGCGGTGCGCGCGGCTGCGTGGAGCGCATCGCCAGCGGGCCCAACATCGCCCGGCGGGCCCTGGAGAACGGCTGGCGGCCGGGACCGGACGGCGACGCCTCCGCCGCTGCCGTGGCCGCCGCCGCCCGCGCGGGCGATCCCGTCGCCGTGGCCTCGTTCGAGCGCGCCGCCCGGGCGCTGGCCGCCGGCATCGCCGCCACCGCGACCCTCGTCGAGATCGACATCGCGGTGGTCGGCGGCGGCGTCGGCGAGGCGGGCGACGTCCTCCTCGAGCCCCTGCGGCGGTCCCTCGCCGACTACGCCACGCTGTCCTTCGTGCGGCGGCTGACCGTGGTGCCCGCCCAGATGGGCACCGACGCCGGACTGGTGGGAGCGGCCGCCGCGGCGCTGGCGACCGGACCGGAGAGGGCGGCGGCGGGAGTCTGAGGGGCCGGGGACGGACACTCTGGAGGAACGTTCCCTCTGGAGCGCCCGCCCCGGCCCGCTCGGGAAGCTCGGGAAGGGGACGCGGTCGGCGCGTGACCTCACGCGGGCTGTGCAGTTGATCAGGCCATGAAGAAGCGCAGCATGCTCGCCCTCGCCTCCCTCGCCACCGGCTTCGTCGTCGCGGCGATCACCCCCTCGCACGGTACCGGCGGCGAGGACCTCGACGGACTGAACGTGGGGGACACCCTCAGCAGCCTCGACCACACGATCGCCGACGACAGCCTGGCCGTCGACGAGAACGCCCTGGGCGGGACCGGCTGACGGTCCCGCGCACGCGGCCGCGGCGCCGGTTCCCGCCCCGGGGACCGGCGCCGCGCCGTTCGGCGCCCTCGTCCGGCGCCCTCAACGGGAGGTGGTTTCCGTGGCAGGGTGGAGCGGGCAAGCCACAGGGGGCCGACAGCAGAGGGGGAGACGTGACCGTCGTCTGGATCAACGGCGCGTTCGGCGCGGGGAAGACGACCGCCGCACGGGAACTGATCGACCTGATCCCGAACAGCACGCTCTTCGATCCCGAGGACGTGGGGGCGGCGCTCGCGCACCTGCTGCCGCCCAAACGCCTCGCCGAGGTCGGCGACTTCCAGGACCTGCCGATCTGGCGCCGGCTCGTGATCGACACCGCGGCCGCGCTCCTCGGCGAACTGGGCGGCACCCTCGTCGTCCCCATGACCCTGCTGCGCCAGGAGTACCGCGACGAGATCTTCGGCGGCCTCGCCGCCCGCCGGATCGCGGTCCGGCACGTGCTGCTGACCCCGGCGGAAACGATCCTGCGCGAGCGGATAGCCGGGCGGGACCTCCCGCCCGGCCTCCCCGACGGCGAGACCCGGGTACGGCAGTGGTCGTACGACCACATCGAGCCGTACCGCGCCGCCCTCGGCGGCTGGCTCACCGCGGACGCCCATCCCGTCGACTCCGGCGGCCTCACCCCGTACGAGACCGCCCTGCGCATCGCGGAGGCCGTCGGCAGCGGGGCGGCGGCCGCCTGCGACATCGTGCAGACCCCCGAGCCGGGCGCCGAGACGCTGGCCGCCGGGGTGCTCCTCTTCGACGAGCGGGACCGGGTACTGCTCGTCGACCCCACCTACAAGCCCGGCTGGGAGTTCCCCGGCGGTGTCGTGGAGCCCGGCGAGGCGCCCGCGCGCGCGGGCATGCGCGAGGTCGAGGAGGAGACCGGTGTCCGGCTGGCCGACGTACCGCGGCTGCTCGTCGTCGACTGGGAGCGGCCGACGCCTCCCGGGTACGGCGGGCTGCGCCTGCTCTTCGACGGCGGCCGGCTCGACTCCGCGGCGGCCGAGGGGCTGCTGCTGCCCGGCCCCGAACTGCGGGGCTGGCGCTTCGTCACCGAGGAGGAGGCCGCCGGCCTGCTGCCACCGGTCCGCTACGAACGGCTGCGCTGGGCCCTGCGGGCGCGGGAACGGGGCGCCGCGCTCTACCTGGAGGCCGGGGTCCCCCTCGGCTGACCTTCAGGCCGCCGCGCGGCGCAGCGCCTCCGCCGGGTACGGGGCCGACCGGCCCTCCTCCCGCAGCCGCCGCTCGAAGCCGGTCATCACCTCGGCCACCCGCGCGTGGCGGACCAGGAGGGCGGCGGCCCCGTCCGGGATCCCCGTGGGGCGCAGGCCCTCGGCACAGGCGCGCACGAACGCCGCGCGTTCCTCGCCGCGGTGGCCGTAGAGGTCGGTGGCCAGCCATTTCACCAGGTAGGTGGTGGCGTAGTGGCGGTCGTAGTCCCGGTGCCGGTCCAGGAAGGCCCGTTCCCGCGCGGTGAGCCGGAAACGGGCCGAGAGGGCGAGACCGTGGTCGGTGAGGTAGAGCCGCCGTCCGTCGGTGAGGACGTTGTGGAAGTGGACGTCGAAGTGGGTGAGCCGCTGTTCGCGCAGGAAGCCGGTCAGGGCCGTCAGCTCCCGTTCCACCAGCGCGCAGGCGGCGTCGGCGCCGTCCGTGCGCAGCCGTGCGCCCAGCCAGTCGTGGAGGGGCGTCGGGAGGTGTTCCAGGAACAGGGTGAGGCGGGCCGGTGCCGAACGCAGGGCCTCGATCCGCGCCCGCAGGGCCGGACCGCCGCCCCAGTGGGCGGCGGCACGGTCGACGTCGGCCAGGCCCTCGTGCAACGGCTGCGGGGCGGCCGGCAGCACCCGCCAGTGGTGCGTCAGCGGGAAGTTCGGGAGCCGGCCCGACCGGACCCAGCCGGTGGTCATGGTGTGCACGGCCAGTTCCCGCCACGCCCCGGTGCCGGGACTGGGAACGTCGCCGACGCCGTAGTGGCAGAAGGGCGGCAGACCGAACAGGTTCGCGGTGGAGCGGGCGTTGCCGGGGGCGAGCTCGGTCTCCGTCATCCGGACGCGCTTGACGAAGACCGGCCTGCCCTCCACGTCGACACGCAGCACCTCTCCGCCCACCCCGGTGCCCAGCGGCACGCCGGTCGCCACGAGGGCGGCCAGTTCGCGGTCGTCCAGCCGTCCGAGGGCGCCGGCCAGAACGTGATGGGCGCCGAGGCGCGAGGACGCGGTCACGTCACCATCCTCGGTGCGCGGGGCGGTGCCCGTCCGCGGCTTCGCGCAGGAGGGCCGAGGCCCGCCCGGTCACCGGGTCGCCGTGACCGAAGCACGCCACGTCCGCGTCGAGCGCGGCGAGCCGGTGGAGGGCGGCGACGGTCCGCGAGCGGTCCAGGTCGAACACGCCCGGCATCACCGATCCGTCGACGGGAGAGGCGGCGACCGTGTCCCCCGTGAACAGCACCCCGTGGCCCGGGAGATGGAGGGCGATGCTGCCGTCGGTGTGGCCGGGGACGTGGACCACGTGTGCTCCGCCACCGAGGGGGAGCACGTCGCCGTCGGCCGACTCCGTGATCGCCGACGGAGGTTCGACGCCCCGCCCGGGCAGGTGACGCAGAGCGGCGGCGTGCAGCGGCCGCTCCCACTCCGCCGGCACCGGTTCCGGAGCCGGGACGTCCCGGCGCGGCACCGCCGCGTCCGCGGCGTGCGCCAGGACCTCCGCACCCGTCAGGGCGGCCAGTCCGGCCGCGCCGCCCGCGTGGTCCTCGTGGAAGTGGGCGAGCACCACACGCCGTACGGCGGCCGGACCGTGCCCCGGGGCGGCGACCGCGTCGGCGATCACGCGGCCGGAGCCGGGTGGTCCCGCGTCGACGAGCGTCGACTCGTCGCCGTCCTGCCGGAGATACGCCTGGCCGACCGGGAAGCGCGGCAGGTGCAGACGGGAAGGAGCGCGACGACGTCCACGGGACGACCGTAGAGGGGCCCCGCCCGGCGGGCGAGACCCCTCTGCCGAGAGCGGAGGACGGCCGGGGCGGAGCGGAGCGTGCGGCTCAGTCCGCCGCGTACGTGCGCAGGAACAGGGCCTCCGCCACCGACAGGCGCTCGAGCTCCTCCGGGGAGACGCTCTCGTTGACCGCGTGGATCTGGGCCTCCGGTTCGCTCAGGCCGATGAGGAGGATCTCCGCGCGCGGGTACAGCGCCGTGAGGGTGTTGCACAGCGGGATGGAGCCGCCCTGGCCCGCGTACTGCATTTCCTGGCCGGGGTAGGCCACCGCCATCGCCTCGGCCATCGCCGCGTACGCCGGGCTCGTGGTGTCGGCGCTGAACGGCTGGCCCTGGCCGATCTGCTCGGTCCGCACCCGCGCGCCCCACGGCGTGTGCGCCTCCAGGTGGGCCTGGAGCAGCTTCGTCGCCTCGGCCGCGTCGACGCCCGGCGGCACCCGCAGGCTGATCAGCGCTCGGGCGCTCGACTGCACCGACGGGGTGGCGCCGACCACCGGCGGGCAGTCGATGCCGAGCACGGTGACCGCGGGACGGGCCCAGATGCGGTCGGCGACCGTGCCGGAACCGATCAGCGAGACGCCGTCGAGGACCTTGGCGTCCTTGCGGAACTGCTCCTCGTCGTACTGGAGTCCCTCCCACGCCGGGCCGTCGGTCAGGCCGTCGACGGTCGTCGAGCCGTCCTCCGCGCGCAGCGAGTCCAGTACGCGGATCAGCGCGCCCAGCGCGTCGGGGGCGGCGCCGCCGAACTGGCCGGAGTGCAGGTTGCCCGCGAGGGTGTCGACGCTCACCCGCATCATCGTCATGCCGCGCAGCGTGGACGTGACGGTGGGCAGACCGACCCGGAAGTTGCCCGCGTCGCCGATCACGATCGTGTCGGCCGCGAGCAGTTCGGGGTGCTGCTCGGCGTACCGCTCCAGACCGCCCGTGCCCTGCTCCTCCGAGCCCTCGACGATCACCTTGACGTGGACGGGCACCCCGCCGTTCGCCTTGAGGGCGCGCAGGGCCAGCAGGTGCATGATGAAGCCGCCCTTGCAGTCGGCGGTGCCCCGCCCGAACCAGCGGCCGTCGCGCTCGGTCAGCTCGAAGGGCGGGGTGGCCCAGCCGGCCTCGTCCAGGGGCGGCTGCACGTCGTAGTGCGCGTACAGCAGAACCGTTTTTGCGCCCTCCGGCCCCGGCAGGAGGCCGTACACCGACTGCGTGCCGTCGGGGGTGTCGAGGAGGGCCACGTCCTGGAAGCCCTCGGCGCGCAGGGCGGCGACGATCCAGTTCGCCGCGGCCTCGCTCTCGGAGCGCGGGAACTGGTCGAAGTCCGCCACCGACTTGAAGGCCACCAGTTCGGTGAGCTCCGCCTTCGCCCTGGGCATCAGCGAGGCGACGGTCTCGGCGACCGGATTCGACGACATGGGCACGCTCCTTGTGGGTGCGACGTTGTACCGATGAGTGTTGACGATCCTCCCACAGCCGGCCGCGGCGATCTCGGTCGTAGGATGCGGGGGACAGGTGCGGCAGGCGGCTTGATCGGGAGCAGTAGACCATCGTGAGCAGCGAGAACTCTTCGGCGGACGACGTGCAGCAGGTGTGGGACGTCGTCGTGGTGGGCGCGGGACCCGCGGGGGCTTCGGCCGCCTACGCGGCGGCGGTCGCGGGGCGGCGCGTGCTGTTGCTGGAGAAGGCGGAGCTGCCCCGCTACAAGACGTGCGGCGGCGGCATCATCGGTCCCTCCCGCGACGCCCTCCCACCGGGCTTCGAGCTGCCCTTCCAGGACCGGGTGCACGCGGTGACGTTCTCGAACAACGGACGCTTCACCCGCACCCGCCGTTCCCGGCAGATGCTGTTCGGGCTGATCAACCGGCCCGAGTTCGACCAGCAGCTCGTCGAGCACGCGCAGAAGGCCGGCGCCGAGCTGCGCACCGGCGTCACGGTCACGCGCGTCGAGCAGCACGGCTCGGCCGTGCCCGACCGGCGTACGGTCGCGGTCGTCCTGCAGGGCGGAGAGGCGGTGCTGGCCCGGGCGGTCGTCGGCGCCGACGGCAGCGCCAGCCGCATAGGGGCACACGTCGGCGTCAAGCTCGACCAGGTGGACCTCGGCCTGGAGGCGGAGATCCCGGTGCCCGAGACGGTCGCCGAGGACTGGAAGGGCCGGGTCCTCATCGACTGGGGCCCGATGCCCGGCAGTTACGGCTGGGTGTTCCCCAAGGGGGACACGCTGACGGTCGGGGTGATCTCCGCGCGCGGCGAGGGCGCCGCCACCAAGCGGTACCTGGAGGACTTCATCGGGCGGCTCGGCCTCGCCGGCTTCGAACCGAGCATCTCCTCCGGCCATCTGACCCGCTGCCGGGCCGACGACTCGCCGCTCTCGCGCGGCCGGGTGCTGGTGTGCGGCGACGCGGCGGGACTGCTGGAGCCGTGGACGCGCGAGGGCATCTCCTTCGCGCTGCGCTCGGGCCGGATCGCCGGCGAGTGGGCGGTGCGCATCGCGGAGGCGCACGACGCGGTGGACGCCCGTCGCCAGGCTCTCAACTACGCCTTCGCGATCAAGGCGGGGCTCGGCGTGGAGATGAGCGTGGGCAAGCGGATGCTGGCCCTCTTCGAGCGGCGTCCGGGGCTCTTCCACGCGGCCCTGACCGGTGTGCGTCCTGCCTGGCGGGCGTTCACGGACATCACCCGCGGCCGGACGACCCTCGGCGAACTCGTGCGCTCGCACCCGCTGGCCCAGCGCGCCCTGAACGTGATGGACCGGCGGCAGGCGGCGGTGGACCGGGGACCGGACGCGGACGCGGAAGCGGACGCGCCGGAGAAGGCCGGTTCCTGAGGCGTCGGTCGTCGGCTGTCGCCGGCGGGCGGCGGGTGAGCGGCGGTTGACGGCCGCGATCGGCCGTCGATCAGCGTCCGTCGTTCTTCGTCCGGTGTCCGGTGTCCGGTGTTCGTCGTGCGGTGTTCGTCGTTGTTCGTCCGTCGTCCGTGGTCCGGTGGAGTGGTCCGCGGTGCCGGTTCCGTGAGTGTCCGGTCCGGGGACCGGGGCGGCCGGACGCCGCGGGTCACCGGCTCCCGGTGACCGTGATCCGGAAGACCGGGTGGTCGGGGGCGATGCGGCGCAGGTCGGCGTCGGGGGAGTCGGGTCCGACACCGTCGAAGAACACGCCGACCTCCGCCTTCCAGCGCTTGAGGTAGGCGCGCAGCAGCGGCACCTTCTCGTCGTCGCCGACCTCGGCCGCGGTGAACTCGTCCACCTTTCTGCCCAGGTGCAGTTCACCGCCGCCGGCCGCGCGCATGTTGTGCGTCCACTGGACGTGACCGCGCGGGGCCACGAGGTACTGCCGCCCCTCCGACGTCAGCAGGTTCACCGGCGTGGTCCGCCACTGACCGCTCTTGCGGCCCCGGACCGCCAGGACCCTGGACCCCCACACGCTCAGCCCGCGCCGGGTCAGCCAGGCGACGGCCCGGTTGAGGACGTTGACGGTGAACCAGCCGGGCTTCTTGACGTGGGCGGCGGACATGGATGCCTCCTGGGCGGTGAATGTGAGCACTGCTCTCGCTCTGTGGTGGAAGTCTGCACCGACTCGGCCCTCTTTCGCAAGAGCGCTGCTCTCTTTTTGGCTCGCCGCTCTTTTCTCGGTTCACCGCTCTCGATCGTGTGCACCGCTCCCGGATCGTGGAACACTGGTGCCCATGAGCAGCACCACCCGAGGGGCTCGCGCCCGCGCCAGGACCGAGATCACCGCCGCCATCAAGGAGGAGGCCCGTCGGCAGCTCGCCGCCGAGGGGGCTGCCAAGCTGTCCCTGCGGGCCGTCGCCCGCGAACTGGGCATGGTCTCCTCCGCGTTGTACCGCTACTTCCCCAGTCGCGACGACCTGCTCACCGCGCTCATCATCGACGCCTACGACTCCCTCGGCGAGCGCGCGGAGGCCGCGCACTCGGCCGTCGCCGACGCCGACCCCGTCCGGCGCTGGGTCGCGGTCTGCGAGGGGGTCCGAGCCTGGGCGCTGGCGCATCCGCACGAGTACGCGCTGATCTACGGCTCGCCGGTGCCCGGCTACAGCGCACCGCAGACGACGGTGCCCGCGGCCGCCCGCGTCGGGCTCCTGCTGATCGGCATCGCCCGGGACGCGGGCCTGGCGGACCCGCCCGCCGCACCGCCGCTGCCGGCCGAGTTGCGCGCCGAGGCGGAGCGGCTGACGGCCGACGTCGCGCCCGAACTCTCCCCGGAGACGGCCACGGCGCTGGTGGCGGCCTGGGCCCAGCTGTACGGGCTGGTCGGCTTCGAGGTGTTCGGCCAGTTCAACCGCATCGTCGAGGACCGCGAGCCGTTCTTCCGCCATGCCGTGACGGGGCTGGCCAGGGGAGTGGGGCTGGGGTAGCGCCCGCGGGGGCCGGTGCCCGCACGAGCCCGGCCGCACCGGACGCGGCCGCACGAGCCCGGCCGCACCGGACGCGGCCGCACGAGCCCGGCCGCACGAGCCCGGCCGCACCGGATCCGGCCGCACCGGACCCGGTGGTCCGCGGGGCCGGTCGTACTGCGCGGGGAGTACGCGCCGTCACCTCGCCCGGCTGACGTCCGTCCTGGCCGGTGGCGTCTAGCGTGGCGGACATGGACGAGCGACGGGTGCGCGGGCGCGGCGGGCCGGTGCGGTGGTGGCGGCACGGACCGCCGTGGCCGGGACGCCGGGCGGACGGGGAACCGGCCGGCCGGTGGCCCTGGCGGTCGACGGTCCTGCTCGCCGCCTTCGTGCTCATCGGCTCGGGCTTCGCGGCCCACGGGCAACAGGACGGACGCGTGGCGCTCGACCCGTTCGCGCGCGTGCTGCTGGTCGTGGCCGCGGGCCTGCTGCTGTGGCGGCACCGCCGTCCCGTGCCCGTCGTGTTCGGCACGGCCGCCGTCACCGCGGTCTACCTGGCCGCCGGCCACCCGTACGGGCCGGTCCTCCTGACCGTCGCCGTGGCCTGCTTCGCCGCCGTCGTCGCGGGGCACCGCCGGGCCGCCTGGACGGCCCTGGGCATGCTGGGGGCCGTCCAGCTGCTGGTCGCGCACTGGCTGTACCGGTGGCTTCCGCCGTCCGGGGACGGGCCCGCCTCCCTCGCCCAGGAGACCGTGGCCGCCACCTGGATCGCGGTCGTCGTCGCGGTCTCGGAGCTGGCGCGGGTCCGGCGCGAACAGTGGGCCCGGGAACGGGCCGAGCGCGCCCAGGCCGCCCGCAGGCGGGCCGACGAGGAGCGGCTGCGCATCGCCCGCGAACTGCACGACGTCCTCGCCCACAGCCTCTCCGTCATCAACGTGCAGGCGGGCGTGGGCCTCGCCCTCCTCGACTCCGACCCGGCGCAGGCGCGCACCGCGCTCACCACGATCAAGTCCGCCAGCAAGGAGGCGCTCGGCGAGGTGCGGCAGGTGCTCGACACCCTGCGCGCCCCCGGCGACGCCCCGCGCGCCCCCGCGCCCGGCCTGGACCGCCTGCCCGAACTGGTGGAGCAGGCGGCGCGCGCGGGCCTGACCGTCGAGGTGACGGGACGACCGCCCCGGCTGCCGCCCGGCACGGACCTCGCCGCGTTCCGCGTCGTCCAGGAGGCACTCACCAATGTCGTACGGCACTCGGGGTCCCGGCACGCGCGCGTGCACCTCGAGCAGGCGGGCGGGGTGCTGCGGCTGACGATCGACGACGACGGACCGGCGGTCGGCACGGACGCCGGCGGCAGCGGCAACGGCCTGGCGGGGATGCGGGAGCGGGCCGCGGCGCTCGGTGGCACGATCGAGGCGGGCCCGAGGGACGACGGCGGCTTCCGGGTGCTCGCCGTCCTGCCGTCGGCGCCCGGGCCCGAGCGGTGAGCCGCCCGCTGCCGTCCGCCGTCCCCACCGAGGAGGTCCGGTGATCCGCGTACTGCTGGCCGACGACCAGTCACTGGTGAGGGCGGGGTTCCGGGCGCTGCTCGACGCCCAGCCGGACATCGAGGTGACGGGGGAGGCGGGCGACGGCGAGGAAGCGGTGCGGCTCGTGCGCGAACTGCGTCCGGACGTCGTCCTGATGGACATCCGGATGCCGCGGCTCGACGGGCTGGCCGCGACCCGTCGCGTCACCGGCGATCCGGCCCTCGACGGCGTCAAGGTGGTCGTGCTCACCACCTTCGAACTCGACGAGTACGTCTTCGAGGCGATCCGCTCCGGCGCCTCCGGCTTCCTGGTCAAGGACACCGAGCCGGCCGAACTCCTGCGTGCCGTAAGGGCGGTGGTGGCGGGGGACGCCCTGCTGTCGCCCGGGGTGACACGGCGGCTCATCGCGGAGTTCGCCGCCCGCTCCAAGGAGCCCGCGGCCGCCTCCGGACTGGACCGGCTCACCGAGCGGGAACGGGAGGTGATGGCGCTCGTCGGGATCGGTCTGACCAACGAGGAGATCGCCCGCCGCCTGGTGGTCAGCCCGCTCACCGCGAAGACCCACGTCAGCCGCACCATGGTGAAACTGGGAGCCCGCGACCGGGCCCAACTGGTGGTGCTGGCCTACGAGTCGGGGTTGGTCAGACCGGGCTGGCTCGGCTGAGCGGGTTGGCCGGGCCGACCGCCACGGCGTTCGATCGCGCCGTCGCCGTCGCCGTCGCCGCTGCGGCCGGACGCCGCGTCGGTGGAGGCGGTCGTGGCCTGCGCGCGGAACCGGACGAGCACGCTCGCCACCCGGACCAGGAACACCACGGGGGCGACCCCGAGCCCCGCCCGGAGGAGCACCTTCTCCAAGGCGTCAGGGAGTTCGAACAGCAGCGCCGGCCCGGCGACCGCCCCGAACAGCACGGCCGCCGCGAAGGCCGCGCTGAACAGCGCGTACCCGATCTCGACGGTGATCGCGTCCCGCTCCGCCTGTGTGCGGCGTCCCCCGTGGCCGGTCATACCGGCAGTCTCACAGGCGTGCCCCCGGCGGGGCAACAGGCCTGCCGGGCGCGCGTGGAGACATCCTCCGTGCCCTCTCGTCACCTCGCCACCCGCCCCGCGGGCGACGAGACGTGCGGTGCTGCCGTGACCGGTACGTATCCGCGTCCGCGCCCGTGCCGCCGGAGGCCCGGCGGTGACGGGCCGTGAGCGGGACCGGGCCGGCTGCTAGAATGGACCCGTTGGCCTTCGGCGCCCCGACGGGTGTGCTCGGAGGCTTTTTTCATGCCTTCCGACTTCATGCCTTCCGACACGTCCGCGTCCGGCACACTTCCCACCACCGGCTACCGTGACCTGCTCCGCAACCGTGAGTTCGCCGGGTTGTACGCCGGCTTCACCCTGACGGTCGCCGCGAGCACCTTGTCGGGCTTCGCCCTCGGCACGCTGGTCGACCATCAGACCCGGTCCCCGTTCCTGACAGCCGTGAGCATGTACGGTGCCACGTTCGCGACGGTGCTCGGTGCGCTGACGCTGATGTCGGTCGCGGACGGGAACCGTCCTCGCCGGACCCTCGTCGCGCTCCAGTGCCTCTCGCTCGTGAGCGTCGCCGCGCAGGCGGTTCCGGGGCTGCCGCTCGCCGCCCGGTTCGGTCTGCTCCTGGTGCTGGGATTCTTCCAGTCCCTGGGGACCGGAACGCGGATGGGGCTGCTCGCCGAGGTGGTGCCGACCTCCGCGTACGCACTGGCGCGTTCGCTGATGAACATCACCTCGGGCGGCACGGCCGTCCTCGGATATGCCGTCGGCGCCGTCCTTCTGCGGTACCTGAGCCCGTACGGGGTCTTCGTCGCCGCGACAGCCCTGACCGGAGCCGGATCGGTCATCGTGGCGGTGACGGTCCGGGAACGCTCGATCCGTCTGACCCGCCGCCCCGGACTGCGCCAGACCTGGACGACGAACACCGCGCTCCTCTCCCGCTCCGGCCAACGCGCGCTGCTGCTGAACCTGTGGGTCCCCAACGGCCTGATCGTCGGCTGCGAGGCCCTGTTCATCTCCTACGCCCCCGATCACGCCGGCGCCTTCCTGGCCGCCGGATCGGCGGGGATGCTCCTCGGCGACCTGACCGTCGGGCGACTGCTCACCGCCGGGCAGCGACGCCGCTGCGCGTTCGCCCTGCGACTGCTGCTCGCCCTCCCCTACCTGCTGTTCGCCCTCCACCCGCCCGTGCCGGCGGCGACAGCCGCGGTGTTCATCGCGAGTGCCGGGTTCGCCGCCACCCTGCCGCTCCAGGAGCAGCTTCTGGAGGCGACCCCCGATCCGGTCCGCGGCCAGGTCCAGGGAGTCGAGTCCGCCGGCCGGATGACGTGGCAGGGTGTCGGAGCCGCGATCGCCGGCGGCCTTGCCCAGTGGTTCACCCCCGGCACGGCCATCACCGCCGTGGCCGCGGTCTCCGTCGCCGTCACCGTCCTCTCCCGGCCCTTCGTGGTCCGCGCCCGAGCCGTCCGCGTCGAGACGGTCGACACCTGAGCCGGCCCGAACCGGTGGCCGATGACACGGGCCTTCCACGACGGCTGGGCGGCGGGCCCGTCCGGACCCGCCCGCCGTGCTTCGCCGCTCGCCGGCGGCGTCCGGCTCACGGAGGGGCCGGAAGCCGCCGGGCGGGCCGGGGAGCCGGAAGGAGCACCGGCCCGGCATGTCGGTGTGGTGACGGACGAACGGGAAGAGGCGGGCCCGTCCTCGTCGCGGACGCCGAGGCCGTCCGCGCGAAGCCGGGTGACGGCGGCGTCCACGCGGCGGGGACGGGAGAGCACGAGTGCGTTCAGCACCAGGCCCGGCGCACGGTCTGACACGGATGTCCCCCGGCCCCGTGCCGCACATACTGCATGTATGCGCATTGAACGCAAATGCATTTAATTCTGGCGCAATGAATCCGGTTCTCTGCTACGGTGCCGCCATGGCGGCGGACAAGGGCGAACAGGCGCTCGTGGAACAGTGGCGGGGGATGCTCGCGCTGCACGCCCGCACGCAGTGCGAACTCGACCGCGCGCTGCACGGACACGGCTTGTGCGGCAGCGACTTCGAGGTGCTCGACGTGCTCGCGGGAACCGCCCCGGCCGGCGCGTGCAGCTTCCGCGTCCAGGAGATCGCCGAGCGGGTCCATCTGAGCCAGAGCGCGCTGTCGCGGTTGATCGCCCGATTGGAGCGGGACGGTCTCGTCGAGCGCACCATGTGTGCGGAGGACCGCCGGGGCGTCCGGGTGACACTCACCGGGAAGGGGCGCTCGTTGCACGGTGAGGTGCTTCCCGTGCAACGCTCGGTGCTCACCCGCATGCTGACGGACTGACCCCCGTCGGCTTCAGGTCACGGCCGACCTCTCCCGCCACAGCTCGGCCAGCGCGGCGTCCCCGCTGACGGCGGGGTACGGCAACCGGTTCCACAACGACAGGTAGAGCTGTGCCGCGGGGCCGGCCACCTCGCAGTCCGCGTCACCCTCGCCGCCGCGCTCCGTCACCGGCGGCCGCGCGGACAGGCGTACGGTCCACACCGCGTCGTCCGTGTCCGTCGCCCGCACCCGCAGCACACGGGGCACCTCGGTGCGCACCTTGCTCCTGGGCCGTGTGTGGAAGGCGCGCAGCAGTTCGTCGATGCCGTCCGCCGCGAAGGCCGGGGAGAACGTGACGGCACTCTCGCCGACGCTCCGCCCGACGGCCGTGCCGCGCGCCGCCTCCGCGTCCACCCGGTGGACGGCCGTCTCGTGCGCCTGCCGCCTGGCCCAGAACGCCAGAGGGGAGGGCGCGGGCAGGAAGTGCCAGCACTCCACGTCCGCGGGCGCGGCGGCGAGCGTGTCGACCAGCCGCCGGTGACCGGTGCGGAACCAGTCCAGCAGCTCGTCGCCGTCGAGGTCCGGAAGGCCTCCTCCGGCGTGCGGGGCGGTGCGGCCCTCGGCGACGAACGAGGCCGCCCAGCGATGCACCGTGCCGGTGTGCCGCAGCAGGTCCCGCACCTGCCAGCCCGGACAGGTCGGAACCGTGGCGTCGGGCCCCGCCTCGCTCGCCGCGACGGCGAGGGAGCGGCCTTCCTGGTCGAGGACGCGGATGAACTCGGCGGTCTCCATGCGGGTGAGTGTGCCCGATGGGTGCGGCCGGGGGAATCGGGGGAAAGGGGGTGGGGCGGAGGCGCGCCGTCCTGCGCGATGCGGGGGGGGGTGACGTGTGGGGCGGTGTGCCGGGCGGCGGCACCGCGTCTTCAACCCGCTTCAGTCCAGGGGGAGTTCCTGCCGCGGTTCCTGCTTCCGTTCGTGCGGTGGTGCTGCGGCCTCACGGGCGGACGGCGGTCTCGTCCCCTCGGCCGTGGGCCGTGCTCCGCAGGGTGAGGCCGATCAGTGCCGCGACCGCCGCGAGTGCCGCCACGCTGGTGAGGGCCGTGGGGAGGGAGAACCAGTCGGCCATGAAGCCGATCGCGGGTGGACCGAGGAGCATGCCGCCGTAGCCGAGGGTGGAGGCGACGGCCACGCCGGTCGGGCCGGCGAGGGTGCCCGCGCGTTCGACGGCCACCGGGAAGAGGTTGGCCAGGCCGAGCCCGGCGACGGTGTAGCCGGCGAGCGCCGCCCAGGGGTCCGGGGCGAGCGAGCCGAGCAGCATGCCGACGGCCGCCACGGTGCCGCCGGCGACCACCGTGCGGGTGTGGCCCAGCCGCTCCAGGAGGGTCGTGCCGGTGAGCCGGCCGACGGTCATCGCGAGGGCGAAACAGGAGTAACCGGCGGCGGCGAGCGCTGCCGAGGTGCCGAGGTCCTCCTGGAGGTGCAGGGCGCCCCAGTCGGCCAGGGCCCCTTCGCCGTAGGCCGTGCACAGGGCGATCAGGCCGAAGACGACGACCGGGCGGCGGGTGCGGGCGGCCGGACGGGACGGGCGGGCCGGACGCACGTCCTCGACGGGGTGCGGGACGGCGCCGGCGGGCGCCTGGCGCAGCAGGGCGGGTCCGGCCAGCGCCGTCACCAGCAGGCCGATGAGGCCGAGGCCCAGGAGATGGCGCGCGGGGGAGAGGGAGCCCGCGACCAGCCCGCCGAGCCCGGCGCCGATCATGCCGCCCATGCTGAAGGCCGCGTGGAAGGTCGGCATGATCGGCCTGCCCAGGGCCGCGACCAGGTCGACGGCCGCACTGTTGAAGGCGACGTTGATCCCCCCGTAGGCCGCGCCGAAGAGGAGCAGCACGGCGCCGAGCGCGGGTGTGGAGTGGGCCAACGGGGGCAGGGTGACGCTCAGGGAGAGCAGCACCGCGCAGACCACGGTGACCGGATGGCTGCCGTACCGCCGGCAGAGGCGGCCGGTGATCAGCATCGTCACCACCGCGCCGGCGGAGACGCCGAGGAGGGCGAGGCCGAGACCGCTGGCGGAGGCGCCGGTCTGCTCCTTGACGGCGGGGATGCGCACCACCCAGCCGGCGAAGACGAAGCCGTCGAGCGCGAAGAAGACGGTGAGGAGGAAGCGGAGCCGGCTGAGGGAGTGGCCCCGCACGACGGTGTGCGAACGGGCTTTGTTTATTAACGGCACAAAGTGAGGCTAAGTGGAACCTCGCGACCCCGGCAAGGTGGTCGCGCGGTACACCGGCCGGGCCGTCCCCCCGACCCGATCGCCGACTCGGCCGCCGACCCGACCTCCGACTCGGCCGCCGGTCCGCCTGCCGACCCGGCCGGGGGGCCGGCGGAGGCGGCGCATGCGGTGATCGCCTCCGCCGGCGGTCGCCGGCCGCGGGCCGTCACCGTGGTGGGCGACGCCGGGCCGGTGGCGTGCGGCCCACGACGTGCGGCCCACGACGTACGGCCCACGACGTACGGCCCACGACGTACGGCCCACGACATGCGGCTCACAGCAGGCGGTCCGGGTTCCCGGCGTCACAGGCGTCACAGGCGTCACAGGCGTCACAGGCGTCACCGACGTCACCGGGGCCAGTGGGGGCGCCGCACTCCGGGCCGGTGCGCAGGCCTCGGCGCCGGTGCCGGGTCCGGTGGCGCCTCAGAAGACGCCCTGGCCCGGCACCAGGATCCGCCGCGGGTCGTACCTCCGCTTCGCCGCCTCGAGCGCCGGCCAGGCCGGCCCGAAGTGGGTCCGCCAGTCCGCCCGGGTGAACGGGACGCTGCCGACGGGATACTGGGTACCGCCGACCGCGGCGACGGCCTCGTAGGCGGAACGATTCGCCGCCAGTCGGCGGTCGACGGCGGCGGTGTCGTCGGGCGGGGTCGCGCTCAGGATGTCGAAGAGGTACGACACCGGCTCGTCCGAGCTGCGCAGCAGCGGGGTGGTGAGCCGCTCGCGCAGCAGGGGGTAGAACAGCACGACGCCGGGGCCCAGGTCCGCCGGGGTGAGCGCGTCCAGCAGCGGAGCGCTGACGGCGGCGGCGGACGCGCCGGGCACCATGAGGTTCAGCCACGGGTGCGCGTACGTCCAGAGGCCGGTCTCCTTCAGCATGGCGACGAAGGGGGCCAGCCGGTCGAGGAAGTCGAGGTAGGAACGGTCCTCGTACCGGACGCCGGAGGGCGTGTGACGCAGGCCGCGCAGCAGCGTCGCGTCGTCCGGGGCGGGGCCGACCGGCGGGCCGTAGGCCACCGCCTCCAGGGTGTAGGCCCGGAAGGCGCCGTCGGCGTCCGCGGCGACCTGGCCCTCGACGTAGTCGAAGCGGCCCTCCTGGACGAGGATGCGCTGGTCGTCGAGGAAGGTCCCCAGGTCGTCGTAGGCGAGGTGGTAGTGGCGCACGGTCCGGGGGGCGGGCACCAGGCGGAGCGTGGCCTCGACGATGATCCCGCACTGGCCGAGGCCGGCCAGGACGGCGTGGAAGAGGTCGGGGCGGCGGGACGGGGAGCAGCGGACCAGTTCGCCCGCCCCGGTGACGACCCGCAGTTCGGTGACGTTGTCGACCTGGGCGCCGTACCGGTGGGCCTGGCCGCCGAGGCCGCCCACGGACAGGGTGCCGCCGACGGAGAGTTCGATGTAGTCGGTGAAGACGGGCGGGGTGAGCCCGTGCGCGAGGGTGGCTCCGGCCACCTCGCTCCACCGGGCGCCCGCGCCCACCGTCACGGTGGTGCTGTCCGGCCCCACGGGGCCGATGTCCGCGAGCGTCGCGGTCTCGACGACCAGACCGCCCGGCACCTGTGCCTGGCCGAACGGGGAGTGCCCCTGCCCGCGCGGCGCGACCGGCACGCTGTGCTCGTTGCAGAACCGGACCATGGCGACGACGTCGCGGACCGAGCCCGGCCGCAGGACGGCCGCGGGACGGTGGTGCACGATGTGCCCGTAGTCGTCCGACGCGGCGCCGAGCGCGGCGTCGTCCCTGGTGAGCGTCCCGTCCAGGCGGGGAGTCCCGGCAAGCCGGGCGTCCGTCCCCGAGGCGTCCGCGGCCCAGCCGCGGGCGGCGGGGTCGAAGCCGGCCACCGCCGCTCCGGTGACGGTGAGTCCGCGCAGAACGGTACGTCTGGAAGGTGTGCGGGGCATGCCCACGTGAATCTCTCCCTCTCTGCGAAATTTTCTTCACGGAATCTTCGGATCCCGAAATCCTCGACAGGTTAGGGCAGTTCGATCCGTCACGTACGGTGTTTCGCCGGTGATCCCCTGTGGTGGCGATCTCCCGCGGTGCTGGTCCGCTGCCGTGACGGTCCGCCGGGACGGGACGGGCGCACCGGTCGTCCTCCAGGCCGGTGAGAACGCCGTCAGGTTCCGCCAGGGACGCATCCGCTCGCCCGCTCGCCCGCTCGCCCGCTCGCCCGCGCGGCCGTCGCCGCCGCTGCCGAGCGGGCTGCCGTGTCCGTCGCGTCGCACCTCGACCACGTGCGGACCGAAGCCCTGCTCCGGGAGGCGGCGGACGCCGGATTCAGCTCCGTGACGTACGACGCCTCGCGGCTCCCCTACGACGCGACCTCGCCGCCACCCGCGCCGCGGCCGACCCGGCGCACGCCCGAGGGCTCTGGATCGGGGCGGAGCTGAGGGGGATCGACGGCGCGGACGGCAGGGCCGCGCGAGACGCCCACGCGCCCGGCGCCCGCACCGACCCGGCCGAGGCCCGCGCCTTCGTGGCCGATTCGCGGGTGGACGCCCTGGCGTCGCCGTCGGCAGCGTCCACGCGACGACCACCCGCACCGCCACCCCAGACCACCGGCTGCTCGCCCGGCTCCGGGCCGGCGTGGACGTACCGCTCGTCCTGCACGGCTCCTCCGGCGTGCCCGACGACGAGCCGGGGACGGCCGTCGCGGGGGCATCGCCGAGGCCGACGTCGGCACCGCCCTCGACCAGGCGACGACCGGCGCCGTCCGCGCCTACCTGACCGCGCATCCGCGGGCGGTCGACTCGCGCGGCCACCTCGCCGTCGGACGGGAGGCGACGGCGTACGCCGTCCAGCGGGTCAACGGTGCCCTCACCCCCGCTTGACGGCCTTCAGCACCACGAACTTCGGGTCACCGGCCACCAGTTGGCTGTTGCCGAACAGCCGCCGCAGCTTCACGTGGTACCCGAGGTGCCGGTTGCCCACCACCCACAGTTCGCCGCCCGGCCGCAGCACGCGCCGCGCCCCGGTGAACATCCGCCAGGCCGTGGCGTCCGTCGTGGCCTGGTGGGAGTGGAAGGGCGGATTGTTCAGCACGAGGTCCACGCTGTCGTCCGGCACCCCCGTGAGCCCGTCCCCGACCCGGAACTCCCCTTGACCCGGCACCCCGTTGGCCCGGTACGTCGCCTCCGCCGAGGCCACCGCCTGGAACGACTCGTCCGTGAACAGCACCTCGGCCCGCGGGTCGGCCAGCGCCACCGCCGTCCCCACCACACCGTTGCCGCACCCCAGGTCGACCACTCGGCGGACCCCCCGCGTCGGCGGCAGGTGCCGCAGGAGGAAGCGGGTGCCGATGTCGAGCCGGTCGGCGCAGAACACGCCCGCGTGGTTGACGACCGGACGCCCCGACAGCGGACCGAGGCCGGCGGGGAGGTCGTAGCGGTACGGCCACGGGTTGGCGGGACGCGCCCGCGCCGGGTCGGGAGCGCACAGGATCAGCCGGGCCTTCTGCTCGGCCAGGGAGGTGCGGGTGGGGCCGAGGATCCGCTCGAACAGCCGCAGGGTCGAGGTGTGGATCTCCTTGACCATGCCGGTGCCGACCACGACGGTCCCCGCGTGCACCGAGGGAGCCAGCCGCAGCAGCTGGTCCTCCAGGAGCGCGAGGCTCTTCGGCACCCGCACCAGCAACACGTCGACGCGCTCGGGCGGCGGGTCCTGGGTGGTCAGCAGCCGGACGGAGCCGGGCTCGACGCCGTTGCGGGCCAGGTTCCGCCGGGTCGCCTCCTGGCCCAGCCAGGAGTCGGTGATCTGCGTCGGCCGGTGCGCGGCCAGTGCCGTCACCAGCGCGCCCCAGCGGTCACCGAGCACCACCACCGTGCCGGACAGCGGGACCTGCTGCCCGGCGAGGTGGCGGAGCAGATACGCGTCGGAGGCGTCCCAGGCGCGCAGCCGGTCACGCGGGTCCTCGGGGTGGCGGGTCAGTGCGACCTCGCCCCACGGTGTCGTCATACGGTCGTTCATCGTGGGTCAAGGCTAGGCCCTGCCGTCACATCACCGCCCGCCCCCGCGACGACGGGGCCCGGCCCGGCCGCGGCCCGGACCCGGTGGGGCAGGATGGTGCCATGGACACCGAGCTGTTTCCCCGGGAACGCGCGGAGGTCGCGCCGGGCGCCGTGCACCTGCCGGACTGGCTGGACACGACCGCCCAGCACGAGCTGCTGGAGGCCTGCCGGGACTGGGCCCGGCCGCCCGCGGGGCTGCGCACGGTCCGCACGCCGGGCGGCGGCAGCATGACCGCCCGCCAGGTCTGCCTGGGCCGGCACTGGTACCCGTACGGCTACGCCCGCACGGTCGTCGACGGCGACGGCGCCCCGGTCAAGCCCTTCCCCGCCTGGCTGGGCGAACTGGGCCGCCGGGCGGTGAGCGACGCGCTCGGTCCGGAGGCGGCCCGGCAGGCGGCGTACGACATCGCACTGGTCAACTACTACGACGGCGACGCCCGCATGGGCATGCACCGCGACGCCGACGAGAGGTCGGACGCCCCCGTGGTGTCCCTCAGCCTCGGCGACACCTGCGTGTTCCGCTTCGGCAACACCGAGACCCGTACCCGTCCCTACACCGACGTCGAGCTGGTCAGCGGCGACCTGTTCGTCTTCGGCGGGCCCTCCCGGCTCGCCTACCACGGTGTGCCCCGGGTGCGTCCCGGTACGGCTCCGGCCGGGCTGGGGCTGACCGGCCGCCTGAACCTGACCCTGCGGGTCGGCGGCTTCCCGGACGGCGCCTGACGACCGCCGGCGCCAGGGCGGGGCGGATCGGACCGGCTGGGATCGGACCGGCCCGAGTCGCATCGGATCGGACCGGCCCGAGTCGGATCGGGCCGGGCCGAGTCGCATCGGGCCGAGGGAAACGCCCCCGCGGATCATGGGACACTCACCCTCATGAGCGGCAAGGCGGACCCCCGGCCGGCGGGGGAAGGGACCACCTCGAGAGCGCGGTTGGACCGGGGGCGCGGCGCGCTGGGGCCCGCGTTGGAGCTCGTGCACACCGGGCGGGCGCCGACCCGCGCGGTGCTCACCGCCGAACTCGGCGTCACCCGCGCCACGGCCGGCGCGGTCGCCGCGGAACTGGAGGCGCTGGGGCTGATCCGGGTCGACGCGCGGCCCGGCGCCGCCGCCGGTTCCCAGGGCCGGCCCTCCCACCGGCTCGACGTCGACGAGGACGGCCCCGTCGTCCTGGCCGCCCAGGTGCACGCCGACGGCTTCCGGGCCGCCCTGGTCGGCCTCGGTGGACGGATCGTCGCCACCACCCCCAGCTGCGAGGCCGTCGACGCCGACCCGGCCAAGGTGCTCGGTGCCGCCGTGGACGCCGGAGCCGACCTGCTGCGCCGTACCGGCCGGCGCTGTGTGGGCGCCGGTCTCGCGGTGCCGTCCGCGGTGACCGCGCCCGACGGACTGGCGCTCAACCCGCTGCACCTCGCCTGGCCGGTGGGGGCGCCGGTGCGGGAGATCTTCGCCGAGCGGGTCCGCGCGGCCGGCGTCGACGGCCCGGCGTTCGCCGTCAACGACGTCAACGCCGCCGCCCTCGCCGAACACCGGCACGGCGCCGGACGCGGCGCCCGCGACCTGCTGTGCGTGGCCACCGGGCACCGCGGCGTCGGTGGCGCGCTGGTCCTCGACGGGCGCCTGCACACGGGCAGTTCGGGTCTCGCCCTGGAGGTCGGGCACCTCACCGTCAACCCCGAGGGCCGTCCCTGCCACTGCGGCAGCCGCGGCTGCCTCGACGTCGAGGCCGACCCGCTGGCCCTGCTCACCACCGCCGGCCGCGAGCCCGGCCCCGAGGGCTCCCTGCTCCAGCAGGCCAACGAACTGATCCGCGAGGAGTACGCCGACCCGGTCGTCCGTACGGCCGCCGAGGCCCTGATCGACCGTCTCGGCCTGGGCCTGGCCGGCCTGGTGAACATCCTCGATCCCGACCGCATCATCCTCGGAGGACTGCACCGCACCCTCCTGGACACCGACCCCGACCGGCTCCGCGCGGTCGTCGCCGACCGCAGCCTGTGGGGCCGCAGCGGCGGCGTCCCCGTCCTCGCCTGCTCCCTCGACCACAACAGCCTGGTCGGAGCGGCGGAGCTGGCCTGGCAGCCCGTACTGGACGACCCGCTGGCGGCGCTGGGCGTCAGGTGACCGGATGAGGGGACCGACGGGTGGCGACGACCAGGGTCGTGCCGCCCGGACCGCGTCTCCTCCAGCGGCGGTTCGGGCAGCCCCCGGGCGACCCGCGGCCGGAGCCCGTCGTCGGCGACGAGCGGCGCCGGCGCCGGCGGCACCCGTACCCACAGTGGCTCCGACGGGCCGGCCGGGCGCACGGGCGCGGCCCGCCCGCCCAGCGGACCGCCGCCCCGGCCCGGGAGCGGACCGATCCGATGCCGAACGGTCACCAGACGCGGCCGGACGGGCCGGTGCGCGCCGCGTCGAGGTGACCGCGTCCGGTCCCGTACCGTCCGCAGTGTCCCCGCTCGAGGATCAGGAAGTACACAGGAGGTCGACGCCATGACCGACAAGCTGACCGTGGGGGTGCTGGGCACCGGCATCATGGGTGCCGCGATGGCCCGCAACCTCGCCCGCGCCGGACACACCGTCCGCGCCTGGAACCGCACCCGCGCCAAGGCGGAGCCGCTGGCAGCCGACGGCATCGTCCTCGCCGACACCCCGGCCGACGCCGTCCGCGGCGCCGACGTCGTCCTCACCATGGTCCACGACGGCCCCGCCGTCCTGGAAGCCGTGCGGGCGGCGGCCCCCGGACTGCGCGCCGGCGCCGCCTGGGTGCAGTCGACCACCGTCGGTGCCGACGCCGTCGAGGACCTGGCGGCCTTCGCCCACGAGCACGGCCTCGTGTTCTTCGACGCGCCCGTGCTGGGCACCCGCCAGCCCGCCGAGGCCGGCCGGCTGACCGTGCTGGCGGCCGGGCCGGAGGCCCACCGCGCCGCCGTCCGACCCGTTCTGGACGCCGTGGGCGTCCGCACGGTGTGGACCGGCGAGAACGGCGCGGCCGGCAGCGCCACCCGCCTGAAGCTGGTCGCCAACAGCTGGGTGATCGCGGCCACCGCCGCGGCCGGCGAGGTCCTGGCCCTGTCCAAGGCCCTCGACGTCGACCCGGACGACTTCTTCGCGCTGATCGCCGACGGCCCGCTCGACATGGGCTACCTCCGCGCCAAGTCCGCGCTGGTCACCGAGGACCGGCTCACGCCGCCGCAGTTCGGCGTGGCGACCGCCGCCAAGGACGCCCGTCTGATCGTCGAGGCCGGAGCCAGGCGCGGCGTCCGTCTGGACGTGGCCTCCGCGAGCGCCGACCGCCTGGAGCGCGCCGTCACCCAGGGCCACGGCGACGAGGACATGGCCGCCGCCTACTTCGCCAGCTTCGAGGACCAGCCGCCCGCCTGACCGGCACACCGGCCCCGGGCACGGCGGGGCGCCCCGCCGGGCGCACCCGTACGTGACGACGCCCGCCCCAGGGGTACGCCGCACGGGGTGACCGCGCTCGCTCCCGCGGTACGCCCCGGCGCCCGGCGGCCACACCGCCACCCGAGTACGCCGGGTACACCGAGTACGCCGGGTACACGCGCGACACCACCCGTCCAGCTCACCGAGGAGGAACCGATGTCCAAGCCGCCGCTGCCGCCCGAGGCCGTCGAGCTGCTGAGCCGCCCCAACCCCTGCGTGATGGCGACCCTGCGCTCCGACGGCACCCCCGTGTCCACCCCCACCTGGTACGTGTGGGACGACGGCCGGGTCCTCATCAGCCTCGACGAGAGCCGGGTCCGGCTGAAGCACCTGCGCCGCGACCCCCGCGTCACCCTGACCGTCCTGGACGGCGAGAACTGGTACACCCACGTCACCCTCATCGGCCGGGTCACCGGGTTCCATGACGACGAGGGCCTGGCCGACATCGACCGCATCTCCTCGCACTACACGGGCAATCCCTACCCGGACCGGGTCCGGCCGCGCGTCAGCGCCTGGATCGAGGTCGAGCGCTGGCACGGCTGGGGCGCGATGAAGGACAGCGACCAGCCGTCCACGTGACGCGGGCCCGGCCGCGCCCGCACGCCGGTACGGCGCGGCGCGGCCGGGCACCGGCTCGCCCCCCCCGGCCGGGGCGCGCGCGGGAACAGGTCCGGGCGGCCGTCACCTCCCCCGGGGGACGACCTGTACGCCCGCGTACTTCCCGGGAGGTAGCGGCACTGCCGCTCCCCGTACGACGACTCCGCCCTCTCCCTGCGGGAGTCTCGACACATCACCGCAAGACCTACCTGGGAGATGACCCGCGATGCAGACCCTGGCGAACTGGGACGGCGGCCCCGGCCCGTGGATCCTGTTCCTCCCGCTCATCTGGGCCGTCGTCGTGATCGGCGTCGTGACCCTGCTGCGCCGCACCGTGCGGTCCGGCCACCGCGGTCCCTGGGCAGCGGGCCCCCGTACCGCCGGTGACTCACCGCTCGAGGTCCTCGGCCGGCGCTTCGCCTCCGGCGAGATCGACGAGGACGAGTACTGGCGCCGACTGTCCGTCCTGGACGAGCAGTTCGGCGGTGACCGCGGCCGGTGACGGCCCGGCCACCACCACGCGATCCCGCCGTACGGCGAACCCGCGCCATGTGCTTCCGCCGTACGCGGCCCCGCGCCGCACGACCCCTCCGTACGCCCTGGACCGCAGGCGCACGACCCCGCCGTACGCGCGGACCACCACCGGGTGAGGGCGGGTCCGGCGTACGGCGAAGGGATCACCGCCCGGTCAGCCGACGACGGCCGGCCGGGCGGGAGCGTGTGCGGGGCTGAGGTCGTCGACCGCCACGACCTCCGGGAACAGCCGGTCCGCGACCAGGCGGCGCGGCGGACGCGCGGACCGCTCGGGTGCCGCGACGGGTGCCGGGAGGGTGAACCAGACGACCTTCCCGCGCTCGCCGTCCGGCCGGGCGCCCCAGTCCTCGCTGACCGCCGCCACCATGGCGAGCCCGCGCCCGCACGTGGCGAACGAGTCGGCCACCTCGAGGTCGTCGACGACCGGAAGCCGGGGATCGTGGTCGCGCACGGAGACCGTGAGCCGGTCGAGCAGCAGCTCCATCTCCACCGTGCACGTCTTGTCGGGCTGGGCGTGCAGGTGGACGTTGGTCAACAGCTCGGTCACACCGAGCGCCGCCCGGTCGATGAGGGGATCGAGATGCCAGTAGCGCAGTTGCGCCGATACGATTCTGCGGACCTGGCCTATCCGCGACGGCAGGGCTTGGAGCTCTACCGTGCAGTGCCTGCTTGGGTTGCTGATCACGGCTGCGACTCCCCGACGTGAGGTCCGGAAGAACACGGAGTTCGGATCGATCGGAGCAGTGCGTCTGCGCTAGGGCGGCCGCCTGCTTTCGTGGCCGGCGGGCTGGTTCGCAGCGTTATCGCCGGTAAACCCAGAGTGACGTGAGATCAGCGTGGCGCAAGGGACGGAAGAGCGCAACTCGCGGTGCCCGTCCGGCCGCTGCGGGTCGGCCACGCCGCTTCCTCCGCGGCCCTCAGGTCCCGCGTCCCGCCGCCCTGCGCACGGCCTCGATGAACCGGCGTGCCGCGGGCGGCCCCGGCTCACCGGGTGCCGGGTCGTGGTCGCCCAGGGTCAGCAGGTACCGGTTGCCGTTGAGGTCGGCCAGCGCCCGGTCCTCCGCGGCGAACCAGGGCCGGGAGGCGCGTACCGCCTGCACCGGCGCGCTGTCGATCTCGCTGCCGTAACTGGTGAGCAACTCCAGCCTGCCGTCGTTGATGCGGACCTGTCCGGCCCGGGTGAGCGAGCGCAGTCGCTTCCCGATCCGCACGCCCGTCGCCGTGAACTCCGGCTCAGCCATCCCCGCCCCCTTGCGCGTGGGTGTGCCGGCCCGTGCTCCTGAGCGGGCCGGAAACCAGCTCGTGTCGTGATCCCGTGTGCGTCCCCGTGCGGAACCTCCGCCCGCCGGGTGCAGTCTGCCCGTGCGGGGCGTCGAGCACCAGTGTGCGCGACACGTGCTCCGCGACCACCCGAAGCACTCGCGGAATGCGCCCCCGTCGGTGAACGGTGCCGTCCCCAGGGCCTCCTTTGGGGCGCTCAAAGATGTGTTTATGCAGGTGGGAAGCGTGTGGAAGGTGTCTATGATCGAGGCGTCGGCCGCGTGCGGCGCTGCCGGCGCCCCGCACGAAGGAGCCCGCCGTGACCACCTCCCAGCCCCTGCGGGCCGGCGTGACCCTCGACGTCGACCGCAGCGACACCGCCTTCCGCGGCTGGCTGAAAGAAGCCGTCCGCAAGGTCCAGGCCGACGCCAACCGCTCCGCCGACACCCACCTGCTGCGCTTCCCGCTGCCGGAGCGGTGGGGCATCGACCTCTACCTGAAGGACGAGTCGACCCACCCCACCGGCAGCCTCAAGCACCGGCTCGCCCGCTCCCTCTTCCTCTACGCCCTGTGCAACGGCTGGATCAGGCCGGACCGCCCGGTGATCGAGGCGTCCAGCGGCTCCACCGCCGTCTCCGAGGCCTACTTCGCCAAGCTGATCGGTGTGCCCTTCATCGCCGTCATGCCCCGCACGACGAGCGCCGAGAAGATCCGCCTGATCCAGTTCCACGGCGGGCAGTGCCACTTCGTGGACGACTCACGGGAGATGTACGAGGAGTCCGCCCGCCTCGCGGCCGACACCGGCGGCCACTACCTGGACCAGTTCACCTACGCCGAGCGGGCCACGGACTGGCGCGGCAACAACAACATCGCCGAATCCATCTTCCGCCAGCTGGAGTTGGAGCGGTTCCCGGAGCCCGCCTGGATCGTCGCCACGGCCGGCACCGGCGGCACCTCCGCGACCCTCGCCCGCTACGTCCACTACACCCAGCGCGACACCCGCATCTGTGTCGCCGACCCCGAGAACTCCTGCTTCTTCGAGGGCTGGACCACCGGCGATCCGGACGTCACCTGCGACTGCGGCTCCCGCATCGAGGGCATCGGCAGGCCCCGCATGGAGCCGAGCTTCGTGCCCGGCGCCGTCGACCGGATGATGAAGGTCCCCGACGCCGCCAGCGTCGCCGCCGTCCGCGCCCTGGAACGCGCCATCGGCCGCAAGGCGGGCGGCTCGACGGGCACGGGCCTGTGGAGCGCGCTGAAGATCGTCGCCGAGATGGTGGCCGAGGGCCGGCAGGGCAGCGTGGTCACCCTGCTCTGCGACCCGGGCGACCGCTACCTGGACAAGTACTACTCCGACGCCTGGCTCGCCGAACAGGGCCTGGACATCGGCCCGTACAGCGCGGTGATCGACTCCCTGCTGGCGACGGGGGTGTGGCCGGACTGAGAGGGCAGCGGTGTGCCGGCATCCGCCGGCCGGCCGTCCCGCACGCCCGCTCCGCGGCCCTCGGACCGGGCCGCGTCACGGCGCTCCCGGAGCTCCCGCCCGCGCTCCGCCGGCCGGCCGTGTCACCGCCCCCCGAAAGCTCCGCCTGGGGTCCCGGCCGGGCCGGCCGCGGCACCCCGGAAGGCCGCCGTGCCGTCCGCGGCGAACGCCCACCGCACCTGCCTCCCGCACCGTCGCCGGCCGGCCGGACCGACCTCACCACGGGGAAGCGGGCGGTCCACCCGACCGTGTCCTCGGGCGGGGCGGGGAAGGCCCGCTCCGGCCCCGCGGAGCTCTCCGCGGCGAGGACGAGCCGTACCGGAGCGGTCCCGACGAAGCCGGGCCCCCGGAACGGCGACGATGAGCCGTACGGACGGCCCCTCGGCGCCGGGGAGACGCGTACGCCGTCCCGGCCGGCGCCCCGTCAGGCGTCCGCACCCCCGGCACGCTCCGCACCCTCGGCGGTCTCACCGGCGACCACCAGCCGCCGCAGGTGCTCGGAGATCTCCGCGCGGACCGCGCCCGGCAGCCCGGCGTCCGTCACCAGCGTGTCGACCTGCTCCAGCGCCGCGAAGGAACTCAGACCGACCACACCCCACTTGGTGTGGTCGGCGACCACCACGACCCGGCGGGCCGACTGCACCAGGCGCCGGTTGGTCTCGGCCTCCGCCAGGTTCGGCGTGGACAGACCGGCCTCGGCCGATATCCCGTGCACGCCGAGGAACAGCACGTCGAAGTGGAGCGCCGCGATCGCCTGATCGGCGACCGGCCCCACCAGCGAGTCGGACGGCGTGCGCACGCCGCCGGTCAGCACGACCGTCGCCGCGCCCTGCCGGGGACCCGAGGTGCGCTGCGCCACGTGGAAGACGTCCGCCACGCGCACCGAGTTGGTCACCACCGTCAGATCCGGCACGTCCACCAGCCGGTGGGCCAGCGCGTACGTCGTCGTGCCCCCCGACAGCGCGATCGCGCTGCCCGGCGCGACCAGCTCGGCCGCGGCCCGCGCGATGTCCTCCTTGGCGCTCAGCTCCAGGCCCGACTTGGCCTCGAAACCGGGCTCGTGGGTGCTCGCCTCCACGACCGGCACCGCACCGCCGTGCACCTTCTCCAGGACACCCTGACGGGACAGCGCGTCGAGGTCGCGGCGCACCGTCATGTCCGACACGCCGAGCTTGCGGGTCAGCTCGTTGACCCGGACGCCGCCCCGGCGCCGGACCTCGTCGAGGATCAGTGCGCGCCGCTGCTCCGCGAGGAGGTTCTGATTCTCGCTCACGTACGCTCCGGTCCTCTCGACTCAGGTCGGCCCACTCCGTCCGACACGCCCGCCCACCTGCCGCGACAAGGACATGCTGCCGGTCGGCGGCCGTGCGGGCGTCCCATCCTCGCACGGGCCGCCACCGGCCGTACCACCCCCCGCCCGTCGCGGGCATGTCACAACCGTGACACCCCGCGGTCCCGATCCCCGCACGGAACGGTGATATCCGGTGACAACGCGTGCGCGCCCGTCGCGCAGCGGTCATCCTTGTGCCGCACGCACACGGAGCTACGGCGCGTCACGGGGGAAGTGCGAGAACAGTGGAACGTGCGCAGGAACGAACCTCGACCGGCCCGGCGGCCTCCGCCGCCCTGGAACTCCTGGTCCACGGCGTGGGCGGAGCCACACCCGAGAAGATGCTGAACGATCCGCGCACCGTGCGGATCACCGGCGACGACACGGCCGCCGTGTACCGGCGCGAGGCCGACGTGGACGCCGAGAACACCGAGAACGCCGCGACCGGCGGCCCGGGGGACCGGCCGGTCCCCGAGGCCTACGTCTGGTCCAACCTCACCTCCGGCAACGGCACCCGCGCCCTGTGGCTCCTGCTGCTGCCGTTCATGGTCGTCAACCTCGCGCACTGGATGCGTCCCGCCGCCCGGCAGGGCACCCGCGCGGTCCGCCTGTACGGACTGCTGGTGCGGCTCACCGGCCTGACCCTGACGGTCCTGCTCGTCGCCGCCGTCTGCGAGGTCGCCCTGGACCTGACGGCCTGGCAGTGCGCGGGCACCCGCGCGTGCGCCGAACGGCACACCTGGCTCGGCTTCCTGTCCCCGGCCGTGTCCGACGGCGGCTGGTGGAGTCCGCCCGGCCGCCGCCTCGCCCTCGCGGCCGTCGTCCCGACCGTCCTCACCGTCCTGCTCTGGTACCTGTCCCACCGCACCTGGCGGGCGTACGAGTCCCAGGAGCCGCCGAACGCCCGCACCGAATCCGAGGACGTGCCCGGTCACACCGCCCTCGGCCGCCCCGGCTTCTGGTACGGGCGCCGTCTGGTCGCCCGGCTGCGCGCGGCCCACACCGCGGCCGGCCTGCTGACGGTGGCCGCCGCCGTCGGCACCGCCGCCGCACGCCAGGACCACGCGCCCGGCGGGCCCGCCCCGCTCGACGTCCTCGGCCGGCTCCTGGAGGCCGCCCTGGCCGCCGGCGCGCTCGCCACGGTCTGGGTGGTGTGCCGCCGGGGCCGCAGCGAGCACCGCCTCGACCGCCGCCTCGACGCCCACCTCGTACGGCGCCTGCCGCTGGCCGCCCTCGGCCTGCTCGGTCTCACCTGCGTGTACGCCGGGTGGGAACGCCCCGCGTGGCGGTCGGCCGGCCGGCTGCCAGGGGACGCGACCTTCGGAGCCATCGCCCTCGTCCAGGGCGCGCTGGTGATCGCCCTCGCGCTCGTCGCCTCGGTCCTGTACCGCGGGGCCGGGAGCGATCCGCAGGGCCGTGCCGCCCTGAAGGGCCTGGGCGGACCCGCCGTCGCGATGCTCGCCTGCGCCCTCGGCAGCGTGATGTCCGGCGGGGTGTCCCAGCGCGTCTCGGACTGGCTGGACGGCACCGGCACCTTCCTCGCCGGACCCCCGGTGCTGCTGACCTGGCAGGCGTCCGTGATCCCGGCGGTACTGATCGTGCTGCTCGCCCTGTGCGGCCTGCTCGCCCGGAGAGCAGCGCTGCTGGCCCGTGCCGAGCGGGCCGCGGTGGCCCGCGAGTACGGCGCCGGCCCCGGCGACCAGGCCCTCACCCGGCGCATCGCCCGCGCCCGCGCCATGGCCACGCTCACCGACCGGGCGCCGCTCCTCGTCGCCGTCACCTCCACCGCGACCCTGCTGCTCGGCGCCGGCGCGCTCGTCGGCGCCCTCGCCACCGGCCGGACCCCCGAGCGGGCCGCCGCGCACGCCCACCCCCTCGTCCACGGCGCGGCCCAGACCGGTCAGGCACTCGGCTCCTGGCTGATAGGGCTCGGTTTCCTGCTCTTCGTCACCTGGGGGCGGCGCGCCTACAAGGACGCCTCCGCGCGCCGCACCATCGGCATCCTCTGGGACGTCGGCACCTTCTGGCCGCGCGCCGCGCACCCCTTCTCCCCGCCCTGTTACGCCGAGCGCGCGGTGCCCGACCTGACCTGGCGCATGGCCACCTGGACCCGCGCCACCGGCGGACGCCTGGTGATCTCGGGCCACTCGCAGGGCAGCGTCCTCGCCGCCGCCGCGGCCTGGCAACTGAGTCCCGCCGACCGCGGCCGCGTCGCGCTCCTGACCTACGGCTCCCCGATCGAGCGCCTCTACGGCCGCTGGTTCCCGGCCCACTTCGGCCCCGCCGCGCTGCACGCCCTGCACGAGGACATGGACTGCTGGCGCAACCTCCACCGCCCCACCGACCCGATCGGCGGCCCGGTCCGGTTGTCCGGCGACGACTGCGGCCCCGAGGTCGACCGCGCCGCCCTCGCCGACCCCCTGGCCTACGGCCGCACCGAGGCCCACCCGCTGCCCTCACCGATCCTGGGCCACTCCGACTACCAGGCGGACCCGGCCTTCGCCGAGGAACGCGAACGCCTGCTGTCCCGCCTGCAACCGGACCTCCCGGCCCAGCGCGCGCAACCGTCGGCGGACGGCTAGGGCGTGTTTCGAAAGTAGCGTCGTCTGCCCGAAGGGCAGGCCCGGCGGCGTCTGGTGCGTGCGATCGCAAGGCGGAGGGTCGCCCCGATACTGGTTGTATCGGGGCGATCCCGACAACGCGGCGAGCGTGCGTGCCAGGCGTCGCCGGGCAGACGGGACTTTCGCAACACGCCCTAGGGCCGCGGCGGGCAACCTTCGCCCGTCGAGGAGCGGCGTCCGGTGCGTGCTCCCGGCGTGCCGGCCGGAAGTCCCCGTACCGGACGTACTCGGGCTTTCGGCCGGTGCGGCGAGTGGAGGGGTCCCCCTCCGGGGGAGCGTGCCGGGCGTCGCGACGGGGCGGACGTCGCCTGTTGCGGCACCAGGGTCCGTCCGGCGTGATCCGCCGGAGCCCTAAGGCAGCTCCGGCAGGTCCTCCGCGTACAGGAGGGTCAGGTCGTCCGTGCTCGGGTCCGGGACGTGGGCGACGCGGCTCGCGTGGCGCTCCACCATCGCCTCGAAGGTCTGGCGGGCGGTGCGGCCGTTGCCGAAGGCGGCGCCCTTGGGGATCTCCGTGAAGTACTTCAGGAGTGCCTCCGGGGCGCCCGGCGCCAGCCGGTACTCGTGCTCCTCGGCCTGCTGTTCGACGATCCGCAGCAGTTCGTCGGGGCCGTAGTCGCCGAAGGTGATGGTCCGCGAGAAACGCGACGCCACACCGGGGTTGACCGACAGGAACCGCTCCATCTCGGCCGTGTACCCGGCGACGATCACCACCACGGCGTCCCGGTGGTCCTCCATCAGCTTCACGAGCGTGTCGATGGCCTCCTTGCCGAAATCACGCCCGGCGTCCTCGGGGGAGAGCGCGTACGCCTCGTCGATGAACAGCACACCGCCGCGTGCCCGCTCGAAGGCCTCCTGGGTGCGGATCGCGGTCGAGCCGATGTGCTCGCCGACCAGGTCGACGCGCGACACCTCGACCAGATGGCCCTTCTCCAGGACGTGCAGCGCGGCGAGGATCTCGCCGTAGAGCCGCGCGACCGTCGTCTTGCCGGTGCCGGGGGAGCCGGTGAAGACCAGGTGCCGCTTGACCGAGGCCGCTTTCAGACCGGCCTGCTGCCGGCGCCGGCCCACCTCGATCATGTCGGTCAGCGCCCGCACCTCGCGCTTGACGCTCTCCAGACCCACCAGGGCGTCGAGTTCGCCCATCACGTCCGTGGAGGCCCGCACCTGCCGCTCCGGCTCGGCCACGGCCGGCCGCGCCTCGGGCACGGTGGCACGCTGCCCGGGGAGCGCGCCGAGCAGCCCCGGCGAGGAGGGCGCCGCTTCCACGGCGGACTCCCGCGTGCCCGGCGTCGGGACGCCGGCGCTCTCGTCGCTCGTGCAGTCCTCGACCACGGGACCCGAGCCGGCCGCGGCGTCCGGACCGGCGTCCGCGAACTCGTACCCCCGCCGCGCGCAGCGCTCGGTCCGGCACTTGCGCAGCGTCGTACGGCAGCCGTCTATCACGTGGAAGCCGTAGCCGCCGCTGTTGGTGACCCGGCAGTTCAGGAAGCTGCCGCGGCCGCCCGCCGACACGTAGAAGCCGGCCTCGGCCGGGGAGTCGACGGTGCAGCGCTCCACCGTGGGGTCGGCGCCCTTGGTGACGATCACGCCGGTCTGGGTGCCGTCCACGGTGCAGTTGTTGAGCGTGCCGCCGCTGCCGTGGTCGCGGAACCAGGCGCCGGTCGCCGCGTCCCGGATCCGGCAGTCGTCGAGCTGGGCGGTCGCGCCGTCGCTGACCGACACGGCCGTGTTGCGCACCTGGAAGAGGTCGCTGTCGACGACGTCCGCGCGCGAACCGCGGTCGAGGACGAACAGCGCGTCCGGCACGTCGTGCACCCGGCAGGAGTCGAGGACCACGGTGGCGCCGTCGCTGACCCAGACGGCCGGGTAGTCGCCAGTGCTGTCGAAGATCTCGCACTGGTTGGCGTCGACCCGGGTGCCCGGGTCCCACACCGACAGGCCGTTGCGCCCGAACTGACGCACCGTCGTCCGCGTCAGCGTCAGCACGGAGCGCGAGCGCAGATCGATCGCGTTCTCCGGGATGTCGTGGATCCGGCAGTCGGCGAGGGTGAGCACGGCGTCCGTGTCGAGCGTGACCCCGTCGGCGGTGGTGCGGTGCACATCGCAGTCGGTGAGGTGCGCGGTGGCGCGCGCGGTGATCTGCACGCCGCTGCCCCGGACCTCGTAGACCTCGCAACCCACCGCCTCCAGGGCGGAGTTCTCGCCGGTCGCGCTCAGGCCGGCCCCGGAGGTGCGGTGCACCCGGCAGCGCTCCAGCCGCGGATGGCCGCCCCCGCGCACGGCGACCCCCGCCTGTCCGGCCGCGACGACCTCGCACTCCTCGAAGACCCCGCCGCCACCGTCGACCACGGCGATGCCGATGCCGGCCGGGTTGTCGACGGTGCACCGCCGGACCGTGGGACGCGCGCCGCCGCGCACCTCGATGCCGGCCGCGGACCGCGTCACGATCCGCAGGTCCAGCAGCTCGGGAGTGCCCTCCTCGACGAGCACCGCGGGCGCCGCCGCGTCCTGGCCCTCCACGTGCAGGTCCTGCACCACGGCCGGGGCCCGCACGGTCAACGGCACGCCGTCCACGGGCGCGATGCGGACGGAGCCGGGCGCGCCCTCGGGGCCGCGCAGGGTCACCGCGCGCTGCACGACGAGGTTCTCCCGGTAGGTGCCGGGAGCGATCGTGAGCACGTCGCCCTCGGCCGCGGCCTCCAGGGCTGCGGCGAGCGACGCGTACTCACCCGTGCGGCGCCGCCACCTCGATGTGCCGGTGTGCGTCACCTGGACCGTGCCCTGTGCCATGGCGTTGCTGTGCCCCCACCTCGGTCTTGCTGATCACTCGGTCGTCCGCGGGGGTGCTCCGGCCGTGCCGCACCCCTGCGGCTCCCTCGCGCGCGGGTCGATGCCGAATGCTCGGCCGGTCCACCGTAGCGTGCGCGCGGGCGGTGGGTTGACCACAGACGGAAGGCCGTCAGCTGCCGGCGCCGGTACGGCCCCGGTCCGGGCCCGCCCGGTTCCATGCCTGGTCCCAACGGGCGTACCGGCGGCGGACCATCTGCCGGACGGCGAGTCTTCGGAACGCTTCGACGACGCCCGCGGTGAGCAGGGCCGCGCCGCATCCGGCGACGACGGCGTGGGTGGTCGCGGTGGCGGAGTCCAGGGGGCGGCCCACCGGGCGGCCGCGCGTGTCGGTCCACAGGAGGAAGCGGTCGCCCCGGTGGGCGGACGTCAGGCCGGCGAGGACCGTGCCGTGGTGCGGGGTGCCGTCGGGAGCGGTCCAGTCGGCCACCACGCGGGTGCGGCCGTCCCGCCCGGGGACGCTCTCGGGCTCCGACCCCAGCATCGAACCCCCGAGCTCGCGCACCACGGTCGCCGGGACCTGGTGGCGGGAGAGGCGCTGGTCGCGGACGGTGCGCTGCAACGCGTCCTGCGCGACGGCGTCGACGAGGGCGCCGACGACGGGCGCCGCGAGCAGCATCACGAGCAGTGCCGCCAGCGCCACCCAGGCCTCGGCCAGATCCGTCGTACGGCGCAGCGGATTGTGCCGCCAGCGCCAGAGTCCACCGATCGCCCGCACCACCCGCACCCCCTTCCCGCTCCGTGACACCCCCCGTAGAGCCGTTCACACGCGGGTCCGGGCGAAGGGGGAGCGACATCACCCGCGGCCGGGACCTCTCATGGACGTCTCACGAAAAGCACAACGGCCGGAGGGCGGGCGGAGGTTCCCCTGGAGTCTCCCCGGAGCGCCACACCCGCCTCTCCGCCGCCGGGAGGCCGGGAGACACCCCGCCCCGCGCCGCGTTCGTCAGCCCACGACGGTGACCGGGTCGCCCACCCGGACGGTGCCGCGGGAGAGGGGCACCAGGTTCTGTCCGAAGACCAGCTTGCCGCCCAGCCGCCGATGCCGTCCCAGCGTGTGGAGGGGCTCCTTGCCGCGCTCGGCGGTGCTCTGGTCGGTGGTGGTCACCACGCACCGGCCGCACGGTTTGGCGACCCGGAAAGCGACCTCGCCGATGGTCACACGCGACCAGCCGTCCTCGGCCCACGGCCGGGTGCCCGTCACGACCACGTTCGGCCGGAAGCGGTTCATCGGCAGCGGTCCCTCCGCGGCGTGCTCGCCCCGCGCGATCAGCGAGTTGAGGGCGTCGAGCGAGGCGACCGTGGTGACCAGCAGCGGGTATCCGTCGGCGAACGCGACCGTCTCGCCGGGCAGCCCGTACTCGGGGTCGACGGCACGGCGCTTCGCGGGGTCGTCCATGTGCACCAGGCGCACGTCGGCGCCGAGATGGGCGCTGCACCAGGCGTGCGCGTCCTCGTCGGCGAGGACCCCCTCGACCTTGTCGCGGAAGATCTCCAGCGAGACCGTTCCGACCGGCTGCGGCACGGAGACGGTCAGTGGCGGCAGACCGGGCGCGGACAGCCGGACGCCGCCGCCGGGCAGGAGCTCGGCGGCGGCGTGCGCGAGCCGCGGCTGCTGACGCTGGGTGACGACCTTTCCCCCATGGTCGATCAGCGCCCAGCGTCGGTCTCCGGCCAGTCCCCAGGGCTCCACCTCGGCCTCCCGGGGCGCCTGGCCCCGGAACGCCTTGACCGGATGAACGTGGATCGACAGCAGCTCGGCATTCCCCATGGCCTCATCCTGCCAGGCGACGGCGGCTGTCCCCGGGGCGCCTCAGTAACCGCGGTACTGCTGGTTGTTGTACGGGTCCTGGTACTGGGGCGCGGCGGGCCGGGGGGCCGCGGGGCGCATCGCGTCGTACCCCGTGCCGGGACCGGCGGGGCGCGGCGGCTGCATCTGCGGGCCGGGATAACCGCGCGGCGCGGTGGCCTGCGGCGGGATGTAGGCGGTCGGCGCCTGCTGCAGCGGAGCGGGCTGCTGCGCCTGCGGGTAGCCGTAGCCGTAGCCGTACGGGGACGGGGCCGCCGGGAGGGCGGGCAGCGCCGACGGCAGCGCGGGCAGGTGGCTGCCCGTGTCGTAGGCGGCGGGGACCCGGATCGGGGCGATCTGCGGGGTGCCCCGCTCGGCCACGAGCGAGTCGTAGATCGGAGTGTCCGGGAAGGAGGCGGAGTAGTAGCCGCCGCCATAGGTGGAGCGGGGGGAGGTCATGGCACATAAGTTAAGCCCACGATGTGCTGGTTGGGGAGACCGATAAGAGGGTTGTTTTCCGCGTCGGCGGGGCCTCCATGTACCCAATGCGAGCGAACTTGGCAAAAAGGGGCGGCAATCATGGTTTGGATCGTGTAAAGGCCGAGTTCCTGATGGGTTACCGGCGGTTGGCCAGGGATCTTCCGGCCTCACGGATGGGCGTTCCCGGCCCGGGCGAATAAGTTGACGAGCAGGCAGTCCGAAGGGTGCCGGGGCGTGTGGTCCGGCCGCTGGAGATGAGGTGGCGAGCATGTCCATGTCCATGTCCAAGGGATCGAATGTCCCGGTACCGACGACGGTGCTACGGGTCGAGGTGGGCCGCCGGTCGGGGCCGGGCGTGCCCGACGCGGACGCCTCGGCCCTGCTGCTGGTCGCCGGGAAAGTCCGTTCGGACGCAGACTTCGTCTTCTACAACCAGCCGGCCCATTCCTCCGGCGCGGTCCGGCACGAGGGCAAACGGGACCTGGGCGGCAGGGTGACCGACACCCTGCTCGTCGACCTCGCGCGCGTGGAGCCCGCGATCGAGACCGTCGTCCTGGCCGCCTCGGCGGACGGCGGCACCTTCGGGCAGGTGCCCGACCTCGCCGTCGAGGTGCGGGACGCGGGGCGGAACACGGTGGTGGCCCGGTACGACGCCACCGGTGCGACCGTCGAGACGGCGTTCGTGCTCGGCGAGTTCTACCGCCGCCAGGGCGCCTGGAAGTTCCGCGCCGTCGGCCAGGGCTACGACAGCGGCCTGGAAGGTCTGGCCACGGACTACGGGATCACCGTCGACGAACCGCGGCACGCCGCACCGCTGCCCCCCGTCCCGCAGCCGGTCACCGCCCCGCCGCCCCCGCCCGCCCCGCCGACCGTGCCGGCCTTCCCGGTCACCGTGCCCCCGCCCGCCCCCGTTCCCGCCACCCCGCCCCCGCCGCCGGCTCCGCCCGCGGCCCCGGTCCGCCTCACCAAGGTGACGCTCACCAAGGCCGCTCCGTCGGTGTCGCTGACCAAGCAGGGCGGCACCTCGGGCGTCATGCGGGTGAACCTCAACTGGGAGGTGCGCAAGCAGTTCTCCCAGTGGGGCGGCAAACGCGGCCGCGCGGTCGCGCTCCACGACGACCTCGACCTCGACCTGTGCGCGCTGTTCGAGCTGGCCGACGGACGCAAGGGGGTCGTACAGGCCCTCGGCAACGCCTTCGGCGCCCTGCACCAGCCGCCCTACATCCTCCTCGACGGCGACGACCGCACGGGCGCCGTGGCCGCCGGGGAGAACCTCACGATCAACCTCGACCACAAGGACGCCTTCCGGCGCCTCCTCGTCTTCGTGACCGTCTACGAGGGCGCCCGCTCCTTCGCCGACCTGCACGCCACGGTGACGCTGCAGCCGCAGTTCGGCGCCGCGATCGACTTCTCCCTGGACGAGTGCACCGTCCCCTCGACCGTGTGCGCGCTCGCGCTGATCACCCGTACCGGCGACGACCTCGTCGTCCAGCGCGAGGCCCGCTACCTGGTGCCCGAGCGCGGGGTGAGCCCGCAGCGGACCGTGGACCACGCCTACGGCTGGGGCATGAACTGGACGCCGGGCCGCAAATAGGCCGCCGCGGCGGTGGAGGCGGACTCAGCCCTCGTCGGCCACCGTGTCCGGACGGGCGTAGGTGCGGCCCTTCCAGGCCGCTCCCCGCCCCCTGCGGTGCTGCACCGCGGAATCCACCGTCATCAGGAGATAGAGGAGGGCGGTGAACGGCAGCAGCGGGGCGAGCCACGACGGCTGGCGGTAGTAACGGAGCATCGGGAGGTACGTCCCCGTCATCACCAGCCATGCGAGGCCGCCCGGCACCGCGACGGCCGGGACGGCGAGGGCGAGCCCGCCGAACAGCGCGAGCGGCGGCACCAGATAGACCAGCACGAGGCCCAGCACCGTGCCGAGCAGCAGCAGCGGGTTGTGCCGCAGCTGCGCGTAGGCGCTGCGCGAGACCATCCGCCACAGGTCGTGCAGCCCCGGGTACGGGCGCACGCTCTCGACCCGGTCGGCCAGCCCCAGCCAGACGCGGCCACCCGACCCCTTCACCGCACGCGCGAGCGCCACGTCGTCGATGACGGCGTGCCGGATGGCCTCCGGGATCCTGGCCCGCCCGGCCGCCTCCGCGCGCAGCAGCACGCAGCCGCCCGCCGCGGCCGCCGTCCGGGTCCCGGGCCGGCCGATCCGGCGGAACGGGTACAGCTGCGCGAAGAAGTAGACGAACGCCGGCACGACCAGCCGCTCCCACACGCTCTCCACCCGCAGCCGTGCCATCTGGGAGACGAGGTCGAAGCCGCCGGTGCGCGCCGCCGCGACCAGTTCCCGCAGGCTGTCGGGCGCGTGCGCGATGTCGGCGTCCGTCAGGAGCAGATACTCCGGTCCACGCGCGCGTGCCAGCGCGATGCCGTGCCGCACCGCCCACAGCTTCCCCGTCCAGCCGGGCGGCGGCTCGCCCGGCGAGTCCACGGTCAACGCCAGCCCGCCGTGCCGCCGGGCCAGCTCGCGCGCCAGCTCCCCGGTGCCGTCGGAACTGCCGTCGTCGACGAGGAAGACCTCCGCCCGCCCCGGATAGTCCTGCGCGAGCAGCGACGGCAGACTGGCGGGGAGCACCGCCGCCTCGTCGCGTGCGGGGACGACCACGCAGACCGACGGCCACCCACCGGGCCCCGCGGACTCCGCGCGCGGGGGCAGCCGGACGTCCGTGCGCCAGAAGAAGCCCTGGCAGAGCAGCAGCCACAACCAGGCGGCGAGAGAAACGGCGGAGATCCACACGACGGCGCTCACGCGCGCAGTCTGCCCCACCGGACCGGGCCCCAGGGGCACATCGTCTATCGTGGCCGGGTGAAGATCGCGCTCATGGACTCCGGAATCGGGCTGCTGGCGGCCACCGCCGCGGTACGGCGCCTGCGACCCGACGCGGATCTGGTGCTCTCCCTGGACCCCGACGGCATGCCCTGGGGCCCGCGCACGCCCGAGGACCTCACCGCGCGCGCGGTCGCGGTCGCGCAGGCCGCCGCCGCCCACCGGCCCGACGCCCTGATCATCGGCTGCAACACGGCGACCGTGCACGCGCTGCCCACCCTGCGGGACCACCTCGAACCGGACATCCCGGTGATCGGGACCGTGCCGGCGATCAAGCCCGCCGCGGCCGGTGGCGGCCCCGTCGCCATCTGGGCCACCCCCGCCACCACCGGCAGCCCCTACCAGCGCGGCCTCATCGACGACTTCGCCGACGGCGTCACGGTGACCGAGGTGCCCTGCTGGGGGCTGGCCGAGGCCGTGGAGCACGCCGACGAGAGGGCGATCGACGCGGCGGTCGCCGCGGCCGCCGCGCTGACCCCCGACGAGGTCACCACCGTCGTCCTGGGCTGCACCCATTACGAACTGGTCGCCGAGCGCATCCGCGCCGCCGTCCAGGGCGCCGGCCGCCCGCCGCTCGTCCTGCACGGATCGGCCGGTGCCGTGGCCGCCCAGGCACTGCGCCGCATCGGATCCCGTCCCGAACCCGGGGCCCGGACCCTCGGCACGGTGACGGTTCTCCTCAGCGGTCGCGAGGGCGTGCTGCCGGCGCCGGCGCTCGCCTACGGGGAAGGCCGGCTCCTCCAGGAGGCCAGCCCCGCCCGGTGACAGCGGACGACCGGGCGGGGATCACCGGGCGGACGCGCGCGGTCCGCCCCGTCGTCCGGCCGGCCCAGTCACCCTCCGCGACGCGTTACCGGCGGAGCGGAACCTGAGTAACCTCGTACCTATGAGGGACCACCACCCCCACGAGGAGACCGCCCGGCATCCCGATGAGTGGCACGGGCGGGCCACCAACCGGTTCCAGTGGCTGCTCGCGCTCGGTGGAGCGGCCTGCGTGGCGCTCGGCATCGAACTGGCGGTCGTGTCCGCTTGGACGTCCTCCATCGCGCCGCTCGCCATGGCCGTGGTCGGCTGCATCGCCGCGGGAATGCTGGTCCTCTTCGGCACCCTCGCCTTCGTCCACGTCGACCTCAAGCTCGACAAGGACTCCCTCGAAGTGCGCTGCGGGCACATCGGCGTACCGCGCCGCCGCATCCCGCTGTCCCACGTCGCCGGCGCCGACTTCGAACCGCACGTCACTCCGCGCCACTGGGGCGGCTGGGGCTACCGCTGGCGCCCCGAGAAGGGCACCGCCGTCGTCGTGCGGCGCGGGGAGGGCGTGGTCCTGCGGCTCTGGGACGGGCACACGTTCACGATCACCGTGGACGACGCGGAGTCCGCCGTACGCGTCATCCGCGCGCGTCTGCGACAGGACACCCCGGACGCGAAGCGCTGACCCGGACGGCCGGACGACCTGACGGCCGTCGCGGGACCGCAGGCCCCGTCCCGAACCGGGTGGGACCGCGTCCGGTGCCGGTCCGACGGCGAGCGGACGGCCCGTGGCCGGACCCGTCGGCACGCCCGCGCCGACCGAGACCGCGATGAAGCTCAGCGCGTCGCCGACCGGGGCCACGGCCGCCAGACCCGTCAGCGCGGCAGCCGCGCTCAGCACGACCGGCGCCGCACGGGCCGCGCACCACTGGGCGAACAGCACCCGGCCGAGGGCCGCGGCCTACAGCCGCACGCCGGAGACCGCCCCGCCGCGTGACCGACCAGGGCCGGCACCGCCGGCAGAACGCCCTGGTGACGCCCGCCCCGCACGGCGGCGGTCACCAGGGCCCAGGTGGCGCAGCTCCCGAGGACCCTCACCCCCACGGCACCCCCACGGCGTCGGGGACGACACGTCTTTCCCCGTCCCCGTCCGTGTCCTCGCCGCGCGCGGACGCCCTCACCCCCGGCCTCACGCCCCACCCCCGTACCCGGTCGCCCCAGGACCGTGAAAACCTCCCCGGCCGCCCCGCGCGACAGGAGCGGTGCCTCACCGCAACGACTGCCGCGCGCTTCGGGCACGAGTCGTGCGGAGGGCACCGGCGGACCGTCCTGTCTGCCGGAAGGCGACCCGCCGTACACTCCCGGAGTGACCGTCACCGCTACTCCCGTGGACCGGCCGGACCAGCTGGAGCCCCCCACCGCGCCGTCGCGCCGCGCACGGCTCCTGCGTCTGGTCCCGGCAGCCACCGCGGCGCTCTCCGGAGTGCTCCTGTACGTCAGCTTCCCGCCGCGCACCCTGTGGTGGCTGGCCCTGCCCGCCTTCGCCCTCCTCGGCGGGCTGCTGCGCGGCCGGGGCTGGAAGGCGGGGTTCGGTCTCGGATACCTCTTCGGTCTCGGCTTCCTGCTGCCGCTGCTGGTGTGGACGGGCGTCGAGGTGGGCCCCGGCCCCTGGATCGCGCTGGTGCTCATCGAGGCGGTCTTCGTCGCGCTGGCCGGCGCGGGGATCGCCGCGGTCTCGAAGCTGCCGGCCTGGCCGGTGTGGGCGGCGGCCGTCTGGATCGCCGGAGAGGCGGCACGCGCGCGCGTGCCCTTCCGCGGCTTCCCCTGGGGCAAGATCGCGTTCGGCCAGGCGGACGGCGTCTTCCTGCCGGTGGCCGCGCTCGGCGGCACCCCGGTCCTCGGTTTCGCGGTCGTCCTGTGCGGTTTCGGCCTCTGCGAGGCCGTCCGGACGGCGCTGGAATGGCGCCGCACGCGCGAGGTGCGGCGCTCGGCCGCCGCGGTCGCGCTGATCGGCATGGCCGTCCCGGCCCTGGCCGCGGTGGCCGCCCGTCCCCTGGTCAGCGACGAGGCCGAGGCGGGCACCGCGACGGTCGCGGTCATCCAGGGCAACGTGCCCCGCCTCGGGCTGGACTTCAACTCCCAGCGCCGGGCCGTCCTCGACTACCACGCGCGCGAGACGGAGCGGCTGGCCGCCGAGGTCAGGGCCGGCAAGGCGGACCGGCCCGACTTCGTGCTGTGGCCGGAGAACTCCTCCGACGTCGACCCCTTCGCCAACCCGGACGCCGCCGCCGTCATCGAGCGGGCGGCCGCGGCGATCGACGCGCCCATCTCGGTCGGCGGCGTCGTCGAACGCGACGGCAAGCTGTACAACGAGCAGATCCTGTGGGACCCCGACAAGGGCGCCACCCAGACCTACGACAAGCGGCAGGTCCAGCCCTTCGGCGAGTACCTCCCGCTGCGCTCCCTCATCGGCGCCGTCAACGACGAGTGGACCTCGATGGTCCACCAGGACTTCAGCCGGGGCGCCGAGCCCGGCGTGTTCGACTTCGGCGACGTCCGGGTCGGCCTCGCCACCTGCTACGAGGCGGCCTTCGACTGGGCCGTGCGCGACACCGTCACCCACGGCGCGCAGCTCATCTCCGTGCCCAGCAACAACGCCACCTTCGACCGCAGCGAGATGACCTACCAGCAGCTCGCCATGTCACGCGTGCGTGCCGTCGAGCACAGCCGGACCGTCACCGTGCCGGTGACCAGCGGGGTCAGCGCGATCATCATGCCCGACGGCAGGATCAGCCGGAAGACCGGCATGTTCGTCGCGGACTCCCTGGTCCAGAAGGTCCCGCTGCGCTCCTCGCAGACCCCCGCGACGAAGCTCGGCGTCCTGCCCGAGGCCGTCCTCCTGCTCGTCGCCGCCGGCGGGCTCGGGTGGGCGATCGGGGCCGGGGTGCGCGGGCGGCGCGCCGGTGGCGTGTAACCGTACGCCCGGCGAGCGCATACCCCACGCGCGCGGCGACGCCGGAGCGCCTCGCTAGGGTCGGGCCATGCCTACTCCTGACTTCATCCGCGAGATCCGGGCCGCCGCGGGCCGGCAGTTGCTGTGGCTGCCCGGAGTCACCGCCCTCGTCTTCGACGACGCGGGCCGAGTGCTGCTCGGCCGTCGCTCGGACACGCGCGAGTGGGCGGTGATCGGCGGCATCCCCGACCCCGGGGAGCAGCCCGCCGCCTGCGCCGTGCGGGAGGTCTTCGAGGAGACGGCGGTGCGGTGCGTGGTCGAACGGGTCGTCCTGGTCCAGGCGCTGGAGCCCGTCACGTACGACAACGGCGACGTCTGCCAGTACATGGACATCACGTTCCGCTGCCGTGCCGTCGGCGGCGAGGCCCGCGTCAACGACGACGAGTCGCTGGAGGTGGGGTGGTTCGCGCTGGACTCCCTGCCCGACCTCGACGAGTTCGCGCTCTTCCGGATCAAGCAGGCGCTGTCGGACGAGCCCACATGGTTCGACGCCATGAGTTCCGGTTGAAGTGTGGGGGCAGACCATATGGGGTGAGGCGGCAGTGCTGCCTAGGGTCACAGACATGACCACGCCCCACGCCGCCCCTGGTCCCACCGCCCCCTCCCTCGACCTCCACGGTCGCACCGCCCTCGTCACCGGCGCCGCCGGCGGTATCGGCCGCGCCTGCGTGCTGCGGCTGGCCGCCGCCGGGGCCAAGGTGCGCGCGGTCGACCGGGACGCGGCGGGCCTGGAGACGCTCACCGAGAGCGCCGCGGGCCTGCCGGGCATCGTCGAGCCGCACGCCCTGGACCTCACGGACCTCGACGCCGCCGAACTCGCGGCCGCCGGCACCGACGTCCTGGTCAACAACGCGGGCCTGCAACTGGTACGCCCCCTGGAGGAGTTCCCGCCGGACGTCTTCCACACGGTCCTCACCGTGATGCTCGAAGCACCGTTCCGGCTCATCCGCGGCGCCCTGCCCCACATGTACGGGCAGGGCTGGGGCCGCATCGTCAACATCTCCTCCGTGCACGGACTGCGCGCCTCGCCCTACAAGTCGGCGTACGTGGCGGCCAAGCACGGGCTCGAGGGACTGTCCAAGACGGCCGCCCTCGAAGGCGCGCCGCACGGTGTCACCTCCAACTGCGTGAACCCCGCCTACGTACGCACCCCGCTGGTCGAGAAGCAGCTCGCCGACCAGGCGCGGGCGCACGACCTGCCGCGGGAGCGCGTCCTGGCCGAGGTGCTCCTGCGGGACAGCGCGCTCAAGCGGCTCATCGAACCGGAGGAGGTCGCCGACGCCGTCGCCTATCTGTGCGGCCCCGGCGCGTCCTTCGTGACCGGGACCTCCCTGGTCATGGACGGCGGCTGGACGGCGCACTGACCTGCCCGGTGAGCGGCGGGCCCGGAGTTCTCCACAGGCCTGACGGGCCGGCCCGGTCATGAGGAATCCTGTGAGCATGTCCCGCGATCCCATGGAGCCGGTCGAGCGCTCCGTCAGCGACGCCGAGGCCGCCGCGCACGGCGCCCAGGCGGACCCCGGCGTGCCCGGTGCGGCGGGTGCGGCGGGCGTGCCCGACGGTCCCGGCGGCGCCGAGGCGCCGTTCCTGGAGCTGCTCGCCCGCGGCGCGTCCGTCGAGGCCTACGACCGCCCGGTGCTGCTCGCGCGCGCCGAAGGGCTGCCGGCCGAGCGGATCGCCGCGCTCGAACACGCCAAGAGGCTCGCCCTGCGGGTGCGCTCCGAACTGGAGGGCCGCCGCCGGCGGGAGGCCGAGCTGTCGGCACTCTTCGAGACGGCCCACGACCTGGCGGGCCTGCGCGACGTGGACGCCGTCCTCCAGGCGATCGTGCAGCGGGCCCGTTCCCTCCTCGGCACCGACGTCGCCTACCTCAGCCTGAACGACCCGGTCAGGGGCGACACCTACATGCGGGTCACCGAGGGCTCGGTCGCCGCCCGCTTCCAGCAGCTGCGCCTCGGCATGGGGGAGGGCCTCGGCGGCCTGGTCGCCCAGACGGCCCGCCCGTACGTCACCGACGACTACTTCCGCGACGCCCGCTTCCGGCACACCACGACCATCGACGCGGGTGTGAGCGACGAGGGCCTGGTCGCCATCCTCGGCGTCCCGCTGATGCTGGGCGCCAACGTCATCGGGGTGCTGTTCGCCGCGGACCGGCGCGCCCGGGTCTTCGAGCGCGAGCAGATCGCCCTGCTCGGCTCCTTCGCCGCCCTGGCCGCGGCCGCCATCGACACCGCGAACCTGCTCACCGAGACCCGCTCCGCGCTGGCGGGCCTGGAGCGCGCCCACGAGATCATCCAGGACCGCAGCGCCGTCATCGAGCGCGCCTCCGACGTCCACGACCGGCTCGCCGAACTGGTCCTGCGCGGCGGCGGGGTCCACGACGTGGCGGCGGCTGTCTCCCAGGTCCTGGCCGGCACGGTCGACTTCACCGAGGCCGCCGCGGCCCCGGCCGCAGCACTGGAGACGTCCCGTGCGGAGGGTCACGCCGTACGGCACGAGGACGACTGGATCGCCGCCGTGACCGCGGGCGGCGAACTGCTCGGCGCCCTCGTCCTGCGCGGCCACCCCGGTCTCGACCCCGTCGACCAGCGCACGCTGGAGCGGGCCGCGATGGTCACCTCCCTGCTGCTGCTCGCCAGGCGCTCCGCCGCCGAGGCCGAGCAACGCGTCCGCGGCGAGCTGCTGGACGACCTGCTCGACGCCCGCGACCGCGACCCGCGCGTGCTGCGTGAGCGTGCCTCCCGGCTGCGTGCCGACCTCGACGCCACGCATGTCGTCCTCGCCGCGCGGCTGGAGGCGGACGCGGCCGACGCCGACCAGGAGGCGGCCGCGCGGCGGCGGCTGTGGTCCGCCGCCTTCCACCTCGCCGCGACCCGGCACGGCCTGGCCGCCGCCCGGGACGGCGGCACCGTCCTGCTGCTGCCGCTGGCACCGGGCGACACCGCCACGGAGCTGGCCCACCGCACCGCCCGCCAGCTGGGCACCGCCGTCCACGAAGCGGTCACCGTGGGCGCCTCCGCACCCGTCCGCGGCCCCGCCGCCCACCCCGACGCGGTGGTCGCCGCCTACGAGGAGGGCCGCCGGTGCGTCGAGGCACTGCGACTGCTCGGCCGCTGCGGTGACGGGGCGGCCGCCGAGGACTTCGGTTTCCTGGGACTGCTGCTCGCCGGCGACCGGGACGTGGCGGGCTTCGTGGAGCGCACCATCGGCGAGGTCGTCTCCTACGACGAGCGGCGCGGCACCGATCTGGTGCGCACCCTCGACGCGTACTTCGCGTGCGGCATGAGCCCGGCCCGAACCAAGGACGATCTCCACGTCCACGTCAACACCGTGGCCCAGCGCCTGGAGCGCGTCGCCCGCCTCCTGGGCGAGGACTGGCAGAGTCCCGCCCGCGCCCTGGAGATCCAACTCGCACTGCGGCTGCACCGGTTGGCGGCCCGAATACCGAACTGACGGTCCCCGTGCTCCCTCGAGGGAGCACGGGGACCGGGTCGGGCGCGGGGACCGGGGTCACCGGACGCGGGCGTCCTCCGTCCGGGCCGTCGTGTTCCGCACCTCGGGGGCGGTGTCCATGGCGCCCAGGTCGCGGTGGCGGGTCTCCTTGGCCAGGCCCACGGCGACGACCGTCAGCACGGAGGCGGCGATCACGTACAGGGCGATCGGCGTGGAGCTGTCGTAGTCGGCCAGCAGGGCGGTGGCGATGAGCGGGGCCGGAGCACCGGCCGCGACCGAGGCGAACTGAGCACCGATGGAAGCGCCGGAGTAGCGCATCCGGGTCGCGAACATCTCGGAGAAGAAGGCCGCCTGGGGCGCGTACATCGCGCCGTGCAGGACCAGTCCGACGGTCACGGCGAGGACGAGGTTGCCGAAGCCGCCCGTGTCGATGAGCGAGAAGAAGGGGAACATCCACAGTCCGATGCCGACCGCGCCCAGCAGGTAGACGGGACGCCGGCCCACCCGGTCGGAGAGCGCGCCCCAGGCCGGGATCACCGCGAAGTGCACGGCGGAGGCGATGAGCACGGCGTTGAGGGCGGTCTGCTTGGAGACCCCGGCCGAGGTCGTCGCGTACACGAGGATGAAGGCGGTGATGACGTAGTAGGAGATGTTCTCCGCCATGCGCGCGCCCATCGCGACGAGCACGTCCCGCCAGTGATGCCGCAGCACGGCGACGAGCGGAAGCTTCTCGGCCGCGGCCGCTTCCGTCGCCTTCCGGGCCTCGGCGTGCGCCAAGGCCTCCTTGAAGACCGGGGACTCGTCGACGGAGAGACGGATCCACAAACCGACGATCACCAGCAGACCGGAGAGCAGGAACGGTATGCGCCAGCCCCAGCTGCCGAAGGCGGCGTCCGACAGCACGGCCGTGAGGAAGGAGAGCACACCGGTCGCGAGCAGTTGCCCCGCCGGCGCCCCGGTCTGCGGCCACGAGGCCCAGAACCCGCGCCGCCGCGCGTCCCCGTGCTCGGACACCAGCAGGACGGCCCCGCCCCACTCACCGCCGAGCGCGAAGCCCTGCACCAGACGCAGCACGGTCAGCAGCACCGGAGCGGCGGTGCCGATGGTCGCGTGCGTGGGCAGCAGGCCGATCGCGAAGGTCGCCCCACCCATCATCACCAGGCTGAGCACCAGCAGTTTCTTGCGCCCGAGCCGGTCCCCGTAGTGTCCGAAGACCAGCGCCCCGAGCGGACGCGCCGCGAACCCCACGGCGTACGTCAGGAAGGACAGCAGGGTGCCGACGAGGGGATCGGAGCCCGGGAAGAACAGCTTGTTGAAGACGAGCGCCGCGGCGGAGCCGTACAGGAAGAAGTCGTACCACTCGATGGTGGTGCCGATGAGGGACGCGGCGACGATGCGCTTGAGGCTGGACGGGGCTGGTGGAGCGGCTGCGGGCGACGACATCGGCACCACTTCCTGGGGTGTGACGGGGACGTTTGCGTATCGCCACACCGTAGGAATCCGCAGGTCAGGCGCACATGTGGCGGGGCAACATAGTTCGAGGGTCAGCTATGCGTGTGGCCACCATGCCGATTCATGGAACGGAGGTTCAGGGGAGCGATGATGGCCGAAACGAGTGCCGTCCGGGACGCGCGGTTCAGGGTGATTTGACGGTGCGGTGCTGACTCCCGTGCCGACTTGGTCCTGACTGCGCTCCGTTGAACTCGAGTATCCGGGCCTGGACGCCGGCCCTACTCGTTAGTCCGGATCGACGCACTCACCCGGAAGGTCCGAGAAGTCGGCCGCATCATCAACGTTCACGCCTTGGTCGCGGTCGGCGTCAACGCCGACGGCTGAGCCAGGACATCGCAGGTCCACCTAGCGCACGGTTCTGGCATAGCCACCTGCGCTCATGCCGAATTCCCGTCGGAAGTGCCGATTGAGCTGGCTCTGGTCACAGTAACCAAGCTCGGCGGCGGTCTCTGCCACGGATCGTCCCGCTGCCAGCATGGACTTGGCGCGTGCCAAGCGCAACAGGGTCCGGTAATGGTGCGGTGGAACCCCGTAAGCCTGCCGGAAACTCCTGATCAAGTGGCGTTTGCTGCAACCGGCGACTGCCGCGAGGTCGTCGAGCTTGATGTTGGAGTTCAGCTGGCTGTGGAGCATCTCCCGTACTTGACGAAGCGCTCGAGGACGAAGTGCCGGACTCGCTGCGCCGGGAGCATCCGCATGCCTGGCGAGCAGGACGGTCAGCAAGCGGATCAGCGACGACTCGAGATCCAACTCGTCCTCGCCGTGCGCCAGACCCCTGTGCAGCGCAGCGATGCCGTCGAAGAGGCTGCGGTCTGGATAGGTCACCTCGTGAAAGCGCGGCCGGCCTGTGCCGACTGGCATGAGATCGGCGTCGATGAACATCAGTTGCACGATGGCCTGGCCGTCAGCGGCGGCTTTGTCCTGATCGAGGCAGCTCACGACCTCATGGGGCTCGATCACCGTCACCGCGCCAGGAACAGGGGGACCCTGGGTTCGCCCGAGGTACTGAAAAGGGGGTGCAGAGCCGCCATGCGTGATCTTGACGGTGTACCCGCTGTTCACAACGGTCGGGAAGTCACCATCGGCAACGCGCACAACCAGGCTCTCGACTCCGAACCGTGCTCTTCTGTGACGCCCATCGATCGCGGACTCGGTCATGTCACTTTCGCCCTAGTTCGGTTTGTTCGGTTGATCTTACAGTTCCCGGCAAGACAAGCGCGTCCGTCGAGCCAGGGAGGCATGACAGTCGATGGTTGAGCCAGTCGCCCTCCTCCTGCCGTCAGACCGCGGGACGGACACCTGACGAGATCTGTGCACCGCTGCGGAGATCACCGTCCACACCGATCCAGGTGCCGGTCGGCCGTTCCTGGCCCATCAGGCTCGCGGCCACGACCGCCAGTTCCATGCCTACCGCCAGTCACGACAGGCGCTATGTCGACACCGATCTCGAAAGGGCTCCGATGAGCAAGCCGTACAGCGACGCCGCCAACATCCCGGTCAACGCGTCGCAACCCGTCCTCACCTACCACCCGGTCACCCTCGACGTTCCCGGCCGGCCCGTGCCGCTGGAGGTCAAGGTGTCGATCCCCGCGACCGGCACCGACCTGCCGCTCATCCTCCTGTCCCACGGGCACGGGCTGGCGAACTTCCTGTCCTCCTACAACGGCTACGGGCCGCTGGCGAACTTCTTCGCCGCCCACGGGTTCGCGGTCGTCCAGCCGACCCACCTGGACTCGACGGCCCTTGGCCTGCGCGACACCGACCTCAAGGACGCGCCCCTGTTCTGGCGTGACCGCGCCACCGACATGCACAACATCCTCGACCGCCTCGACGACATCGAGGCCGCCGTCCCTGGTCTCGCCGAACGGCGGATCGACAGGGACCGTGTCGGTGCCGTAGGACACTCCCTGGGCGGCAACACCGTCTCCCTCCTCCTCGGAGCCCGGATGCTGGACCCGGAGGACGACCGGCCGAAGGACCTCTCCGACTCCCGTGTCAAGGCGGGAGTGCTCATCGGAGCCCCGGGCATCGGCAACGACGAGCACTTCGCCGAATGGGCCAGGACGAACTACCCGGTGCTGTATCACACCGACTTCGAGCACATGACGGGCACCGGCCTGATCATCGTGGGCGATCAGGACCTCAACCCCAACTTCTCCGATCGGCTCAGCTACCGTGCCGACGCCTACTCGGCCAGCCCCGGCGGCAACAAGACCATGGTGACCATGTACGGCGCCGGTCACATCTTCGGTGGCATATCCGGATACGACGCGGCAGAGACGGACGACGAGAATCCCGAGCGCGTGGCGACTCTGCGGGCTCTCGTGTGGGCCTACCTGCGCAGCCGGCTCTACTCGGGCGACCCGTCCTGGAAGAACGCGGTGAACGCTCTGGAGAACGGTGAAGACCCGATGGCCAAGGTCGAAACGAGGTAGTTCCGCGAGGTGGGCGGCGGTGCGACGGCCGCTGCCCACCGCACTTCATCGCACCGAGACCTTCCACCCCGGCACGGATCGCACAGGAGCAACCGCCATGTGGACCACGTTCGCCGCGACCGTCGGCGGAAGCGCCGCCGGCCTCACCGGCCTCACCTTCATCGTCGTCGCCTTCCGCTTCGACGTCGTCGCCACCTCCCAGGAATACCGCAACCGCGCCGCGCAAACCGTCTCCCTGTTCCTGACCACCACAGTCACCGCCTCGCTGGTCACCCTGCCGCAACCGACCTGGGCGCTCGGGGCCGAACTGTCGGTCGCCGCGGCAGCAAGCGCAAGTCTGCTCTCGGTGCTCGACCACGCGGCCCGCCGTGGCACGTCCCAGCATGCGCGGCCCATCCTCGTCGTCGCGCTCGTCGTGTTCGCGGCGGGTATCGCCGCCGCCGGACTGTTCGCCGCCGTCGGCTCCACCGACGGAATGGGCTTCTACGCCGCGAGTTCGCTGCTCGGCCTCACGTGGGGCGTCTACGGGACGTGGGTCTTCCTCACCCAGGCGGGCACGGATCAGATCAACGCGGCAGCAAACGTGCATGACCAGCCCGGCACCGTGCCGGCCGCCTGACCGGCCCCGCACAGTGAGGCGGTGCGGGACTGCGACGGAGTGCGGGTCTGTACGGTGAATGGTGTGACTCCCAGGCGGGAAGAGCCAGTTGAGTGTGGTGTCTCGGGTCCTTGGTTGCACGAAGTCCTCGAAGGTGAGCTGCTGCGGGATGTCCGAGAGTGGTTCGGGCGGCTGGCCAAAGACGATCCGGTGGTCGCTCCCGGCGGTCCGGCTGATGGGCGGTCGGCCGCCGAGCGCGGCGTGCGGCCGCTCGTGGTGGTAGTAGTTCACGAACTCCACGGGTGCGACGCGTCGTTCACGCTCGGTCGTGTAGTCGCGGACGTACGCCCACTCGCGGGAGAGCGTCCCGTCGTACCTCTCCACCTTCCCGTTCGTGCGCGGCGTGTACGGCCTGGTCCGCTTGCGCTTCGTACCGGTCGCGGCGAGCCGGGCCGGCCCCTGCCTGGTCCGCCGCCGCAGCGCCTCCACCAGGTCGGCGATGTCCTCGGGGGCGCGGGCGGGGCTGGCAGCGGGGCGGGGAGGAGTGGTCGAGCAGTCCGCTCTCGCCGTGCGCCCGCCGGCGGGCGCACCACTTGGCCAGGCAGCGGCGCGAGATCCCGGCTTCCGCAGCGACGTGCGCGATCGGACGTCCGGCGTCGATCCGCAGGCACAAGCGCAGACGTCCTTCGGGGGGCAGCGGTGCGTTCCGGTGCCCCCTGCTGGTGGCGCTCCTGGACTCGGCGGCCGCGTTCACCGGGAACCCTGGGATCTCAGGGCTCCCGCGTGAGCGGCTGTGCGCGGCGTCAGCGTGCGAACTTTTCGACAGCCGCCGGGGTGACGGGGGTGAAGAAGTTGACGAGGTTGCCGTCGGGGTCACGGAACAGCAGCGACCGGTTGCCCCAGGGCATCGTGGTGGGCTCGGTGACGAAGTCGGTGACGAAGCCGGTCAGGTTCTGGTGAACGCGGTCCACGTCGTCGACGAGGAACTCGGTGATCACGCTGTGGTTGTCCGCCGGGCGGGCAGAGCCCGGGCCGAACAGCGGGACGGTGCGGGTGCCGGCGATCGCGAGGGTGGCGCCCGGGGTCTTGAGCTCGGCGAAGTCCTCGGTGGCCCACGTCGCCCGCACTCCTGTGGCTCGCTCGTAGAACTCGACGAGACGCGCTACGTCGCTGGTGATGATGCGGATCGAGACGAAGTCCATGGGGATCTCCTTGGCTGTGTGGAGTCGTGCACGTCGCAGGCTAGGAGAAATAGTGGACAGAATCGGTCCTGTATTCGCGTTAGGTTGTGCACATGCCTCGACCCGCTGGCCGCGTGCTGACACTCCTGGAGCTGCTGCAGTCGGGCGGCACCCGGACGGTGGCCGAACTCGCCGACCGGCTCGGCGTCGAAGGGCGCACCGTGCGGCGGTATGTGGACCAGCTGATCGACCTCGACGTGCCCGTGGAATCGGTGCGCGGCCGCTACGGCGGGTACCGGCTCGCCCCCGGATACCGCTTGCCTCCGCTCATGCTCAGCGACGACGAGGCGCTGGCCGTGCTGCTCGGCCTGGTCGCCGGCCGCCGGGCAGGGCTGACAACGACGCAGCACACGGCAAGCGAGACGGCATCGGCCAAGATCCGGAGGGTGCTGCCCAGGCACATCGCCCGCCGGCTCGACACACTCCTGGAATCCCTCGCCTTCACGGACCGGCCCGGAGAGTTCGACACCCCGGACGCCGGGGTCCTGCTCACCATCGCCGATGCGGTGCGCCACCGCCGACCGGTCTCGATCCGCTACACCGACCGCGACGAACGGCGCAGCGAACGCACACTGCACGCGTACGGGATCGTCGCCCATGCGGGCCGGTGGTACGTCACGGGCAAGGACGCCCGGATCGGCGAGGACCGAACCTTCCGGCTCGATCGCATCGCAGACGCGCGGACCCTGCCCGGCTCATTCGAAGCGCCGGCGGGCCCCGATCCGGCACAGCGCGTGTTGTCGGGCTTCGCCACGGCTGACTACCGGCATGAGGTGACCCTGCGGATCCACGGGACGGTCGAGCAGATCCGCGCCCACCTTCCCGCCGGCGTCGCGAGCCTGGAGGAGCACGAGCCCGCGGTAGGCGAGGACCGGGCGACCGAGCGCTGGCTGCGCGTCGAGCTGCGGGCGGAGCGGCTCGACTGGGTGCCTCCGGTACTCGCCTCACTCGACCGGCCGTTCGTCATCGAGCGCCCCGATGAACTTCGCGACCTCGTCGTCGAGCTCGCCGATCGCCTCGCGTCCTACGCCCGCCGAGCCTGACAGCGAGGAACCAATGTCATGAGACGGCACACGCGCACCAGGCCGAAGACGCTGGTTCCGTAGACGTGGCGGATCTGGTCGGCCGTCGTGTCCTCGCAGGCGGTCACTTCGCCGAGGATCCCGCCGTTGTCGACGAGAGTGTCCAGGTGGCCCGCCCGCGCACGCAGCCTCTCGACCGCCGCGCCGGCCGACGCCGACGGCCGACGCCGACGGCCGACGCCGGCGGGCGTCCTGCTCTAGTGGGCGGGGCGGAACGGACGCAGCAGGCGGATGCCGTCCTCGATGGATCCGTCGATCAGTTCGAGCATCTGCGGGACGAGTTCCCGCATCCGGGGCGCGGCGAGGTGTGCGTCGAGGTGGGCGCGTGTCTCCCAGCGTTCGTAGATGACGAACTCGCCGGGTCGGCCCTCGACTTCGTGGGACTCGTAGTCGATGTTGCCGGGGTCGTTGCGCGAGGGGGTGACGGCGGCGGTGATGAACGCCTTGAGGTCGTCCTCCCTGCCCGCCTTCGCTTTCGCGTCCCAGACGACGGTCACGTAGCCGGTGGGTGTTGCGGTCATGGTGATTCCTTTTCTGTTCCGTGTCGTGTTCGTTGTGTTCCGTGCTGACGGGCTGTGCGTCGGTACCGAGCCGGGTCAGCTCCTGATGAAGCCGAGGAGGTCTGCGTTGACGGTGTCGGCATTGACGGTGCACATGCCGTGCGACAGGCCCGGGTAGACCCTCAGATCCGCGTGTTCGACCGACGTGACCGCCGACCGGGCGGAGTTGGCGATCGGGACGATCTGGTCGTCGTCGCCGTGCAGGAGGAGCGTGGGCACGTCGATCGCCCGGAGGTCGTCGGTGAAGTCCGTCTCCGAGAACGCTCTGATCCCCTCGTGGTGCGCCTGCGCGCTGCCGGCCATCCCCTGGCGCCACCAGTTCTGGATGATGCCCTGGGAGACGTCCGCGCCCGGACGGTTGAACCCGTAGAACGGCCCGGAGGCGATGTCGAGGTAGAACTGGGAGCGGTCGGCGGCCACGCCCTCGCGGAAGCCGTCGAAGACCTCCACCGGCAGCCCTGCGGGGTTGGATTCCGTTTGGACCATGAGCGGCGGGACCGCTGCGATGAGGACGGCCTTGGCAACCCGGCCGGCACCGTGCCTGGCGATGTACCGGGCGACCTCTCCGCCACCGGCGCAGTGGCCGACGTGGACGACGTCGCGCAGGCCGAGGTGCGCCACCACGGCGGCGGCGTCCGCCGCGTAGCGGTCCATGTCGTGCCCGTGGCCGACCTGGGCGGAGCGCCCGTGCCCGCGGCGGTCGTGGGCGACGACGCGGTAGCCCCGCCGGACGAGGAACAGCAACTGGGCGTCCCAGTCGTCCGAGCTCAGCGGCCAGCCGTGGTGGAACATGACCGGCCGGCCCGAGCCCCAGTCCTTGTAGAAGATCTCGACTCCGTCGCCGGTGGTGACGAACGGCATGGTCCGCTCCTCGTGGTCTCGCCCGGGTACCGGGCGGATTCGATGTCTCCACGAGAATGGCTCGGCCACCGTGCCGACAGCCTCCGTCAGATGACTGACATCCGGCCGCCGGCTCGCTCACGTCAGTACCGGGGCAGTGCCGAGACCCGACCGGTGGCTCTCACGGCCGGGTGGCCGGAGGCTCGGGAGGCAGCGCCTCCAGAGCGTCGCGGAGCCCGGCCCGCGACGTGATCCCCAGCTTCGGGAACACACGGTAGAGATGCGACGACACGGTCCGCGGCGAAAGGAACAGACGCGACGCGATCTGCGGGTTCGACAGTCCCGTCGCCGCCAGCCTGGCGACCTCCAACTCCTGCGGGGTGAGGGCCTCACCAGCCTTGTTCCGGCCGGTCCGCGTCATCCCGGTGGCGCGGAGCTCCGCCGCGGCCCGGGCCTCCCACGAACGGGCTCCGAGCTCCTCGAAGCGGCCGCGGGCGGCGGCCAGCTGCACCCGGGCCTCGCGGTTGAGCCCCTGACGGCGCAGCCTCTCGCCGTACGCCAGATGAGCACGGCCGGCCTCGAAGGGCCACTGCTCGACGCCCGGCAGCCCGAGCGCCTCCTCGAAGCACCGGACCATGTCCCCGGCAGCCGATGTCATCGCCGTGACCGTGGCCGCGCTCAGCGCGAACCGCGACGAGAGGCGACCGACACCGGCGTCGCGCAGCGCGTCCGCGTGCCGTCGCGCCTCCGCGTGCCGCCCGGAGCGCACGGCGGCCTCGACGAGGTCCGGCGCGGACCACACGGCCTCGGGGTTGAACGACGGCAGCACACCCGGGGCGCAGATCGCCGTGGCGTGCCGGAACGCCGTCTCGAAGTCGGCGGCGCCGAGGGCCCCTCGGGCCGCCGCCTGGTGGGCGCAGTTCTCCAACCGCCGCAGGCCCCTGGGACCCGACCACCCCCAGATGTCCTCGCAGTGCTCCCGGCACGCGTCGAGGGCGCCGCGCTGGGCCGCGGCCATCGCAGCGACGTAGTGCCCCACCTGGGCGAACAGGTGGTACCCCGTCGCCTCGGACAGTGCGATGAGCTCGTCCGCGGCGCCGGCCGACGCCTGCCACCGGCCGGCGTACAGGTCGTCTAGGGCGACGAACATCAGGGCCGGCATGCTCGACCCCACCGCGCCGCCGTCGCGTATGACCCGGGACACGGCCTCGCGACAGCCCGGAAGCCGGTCGAGGTACGAGGCGGTCAGGGCGGTGCGGATGACCACGTCGGCGTCGCTCTGGTCCCTCAGCCCCGCGATCTCCTCGTCCAGGCGGCGCAGCATGCCGTCGGTGACGGAGCCGAGGTCGTGGTGGACGCGCCCCAGCGACGCCGCCGCGGCGGGCGCCGCCTCGGGGAACCGGGCGAGCACGTCGACCAGAGGCCGCCAGTGCTCGGGCCGGGCCGAGTACTGGCAGGCGAGGGTGAGGGTGAACAGCGCGGTCTCCAGCTCCTCATGCGGCGGTCCGGGCATCACCGGGGCCTGCTCGACCGCGTCCATCAGGAGTGCGTGGGCCGTATCGGCGTCGCCTTCCGTGACGAGCACCAGGAAGCCGGCCGTCGCGGCCGCCGAGAGCGACCGGGACGCCGGACTGCCCTCGACCTCACGCATGATCTCGTGGCTGACCTCCAGATGGCCCGCGACCCAGGCGGCGGCATAGGCGGCCTGCGACAGGCGGCGCCTGCGGTCCGCTCGGTCGGGGCTCAGCTCGGCCGCGCGCCGCAGTCTCGCTATCGCGCCGTCGGCGTCACCGCGCCGCAGGCTGCTCCGGGCCGCCGACTCCACGACGGCGGCGACCGCCTCGTCGGGCGCCGTCGTGGCTCTCGCGAGGTGATCACCGCGCCGCTCGGGCTGGTCGGCCAGCGCGTCGGCCAGCCGCCGGTGGGCGCCGCGCCGCTGTTCACCGGTGGAACCGTCGACCACCGCGGACCTGACCAGCGGATGCCTGAAGCGCACCGCGCTGCCGTTCTCCGTGACCATGACCAGGTGGTCACGCTCCGCGGGAGCGAGTTCCTCAAGGCTGCCCGGCCCGCCGGCCGCCTCGAGGACGCCGATGTCTCCGGAGCCCTCGAGAGCCGCGAGCAGCAGTACCTCACGCGTTCCCCGCGGCAGCCGTCCGACGCGGGCACCGTACAGAGCGCGGACATCCCGCCCCGGGCCGCTCGCCCACCCCGCCCCTTGGCCGTGTCGGTCGCCGGACACCCCGGTGGACCCGGCGAACTCGAGCAGCGCCAGGGGATTTCCCTGCGCCTCTCGGGCCACGGTCGAAAGAACCCGGCGGGGAAGGTGGGCAAAGCGTCGGGACAGCAGCCGCAGGGCGTCCGCGTCACCCAGCGGCGCGATCTCGAGCTCCGACAGACCGGTGGACCGGAAGGATTCGCCGGACTCCGCCCGCTGCGCTCCGAGCAGCCCGATGCGGCGGCCCCCCAGTCTTCTGGCGACGAAACCCACCGCGGCCCGGCTCGCCTGGTCGACGACATGAAGGTCATCGACCACGAGGAGCAGCGGCCGCCCCTTCGCGGCCTCGTCGAACAGGGACAGTGCCGCGTTCAGGACGGCGATCCGGCTCGGCGCGGGACCGGCGCCGAGACCGAGGGCGACCTCGAGGGCCTCCCGCAGGGAACGCGGCAGACGACCGAGCTCGTCCGGCAGCGAGCCGACGAGCTGATGGAGCCCCGCGAAGCTGATGTCCGTCTCGTACTCGACACCGCTCCCGCGGACGACCCGCACTCCCTTCGCCACCGCCAGCTCGGCGGTCGCGTCCAGGAGTGCCGTCTTCCCCACGCCCGGATCACCGGTGAGCAGCAGGACAGCTCCGTCCGTCCCGGCCATGTCCAGGAACGCCGCGAGCTCGGCGAGCTCGCCCTCCCGGCCGACCAGCCCGGTCGGGCCGACGCCCATGCCTGTCCCTGACTTCGCCCACATCCGCCGCGTCCCTCGTCCTGCCTCGCGAAGCAGCCGAAACACCAGCCACGCGCCTGACCAGGAAGTATCGCACCCACCGGCAGACGGAGCCTGAAGCCGTCTGCTTCGCCGACACCCGCAGCTCCCGGACGAAGACTGCGGGGTGCCGAGCGGGTGCGTCCCCGTCGTCGGCGTGAACAACGTGTCGCCGTCGTCGAGCAGGCGCACCGGGCGCACGGCACGGGCGCCGTCGTACGCCGTGCCGGCCAGGTTCCCGCGGCGGCGAGGGTTCCCTCACAGAACCGGCACCGCGACGCCTTCCTCGCCCCTCCCGCTCTCCGGGCCCGCCCCGAGCGCCGTCAGCGGGGTTCGGCGTTCGCGAACGCGTTCCGGCTCTGCTCCCGGAGCGTGTGCCGGATGTCTGTCACTGCCGGTGGGCTTGGCAGTCCAGGATCGCCGGCACCGTGGGCAGGGGAGACAATTCCCTCGTTCATGGACCACTCCACATCGAAATGCTGCGTGTCGTTTTGATTCCATCGGTTCCTGCGCGACCGAGGCGACGTTGGCGCTGCGTGAGGGGCTGCCCCGCGCGCAACAGCGGCAGCAGTCGCCGGTGAGCAGCACAGGGCCTTCCCGCGTAGGGAGACGGCCCGGCGTCCAGGTGGGCGCCGGGCCAGGTCATGATCTGATCAGTGAGCGGACTGGGTGTGGTCCTGCTCCACGTACACCTTGAGGGCCTGGAACTCCTCGATCGCGCGCGGGCCGCACAGGTAGCCGTAACCGCTTCCCTTGACGCCGCCCTCCTCGAAGTCCTCGCTGATGGCTCCCCAGGTGTTGATCCATACCGTGCCGGTGCGGATGCGCCGGGCGATCCGGCGGGCCTTCATCGAGTCCGAGCTGAACACCGAGGCGGCCAGGCCGTAGACGGTGGCGTTCGCCTTGGTCACGGCGTCGTCCTCGTCGTCGAAGATCTCGAACGTCTGGACCGGACCGAAGACCTCCTCCTGCACGATCCGGACGTCGGTGCGGTCCACCTCGATCAGGCTCGGCCGGTAGAACGCGCCGGCGGCCAGCGGACCGTCGGTGACCACACCGCCGCGCAGCAGTACCGTGCCGTACGAGGTGGCTTCCTCGACGATCGCGTCCACCCGCTGGGCGGACGCCCGGTCGATCACCGGGCCGAGCTGGGCCTTCTCGTCGTCGCCCGACCCGAGCCGCACCTGCGCGAGCGCGGCGGTGAGCCGGGTGCGCACCTGGTCGGCGATGTCCCGGTGAACCAGTACACGGGAGCCGGTGCAGCAGAACTGCCCGTTCATCAGCACCAGCGACTGCACCACGGTGGGGATCACCATGTCCAGATCGGCGTCGGGAAAGATCACCATGGGCGCCTTGCCGCCCAGTTCCAGACCGAGCCGCTTGAGTGTGGTGGAAGCCGCGGCCGCGATACGGCGCCCGACCGGCGTACTGCCGGTGTAGTTGATCACGTCGACCTTGTCCGAGGAGACCAGGAACGGGGCCCCGGTGTTGCCGGACTCGGTGAACACGCTGACCACGCCCGCCGGGATCTCCGGGACCGAGGCCAGGACCTGCGCGAAAAGCTCATTGGTCAGTGCCGTCTGAGCCGGAAGTTTGACCACGACGGTGCAGCCGGCGGCCAGCGCCGGGCCCAGCGCCCGCACGGTCAGCATGACGGGCGAGTTCCAGGGCGAGATGATCCCGGCGACACCGAGCGGCTCGGGCACCGAGTGGGTGTACTGGCCGGGTGCCGTCTCGGCGGCGCGCCCGGCGGTCTGGGTGCGCACAGAGGCCGCCGCGTACCGCAGCCACCCGACTGCACCGCTGACCTCCCACGTGGTCTCACCCAGCAGCTTGCCGTTCTCCCGGGACAACATGGCCGCAACCTCGGGCACCCGGGCCTCGAGGGCGTCGGCCAGCCGACTGAGCGCGGTCGCCCGGAGCGGGGGAGTGCGCGCCCATCCGGTGGTCTCGAACGCGGCGGCGGCTGCGTCCACGGCGGCCGAGGCCTCTGCCTCGCCACCGTCGTAGAACGCGCCGACGACGGTGCCGTCGGCCGGGTCGATCGATTCCAGAACCGAACCGGAGCCGGTCCACTGTCCGTTGATCCAGTGCCGCGCGATGGTGTTCATGGTCCGCTCCTCGTGGTCTCGCCCGGGTACCGGGCGGATTCGATGTCTCCACGAGAATGGCTCGGCCACCGTGCCGACAGCCTCCGTCAGCTGACTGACATCCGGCCGACGGCTCGCTCACGTCAGTACCGGGGCAGTGCCGAGACCCGACCGGTGGCTCTCAGCGGACGTCAAGGGGTCCTGACAAAGGCGTCGGACGCGACGGTGGGTGATGGGGCAGGTGGCGAGGCCGAGGAAGGCTTCATGGATGTCGTCTCGTCTGTCCCAGCGGATGCGCAGGCGGCGGAAGCCGTGCAGCCAGGAGATGGTGCGTTCGACGACCCAGCGGAAGACGCCCGGGCCGGAGCCGTGCGGCCGGCCGCGTTCGGCGATCACGGGCCGGAGGCGGACGGCGGAGTGCGGACCCCGAGCGGTCCGTGGGCGGGGAGGCCGAGCCGGGCGAGGATGTGCTGGGGAGCGTGGCGGGCCCATTGCCCGGTCGTCAGGCAGGAGCGGGTGCCGGTCAGGGCCGCGCGGGCGGCGGTGAGGAGAACCGCGACCGGCGAGTGTCGTCGTCCGCGGCGGTCGCGCCGGTCGGGCAGAGCCGTCGACCGATCCGTCGACACGGACGGTTCGCGTGTGGCGGGGCTGGGCGACTGGATCAGGCAGACGGTGGCGGACCGGCGGCACACCGAGGCTCCGGTGACGCAGGGCGACTTCGGTCGGTCACCCCGTCGACCGGGGACTCCTTGCGTTCGTGACGGTCTCGCCGGCCCCGTCACCCTCCGGTGACCCGCACGACGCCCACCACCCGGACCATGAGTCGGCCCTGACCCCGGACCGGGGCCCAACAGCCCCTCTGGGTAAGCCTTCTGGGCCGGTGCCCACAAGACCGGTACGCTGCCGTGGACGGCCTGTGCCGTCGTCGATGCAGGGGGGTCGCACATGTCGAACACCGTGGTCCTGCTCCTCTCCCTCGGCCCGCTCGCCATGGTCCTGGCGATGATCGCCGCGCACGCATCGGGCGAGAGCAAGGACGCCTACACCGGGAAGGTCACCGGCCGGGGGGTGAGCAGTTCGACCGGTACCTACGGCCCGACGGGCCACTACATGATGCACATCCGCACCGACGAGGGGCGGGAGCTCAGCATCGAGGTGAACAGCCGGACGTATCGGTCGCTCGCCGTCGGCGACCGGGTGGTCAAGGAGCGGGGCAGGCGCTGGCCGGAGCGGTCGGAGTGACGGAGCGGACAGCTCTGCCGCACCGTCCGGCACGCCCTCGCCGCCCGCGACCACCTCACGGCCCTGCACCAGGCACTCGGCTCGCGGCAAGGCGTCGTTCCGCGCGTGGATCCGGCGGGCCGGACTGCCCGAGTGGGGGGTCGCGCCGGCCGGACCGGAGAACTTCCTGGTCGTCCTGGGGGAGGGTTTGCGTTCCTGCGGTCTGCCGGTCCTGGACGACATGCTGAAAAGATCGACGGGAACGCCGACACCGTGATGACCGGTGTGACGAAGGGCTACGTCCAGCGTCTCCAGGGAGGTTGAGCATGACGGACGTCGACATCACCTACGACGCGGTGGCGAACGCGGCCTACATCCATCTCACCCGCGCGGGTGAGCACCCGCGGTCGGCGCGCATGTACCCCTGCGACCCGGTCGCGGTGAACGGGATGATCAACCTCGATTTCGACGCGGACGGCGTCCTGATCGGCGTCGAGGTGCTGGACGCCCGCTCCAAACTGCCGCGGCACGTGCTCGACGCGGCCCGACGGCTGGACACCGGCGGCGTGTGAGGCGGCCCTCGGCGAGTACGCCGCCGGGTACGGGGTGAGGCGGCGGCCGCGCCGCCGGCGACACCCCGCACACCATCGTGCCGTTCCGCATCGGACCCGGACCTCTTCCGCAGACCGTTTGCCGGTCTGTGGAAGCTTCGTCGAGCACGGGCATGGACCTTTTGACGCGGGGCAGTCGCAGAGCTGCCGGACGTTGTCCGGTGGTGAGCCGTGGCGTCGGACGCCACGGGTGCGACCAGTTCCTGGTAGTGCGGTCGGCTGCCCTGTGGGAGGGGCTGTGAGGGGAGAGGTGTCACCATGATTGTTCCGGCGGAGAAGGACCTGTGCGCCGTGCTGGCCCGGTTCGCCCAGGCACGTATCGAACACGACGTGCGTCCCACCGGCCGTACCAGCCGGGCTCTGGAGGACGCCACGTACACGCTGTGCGTGATGACCGGAGCCCGCACCGCCGAGCAGGCTCTGCTCGCGGCGGACGCGCTGCTCGAGCAGTACCGGGAGGGCTGTGCGAGTGTCTCCCGAGAGGACGAGGCACTGGCCGCGTAGGGCTGGATCCCCGCCGGTCCGTTGCGGGTGTCGCTGCCCACGGAGTCCAGGGGCCGGTGGGGAAGGCCCGTGACACGGCGCTCAACGGTGCGGTGCCGAGTCTGCCGATCTGCTGCCTACGGCCCGGCCGGTCCGGCACGTCAGCGGCACCACGACGCCGTTGCCCGCGGCGGAGCACACCGCGGGCGGGACGGGAACGCATCCCGGATTCCCCGCGGGGACGTCGACTGTGCGAAGGGGGCTCTTGATGGTTGCCCCCTTACGCAGTACGGGTGAATGAACCGACGTTCCGTTCGGGGGCAGGTGTCAGGTCTTTACGGTTGCCGAAAGGAACCGATGGCTGCGGGGGGGGGGCCCTGCGGGCGGGAGACCGGTGGAAAGGCGCGCCTGATGTCGGGGTTGGGGAAGGCGCCGAGCGTGCTCGGGTCCGGGACGGACCGCTGCCGTCGGACCTGGGGCGCGGTCGGCGTGGCCTGTCTCGTGGGAGCGGTGCTGACGTTCGGCATCTCGTGGGCCGTCGGCAGCGGGACGGCGTGGACGGAGGGTTTCGGGCCGTCCGCCGGTTGCTGGGGGCTGGCGGCCTCCCTGATGCTCCGGGCGAGGGGAACGAGCGGACGGGTGCGGGCGCGTCTGCTGCTGTTGGGGGGTTCCGCGGTGGCCGCGGGCATGTGCCGGGGAGCGGTCACCGTGTCGTCGGCTCGGCCTCCGGCTTCGGGGTGGGACGCGCGGTCGTCGCTGGATTCGGTGGTGATCGCCGGAGTGACGCTGATGGTCGGCCTGGGGACGGCCGGTCTGGTGGTCGCGGCCGACGCCGGTACGGGCCGGCGCGTGTTGCTGCGGCGCGTGCTCGACGGGGTCGTCACCGCCGGGGCCGTGTTCATGACGGGGTGGGTACTGCTGCGGGGGGCCGGTGACGGCCGGCGGCCGGGGACGGGGATGGCCGGTGTCCTGTGGTCCGCCGAAGTCGTGTTCCTCAGTTTCCTGTTCGCCCTGCGCCGTCTCGTACGGAGCGACCGGAGGGCCACCTTGGGGGTCGGGATCGCCGGTTTGTCCCTCCTGCTGGTCGGCGACACCCTGCGACTGGGGGCGGTCGGCCCGCACTGCCCGGATCCGATGTACTGCCGGTTGGCCGACGCCTGCGCCACCGCGGGTCTGCTGGTGGTCGCCGTCGGCCCTTGGGTGCCCGGCGGGGCGAGCTCCCTGAGCGCCGCTCGGCCCGCGCTGCGATGGGGGATGGAGGGTGCGGCGGCGTTCGTTCCCCTGACGGTCTGCACGGCCGCGGCGCTGGGGTACGTGCTTGCTCCGCTCGCCCGGGACCCGGTACCGCTGTTGGTCGGCGGAACCGCACTGCTGAGCCTGTGGGCTCGCCAGAGGTTCCTGCCGAGCGGGAACACCAGAAATGACGACTGAGTGCGGCCGCGTAGCCGCCGTGGGCGGCATCGCCGCCGCGCTTCGGCGGAGTCGGTTCGCGGCCCGAGGGCGGGGCCGTCCCGCCCCGTCCTGCGCGCGCCCGGGCACCCCGGCACCGGGCCGGGTGCCGGCCTGACGTGCTCCTTCCGCAGCCGGTCCGGGACCGACGCGCACGGAACAGAGCGGGGACGGAGTCGTCGAGGACCGTGAAACCCTGGGTGAAGTCCTTCGCCGACCCGTGTTCCCCGCCCGCAGGGCCCTTGCCGTGGCGGGGCGGGGAACAGGTCGGTCAGCGGTGTCCGGCCCTCTTGCCCAGGCGCTCCAGGACCGCGCTCGCCGTGGTCTCCATGCCCTTGGCGTTGGGGTGCGCGGGGGCGGCGGGCGCGGTGGGCCGGAGCGGTTCGACCCAGCGGTCGGCCGGGGCCTTGCACATGTCGTGCCCGACGGACGGACCGTAGGCGTCGACGAACTCGGCCCGGTTCAGCCACGCCACCAGGCGCAGCATCCGGTTCAGGCGCTTGCCCGTGTCCCGCAGGTAGGGGAAGTCCTTCGCGGCGAAGGGAACCGAGGGGTAGCAGCCGCTGCCGTCGTCGGGCAGGAGCGCGGGATAGCCGACGACCAGCACGCGTGCGTGCGGTGCCCGCGCGTGCACCGCACGCAGCACACGGGCGACCTTCGGCGCGGTCTCGAGGATGTTCAGCGCGAGCCGGTCGATCCCGGAAGACGTGTAGTACTGCCGGCACGGGTCGCCGGACGGATCCTTGGAGCTGAGCGCGGCGCAGGTGCCGATGATGGGGCCGAACCCCATGTCGTTGCCGCCGATCTGCAGCGTCACCAGGTCGGTGTCCCGCTTCAGGGCGTCCAGTTGGGGTCCGTTGGTCCCCTGGGCCTTCCCCATCTCGTCGGTCTTGGCCCCGCTGCAGCTGACGTCCGTGAACGAGGCGACCTGGTACCGGGCTGCCACCAGCGAGGGGTAGTTGTGGTCCGAACGCGCGCAGCCGGCGTCGACCTGGCGCGGAATCAGCGGACCGGACGTGTACGAGTCGCCGAGCGCCACGTAGTCCACGGGGCGGGGGGAATGCCGCTCCCCGGCCGAAGCGGGGCCCGAGGCGGCGCCGACGCCGGCGACGAGCGCGCAGCTGCTCAGCGCCGCGCCCAGTGCCATGGTGCGGCGCCGTCGCGGGCGGTCGCCGCCCGGACGCGTGTGATGGTTCATCGTGCCCCTTCCTGGAAAGCCGGCCGGCCCGTGGCACCGGACCGGCCGTCGGAGCGCACGGAAGATCGCGGCACCGCGGCGGCCTGACACGCTCCTGTCCCGCAGGCCCGACATCGCTTGTATACCGGCCGGTAGGCTCGCGGAACAGAGTCTGGTCAACGCCGGCTTGTTCGACTTTCGTCCGACCTGACGGAACGGTGCGGTCCCCGGCAGACCGTCCACGAGCGTCATCGACGCCGGCCGGCCGACGGCACCGGGAACGCCGTCCTCCAGAAGCCACCGGTCGAGGCGGACGCCGGTGACCCGGACGGGGCGCTCACTCGCCGGGCGGACCGGCAGGCGGCGACAAGGCCCGGTGCCGCGTCAGAGGACGTCCACCCCGTGACTTCGCCGGGCGGGGCCGGCTCCGGGTGCACGGCGGCGCGGCGGGGGAGGGGCTTCACGGCGCGGAGCTACCGTCATGAGGTGACGGGAATCAATGCCGACCGGCGATGGTCCGAGTCCATGCCGGCGGCCTACGAGCAGTACCTCGTGCCGGTGGTCTTCCGGCCCTTCGCCGAGGACCTGGCCGCCCGGGCGGCTGTGCTCCGCCCCGGGCGGGTCCTCGAACTGGCTGCGGGAACCGGTGTGTTGACGTCGCGTCTGCTCACGGCGGCGCCCTCGACCGAGGTGACGGCCACCGACCTGAACGAGGCCATGGTCGCCTTCGGGGCGACCCGGGCCCCGGGCGCGGTGTGGCGGCAGGCCGACGCACAGCGGCTGCCGTTCCCGGACGAAGGCTTCGACCTGGTGGTCTGCCAGTTCGGCGTGATGTTCTTTCCCGACCGCGTCGAGGCCTTCACCGAGGTCCACCGGGTGCTGGCACCGGGCGGCCGGTTCCTGTTCAACACCTGGGGCCCGCTCGGGACGCACGCCTTCGAAGCCGCGTTGCAGGCCGGACTGGAGCGGGCCCTTCCGGTCGACCCGCCGCGGTTCTTCCCGACGGTTCCGCACGGCTACGCCGACCCCGCTGTCGTGGCCGCCGACCTGACGGCCGCCGGGTTCGCCGTCGAGGACGAGCAGGAGCTGACGCTTCAGGGCCGGGCGGCGTCGACCGCCGACCTTGCCACCGGGTACCTCACCGGGACACCGGTGCGCGTGGCCGTCGAGGAGCGCGGCGACGGACCGGCCGTCCGGGCCGCCGTCATCGAAGAGATGACGGCCCGCCTGGGCCCGGGGCCGGTCACCGCCCCGATGACGGCGTACGTCTTCCGCGCCGCGGCCTGAACGCAGAGCACGCCCGCGTCGAGGACGTGCCCGGGCCGAGGACCGGCGTGAACCGGGATCGGCCCACCGGGCGATCTGCGCTCCCGCAGGCTCCGACAGGGCGAAGCGGAGACATACTTGGCACGCGGGGACCATCCCGTGGTGACGGGACAGCGGGAGAGGCGGCGATCAGGTGAGCAGTGGCGGCAAGGGGCTGGGGAAGGTCGAGGTACGGCTCAAATGGGACCCGAGTCCCCTGGGCCGGCCGCCTCACCATCTCGACATCATCGCCGCCACCTACTCGGCGGACGCTCCCCACGGGCGGCCGGTGTACGTCGTCCACTACGACAGCCGCTCACCGGACGGCACCATCAACATGAGCCGGCACAGCCGGACCGGGCAGGGCTTCGGTTACGTCGAGGCGATGACCCTGGAGCTCGACCGCCTCGCCCCCTCCTTCGCACGGGTGGTCGTGGGGGTGGCGATCCACCAGGACACCGGCTCCAAGACCTTCGGCGACCTGTCCAACGCCGGGGTCCTGGTCGTCGAGGGGTACACGGAGCTGCTGAAGGACGACTTCGCGCGGATCGCCGGATCCACCGCCGGGACGGTCGCGGAGTTCACCAGGGACGCCTCCGGCGCGTGGGAGTTCCACGCGACGGTCCGGGGGTTCGACAGCGAGCCGGTGGTCTTCAGCACGGAAATGGGCTCCGCCCCGCGACGCTGACCGGGCGACGGCGCCAGGCACCGCGGTCGGCGGGCCTCCCGGCTCTCCCGCACGGTCGCCGACAACGTCGCCCAGGGCGTCGAACTCCTCGGCTCCACCACCGGGGTCGACCTCGCGGAGCTGCTGAAGAACATCACCCGGCGCAACGGCGGCGCGCAGCCCGAGGCCGCGGCGTCCGCCGAGGCGAACGGCAAGATCGAGATCACGGGCTGACACCGGTACGGCAGGGGCGCGGGCCCGGGCGGCCGACAACCGTCCGGGCTGCGCGGACGGATGCGCCGGGTGGCCGTCCGTGCGCTCAGGCGTGGGACTCCCGGTGGGCGCGGATGATCTCCGCGTACCTCAGTCCGCTCGTCTTGACGGTCCGGGCCTGCGTCGCGTAGTCGACGTGGACGAGGCCGAAGCGCTTGTCGTAGCCGTAGGCCCACTCGAAGTTGTCGAGCAGGGACCAGGCGTAGTAGCCGGCCAGCGGCACCCCCTTGCGGACCGCCCGGACGCAGGCGTTCACGTGCTGCTCCAGGTAGCGGGCCCGGTCGGGGTCGTGGACGGTGCCGTCGGGCGAGACGGTGTCCGGGAACGCGGAGCCGTTCTCGGTGACGTACAGCTTGCGGACCCCGTAGTCGTCGGTCAGGCGCAGCAGCAGGGCCTCCAGGCCCCCGGCGTCGATCTGCCAGTCCATGCCGGTGCGCGGTGCGCCGGGCAGCCGGACCTCACGGGCGTACGGGACGGGGCCCAGGGGGTCGTCGGTGACGGTCGCGGGGAAGTAGTAGTTCAGGCCGTGCCAGTCGAGGGGGGCGGCGATCGTGTCCGGGTCGCCCGCGCGCTCCGGGAGTTCGACGCCGTAGACCTCGCGCATGTCGGCGGGGAAGCCGCGGCCGTAGACGGGGTCGAGCCACCAGCGGTTGGTGTGGCCGTCCATGCGGGTGGCCGCCGCGATGTCCTCCGGGCGGGTCGAGGCGGCCTCGACGGTGGAGTGGTTGGTGACGAGGCCGACCTGCGCCCCGGGGGCCGCCGCGCGGATCGCCCGGGTGGCGAGGCCGTGGGCGAGCAGCAGGTGGTACGAGGCGTGCACGGCGGCGGTCAGGTCGGTCAGGCCGGGTGCCATGCGGCCCTCCAGGTGGCCGATCCAGCCGGAGCAGAGCGGTTCGTTGAGGGTGGCCCACCGGGTGACGCGGTCGCCGAGCCGGGCGGCGACGGCGGAGGCGTAGTCGGCGAGGTGCTCGGCGGTGTCGCGTACGGTCCAGCCGCCGCGGTCCTGGAGGGCCTGGGGGAGGTCCCAGTGGTAGAGGGTGATGTTGGGGGTGATGCCGGCGTCGAGGAGGGCGTCGACGACACGGTCGTAGAAGTCGAGGCCCGCCGGGTTGACCGGTCCGTCACCGGCGGGCATCACGCGGGGCCAGGCGACGGACATGCGGTAGGCGTCGGCGCCGAGCCGCTTCATCAGGCCGATGTCCTCGGGCCACCGGTGGTAGTGGTCGCAGGCCACGTCGCCGTGGTCGTCGCCCGCGACCCTGCCCGGGGTGTGGGAGAAGGTGTCCCAGATCGACGGTGCCCGGCCGTCCTCCGTGACGGCGCCCTCGATCTGGTAGGCGGAGGTGGCCGTGCCCCAGGTGAAGTCGGCGGGGAGGACGGCGAGGTCGAGCGGTTCGGACACGGGGAGCCTTTCCGGGACGGGCTGGTGGGAGCGGGGCACCGGTGGCGCCCCGGCGGTCACTTGACGGCGCCGGCGGTGAGGCCGGTGACGAGGTAGCGCTGCAGGAGGAGGAAGCCGGCGACGACGGGCAGGCTGACGACGAGTGAGGCGGCCATGATCTGGTTCCAGTACACGTCGTTCTGGGTGGAGTAGCCCTGCAGGCCGACGGCGAGGGTGCGGGTGGCGTCGTCGGTCATGACGGAGGCGAAGAGGACCTCGCCCCAGGCGGTCATGAACGCGTAGACGGCGACGGCGACGATGCCGGGGACTGCTGCGGGCACGATGACCCGGAACAGGGCGCCGAGCGGCCCGCAGCCGTCCACCTCGGCCGCCTCGTCGAGGTCTCTGGGCACCGAGTCGAAGTATCCGATCAGCATCCAGATGGAGAAGGGCAGGGAGAAGGTGAGGTACGTCAGGATCAGCCCGCCGCGCGAGCCGAACAGGGCGATGCCGGTGGCGTTGCCGATGTCGACGTAGAGGAGGAACAGCGGCAGCAGGAACAGGATGCCGGGGAACATCTGGGTCGACAGCACCGTCACCGTGAAGACGCGTCTGCCGCGGAAGGAGTAGCGGCTCACCGCGTAGGCCGCGAACACGGCGATGGTGACGGAGCAGGCGGTCGCCGCGCCGGCCACGATCAGCGAGTTCACGAAGTAGTCGGCCAGCGGCACCGTCTCCCAGATGTCGAAGTACGGCCGGACGGTGAGGCCCGAGGGGATCCACGTGAACTTCCCCGACACGTCCTCCAGCGGCTTCAGCGAGCTGGAGACCATCACGTACACCGGCAGCAGCACGAAGCCGGTGAGCAGGGTGAGGAAGATCCGGCGGCTCCACACGAAGGACCGCGGGGCGGCCGTCGGGGAGCGGGGCCGCCGGGCGGCCGGGCTAGGCATCGGTGGTCTTCCTTCCGCGGGAGGTGAGCCACAGGTAGGCGCCCGTCACCACGAGCAGGAACAGCAGGAGCAGGACCGACATCGCGGAGCCCGCCCCGAAGTTCCAGGTCTGGAACGAGGACTGGTAGATGTGGAGGGAGATGAGGTCCGCGGCTTCCGGCGCCGCCTTCCCGAACAGGACGAAGGGGGTGTTGAAGTCGTTGAAGGTCCACAGGAACAGCACCAGGACGAGGACCTGGTTGACGGGGCGCAGCGCCGGCAGGGTGATGCGGCGGACCTGCTGCCGGACGCCCGCGCCGTCGAGGGCGGCGGCCTCGTAGAGGTCCTTCGGGATGTTCTGGAGCCCGGCCATGACGACGAGGAAGGCGAAGGGCCAGCCCTTCCACACCGAGACGACGAGCAGCGCGACGAAGCTGTTGTCGCCGATCAGCCAGAACGGAGGGCTGCCGGTGAGGCCGAGCTGGTCGTGCAGCACGTGGTTCACCAGGCCGTTGTCCCGCTGGAACATGAACGCCCAGGTGATGACGGCGGCGTAGACCGGCAGGGCGTACGGCACCAGGAAGAGCGTGCGCAGGACGCCCCTGCCGCGGAAGGTCTCCTGCATGAAGATCGCCGCGGTCGTTCCGAGCAGCCAGCACAGGCCGACCGAGAGGACGGTGAACAGGCAGGTGGTGAGGAAGGACTTCAGCAGCGCCTGGCCGACGGGGGCGTCGAAGTCGACCGTCAGGGAGTAGTTGTCGAGGCCGGCCCAGGGCGCGGTGCCCCAGTCGCGGAGGTAGAACTGGGTCAGCTCCTTGAAGCTGACGACGATGCCGATCACCATCGGCACCAGATGGACCAGCAGTTCGAGCAGCAGGGCGGGGAACAGCAGCAGGTACGGCAGTCCGATGCGGCGCAGCCGCCCGGGGCGGCGTCCGCGCGGTGTCGCCCCGGAGCCGTTCCTCCGTGCCGTCCGCTCACCTGCGCCGGGGGCGGCGGTGGTGGTCATGGCGGTGTCCGTGCTCACTTCTCGGGCATCTGCTGCTGGGCCTTCTCGAGCTCGGCCCGCACCGACCCGGTGGTCACCGCCCGGCCGGCCGCGGCGTCGGCGAAGAGTTTCTTGACGGCCGTACCGACGACGGTCTCGAACTGCGATTCCTCGGGGACCTGAGGCAGCGCGGTGGCGCTGGTGGCGAGGGTCTGCCTGAGCACGGCGAGCGCCGGGGCGCTGAAGGCCGGGTCCTGCTGGGCGGCCTTGACCGGCGGGATGGAGCCGTAGGCCTTGTTCAGGATGACCTGCTCCTCGTCGCCGGTCATGAACTTCACGAACTTCTTGGCGCCGTCGATGTTCCTGGTGTTCTTGAAGACGGCCATGTTGATGCCGGCGACCATGGAGTTGGCGGCCCTGCCCGGGCCGGGCTCGCCGGACTGCACGGGGGCGGGCGCGACGCCCCACTCGTCCTCGTTCATGCCCTGCGAGGCGAACGTGGCCGACGCGGTCTGCCACAGCACCATGGCCGTCCTGTCCTTGGCGAAGTCGCTCAGGGACTGGTTCTGCGCGTACTCGGCGTTGCCCGGCGCGATGATCCTGTCCTCGGCCATCAGGTCGACGTACTGCTTCACCGCCGCCACGGCGCCGTCGGAGGTGAAGTCGGCCCTGCCGTCGGGGGTGAAGAAGTCCGCGCCGTGCTGCTGGGCGAGGACGAAGACCTGGTGGATGTTGTTCGACAGGTTGGAGCCCTCGGCGCCGAGCCCCCACGTGCCGTCCCCGGAGAGCCTCTTGCCGGTCTCGGCGAGCTCATCCCAGGTCGCCGGCGGCTTCTCGATGCCGGCGTCGGCGAACATCTTCTTGTTGTAGTAGAGCGCGTAGGCCATGGAGTACAGGGGCACGGCGGCCGGGTCCTGGCCCCGGGCGCCGGTGGAGCCGAGCGCGGAGTCCACGAAGCGGTCCTTGCCGCCGATCGCCTCGAAGTTCTTCGCGTCCCAGGGCAGCAGGGCGCCGCCGGCCTGGAGCGAGGCGCTCCAGGTGTTGCCGATGTTGAGGACGTCCGGGCCCTGGCCGGAGGTGGTGGCGGTGAGGATGCGGTTGAGCAGGTCCCCCCAGGGCACCACCTCCAGCTTCACCTTGATCCCGGTCTGCTTCTCGAACTTGTCGAGTTCCGGCTGGAGGACCTTCTTGTCCACCTCCAGGTTCGCGCCCTGGTTGGAGGCCCAGTACGTCAGGGTCTTCGGCTGCTCGTCGGAACCCTCCGTGCCGGACGACCCCCCGCCGCAGGCCGCCGCGGTGAGGGCGAACGAGAGGGTGACGGCGCCGACGGCTGCGGCTCTGATTCTGCGCATGGCTCCAGGGACCTTCCGGGAAGGGACGGGGCGTCCGCGAGGGCGGGTCGGAGCGGCGTCCCGCCCCTCCTGAACCCTCCACGTCTTAATTTAGGGTGTGAGTTAAGCGGTGGGTGAAGAGCGCGTCAAGGGCCCGGACACAGGTGGATCGCGGTGACGACTCCGGAGTCGAGGGACGGGGGACGGTGCGCGGCGACCGCGCGGCGCGTGACCTGCGGCGGGGGAACCGCGCCGCGGTACGGCGACGGTCGCCTCTCGGCAGGCCGCTCGGCCGGTTCTCCCGAGGCCGGCCGTCGGGCCGGACCGGAGCGCGCGGAGCGCGGCGGCGACGCCCTTGCGGGCGGCCTCGGCGGCGAGCAGGCCCCCGAGCCGCTCCACCAGGTCCCCGTCGGCACCCTCACCCCCAGCGGTGATGTCGCAGATCTGCCAGCCCCCGCCCCGGTCCGCCTGGTGAACTGATCGCCCACCGGCACACGCGTCACAGGACGGAATCCATGGCTTCATCCACCACCGCCACGACGCACGACTCCGGCGGGGCCGCTTCGCCGCACGGATCCCCGGTGACCGGATGGCCGGCCGTCGTCGCGGTGATGCTGGGCATCTTCTCGATCGTCACCACGGAGATCCTTCCGATCGGACTTCTCACCAGGATCGGCGCCGACTTCACCGTCTCCGACGGCATGGCCGGGCTGATGATGACCATGCCCGGCTTCCTCGCGGCGATCGCCGCACCGGTCGTCACCGTGGCGACCGCGAGGATCGACCGTCGCCTGATGCTGTGCGTTCTCATGGCCCTGCTGGCCGGAGCGAACTTCCTGGCGGCAGCGGCGCCCGACTACTGGCTCGTCCTGGTCTCCCGCGTCGTCGTCGGCATCGTGATCGGCGGCTTCTGGTCCATCGGCGCCTCACTGGCCGAACGCCTGGTGCCCGCCGAATCCGTCGGACGCGCAACAGCGGTGATCTTCTCCGCCGTGCCACTGGGCTCCGTCCTCGGCGTGCCCGCCGGCACGCTCATCGGCGACCTCGCCGGATGGCGCACCGCGTTCGTCGCCATGGGCGGCCTCACCGCAGCCGTGCTGATCATGCTGCTGATCGTCATGCCGGCGCTGCCGCCCCGCCGGACCACCCGCCTGACCGTACTGCGCGGCATGCTCAACGGCGCCGCCACCCGCTTCGCGCTGCTCCTGACCGTTCTGGTCGTCCTGGCGCACTTCGGGACCTACACCTACGTCACCCCGTTCCTCGAGCAGGTCACCGACGCCGGCTCCGGGCTCGTCACCGTCTTCCTGCTCGTCTACGGCGCGGCGGGCATCCTCGGCAACTTCCTGGGCGGCTCCCTGGTGGCCCGCCACCCGCGGGCCGCCTTCGGCACCGCCGCCGGCATGATCGCGGCCGCCACGCTGCTCCTGCCCGCAGTGGGCCAGTGGAAAGCCGGAGCCGTCGCTCTGCTCGTCGTCTGGGGCGTGGGGTACGGGGCGGTCCCCGTCTCCTCCCAGACCTGGTTCGCCAAGGCGGCCCCCGACACCCCGGAAGCCGCTTCCGTCATGTTCACCGCCTCCTTCCAGGCCACGATCTCGCTCGGAGCCCTGGCCGGCGGACTCGTCGTCGACGGCAGTTCACCCTCGACGGTCATGACCCTGGGCGGCACGACAGCCGCGCTCATGGTCGTGGCCGTGTGGGCCCACCGCGCCCGGCGCCAGGCACGGCCGGACAACGCCTGAGCCGTACGGCCTCTTCGACCCCTCGGCGAGCCCCGGACCCCGGCGACCGGCCCCGGCGACCGGCCCCGGCGACCGGTCGGCCCGAGGCTGCGGCCGGGTTCTTCCGTTCCCGGTCGGCTCTCGGCCGGCGCGGCTCGGTCCGGTGCGTGGCGTGAGGGAACGCCACGCACCGGACAGCGCGTTTGCCGGTGGAGGCGCGGGGCCGAGGAGCCCGGCGATGGGGTCGGATCAGCCCTCCGGCCCGGAAGTTCGAGGCGGGAGGCGGGAACGGCCCTCCGGTGGTGCGGAGTTCGGGCTTCAGTGATCACTGGCGTCCCCGGTGTCGCTCCGACGTCGTTTTCTGGTCATCTTCTGATCACTTCGTGCGGATGAACTGGTTAAACAATTGACGTGATTTGACGAACGATGAGAGCGCGGAGAGACGACATGGCCGAACCGGTCGAGGCGATGGCGTTACCCGCGCCGATCGACACGCTCCTCGCCGCCGCCGTCGCCAGGCGCTTCTACCTGGAGCACCGGTCGAAGGTGGAGATCGCCAAGGAGTTCGGCATCAGCCGGTTCAAGGTGGCCCGCCTCCTCGACGCGGCCGTGGCCCACGACATCGTGCGGATCGACATCACCGTCCCGGCCGAGATCGACGTCCCCCTCGGGCGGGCGCTGGCGGAGCGGTTCGGACTCCGCCACGGCATCGTTGTCAACCTGGGCCGGAACGAGAGCGGCCCGGCCTCCCTCGCGGACCAGCGCCAGAGCGGCCGCTGGCTCGGCACGGCGGCGGCCCGGCTGCTCTCGGAGATCGCCGAGGAGGGCGACGTCCTCGGGCTGGACGGCAGCCCCGCGGTGGACGCGCTGAGCGAGGCGGTCACCCGGCTGCCGCTCTGCGACGTGGTCCAGCTGACCGGGGTGCACGGGCAGGACCTCGCCCACGACGCCGCGATCGCCGCGGTCCGCCGTACGGCCGCGGCGGGCGGCGGCAGGGCGTTCCCGCTCCACACCCCGTTCCTCCTGCCCGACGCGGCGACGGCCGCCGTCCTGCGCAGCCAGCCCGCCACCGCCGAGACGCTGGACCGGTTCGGCCTGGTCACCAAGGCCGTCGTCGGCATCGGCGCGTGGGACGCCCCGCACTCCCCGGTGTACGGCGCCCTGGCCGAGCGGGAGCGGGAGACGCTCCGGGCGGCGGGAGCGTGCGCCGAGGTGGCCGGCCACGTCCTGGACACCGCCGGCCGGGTGCTGCCCACCGAGCTGGACGCCCGCACGATCACGGTCGGTGCCGCCGAACTCCGCGGCCTCGCGGAGCTGATCGGCGTCACGGCCGGCGGACGCGGCACCGGGGCGGCCCGCGCCGCACTGGGGTCCGGACTGCTCACCGGAGTCGTCACGGACGCCGCGACCGCGCGCCGCCTCCTCCGGCACGACACCCCGGACGACGCGGCACGGACCGCGGTGTCGTCCCGATACACCGAATGAGGACAGTGATGAGCCAGCAGGACGAGGCGCTTCCGCCCGTTCCGGACGACATCCGTGAGGCGGGCCGCCTCGCCCCGGACCACTGGCTGGGGGTGGTCGACCCGATGTGGTCCGGAGCGGGGAAGCCCCCGGAGTGGGCCATGACCGGCCGGTGGCGGTCCGGCCTCGACGGCGAGATCGTCGAGTGGGAGGACAACCCGGCGTACCGGCCGTCCCCGCGTGCGCTCGGCTGGCCCGAACCGCAGGACGAGGTGGACCGCGCCGTCCAGCTCGCGTCGACCGGATACGGGCCCGGCGAGGCGGTGCCGGCCGCACTGGTGGGGCGCGAGGTGGCCGTGCTGACGGCACCGGCCGGCGGCCCGCTCGGTGCTGCGGCGCCGGACGGGACGCCGGTGGTGCCGGTGTTCACCTCGGCGGTGTTCCTGCACACCGCGGGCCGCTTCGCCTTCGAACTGCTCGGCGTGGACGACCTCCTGACGCGCCTTCCCGAGGGGCACGTGCTGTACCTGAACCCCCCGGCCGCGGTGAGCATGCTGCTGGACCCCGACGCCGTGCGCGACGCGGCCCGGGACGGCGCGGGGGAACGGACCCCCGCCGCGCCCGCGCGCCGCACCGCGCGGGTGCTGACCGAGGCCGTCCACCCGGTCCGGGGGGCGGACGCGTGAGCCGCTGGTCCTCCGTGATGCCGGGCCGGGGACGCAGGCCGGGCTCCGGCGCGGGCCGCCGCGGCACGGCGCTCCCGGCCGGCGGCGCGAACGGCGCCGGAAGCGGGGGCGCCGGAAGCGGGGGCGCCGGAAACCGGGGCGCCGGCGGCCCGCCCGTCGAGGACGTCGACGGCGTGCTGCTCGTGCGCTCGGTCGACGACGACTCGTTCCCCCTGGACGTGGTGGCCGAAGTGGCGGGCGCCGTCGGCAGGGAGGCGGACGTCGTCACGGTGATCGTGGGCTCCGCCGCCGGGGGCGGGGCGCCCGACGCCGACCACTGGGCACGGCTGGGCGCGCTGCTGGACTCCCTCCGCGCACGGGGCACCGACCGGATCCGGCTCGTCATGTCCGGCGCCGGTGACGACCGGCCGGAGCGGCCCTGCGTCGCCCGCCGGATCGCCGACGCCTGGGAGCTGGAGGTGACGGCTCCGGACGGGGCCGTCCTGATCACGCCCGGGGGCGTCCTCTTCGTCCACGGCGACTCCCGCCCCGGGTGCGGCTGGTGGAGGTTCGCGCCCGGCGCGGAACCCCGGAAGCTGGGCCGGCGTGCCCCGGCGCCCGCCTGGGAGGAGGCGCTGGGCGCGGTGCCCGAGCGCACGGCCGGCGGCTGTGTCGTGGACCGCGTCCCGGCGGGCGTGGTGATCCGCCCGGCCGAGGCACCCGGTCCGGCCCCCGACGACCTGTGCTTCTCCGTGCCCGTCGACTTCGACCGCCTGACGGTACTGGTCGGTGCCCCGCAGGCGGAGGACGTCGCCGCCGACGAGGTCGCCGCCGTCCTCGCCGGGCTGTCACCGGCACAGCGCGCCCGTACCCGGCTCGCGCCCGGCGGCCGGCGCGACCTGCTGCGGCTCGGCCAGTCGGTCGCCGACCTGCTGGGCACCGAGGTGGAGGTACTCACCGGCCTGCCCCTGCTCGACGACCACGCCCCGCCCGGAACGCCTCCCCGGCCCACCCTGGTCGGGCTGGACGGCAGGCCGAGCTGGCGGCCGTTCGTGTCGTCCGTGGTCTGCGGACCGGTCGACGCGAAGGGGCGGGCTCCCGTGCCCAGGCCGACGGAGCTCCACCCGCCCGACTGGATCCTCGGCGGCGGCGAACGGGGGACGGTACGGCTGACGGACCGCTGGCAGGCCACGGTGACCCGGGCCGGACTCGCCCTGTGGGCACCGGACGGCCCCCGTCCCGGGCCGCTCGGACCGGCCGTCGACCCGGAGACGTGCGCCGTCGAACTGGGCATGCCGGGGCAGCCGTTGGACGACTCCCTGCTGCCCGCGCTGTCCCGCCTCCTGGACGGCCTCGGGACCGACGTCCGGTCCCGCACCACCCTGCTGGTCCGCGGCAGACTCCTGGCGGGCGACGGCCCCCTGCGCCGCCTGGCCGCCGAACACGGCGTACCGGCCATCCGCTACGTCACCGGCCGGCCCCCGCACCCCGGCACGGCGGCCGGCCGGCCGGGCGCGACCGCGCGGCCCGGCCGGGTCCCGCCGCCCGGAGCGGTGCTCCACGGGCCCGGTACGGCAGCCGCCCCGCCGGCCGCCGCCCACGGGCGGCCGGCGCCCGCGCCCGGGGCGCGCCCCGATGTCCTCCGGGACGGCGGGGCCGCCGAAGCGGGCGGTGCCGTCGGTGGGCCTCCGGTCGCCGAACCCGTCGCGCCCCAGGATCCCCGGGCGGACGAGGGCGCTCCCGGCCGTCCGGCCGCCGGTGCCGGGGGACCCGTCCCGCCGGTGTCCCTCCGGGCGGGCGGGCCGGTTCCGACGCCGGACCCCCCTCCGGTGTCTCCTCCGGACTTCCCTTCGGAGGCGGACGTGCCTGGGGGAGCGGGGCCCGGGGTGGTCGTGCCCCGGGAAGTGGGGCCCGGGGTGGTCGTGCCCACCGCGTCCTCGGAGCCCCGTCCGCAGGGGCGGCCCGCAGAGGAGGCCGCGCCTGCCGCGTCGCCGGAGACTCCGCCCGGGACGTCGCCGGAGACTTTGCCGGAGACCGGGGCGGGTGCCGGCGGCGGGCAGAGGGCCTCCGTGCCCGTTGCGCCGCCGGACGCCGCGGCCGGTCCGGGAGCCGCGCGGGTCCGGCCGACGGCCACCTCCCCGGCCGGGGCGCGCACCGGAGCCGGTGCCCAACGGCGCGACGGCGGCGAACGGGACGACGGCGGCGAACGGGACGACGGCGGCGAACGGGACGGCGTCGGCGAACGAGGCGGTGCCGAACAGGGCGACGGCGGAGTCGGCGGTGCGGGACACGATGCCCGCCGGGGAGACGCTCCGGAGCCGGAAGGCGGCCGGGCCGGGCGTGCCGAGGCGGGGAGGGGACCGCGGGGGCGGGCCGGCGAAGCGCCCGCCCCGCACCGTGCCGCCCTCCCGTTCGTGCCCGGGCACGTCAGCGGTGCCGCGGAGCGCACCGCGTTCCGGGATGCCGCGGCCGGTGCCTGGGAAGTGCACGCCGCCGCGGTGTCCCGGGTGCTCACCCGGATGCCCGCGCTGCGCGGGCACGAACTGGAGGCGGCCCGGACCGACCTCATCGCCGCGCACGCCTACCTCACCGCCGAGGAAGGACCGCTGCACCACCGCGAGTTGGTCCGGGACCTGCACACCGGCGAGGGGCGTCTGCTGCCCTACGCCGGCTGTCTGGCGTCCGCTCTGCGCAGGCTGCCCTCCTACCGGGGCGTGGCCCTGCGCGGCGGGGAAGCCGACGGCCCCGAACCCGCGGTCGGCACGCTGCTGCACGACCCGGCGCCGGTCAGCGCCCTGGCGGGATCGTCGGCGCTCCCGGCCGGAGCCCCCGGGCGCTACGCGATCTGGTCCGTCACCGGACGCAAGGTGCGCCAACTGCTCGACCGGCCGGGCGGTTCCACGGAGACGTACGAGGAGATCGTCTTCGTGCCGGGGACCGGCTTCCGGGTGCTGGGGGTACGGACCGTGCCCGCGGGCCCCTCCGTCGTCCTGCTGCGTGAGCTCCCCGGGAACGCCACCGCCTACATGGACGGGTCGGAGGAACTGAGCGGGCTGGACCTCAAGGCCCTCGCGTACCTCGAGGAGGCGCTGGCCAAGGGCTTCCGCGCCGGCGACGACCCGCAGTGGCCGGAACGCTGTTCCGGGCCCGTGGGCCAGGAGGGATAGCGCGCGGCGAGCGCACCGTACGACCACCCGTCACGCCACAGTCCACACAGATCGAGGAGAACGATGGCACGTCAGAAGAAGCCGCCCGTCCCCCACGGGCCCGACGGCACGGGCGGTTCGTCCGTCCGCAGGGCCGTCTCCCTCGGGTCGGCGGCCGACCCCGGCGCGATGCTGGCACCGGCCGCACGGCGCACGCCCGCGCCGGAGCCGGCCGAGGGCGGCACCGGGGGAGCGGGGACCGCACGGCCGGCCCCGGAGACCCCGGACACCGCCGAGATCGAGGCCGCTCCCGAGCCGCCCGCCACCACCGGCACCACCGGGAAACCGGCTGCGACGGCTGCGACGGCTGCGACGGCTGCGACGGCCGCGACGGCCGCGACAACGGCGACGGCCGCGACGGCCCCCGCGTCCGCCGCGCAAGAGCGGCCGGAGACGGAGAGCGAGAGCGCCGCCGAGCCGACCGCTGCCGTCCCGGACGCCGAGGCCCGCAGGGCCACCGGAACCGCGGCGGCCGGAACCGCGGCGGCCGGAGCCGGTGCGGACGAACCGCCGTCCGGGAAACCGAAGAAGCCCCTGCTCGCCGCCGCCGGCATCGCGGGCGTCGTCCTCCTCGCGGTGCCGCTGCTGATCTGGGCCACGGACGAATCGCGGCAGAAGAAGGACGACGTGGCGGTGGCCGTGGGGTCCGACACCCTGCTCGAGGAGGAGCCCCCGGAGGTGCCGAAGGGCGACTACGCCCCCGCGCAGCCGACCCCGGAGCCGTCGACCGAGAAGCCGTCCGCCAAGCCGAGCCCCGTCGTCGAGAAGGCCGACCCGGTGCCGAGTTCGGCACCGCCGGCGAGCAAGCCGGCCGAGGCGCCGAAGAAGGCGGAGGCCCGGGCGAAGGTGAAGGAGTACGAGCCGCCCAAGCTCCCGCCGAACACCGCCGCCTACGCCGTTCAGCGGCTGGCCGCCTCGAACCCCGGCCGGCACATCTGCTACCGGGTCCACGTGAAGGGCGCCGGCTGGACGGCCCCCGTGTGCGACGGGGCCACCGCGGGCCAGGAGGGCAAGGGGCGGCCCGTCACGGCCATCAACGTCGCGGTGGCCGAAGCGAAGAGGGTGAACGGCAACGAGTTCATCCAGAAGGACGGCTGGACGACCGCGTGGTCCGGTGCGGCCGACGGGACGGACCTGGTCCTGGGGAGCGCCGCCTCGAACGCGCCCAGCCTGAGCGGCTTCACCATCGGTGTCGATGCGGGCAACGTCTGCCAGAACCACAAGCTCGGCGGGCACGACTGGGGCGGCCTGGCGTGCGAGAAGTCCGAGGGCTGGATCTTCGGCGGGTCGACGGAGCCGCAGTTCTGGCTGGAGGCCGTCAGGTTCACCGTGTGAGGGACGCGTCCACCGTATGAGTGGCGCGACAGCGCAGCGAACGCCCGCCGGTGCCGAACCGGCGGGCGTTCGCCTTCGACAGGCCGATCGACAGGCCGATCGACAGGCCGATCGACAGGCACTCGACAAGCCGATCGACAAGCCGCTCAGCGGGTCACAGGGTGGCCTCCCGCCGTCGCGCCTGCGGCAGGTCCTCCGGCAGCAGCGTGGTGAGGTCGGTGAGACTGGGCGAACTCAGCCCGCCCAGCCGGCGGGCCTGGCTCGTCATCATCGTCTCCAGCAACTGCCGGGCGAGCCGCGCGTTGCCGAAGGACCGGTCGCGCGGGAGGGCGTCCACATGAGCGCGCAGCACCGCGAGGGTGGCGTCGGGGCACTCGTACCCGGAGGCGGCGGCGTGCCGGGAGACGATGGTGACCAGTTCGTCCGTGCTGTAGTCCTCGAACCGGACGAACTTGGAGAACCGCGACGTCAGACCGGGGTTGGAGGCCAGGAAGCGCTCCATCTCCTCGGTGTACCCGGCGACGACGACCACGATCTCGTCGCGGTGGTCCTCCATCAGCTTCAGCAGGGTGTCGACGGCCTCGCGGCCGAAGTCGTTGGACGAGCCCTCGGGGGTCAGGGTGTAGGCCTCGTCGACGAACAGCACCCCGCCCAGCGCGCTGGTGAAGACGTCCTTGGTGCGCTGGGCGGTGTGGCCGACGTACTGGCCCACCAGGTCCGCCCGCGCCACCTCCACCAGGGAGTCGCGGGGGAGCACTCCCAGCGAGTGCAGGAGCTTCGCGTACAGCCGTGCGACCGTGGTCTTGCCGGTGCCGGGCGGCCCGCTGAAGACCAGGTGGTTGCTGATCCGGGGGGCGGGCAGCCCCGCCGCGACGCGCTGGCGTGCGTTGGTCAGCAGACTGACCAGGTCGGCGACCTCCCGCTTCACGGCGCCGAGACCCACCATGGCGGTGAGTTCGGCCATCGGGTCGGACGCGTCGCCGGCGTCCTGTGCCGTGCCGCCGACGGCCGCGGCCTCCGCGTCGCCCACGTCCAGCGGCAGCAGCAGGGTCAGGTCGTTCTCCGCCGGGTCGGTCATGGCCGCGAGGCGGAACGCCTGCCGGTCCACCATGTCCTCGAACACGGCGCGGGCCGCGCGGCCGTTGCCGAACGTCGCGTCGCGCGTCATCCGCTCGAAGCGCACGGCGAGGGCCTCCCGGGTCAGCGGCCCGAGCTCGAACTGGTGCCGCCGGCAGAGGCTCTCGGTGATCGTCACCAGTTCGTCCACCGCGTAGTTGCCGAACTCGACGGTGCGGGTGAAGCGGGAGGCGAGGCCCGGGTTGGCGGTGAGGAACGACTCCATCTGCTCGGAGTAGCCGGCCGCCACCACGACCACGTCGTCGCGGTGGTCCTCCATCAGCTTCAGCAGGGTGTCGACGGCCTCGCGGCCGAAGTCGTTGGACGTTCCCTCGACGGTGAGGGTGTAGGCCTCGTCGATGAACAGCACGCCGCCCAGCGCGCTGTTGAAGGCCTCGGTGGTCTTGATGGCCGTACCGCCGATGACCTGCGCGACCAGGTCGGCGCGGGCGACCTCGACCAGGTGCCCGCTCCTGAGCACGCCCAGGTCCGCCAGGATGCTGCCGTAGAGGCGGGCGACGGTGGTCTTGCCGGTGCCGGGCGGCCCCGCGAAGATCAGGTGCCGGCTCATCGACGGGACCGGCATGCCGAGCCGGCGCCGGCGCTCCGCGAGCTGGTTCAGGTTGACCAGCGTGTTCACCTGGTGCTTGACGTTCTCCAGGCCGACGAGCGCCTCCAGTTCGGCCAGCGGGCCCTCGGGCTCCGGCTCCTTGTCGGGCCCGCCCGGGGCGCCGTCCTCGCCGGTCGTCCCGGCCGACTCGCCCCAGCTGTCCGGCACGCCGTTGTCCGCGCTGGTCAGCAGCTCGACCGTGAGCCGCTCGCTCGCGCGGCCCTGGCGCAGTCCCGCACCGCGGTTGTCGCGTACGACGCACCGGGTGACGTCGACCGGCTCGGCGCTGTCGACCCGTACGCCGTCGCCCGTGCTCCCGCTGATCTCACAGGCGTCGAGGACGGCCCGGCCGCCGCGCGACACCTGCACGCCGTGGGCCCTCGAACCGTGCACCCGGACCCGCTCCAGGGTGATCTCCGCGCCGTCCCGCACCCCGACCCCGGCGTCGGCGCTGTCGCCGATCTCGCAGTCCCGCAGGGTGCCCCGGCCGCGTTCGCCGACGAGGACGCCCGAGCGGGCGGCGGAGCGCAGCACGGTGTCGCTGATCTCGGGCTCGGAGTCGTCGTCGATGCTCAGCGCGCAGCCGCCGGCGGACTCGACCTCGCAGTGCTCGAGCCGGCCGCGGCCGTCGTCGGTGAACTCGACGCCGTGGCCGCCCGCGCCGGTGACCCGGGCGCGGCGCAGCAGGGGGTTGGCGGCGGAGCGCACCGAGATGCCGACGCCGGCCGCGTCCAGGACCTCCAGGCGTTCGAACTCGGCCGTGGAGTCGTCCCAGAGCTGCACCGCCCCGGCGGTGTCGGCGCAGTCGCTCACCACGGTGTCCCGCAGCAGCGGGGCGCTGCCCTCGACGACCCGCACGGCGGCCTCGGTGGAACCGTGGAACGAGCAGTCCTCCAGGGTTCCGCGCGAGCGGTCCAGGACGAGCAGTCCGCTCTTCTTGGTGCGCCGGGTGACACACCCGCGCAGCATCGGGTCGGCCCCGCCGGAGATCACGATCGCGCTCTGCGCGAGGGACTCGAACGACGTCTCCTCGATCTCCGGGCGGGACATGCTGGTCACGAGCAGGCCCACCGAGGTGTGGTGCACGACGCACCGCAGCACCCGGGTCGAGCTGTGGCCCTCCAGGGCGATGGCCGGCTTGTCGGTGCCGGAGATGTCACAGCCCTCCACGATGCCCCGGGACTCGCCGCTCGCCAGGACGCCGTTGGCCCGCGCGCCCCGGATGCGGCAGTCGCGGACGAGCGGCCCGGCGGTCTCGCCGATGACCACCGCGGAGGTGCCGAAGTTCTCGAACACGCAGTCCTCGACGATGCTTTCGCTCTCCGAGGAGTCGACGAGCCCGGCGCCGCCGGGGTTGCCGATCCGGCAGCCGCGGGCGGCGAGCGAACCCTTGCCGCGCACCAGCAGCGCCGTCCACCCCGCACCGGTCACGGTGCAGCCGTCGAGCGCGGCCTGACCGGCCGGCACGTCCACGACCGCGGCCTCCTTGTCGCGGCCCCGCAGGGTCAGGGCGCTGAGCATCACGGCGTCGGCCATGAGGGTGACGGCGGTGCCGTCCCGCGGGCAGATCTCGACGGTGCCCGGCTCGCCCTCGCCGACGATCGTCACCCGGTGCCGGATGACGAGGTTCTCGGCGTAGCGGCCGGGACGGACCCGGATCACCGCCCCGGTACGGGCCTGGGCCAGTGCCTCACCGATCGTCTGGAAGCCGTCCGACCGTTCCGGGCCGACCGTGAGTATCTGACGTGCCACGCCTCGAACCTCCTTGTGCTGCTGCGGTAGTTGGCGTTGTGCGCCGTACATCCTGTGTGCATATCATGCGACTCATGCGGAATGTCATGAAAGGCCGGAGTGCGGGTCTCGTGCTGGCGATCGCCGTGGCCCTGCCGGTCGCGGGCGGGCCGGCCCTCGCCGTCCCCGCCGTCCCCGCCGGGCCGGCCGCGCCGACCGCCCCGGCCGCCCCGGACCCGTCGTCGGGGAGTCCCGGCTCCGGCGATCCGGGGGCCACACTGCTGCCCCCGCTGCCCGTCCGGCTCGGCGAGGGCAACCCGTGCACCGGGGCCTCGGACCGGACGGCCACCGGAGCGGCGTGGTCGCAGACGGCGCTCGGGCTGTCCCGGGCCCAGCGGATCTCCCGCGGCGCCGGGGTGACCGTCGCGGTGGTCGACACCGGCGTCGCCCCCGGCGTCCCCAGCCTGTCCGGCAGGGTGGAGGCCGTCGACGGGGCGGGCGAGGACTGCGTGGGCCACGGCACGTTCGCCGCCGGACTGATCGCCGCCGCACCGGAGAAGGGCAGCGGCATCACCGGGGTCGCCCCGCAGGCGCGGATCCTCGCCCTGCCCGGCACCGACGACCGCGGCGTCCCCTCCGCGCGACGCGTCGCCGCCGGCATCCGCACGGCGGCGGACCGCGGCGCACAGGTCATCTACGTCGGCCAGGCCCTGCCCGCCGGACGCTCCGAACTCACCGCGGCCGTCGCCCACGCCACCCGGCGCGACGCACTGGTCGTCGCCCCCGCCGCGCCGGACGCCGTGTCCCGCGAGGAGCAGGGGCCCGACGGCGAGATGCCCGAGGGGCCGTACTGGCCGGCCGCCGCGCCCGGCGCGCTCGCCGTCGTGGACTTCGGCCCCGGCGGCGTACGGCAGCGGAACGCGCCGCCCGCCCACGAGCCCGACCTGTCCGCGCCCGGCAGCGCGATGGTCAGCGTCGGCCCCGAGGGCACCGGCCACTACATCGGCTCCGGCGCCTCGCTGGCCGCGGCGGGCGTCGCGGGCACCGCCGCGCTCGTCCGCGCCTACCACCCCGACCTGACGGCGGCGGAGGTCGCCCGCCGGCTGCTGGACACCGCCTACCCCTCGGACATCCCCCGGCTCGACCCGTACGCCGCGCTGTCCCTGCTCCAGGACCGCGCGACGCCTCCCGCGCAGACCCCCGCCCCCGCACGGATGCCGGCCCCCACCGACCCCGCCCCCCACCACCGCTCCCTGACGATCGCGGCCGTGGGCCTGGCGACGGTCCTCCTGCTCGCGGCCCTGGCCGCGGTCGTCCCCCGGGGCCGCACCAGGAACTGGCGCCCCCCGACGGTCCCCTAGGGCGTGTTGCGAAAGTAGCGTCGTCTGCCCGAAGGGCAGGCCCGGCGGCGTCTGGTGCGTGCGATCGCAAGGCGGAGGGTCGCCCCGATACTGGTTGTATCGGGGTGATCCCGACAACGCGGCGAGCGTGCGTGCCAGACGCCGCCGGGCAGACGGGACTTTCGCAACACGCCCCAGGGCGTGTTGCGAAAGTCCCTCCCCCAGAGGGGGTCCCCCCGCCCGGGCGGAGCCGGGAGCGGGGGAGGCGGCCCGCCGGTGCCGGGCCGCGTGAGCACCGTCCGGCACCCGCCGACGCGGCGCGTCCCGCGGATCCCGGGCCGCGCCGCACCGCCCGGCGGTCCGCCGCACGGGCACCCGGTCCGCATCCGGACGCGTCACCGCGCGTCCCCCACGAGCCCCGTCTGCACCTGCAGGGTCTTGCGGCGGGCGATCCGGACCGCCCGCCCCGGAATCAGCTCCCGCCCCTTCACGCTCCCGAAGAGGTACCCCTCGCTCGGCGGACACGACATCAGCAGCCCGGGTGTGTTGACCTCCTGCAGCCTGCGCAGCAACGCCTCGTTGAGCCCACGCCCGGCGCCCGCCGAGGACCGTGCCACCACCAGGTGCAGCCCCACCTCGTGCCCCAGCGCCAGGTGGTCCAGCAGCGGAGCGAACGGCTGTGTCATCGGCCCGCCGCCCACCATGTCGTAGTCGTCGACCAGGATGAACAGCCGCGGCCCCTGCCACCAGTCGCACAGCCGCATCCGCGACGGGGCGATGTCCTCGCCCGGAACCCGCTGCCTGACCGCCCGGGCCGCCCCGTCCACCAGGTCCCGCAGCATGTCCAGGGACACGGCGTGCCCGAGCCGGTACGCCTCGGGGACGCTCTCCACCAGCTCCCGCCGGTAGTCCACCGTCATGATCCGCGCCTCGGCCGGCGTGTACCGCTCGGTGATGCCCCGCGCGACCAGCTTCAGCAGGTTCGTCTTGCCGCTCTCCGTGTCGCCCACCACGATCAGGTGCGGGTTCTCGGTGAAGTCGTGCCACACCGGCGCCAGTTCGTTCTCGTCCAGGCCGATGGCGATCCGCAGGCCGTTCTCGCCCTCCGGGTCCGGCAGCTCCTCGACCGGCAGGCTCGCCGGCAGCATCCGCACCCGCGGCGCGGTGGGCCCCGCCCAGCTCTCGGCGATCGCGGCGACCAGCCCCGCGACCCCGTCCGCGAGGTCGTCGGCGTCCTCGACCCCGTCGACGCGCGGCAGCGCCGACAGGTAGTGCAGCTTGTCCGAGGTCAGTCCCCGCCCCGCGCTGCGCGGGACCGTCGCCGCCTTGCGGGAGTCGATCTGCGAGTCCATCGGATCACCCATCCGCAGCTCCAGCCGGGTCCCGGTCTGGTCGCGCACCGAGGACGACAGCTCCACCCAGCGGGCCGTGGTGATCAGCAGGTGGACCCCGTAGTTGAGGCCGCGGGCGGCCAGCGCGTTGAAGGTGGGGATGTGCCGGTCGAAGTCCTGGCGCACGGTGGCCCAGCCGTCGATCGCGAGGAACACGTCCCCGTGCGGCTCCTCGGGGAACTCACCCGCCGCGCGCCGCTTGCGGTACGTGGCCATGGAGTCGATGCCGTGCTCCAGGAAGAACCGCTCCCGCCTCGCGAGCAGTGCGGTGACCTCGGCGATCGTGCGGCCCACCCGCTCGGTGTCCACCCGTGCCGCGACCCCGCTCATGTGCGGCAGCCCGTCGAGCGCGGCCAGCGTGCCGCCGCCGAAGTCCAGGCAGTAGAACTGCACCTCGCGCGGCGTGTGGGTGAGGGCCAGCGCGGTGATGAGGGTCCGCAGCAGGGTGCTCTTGCCGCTCTGCGGGCCCCCGGCGACGGCCACGTGGCCGCCGGCCGCCGACAGGTCCACGGTCAGCAGATCGCGCAGCTGGTCGAAGGGGCGGTCCACGACGCCCACCGGCACCGTGAGGCGGCCCCGCAGCGGCCAGTCCGCCGTGGTCAGGCCGTACCGCGGATCGGGCGTCAGCGGGGGCAGGATCTGGTCCAGGGTGGCCGGCCGGCCCAGCGGCGGCAGCCACACCTGGTGGGCGGGCGGGCCCGAACCGCGCAGCCGGTCGAGCGCCACCGACAGCAAGGTCTCCCCGCCGCCGTCCCCCTCGCCCTCCTGCTCCGGCTCCGGCTCGCCGGGGCCGCCCGCGGCGTCCGGGTCCGCGGGCGCGCGCGGCACCACCCACTCCGCCGTCCACGGCACCACCTGACGCGCCACCTGCGCCTGCACGACGGCCCGGCGCCGCCGGTACGGCCCCGACACGTACGCGGCCCGGAACCGGGTGAGCGCGTCGACGCCGCTCTTGAGGAAACCGGCACCCGGCTGCGCGGGCAGCTCGTAGGCGTCCGGCACCCCCAGCACACCCCGGCTCTCCATCGCGGAGAACGTCCGCAGACCGATCCGGTACGACAGGTGGCTCTCCAGCTGGTGCATGCGGCCCTCGTCGAGCCGCTGCGAGGCCAGCAGCAGATGGACCCCGAGACTGCGACCGAGCCGGCCGATCATCACGAACAGCTCCATGAAGTCGCGGTGCGAGGCCAGCAGTTCGCTGAACTCGTCGACCACCACGAACAGGCTGGGCAGCGGCCGCAGCGGCGCCCCGGACTGCCGCGCCTTCTCGTACTCCAGCGCGGAGGTGTAGTTCCCGGCCGCGCGCAGCAGCTCCTGCCGCCGGATCAGCTCCCCGTGCAGGGCGTCCTGCATCCGGGCGACCAGCGCCACCTCGTCGGCGAGGTTGGTGATGACCGCCGAGGTGTGCGGCAGTTCGTCCAGGCCGAGGAAGGTCGCGCCGCCCTTGAAGTCGACGAGGACGAAGTTCAGCGTCTCGGAGGAGTTGGTCAGCGCCAGTCCCAGCACCAGCGTGCGCAGCAGCTCGCTCTTGCCGGAGCCGGTGGCGCCGATGAGCATGCCGTGCGGCCCCGTACCGCCCTGCGCGGACTCCTTGATGTCCAGCTCCACGGGCCTGCCCTCACCGCTCACCGCGATCGGCACCCGCAGCCGGGCGCTGCCCGTCGACCGCTCCCACAGCGTGGCCGGGTCGTGCCGGTGCAGATCGGGGATGTTCAGCAGCGAGGTCAGCTCGACGTCGTCGGCGAGCGGCTTGGAGTCGTCGCCGCCCACGCTCATCCGGTACGGCGCCAGCAGCCGGGCGAGCGCCAGCGCCCCCACCGTGCCCAGCCGGTCGGGCCGGCCGAGCACCGTCGACTGCTCCTTGCGGTCGCGGTCGGTGCGCACCAGCGCGACACCGTCGTCGCCCACCTCCAGGCGCAGCGTGGTCCGCCCCGGCTTCCAGGCGAGCGCACCGGTGACGTCGAGCACCACCGCGTTGCGGAACCCGTGCCCGTCGAAGCGGTGCCCCGCCGGCACCGTGCAGCCGTCGATCACGACGACCGTGTACGGCTCCTCGCGCCCCGGCACCGCGTCGGGGTCGGCGCCCGGCCGCTCCAGGAACTCCGCGCCGAGCAGGTTCTCCAGCTCGGTGAAGGCCGAGGCGATCATGCGGGCCGGTCCGGCGCCGTCCTCCTCGTGCCGGTGCAGGCTGTGCGGCAGCCACTTCGCCCACTCCCACTCCGCGCGCCGCTCGTCCGAGACGCACAGCGCGATCCACAGGTCGTCGGGGGAGTGGAACACCGCCAACTGCGCGACCAGCGCCCGGACCTGGGCCCGTATCCGCTCCTCGTCGCCGCGGAACAGCACCTTCGACCAGGCCCGCAGATAGATCGCGATGGGCTGGTCCCTGACGGTGGAGTAGGCCCGGGTGAAGCTGCGCAGCGCGTGCGCCGACAGCGGTTCCAGGTCCTCGACGGGCTTGGTCGACAGCGGCGTCAGCTTCATCGCGAGCCGCTGGTCGCCCACGCCCATCCGCACCTCGGCGAAGTCCTCGTCGGACGCCCGGCGTTCCCACAGCCGGGTGCTGCGCACCAGCGACGACAGCGCGTCGGGCTCGGGATGACGCCAGGCGAGGGCGCGCTGCTGCTCCACGACGGACGCCCGCACCATGCGCCGGGTCTGCCGCAGGTACCGCAGGTAGTCGCGGCGCTCGCCCTTCATCCGCTGCTTGCGCTCGCCGTTGCGGCGCATGACCTGACCGAGCATCATGCCCGCCGACGCGATCACCATCACACCGAGCGCGATGTAGATGAATCCGCCGCTGCTCTGGCTCATCCCCGGCCGCATGAACATCAGCATCATGGAGACCGACATCAGCGCCATCGGCAGGTACGTCCACACCGCGGAACTGTCCGGCACGACCTCGGGAAGCGTGGGCGGCTCCTGAAGGCTCAGTTCCCCCGACGGCATTTCCGGTCCTTTGCGACGGGCCGGGCGGCGGAACAGGATCACGCTCAACGAACGTCCTCCTCAATGATTTCGGAAGGAATGCCAGGGGAACTCCGCGGGAACGTCGCGGGTTTTCCCGTAAAGAACGTAAAGAATCAGAGTCCCGCGCGACGGCGGCGGGAGAATTGCGGTGGGGTTCCGTGACGCTGAACTCCCGGAGTGGTGTTGCGAAAAGACCGGCGTACGGTCAAACTCGTCGGCGCATGCCCCGTCCGACTTGTTCGTCGCGTTCGGCGACCGACCGGTGTGCCTGCCACCTTCCAGCCACCGCGCGTCCCGTGGCCCGCCAGAAAGTGTGAACCCCGCATCCATGACTGAGATTCAGACGGCAAGCCTGTGCCGCGTCACCGTACGGGCTCCGGCCAGGACCGTCGACCTGGCCGTGCCCTCCGACGTCCCCGTCGCCGACCTGCTGCCCACAGTGATCGGCTACGGAGGGGACGGCCTGGAGGAATCCGGCCTGGAGCACGGAGGCTGGGTGCTCCAACGCCTCGGCGGTCCACCGCTCGACCCCGAGAGTACCTTGGACTCCCTCGGTCTGCGGGACGGAGAGGCGCTTTACCTGCGACCGCGCACCGAGGCACTGCCCGAGGTGCACATCGACGACCTGGTCGACGGCATCGCCGACGGCATGGGCCGCAGGCCGCACGGCTGGAGCGACCGGGCCGGCCGGCGCCTGCTGCGCGGGCTGGCCGCGGCCACCCTCGCGCTGGGCCTCGTGCTGCTGGCCATGCCGGGCACGGCGGGCTGGGTGCGGGCCGTCGCCGCCGCGGCCGCCGGCCTGCTGCTGATCGCCGGCGCCGGCTCCGCCTCCCGCGCCGTCGGGGACGCCGGAGCCGGCTCGGTGCTCGGCCTGGCGGCGGCCCCCTATTTCGCCCTGGCGGGCTGGCTGCTGCCCGGCGGCGACCTGGGCGGAGCCGACGGCGACGCCGTCCTCGGCGCCCGGCTCCTGGCGGCGTCCGCGGCCGGCGGCGCGGGCGCGGTGCTCGCCCTGGCGGCGGTCGGCGTGTACCCGGCGCTGTTCGTCGGGACGGCCTGCGTCGCGGCGGCGGGCGCCCTCGGCGCCGCCCTGATCACCCTGGACCTGGCGCCGCAGCAGGCGGCCGGCGTGGTGGCCGTCGTGGTGGTGCTCTTCGGCGGGTTCGTCCCGACCCTGTCGTTCCGGCTGGCCGGCATGCGGATGCCGCCCCTGCCGACCAACGTCCAGCAGTTGCAGCAGGGCATCGACCCGTACTCCTCCTCGGAGGTCGACGCGCGCGCCGCGCTGGCGGACGGCTGGATGACCGCCCTCTACGGCGCCATCGGCCTGGTCTGCCTGCCCTGCCAGGCGGCGCTCATGGCCGTGCCGGACCTCGCCGAGATCCTCACCGTCGTGGCCCTCTCCCTCCTGCTGCTGCTGCACAGCCGGGGACTGGGCAACCTCTGGCAGCGCCTCGCGCTGACCGCCGCCGGGGCCTGGGGCGCGGCCCTGCTGCTGTTCGTCTCCGCGCGCGCCCTGGCCCCGGTGGACCGGCTGACCCTGACGGCCGGCCTGATGGGGCTGGCCGCCGCGATCACGATCGCCTCGTGGACCGTGCCCGGACGGCGGCTCGTCCCGTACTGGGGGCGCGCGGCCGAGCTGCTGCACTCACTGGCCGCCGTCAGCATCCTGCCGCTGACGCTCTGGTCGATGGGCGTCTACGGCCGGCTCCGCGGCATCAACGGCTGACCCGGGAGAACGGCGACCATGCACAGCAAACGCGACCAGGTACAGGCACACCTCTTCATCATGGGACGGCTGGCCTCGGCCATGCTGCGGGCCGAGCCGGACTCCCCGGAGAGCCCGCTGGGACGGACCAACCGCGGCGCCGCGATCGGCGTCGTCATCGCCGTGCTGGTGTGCGCCGGCGCGTTCGTCTTCGGACTCATCAGGCCCGGCGGCAACGACTCGTGGCGCTCGGGGGAGAACCTGATCGTCGACAAGCAGACCGGCGCCCGCTACCTGTACCTGGACGGGCGGCTGCGTCCGGTGCGCAACTACGCGTCGGCCCGGCTGCTCACCGGCGGCGACGTCGGCGTCACCACGGTGGGCACGTCCTCGCTGGCCGGCACCCCGCACGGCACGCCCGTCGGCATCCCCGACGGGCCCGAGGCACTCCCGGGCGCCGGCGACCTGGACCGCACGCCGTGGCTGGTGTGCTCCCGGACCGTCCCGCGGACGACGGGCGTCGTCACGGCGACCACGACGCTCGCCCTCGGCACCGGCGCCCCGCAGGACGTGCCCGGCGGCAGGCGACTGGGCGAGGACGAGGGCATGCTGGTCACCGGCCCGGACGACGCCGCGTACCTGCTGTGGCAGGGCAGCCGGCTGCGCCTGGACGAGCGGGCGAAGGCGGCCGAGGCCCTCGGGTACGGCGACGTCGCCCCGCGCCCCGTCTCCGCGGCGTTCCTCGACGCGTTCCCGCTGGGACCCGACCTCGCGCCCGCCGACGTGCCCGGCCGCGGCGGGAAGGGGCCCGAACTGGCCGGGCGGAGCACCAGGATCGGGCAGCTCTTCAAGGTCGACGTGCCCGGCTCCGCCGCCCGCTACCACCTGCTCACGCGGGAGGGCCTCGTCCCCCTCACCGACACCGGCGCCACCCTCCTGCTGGCCGACCCGCGAACGCGCCAGAAGGCGTACGGCGGGGCCGCCGCGACCGTGGCGACGCTCGGTGCGGACGCCCTGGCCGGGCATCTCGCCCCCGACGCGCGCCACTCGGGCCCGGGCTCGGCGAAGCTGCCCGCGAAGCCGCCGAAGGCGGTCACCGCCGACACCGGCTCCGTGGCCTGCGCCGAGGTCGACTCCGCGAACTCCGGTGTGCGGGTGGGCACCTCGGTACTGCCCGAGGGCGCCCTCCCCGAGGCCGTGCAGGCGCCGGCGCCCGAGGTCGAACCGGGCTGCCTGAAGGTCGACTCCATCGCGATACGGGCCGGAAGGGGCGCGCTGGTCAGGGCGTCGAGCGCGAGTGGCAGCGCACTGGGTGACACCACGTACCTGGTGACGGACGAGGGCGTGAAGTACCGGCTGCTGTCCCAGGAGGCGGTGAAGGCGCTGGGCTACGAGGGCGCCGAGGCGCGGACGATGCCGTCCCCGATGCTGGCCATGCTGCCCAGCGGCCCGGACCTGACCCCCGAGGCGGCGTCCGAGGGCGCGGCACGCGTGACGCTCCGGTGCCCCGGGCGGTAGGGGGCGGTAGGGGGCGGCAGGGCGGCGGCGGCCGGCAGGGCAGGCCCCCGGTCCCGGTCCCGGTCCCGGTCCGGGTCCGGGGGCGGGAGGGGGAAGCCGGGTCCGGGAGGGCAGGGGCCGGGGTCGCCGGGGTCGTCCGGAAGGGAAATTCTTGGGGTCCGCGTGGTCACCTCGTGTTAAGCCGGGCCCCGGCGGAGCCCGGTGGACCGCGCCCGCTGCCCGATCTGTCCGGCCGCATTCACCGCACCGCTCACCTGAGCGGCGTGAATTCCGGGTCATTGCTCAATTGAGCTTCCGGGCAACGGACTTCGGGGTTTGGCAGGCAATTGCCAAACAAGTTGAGGCCTGCATAACATCTGGCCATCCCATGGTTCCGCGAGTCAGTCATGCTCGCCGGGACGCCCTGTCTGCCCGCAGGGTGACATGGGGATCGAAGCCCGGTGAGTCTCGCCGAAAAGGGAGTTTCCTCATGGCCATGCAGCAGTCCGAAGAACGCGCGACCCGTAATGGAATCATGGCGCTGGAACAGGCCTTCACCGGTGTCCAGCGCTGCCAGCAGGACGTCCAGTCCACGTCGCACACGCTCGCCTCGAACTACGGGGGCGTCGACGGCGGAAAGTACAAGAAGTTGCTGGAGCAGTGGGACGAGCACGTCGACACCATCCTGATCAACCTGGACCGGATGGTCGACGAGCTCAACGGCACCCTCACCGAGCACGGGCTGGTGCAGGGGTCCACCAGCGACGCGATCGACACGGAGTACTCGCGCTCCACGCAGGTGTTCGACGAGCTCAACGGCGCCGGCACGTCGTCGAACTGACCCGGCGCACCCGACGCGCCCGGCAGACCCCCAGACCTTCCACTCCCTTCGCTAACCCGGTGAAACGAGGAATCCGATGGACTTCTCCGACGGCTACATCTACGTCGACTACAACCATGCCGAAGGCGCGGCGGACGACATGGTCGGCCAGTCCCAGGCGATCATGAGCATCCTGGCCAACCTGGAGATGGAGCTGTCCGAACTCCGCAACAGCTGGATCGGTGACGACCGGGACGTCTACAGCGAGGTCCAGGCGAAGTGGGACAACGCCGTCGAGAACATCAAGACCCTGCTCGCCAACCACTCCGGCCTGCTCACCGAGATCTCCTCCAACTACCGCTACACGGAGCAGAACCTGTCGCAGCGGTGGGGCGACATCAGGATCGGCAGCCGCTGAGACCGGCCGGTGACGGAAGGGTGATCACGTGGCCGTCACGGTCCTCGACAGCACGTTCCTGAAGAACTTCATCAACAACCAGATCGACGGCTTCCGTACGACGCTGGAGAACATCCTCAAGGACAGTCCGACCGCCGGGCCGGCGATCTCGTTCATCGCGGACAGCATCTCGACCACGACGATCGACTCCGCGAAGCCGCTCGTCATCGGCCTCATGGCCGGCGAGAACAGCGCGGTCGGCGGAGGTGCCCTGAACAAGGTCATCCAGCAGGGCGCGGGTGAGGTCGTGCGCATCCTCGAGGACCAGACGGTCCTCTTCGAGGATCTCGAGCAGGCGTTGTGGGACACCATCGACGAACTGGCCAAGGCCCAGGGCAAGAACCTCGAGAACATCACCGCGGACGATTTCATGGACATCTTCGAGGACGTCGACAGCGATCTCGACAACCCGGGCGCCACCCAAGAGAAAGAGTGACGGAGTTCGGCGATGGCCAACCCCGAGGACAACAACAACGACAACTGGAAGAAAGCGGTTGACCTGCTCACCGGCTACGTCCTGCCGGAGCGGAAGACGTTGTTCGACGATCTGAAGGGTAACGACGGCATCCCGCTGATCCACGTCCGGCTGGACAAGAGCGGGGGCCCGGAGTACTCGTCGGGGTTCCTGTCCTCCAGCGGCTGGAAGACGCACAACACCGACTACACCATCCCGTTCTACCGCCCCAGCGACGACTCCCAGGACGTCTCCGCGGGGAAGTACCTCTACCGGTACCGCGCCTACATCACCTTCCTCGCGTCCGGCCAGGCCTCGCCGCCGAGCGGGAACGACATCATCCCGGACTACACGAAGACGAGCGAGCGCCTGAAGGACAAGGGCGGCTGGAACAAAGAGGGCGAGAAGCTCGACTGGAACACCAACGCGCTGGTCCGGTACGTCTACGGTTCCGGGGACGCCCTCTCGCAGATCATCACGTGGCCCTACTCGACCCACGGGTTCACCAACCGCGGCTACCCGGTGAACGACGCCGACTACGTCGACCTGCGCACCTTCACGGAAGCGGCCAAGGCCTTCGACCGGGTGGTCAAGTTCTTCGAGGACAGCGCGGACACCGTCGGCAAGTGGGACACCGAGGACATCGGAGAGGGCAGCGAATCCTGGGACGGCACGTCGGCCGCCGTCTTCAAGGAACTCATCCACAAACTGGCCCGGAACTACGAGGGGTACGCCGACCAGCTCGACGGCAAGGGCGGCGACAAGAGCGCCGTCACCGTCGACGGCGTGACGGTGACCTCCGGGCCGGCCCGGGCGCTGGCGGAGGCCCAGGGCGTTCTCCTCGCCCAGGCGCAGAAGCTCTACGACGCCCGGGAGGCATGGAGGGCCGAGAGCAATCCGCAGCGCTGGCTCTACGACATGCTGCAGAACGCCCGGCTGACCCTCTTCGACACCCAGTACGACAAGACGGACATCGAGACGGTGTCCAGCGGCTCCGGGGCGTACACCTCCTGGCACAACTACGTGGTGTCGACCACCGGCTTCCAGAACGACATCGTCATCGAGGGCAAGTCGTACGGCAAGCCGAGCGAGATGACCACGTGGAAGGCGATCGCCGACGAGGCGGTGCGCCGGTGGGAGCAGTCCGTGCAGGACTGGCTCGGTACGGCCGGCGCCGAGGCCGTCGTCGAGATCCACAAGGCCTTCAAGGCCGCCGAGAAGGCCTTCGACACCAGCATCACCGACAAGGACGACCGTCCCCTCTCCGAGATCTCCGCCGAGGCGGAGGCCGACGCCGAGAAGAAGAAGGCGGCGGCCGAAGCGGCGGCCGCCAAGGCCCAGGCCGAGAAGGAGAAGGCCGAGGCGAAGGCGGAGGCGGAGAAGGAGAAGGCCGAGGCGAAGGCGGAGGCCGAGAAGGAGAAGGCCGAGGCCAAGGCCGAGCAGGCCGCCGCGAAGGCGGAGGCCGAGAAGGAGAAGGCCGAGGCCAAGGCGGAGGCCGAGAAGGAGAAGGCCGAAGCGAAGGCCGAGCAGGCCGCCGCGAAGGCGGAGGCCGAGAAGGAGAAGGCCGAGGCCAAGGCGGAGGCCGAGAAGGAGAAGGCCGAAGCGAAGGCCGAGCAGGCCGCCGCGAAGGAAGAGGCGGAGAAGGAGAAGGCCGAGGCCAAGGCGGAGCAGGAGCGCGAGAAGGCCGAGGCCAAGGCGGAACAGGCCGCCGCCAAGGAAGAGGCGCAGAAGGAGAAGGCCGACGCCAAGGCCGAGCAGGCCGCCGCCAAGGAAGAGGCCGAGAAGGAGAAGGCCGAGGCCAAGCAGACGGCCGCCGAACAGCAGGCGTTCGCCCTCGCGCAGAACCAGAAGGCGCAGGACGAGGCGAAGAAGGAACGGGAACGGGCCGCGGCCCAGAACGAGGCCGACCGCGCCGAGGCCAAGGCCGAGCAGGAGGCCGCGAAGGCGGAGGCCGCCGCGGAGAAGGAAGCCGCGAAGCAGGAGCAGGCTCAGGAGAAGGCAGCCGCCAAGCAGGAGCAGGAGGCGGCGAAGCAGGAGCAGGCCCAGGAAAAGGCCGCGGCGAAGCAGGAGCAGGAGGCCGCGAAGGCGGAGGCCGCTGCCGAGAAGGAAGCCGCGAAGCAGGAGCAGGCCCAGGCGAAGGCCGCGGCGGAGCGCGAGCAGGAGGCGGCGAAGGCGGAGGCCGAGCAGGAGAAGGCCGCGGCGAAGCAGGAGCAGGAGACCGCGCAGGCCGAGGCGAAGCAGGAGCAGGAGGCCGCGAAGGCGGAGGCCGCTGCCGAGAAGGAAGCCGCCAAGCAGGAGCAGGCCCAGGCGAAGGCCGCGGCGGAGCGCGAGCAGGAGGCCGCGAAGGCGGAGGCCGCCGCGGAGAAGGAAGCCGCGAAGCAGGAGCAGGCCGACGCGCGGGCCGGGGCGGAGGCCCGGCAGGAGGAGGCCCGCCGCGAGGCCCTGCAGGAGAAGCAGCAGGCCAGGCTGGACGCCCAGAACGCCAAGGCGGACGCGCAGGCCGACTACGAGCAGCAGAAGGCCGAGGCCCGCGCCGAGCGCGAAGCCGCCCTCCAGAACGCCGACCGCCAGGAGGCGGCGGCGCGACAGGAGTACGAGCAGGAGAAGGCCGAGGCCCAGGAACAGCGGGACCAGGCGCGGCAGGACGCCGAGCAGGAACGGGCCCAGGCACGCCAGGAGTACGAGCGCGAGATCGCCGCCGGCACCGGTGAGGACGACGCCCGCGAGGAGTACGACCGGCGGATCGCGGAGATCGACGCCGCCGAACAGAAGGCCGTCGAACGGGCCGACGCCGCCGAGGCCGAAGCCAGGAAAGAGTACGACGAGGCGAAGGCCGACGCCCGGGCGGAACGGGACGAGGCGCGCACCGAGGCCGAGCAGGCGCGCAAGGACGCCAAGGCCGACTACGACCGCCGCATGGCCGAGATCCAGGCCGAGTACGACAGGATCGGCGCCGACGGCAAGGACATCGACGAGCAGATCCGGCAGCGTATCGCCGACCTCCCCGAGCCCCCCGACCTCTCCGCCTACAACGGGGGCGGCTCCACGGGCTCGGCGGGCTCCGCGTACTCCTCCGTGTTCAACGACAACCTCTACAACCAGGACGACCTCGCCTCGGCCCTCGGACGTCCGCAGGGCGGCGGCGCCCCGGCGGGCGTCTCCTCCGACGGCTCCGGCACGGGCGCGGGCTCGCCGGGGATGTATCCGCCGATGACGCGCGGCGCGGGCGGCGAGGCCGGCGGCAACTCCGGCGAGCGCACCAGGAACGTCATCGAACCCGCGGTCGGCCGCTCCGGCCGGACGGCCGCCGCCACGCGGACCGTCGACGACGAGGAGCACCGCGTCGTCCCCCGGTCCACGCAGACCAGCAGCAGCAGCCCCTTCATGCCGCCGATGGGACCCATGGGCGGGGCGGGGGAGGGCGGCAGGCCGCAGACGGAGAGCGGGGACCGGGAACGGACCACGTGGCTGGCCGAGGACGAGGACGTCTGGGGCACCGACGAGGGCGGCGCGCCGCAGGCCCTGGGACGTTGAGGGAAGGGAACCGGGATGAGTCAGCCGATGGAGGACCGCGTGGCCCAGGCGATGGCCCACCTCGAGGCGGCGGAGCAGGCCGCGGCCTCGGCACGCGCGGAGCTGGACGCGGCGTCCGTCACCGCGCGTTCGGCGGACCGGTCGGTCCGGGTGTCCGTCGGGGCGAAGGGGGAACTGACCAGCCTGGAGTTCCTCGACGGCAAGTACCGGACCATGGCCGCCGCCCAGCTCTCCGCGGCCGTGCTGGAGGCCGCGAACAAGGCGCGGGCCGAGATGGCCCGCCGGGTCGTCGCCACGCTCGACCCGCTCACCAGGATGACCGCGCGCGGCGCCGCCCCGCAACGGATGGGCGTCGACTGGGAGTCCCTCTTCGGATCGCTGCTCAGGGAGACCTCCGTGGCGGAGGGGTCCACGGCGATGAGCAGGCTCCGCGACGAGATCGTCGAGGACGACGAGGAACCCGCTGCCCCGCCCGGGGCGGCCCGCGGCACGGCCGGCGGACGACGGGAACGGAAGGAGGGCGCGTGATCATGGCCGGCAACTATTCCGCCGACATCCAGGCGATTCTGCAGGGTTCCCGGCACCTCGCCGACGCCGTGCGCTACGGCGACGAGATGCTGCCCCGGTTCGAGACCGGGAACGCCGCGTACACCGGCTGGTGGGGCGAGGAGGGCGGCGACGACGAGTTCGCCAACGCGGTCGGCGACCAGGTCCGCAAGGAACAGCAGCAGGTCGCGGACACGGTCCTGGCGATCACCAGCGGGTTCATGGCGCTGGTCGACGCGGTCGCCGCGGAGGCCGACCACGTGCAGCGGCCGCAGACCCAGGCCGTCGACGACATCGAGGCGCAGGGCTCGGAGAGCGAGAACAGGCGCTGAATGGCCATCATGTTCCCGCCCGGCCTGCGGGAGTTCATCGAGGTCTGGGTGGGCGCGAACGTCGCCACCGGCAACGAGGACCTGGGCTTCGACAGCCGTAACCCCTACAAGCGGCTGGCCGACGACGTCAGGGACCTGTCCGACGCGATGAAGGGGGCGATCTCCACCGCCGGGAACTCGCTCCCGCCGCGGATCGCCGGCGAGTTCGTCGCCGCGATGAAGCTCTTCGTCGACGACAACGGCCACAACCACCTGCAGAAGTTCTCCGACGAACTCCGGGACCTGGGCTCCCGGCAGGTGGACCGCTCCATCAAGCTGTCCGAGGCGAAGTACCAGATCCTCCTCGAGTTCATCCTGATGAACATCGAACTGGCCCTGATCGCCGCGCTGGCCGTCTTCACCGGCGGCACGTCGCTCACCGAGATCGCCATCCAGAAGGCGCGCACCGCGCTCACCATCCTGCTGCTCCTCCAGCGGCTGGGGCGCGCCGTGCCCACGCCGCTGTCGGTGCTGCTGGAGGCGATCCAGGAGGCGTTCGTCTCGTTCGCCTCACAGCTGATCTCCATGACCGCGCCGGACGACCCGGAGCGGCGGCGCGTCCGGTTCGACTGGAAGGACATCGGCCAGTCGGCGGTCGCCGGCGCGTTCGCGGGGCTCTTCGGGGGCATCTTCGGCCAGGTCGGCGGAAAGTTCATCAACAAGTACTTCAAGAACAACCACTTCTGGAAGGAAGCGTCCGAACTTCCCTTCACCTTCGTCAACGAGGGGCAGGCGGAGACCTTCGCGGAGGCCTTCACCGGCCTCGTCTTCCTGGGCACGTTCACCCTCAACCCCGGCACGTTCCTGAGCGCCGGCCTCAGCGGCCTCGTCTTCGAAGCGGCGTCGACCGGGGCGGAGTTCGGGGGGAAGTTCGCCTACGAGAAGTTCTTCCGGAACCTCGACTTCGGCCCCGACGGCGTCAACGACCTCCCGGGCGGCGGAAACCGGTACGGGAACGGCAACCGGTACGGGCACGGGAACGAGAGCACCGGCCGGTACGAGTACGAGGACCGGCACGACACCACGTACGACGGCGGAAACACCTACCGGGACATCCGCGACGACACGTACAACGCCCCGTACGTGGGCGGCAACACGTACCGCAACGCGTACGACGACACGTACGACGACACGTACGACGACTCCGCCTCCTCCGTCGGCGACACCGGCGACACCGCGTCGGTCTTCAGCGACACCAGCGACGTCTCGTCCGTCTCCTCGGTCCCCTCCGTCACCTCCAACTCCTCCGTATCGTCTGTCTCGTCCGTCTCGTCCCTCCCGGACTACGGCACGGTGTACGGCGCCGGCGCGTACGGGCTCCAGGGAGCGACGGGCGCGGACAAGCCGTCGTACTCCACCCCCTCCCCGAACGCACAGACGAACGCGTATACGAACGCGAACGCCTACCGGGGCTCCTTCCCGGACGACCCGGACGACCCGGACACCGATACCGTCTTCTCCGCCCTCACCCCGTCGGTGACCGCCGGCACCGGGACCGACCGGTCCGCCGACACGGGCAACGGCCTGCCGGTGGACAGGCCCGCCACCGTCGGCTCCGCCGTCCCGGGGCCGTCCCCGAGCCGGACGGGCGACGACTCCGTACCGGACGGGACCGGGCGGCAGCGGTCGGCGGACGACGACACGACCCGGTTCACCTCCGAGGGGCGGCAACAGCCGGACCCGCAGGCCCCCCTCGCCCCCCTCGCCCCACCCACCCCGTCGACCCCCGCTTCCCCGGGCCACGCCCCTCAGGCCCCCGCGTCCCCGGGCCACGCCTCGCCGAACGCCGCTCCGCAGCAACGGCCCCAGACCGCCCCCTCCGGTGACCCGGCGGTCGCCGTCGAGCCGTCGGACCCGGTCCCGGACCCGCTCGCCCCGGAAGAGAGCCGTACCCCCTCGCCCGGGGACTCCGAGCGGTCCGGTCCGTCCTCCGCGGTGCCGAAGGCCGAGACGGCCCGGCCCCCGTCGGACACCCCGTCGCCCTACCGGTCCGTGCGCACCGAGTCGGAGGAACTGCCGGCCGGCGCGGACAGTCCGGCGGATCCGGCCCCGGCCGTCTCCCGCGAGGTGCCGCACACCCGGCCCGGCGCCGTCGACGAGACGCCGCTCGGCTCGCGGGCGCCGGCCGAGATCCCGACCGGGAACCCCTCCGGACCCGGTTCCCCCGACTCGGTCGACATGATCATGGACTGGGAGGACGGCCGGGACGACTCCGGGTCCGAACCGGACCCCGTGCCGGACCTCGCACCGGACCCGGTCACCGAGGCGCTGTACGACCGGCTGCTGACGGACGTGTTCGGCCCCGCGATCGGGACGAACCCCCTCCACCCCGCCCTCCGCGACGCCCTGACGCACCTCGACCAGCTCCGGCAGGCCGATCCCGCCCTGCGGAACGCCCCGCTCGACCTGGACGACCTGACCCGCCGGGTGCTGCTCCTCGACCCCGCCCACCCGGTGACCGACGCGCAGCGCGGCGAGCTGTTCCGGGTGGCGCTGGACCCGGCGGTGGAGTCCGCGGGCAGCCTGGCCGCCCTGGCCGCCTTCCACCTGGAACTGCGCGGCGCACTGTCCGCCACCCATGCGCTGACCGCCGACGACGGCGGGGTCCTGGGCCGCAACTGGACGGACGCCGCGATCCCCGGCCTCGACCTCACCGAGGTGGGGAAGGCCGCCCGGCAGCCCGACGGCACCCTGGGCCGCGGCGACGTCCGGCCCGCACCCTGGCACCGGCCCGGGGAGCCGGGGCCGTACGTGGTGATGGCGGAGGGCGACCACGAGCGGATCGTCGTCCGCGGCTACGACGGCGCCCCGCGCCAGGTGCCCCTCGACGTGTTCGCCGAGCTGCTGGCCCGCGACCCCCGGCTCGCCGGGCTGCCCCCGGGCACCCCCGTGGTGCTGCTCGTCCCCGGCGCCGGTGCCCGCGGCCTGGACCTCCCGCGCCGGGCGGCGGACCGGGCCGGCAGGGACGTCTGGTCGGCCGACGGCACCGTGAAGGTGTCCCCGCAGCGGGACCCGTCGCAGCCCTACGTCGTCTCCCTGCTGTACGGGGAGGGGCTGCCGCGCGCCGACTGGATCCGCAGCACCCCCGGCCAGGTGCTCGACCCGGCGGAGTACGCGAACGCCCCGGCCTGGGAGCGCGAGGTGCGGTCGCACAGCGTCGTCACCGACGGGGGCGCCACCATCGGCAGGGGCGTCTTCGAGGACTCCGAGGCCCCGCGCCGGATCGCGGCGCTGCGGCTCGCGACGGAGTCGTCGGAGCTGTGGCACCACGACCCGGCCACCGGGGAGTCGGTCAAGGACGACGACCCCGTGCCGTTCGCCGGCAAGCCCGTGTACGTCTTCGGCGCCCACGCCCGGCCCGGCGCGACCCGGGTGCCGACCACGACGGACCCGAGGCACCACACCCGGCAGCGGGAGACCGGCGCCATGCTCAAGCGGCGCCCGAGCCTGGCGCGGCTCCCCGCGGACCACGCCGTGCTGATGGAGGCGTGCTCCAGCGCGAAGCCGCCGGGCGTGGTCCGCACCCGCCGGGGCATCGACGACACCTTCGTCCCCGACCCGCTGGCGGCCGTCAGCGAGAGCCAGCACGTCGCCAACGAGACCGGCCGCACCACGTACGGCGGCACCCACATGGTCAGCTTCGCGACGCTGCCGGACGGGACGTTCGTCCACCGCCTCTACACGGACTCCCGCGGGCGGCGCGGCCGGTGGGTGGAGCACCGGCCGGAACCCACCGGCGCCCTGCTCGACGACCGCGCCCGCGCGGCGGGCCTGCACACGGACCCCGAGCGGCCGGTCACGGACGCCACCCGCGAGCGGACGCTGCGGCTGGTCCGCGCGCTGCGGCTGGCCTTCGGCGCGGCGATCGAGGACGACGGCCGGTACGGCGATCTCCTCGCCGGCATCGGCGCACTGGAGACCCTGCGCGCGGCCGATCCGGTGCTGGGTGGCCTCGGCCCGTTCAGCATGGACCTGTTCGAGCGCGCGGCCCACGCCCGCCGGCCGGACGGCACCGGCCCCGACGCCTACCGGGACCTGCTCACCGACGCCGCCGACGCCGTACACCGCGGGCCGGGCACCGTGCTGTCCGACTTCGTCACCCTGCCCCACGTCACCGCCGCCGCGCGGCGGCTGGGCGCTCTCCCGGAGCAGGACCTCGACGCCGAGGCCGCCCGCGTCCTGCGGCTCGACGGCGGCCCGGCGGCCGTCGGGGGCCCCGAGCGGGCCCGGCTGTTCTGGGCGACGGTGAAGGCCCTGGAGTGGGAGAGCCGGACCCCCGACCCGGACACCCTCACCGGCCGGATCCTGCACCTGGAACAGCCGGATCCGTCCCGGCGCCCCGACCTGCTCGACCTGGTCGCCCGGGCGGCGGCCGTCGGCGTCGACGTGGACGACCCGACCGAACTGGGCGCCTTCCACCTGGAGACGCTCGGCGCCCTCTCGTCCGCGACCCAGCTGCGCGACGCGGGCGGCGCGCCGGTCGGCCGCCACTGGGCGCAGGCCCCGCCGCACGCGACCATGGCGACCGACCGCGTCGTCGTCGCCGCCCCGAAGCCGGGCGGTGGCTACCGGCCCGTGAGCCAGGAGCGACCGCCGTGGAGCGCGCCGGGCGGCCCCTCCGCCTACACGGTGTGGGCCGGGGGCGACCGGGACCACCTCCTCATGAACCTGCCCGGGGGCTTCCGCGCCCGGGTGCCGTACGAGGAGGTCGCCGAGCTGCTGGCGCGCGACCCGGTGCTGAACACCCGCCCCGCGGACGGCACGGACATCGTCCTGGCGGTCTCGAAGGCGGCCCCGTCCACCGGACCGGGCACCGCCCCGGACACCGACCCGCGCGCCGTCGTCAGCGCCGGGACCGGCCGCGCCGTATGGGCCTCGCGGGGCAACGTGGCCCTGGCCGCCACCGGGCCGTCCCGGCCGTACGTCCCCACCCTGCTCCCCACCGTGCCGGGCCGCCCGGCGGCCGCCGACTGGTCGGCCGTCCGGCCCGGCGACCCCACCGCGCCGGGCGCCCGTGTCCCGACCGGCGGCACCGGAGCGGACGACGTCACCTTCGCGGACCGCCACGGGAGCGACGCCCCGCCCGCCGCTCTCGCCGGCCTTCTCGATCCCGGACCGGTCGGGGGACTCGACACGCCGTTGCCGAGCCTGGACGGCCTGCCGGCCGGCTTCGACGCTCCGTTGCCGGACCACCGGGACGACGGCGCGGACGGGGACCGGGCGCAGGAGCCGGCCCCGGAGGAGGCCCGGTACCGTGAACTGCCGGCGGACGTCCACGGCCCCGGCATCCTGTCGGACCCCCGGTACCCCGCCCTCCGCGACGGCCTCGCGCGCCTGGACCGGCTCCGCCCGGTCGACCCCCTGTTCGGTCCCACCCCGCTCGACCTGGACCGGGTGGCCCGCACGGTACTGCTCCTGGACCACTCCGCTCCGGTGAGCGACGCGCAGCGCGGTGAGCTGCTCCGGGTGGCGACGGACCCGGCGGCGGAGTCGGCCGGCAGCCTCGCCGCCCTGACCGCGCTCCACCTCCGGCGCCAGGGCGTGCTGTCCCCCACCCACGCCATGACCACCGGCCTCGACGGGCGCCCCCGCGGCCGCGACTGGACCACCGCCCACGCCCCCGACCTGGATCTCACGAACACGGGAAGGACGGCACTCCGGTCCGACGGCACCCTGGAACGCGGCGAGGTGACCACCGCGCCCTGGCACCGCCCCGGCGAGCCGGAGCCGTACGTCGTGAGGGCGGACGGCGATCACGAGCACATCGTCGTCCGCGGCCACGACGGCGCCCCGCGCGAGGTGCCGCTCGACGTCTTCGCCGAGCTGCTGGCCCTCGACCCGGAGCTGGCCGGACTCCCCACGGACGTTCCCGTGGTGCTGCTCGTCCCCGGCGCCGGTGCCCGCGGTCTGGAGCTGCCGCGCCGGGCCGCGGACCGGGCCGGCAGGGACGTGTGGTCGGCCGACGGCGGCGTGGACGTGAACGCGCGGCAGGATCCCTCGCTCCCGCACGTCGTGTCCCTGCGCGGAGTCCGGGGCGGACCGCGGCCCCACTGGATCCGCAGCACTCCCGGCCAGGTGCCCGACCCCGCGCAGGCCGCGGACGCCCCGCTCTGGGAGCAGTGGACGCTGTCCCACACCATCGTCACGGACCGGGGACCGATCGGCAGGGGCGTCTTCCGGGACACCGAGCACGCACAGGTGCTCGAGGACGTCCGGCACGCGACGACGGCGACGGACCTCCACCACCACGACCGCGTCTCCGGGAAGTGGACCAAGGACGACCGGCCCGTACCCTTCGCCGGCAAACCCGTGTACGTCTTCGCCGCGCACGGCCTGCCGGGCGAGACCCGGGTGCCGACCCTGGCGAACCCGGACCACAGCACCCGGCAGGAGCGGACCGGCGGGATGCTCAAGCGGCGTCCGAGTCTGGCACGGCTCCCCGCGGACCACGCCGTCGTGATGGAGGCGTGCTTCAGCGCGGCACCGCCGGGCCTGATCCGCATGCGGCGGGGCGTGCACGACCTGTTCGCCCCCGACCCGCTGGGTGCCGTCAGCGAGAGCCAGCACGTCGCCAACGAGACCGGGCGCACCGTGTACGGCGGCACCCACGTGCTCGGCTTCGCCCGGCGGGACGGCAAGGTCGTCCACCAGATGGTCACGGACTCACGGGGGCGGCGCGGCCGGTGGGTGGAGCACCGGCCGGAACCCACGGGCGCCCTGCTCGACGACCGCGCCCGCGCGGCGGGCCTGCACACCGACCCGGTGGGGCCGGCTCCGGAGGCCGTCCGTGAGCGGACGCTGCGGCTGGTGCGCGCGCTGCGTCTGACGTTCGGAGCGGAGACCGAGGACGACAGCCGCTACGGCGAACTCCTGCGGGGCATCGGCGCCCTGGACGCCATGCGGCACGCCGACCCGGCGCTGCGCGACGTCGTGCCCTTCAGCCTGGACCTGTTCGAGCGCGCGGCCCGCGAGATCCGCGCGACGGAGCACGCCGACGTGGACGGCGAGCCGGGACCCGACGCCTACCGGGATCTGCTGGCCAGGGCCGCCGACGTCGTGACCCTGGATCCCGGTGCCGTGCTCACCGGCTTCGTGACCCTGCCGCACGTGACCAACGTGGCCGAAGGACTGGCCGGCCTTCCGGAGCAGGACGTGAACGACGAGGCCGCCCATGTCCTGGGGCTGGACCCGGACCGGGCGGTCATCGGGGAGCCCGAGCGGGCCCGGCTGTTCTGGGCGACGGTCAAGGCCCTGGAGTGGGAGAGCAGGACCCCCGACCCGGTCGCCCTCACCGGCAGGGTGCTGCACCTGGACCGGCCGGACCCGTCCCGGGTGCCCGAACTCCTCGACCTGGTGGCGCGGGCGGCGGCGGCCGGTGTGGACCTGGACGACCTGACCGAACTGGCCGCGTTCCACCTGGAGCTGCTGGGGGCCCTCTCCCCGGACACCCTGCTGTCCGACGACGAGGGGGCCCCGGCCGGACGCCGTTGGGTGCGGGGCTCGTCCGTCCCGAAGGTGGACGCCGACAGCGCCCTCGTCATGGCGGCGACACGGGACGGCGGCCACCGCCCCTTGTACCGGGCGAAGATGCCGTGGACCACCGGCACCACCGGGCCCACGCCGTACCTGGTGTGGGCCGAGACCGGGGCGACCCATCTGACCATGGACCTGCCCGGCGGATCGCGTGTCCGGGTGCCGTACGAGGAGGTCGCCGAGCTGCTGGCGCGGGATCCGGGACTGAACGCCCGCCCGCAGGACGCCGACATCGTCCTCGCCTCCTCGCCCACGACGCCCGTCGTCCAGCCGGCACCGGAGGCCAGGAGCGTCCTCGGCACCGGGACCGGGCGCGGCGTATGGACCTCACCGGGGGCGACGGGCCTGCTCGCACAGGACGACCCGGAGCGGCCGCACGTCCTCGCCCTGCTCCCCCTCGGGGACGGCGCGCGTCAACGGGACCGGGACTGGTCGGTCGTCCGGCCGGCCCCCCGGACCTCGACGAGCACACCGGGCACCACCCTCGCGGCCGGACCCGCGGACACGACCACGCCCGTTCCCGGCGTCACGCCGTCCACCGGCCCCGTCTCCACGACGGCGGCCGCCACGACCGTCACCACGACCACGGCACCGCCCCCACCCCCCCCGCCGTCTCCCGACGCCCCGCGCCTCGACCCCGCCATGGCGCCCCCGCCGAGGCGCCGCACCCCGGTCCGGTTCCCGGACGGCCGGCGGATGCCCGCGTACGTCGACGACCTCCCGTCGCTGCTGCCGTCCACCCTGACCGCCGCCGAGACCGAGCAACTCCTCGCCAGTCCGGGCACGTTCGGTCAGAGCACGGTCGTCCTGCGCGGCCTGGAAGAGACCCTGGACACCCTCGGCCGCGAACTGGAGCGCAGGCCGGACGCCCGGCCCGCGGACGGCGCGCGGCTGCTGGACGACGTCCGGCGGACGCTCCGGGACAAGCCGAAGACGCTGGCGGACGGCGAGGGACGCCCGTTCCCGTACGTCACCGCGGACGGGAAGAGACGCGTCCTGTGGGTCGGAGCACGTCACCACGGCAACTGGGCCCCGTTCGACGACGGGATCGGCGACTCGACGAAGATCGACAGCATGCACCGGGCGGCCGCGACCTTCGGGCTGACCAAGAACATGCAGGCCAACTCCCAGTACGGCCTCGGCGGGCCGATCGGCCCGGCGGGCACCGCGGCGTTCGGCGGCTTCGGCCGGCTCGCCCTGCGGTTCGGCTTCATCAACAAGGTCGGCTACACGCTGACCGACCAGCGCATGAACCAGATGGAGACCCGGACGCTGGACAAGTCGCGGGCGTTCCTGGACGACATCCACTACGAGTTCCGCGTCACCGACCCCGCCGGACGGGTCGTCACGGGCATCGACCCCGGGCCCGGCACCGCTCCCGGTCCCGGGACCGACCCGGCCGTGCCCGCCCGGTTCTCCTTCGGCGTCCGCAGGGGCCTCATGGTGCGCCTGCCCGACAGCGTGACGAAGATCCCCAAGCCGGGCCGGATCCCCCGGTCGATCACCCTGGACCGCGACTCCCAGTACCGCTTCGTCCGCATCGAGGGGTTCGGCCCCGTCGCGGCGATCCGCGACTGGGCGGCCCGGCAGATCGGAGTCCTCCCCGGCAGCTCCGCCTACACCGAGCTGGACGTCTTCTTCTCCGGCGACAGCTTCCAGCGGCACGGCGGCACGATGGCGCGCGGCCGCGTCACCACCCCGCCGCTGTTCGCCGACGACAAGAAGAAGTCACCGCTGGGCGTCTTCGTCGTGGAGGAGGTGATCCCGCGGACGGCGATCCTCGTCGGCGAGACCGACCAGGCCGAGATGCGGGACATCAACACCACGACCGTCCGCAGCGAACGGAGCCGGGCCGACGGCAGGAGCCTGCTGCTGCAGGCCGTCGCCGGACCCGCCTTCAACTTCTTCGACCCCGGCACGGCCCCCTTCGACCTGCGGCTCCAGTTCGGGCCGACCGCCCAGTACTCGTACGCCAGGACCTGGTCGGCCGGACTCGGCGGGGCCGGCACCCTCAAGTCGGCCGGACAGGTCAAGGGCCCGAAGACCGCGCTCTACCTGGTCGTGAAGTCGGTGCGGGTGCGGCGGGCCGGCGACAACGCGCCGCCGACGCGCTTCCTCACCTGGAGCCTGGACCGGATGACCAGCTCCGAGGCGCGGCGGCTCGCCGGATGGGACGACGGGACCGCACTCGCCCTGCGCAACGGCGCCGCCCCGCCGTTCGTGCCGCCCTACCTGACCGTGGACCGCCCGCGCACCCTGGGCATGCACCGGGTGAAGGAGTTCACCTTCGACGACGGCCTGCGCACCCGGGTCACCCCGGACGCGGCGGACGGCGTCGGCCGCACCCTGCTGGACGCGTTCGCCGACGGCGTGGTCGACGCCGTCTCGAACCTGAACCAGGACCTGGTGGTGCCCCTCGACCAGCTGCTGCCGCCGAACCCGCCGAAGGGCTGGCGCACCCGCTTCGACGACCTCCTCAGGCGCAAGCCCGACCAGGTGCTCCGGGCGGCCCGGAGCCTGCCCGTGCCGCCCCGGTGGACCGATCCCGTCAAGTACCGGATCGCGCTCCAGAACACCCTGCAGATCCTCGGTGTGCTGTCCCAGCAGAGCGTCACCGCGAACCTGGAGGCCCTCACCACGGTCGGCCTGCCGGTCAGGCTCAGGGACCCCGACTCCGTCGGGACGACCTACTACACCCTCCTCGTGCACGGGACGCTGACCGGGCGCCGCTACGAGGGCAAGGACGTCGACGAGGGAATGCGCTTCAGCGCCCAGGGCGTCGACCGGATCGACGGCCAGACGAGCGCGAAACGAGGCGTGGACCTGGGCTTCGAGGGCACGTTCTCGGGCCGCGACAACGACCGCGACGAGGCGGGCCTGACCCGGAACACGCTCGGGCTGACCCTGGGCGCACGCCAGGGCTGGCAGCGGGAGTCGGAGACCGGCTTCGGCTCGACGGTCACCAACGAGCCGATGTCGGTGACCAACAAGCCCACCCACCTGTACCGCTACGACCTCGCCCTCACCGCGAGCCTGAGCGGCCACTGGCGGCCCCGCGGCCTGATCCGCGGTCTCGGCCTCGGACTGCCGGGACTGCTGGTGCTGGACGAACCGGTCAACGTGCTCTTCGGCCGGACACCGCGGGGCCACCTGCGGGGCGGCGGCCCGATGACCGGACAGGTGCTCATCGGTGTCCCCGTACAGCACACGCCCGACGCGGACCCGCACGCGGACGGGGCGCTCAACCCGTACCTGTCCGACGAACCCGCACCCACGCCCATGACCACCGAGCGGGCCCTCGCCCTGGCGAAGGGCGACCTCGTCCTGCCCGCGGGCACCGACACGCGGCAGCCCGCCGGACGGCTCGCCGACCGCGGGACACCGCAGTTCAAGGAGTTCCGGCAGCACCCGTTCGTCATCGTGAACGTGGTGCTGTCACCCACGCTGACCGCGGAGGTGGACCGGGTCCTGCGGACGGCGTCGGGCAGCGCCTGGCAGCTGGTGAAGGAGGGCGCCCCCACCCGGGACGCCATCGTCCGCACCTTCACCCCCCAGTACCTGACGTCGAGCTTCGACCAGAGTTCGGGGCCGCTCGGCCTGGTGGGCAGCGGCCTGCTGGGCAAGGGGCCGTACGGCGAGCTGTGGGGGACCTTCCGGTACACCACGACGGTCGGGAACCTGCGCGCCCTCACCCCGCCGATGTCCATGGACACCGAGATGACGCTCGGCGGCGGCCGCCAGGCGGCCGGCAAGACCAGCACCGGCACCGCCTTCGTCTTCGGCGGCCAGCTGGTCTACTCCGTCGCCCGGAATCCGGGGCACGGACTCATGGGCGCGTACGGAGTCGTCGCCAACCCCGTCTCGAGGACCGGCACGCGGAGCCTCAGCGTCGTACGCACCGTCGTCGCGGACATGAACCGCAAGGGCTTCACCCACCAGGTGCTCGTGGCCGGCGACGTGCAGCACTGGTTCGCGCTGTTCTCCAGCCGGCTGGGCACCGGCCGCGTCGGAGCGGCCGCGGCGGGCAGCGCCCTCGTGCCGGGTTCCCTCGCCGGAGCCGCGGGGACCGCACTGACCAGCCCGGGCGGTCTGCTGGGGCATCTGCCGGAGAAGAGCGCCCACCGGATGGGGCTGATCGACGACGGGCTGGGCGACGTCCCCCGCTACACGAGCCAGGTCTGGACGCCGCAGCCCTGGATGCGCGGCGCCGCCTTCGGCACGTACGCGGTGAACGCGCTGGACCCCACGGACGTGCTGCTCGCGTTCGACAAGCGGATCGGGAGGCTGGGACTCGACGACGAGAGCCGCGAACGGATCCGGCAGCTGGTGACGGGCCGCGCCACCCGGGCGCTCAAGGGGGAGATGACGACCACCGGTCCGTCGACCCTGGTCAAGGCCGGCGGCTGGGGCTGGGACGGCATCCGGATCGGCAGCCGGCGGGTGCGGGCACGCGTCGAACTGATCCCCGGGACGCCCGTGTTCGACGGACTCGACCACAGCGCCGAACTGGAGGAGAACCGGCGGGCGATCGAGACCGCCCAGCAGAACTCCGAGTTCTCGGCCGGCGCGGACCTGGGCTTCCTGACCAGCCAGACGGTGTACACGGGCAGCCCCCAGGTCCCGGCCGCCGGACCCACGTACACCGAGGGCGGCTCCAACCGGAAGACGGTCGCGTCGAGCCACACGGTCACCACCGTCACCATCTACCGGGCCGCGTCCACCGAACCGCACGCGGAGGTCGTCACCCCGTACCGGATGCGCATCACCCTGGAGGCCGACGACACCCCCCACACCGGTGCGCCGGCCGACCCGGACCTGGAGGAGGCGGAGTCCACGGCCCTCGACCGCTTCCGGGGCCGGCTGAGGATCGTCGAGGAGGACGACGTCGGCGAGCTGCGCGAGCACGTGCCGCTCAGCCTGATGGAGCCGGCGCCGTCATCGACGGGGGCGGACGGGACCGGCACCTCCGGGGCCGGCCGGCGGCTGCCCGCGCCCGACCCGGCGGCCGACCCCGCCCTCGCCGGTCCGCCCCGCCCGGTGCCGCTCTCCGGGGTGGAGGAGAAGCTGACGGTCCGGGACGGGGACGGCGTCACGCGGTCGTTCACCTTCCCCGAGAACGGCATGCACCCGCGCGGGATCATCGGCATCGAGAACATCCGCACGGCCGGCGACCTCCTCCTCACGAAGGCGTACGACGTCGGCTTCTCCCTCCGGGCCCTGGAGGCCGAGGACGGTCCCGACGACGACGCCCTCACCGACCTCCTGCGCAGGACCAGGGAGACCGGGCTGACCCGCCTGGGCACCGGCTCGGCGCAGGCACTGGAGGACGGCACCAGTTCCACGGCGGTCACGGCGTTCTTCCCGCGCACCACCGAACCGGACGGCTACCAGGTGGCGGGGCTGACCGAGAAGTCCCTCGTGGGTACCGACACCGGACAGCTGTCACTGCGCTCGGCCCCGGACTTCAGCCGCGCGCTGCTGCTGACGGTCGCCGACGGCAAGAAACTGGAGGTGCTCAGACGGTACGGGGACAACGCCGGCACGTCGTCGTCCGTCGAGCACAGCCAGTCCTCGAGCCTCGGCGGCGCCTTCCTGTACGACTCTCCCAATAACGCGGGCCTCAACCAGATCGGCGCCTTCGGCCCCGGCCCCAACGACCTCGACGGCGACGTCATGCCGGTCGGGGACGACCACCTGACCTCCCGCAACCTCAAGCCCAAGACGGGCCGGTCCTTCCTGTTCGCCGTCCCGGCCACCTGGATCGGCGTCGGCGACGTGCACCGCGGCATCGTGGACTCCAGGCTCGCGAACCGGATCCGGGGCGGGACCCTCGCCAAGGCCCGGTCGGGTCCGCAGGCGATGGAGTCCGAGGCGTACGTCGTCACCTGGATCCGGGAGGACGTCGCCCGCGAGCTGCGGATCATCACCGACACGAACTTCCCCGAGCGCGTCTCGAAGGCGTGGGACGCGGTCGAGAGCGCGAGCAAGGCGTGGGTCGACGCGGACAAGGCCTACTGGAAGAAGCGGCGCGCCTCCGGCGGGCTGCGCGCGGACCTCGACGCCGCGCAGGCCTCCCTCGACAAGGCCGCCGGGACCGCCCGCGCGGCGGCACGCCCGGTCGACCTCGCCCGGACGGGCGTCGAGGACGCGGACAGGGCCCTGACGCGGGCCGAGGCCGACGCCCGCCGGGACCACGGCATCGCGGACGCGGACGTGGCCGCCGCGCAGGCCGAGGCCGACGCCCTCGCCGACGACGAGTACGCCCAGCCCGAGCACGACGGCTGGGCGGAGTTCCTGCGGGACGAGCAGGACGCCGCTCTGGCCCGCCTGGCCGACGCGGAAGAGGCCGCCGGGACCCTGCGGAAGGCGGCCGACCTGCGGCTGGAGACCGCGCGCACCGAGAAGGCGTTGGCCGACGGGCGACTCGACGCGGCCCTGCTGTCCGCGAGAGCGCCCGGCCGGGCCCTCGACGAGGCCACCGCCCGTCGGGACACGGCGCGCGACGCCCTCGACACCCGGCGCGCCGAGCTGGAGGCGCTCAGGGCCGCGGCGGAGAAGGCCGCGGCGGAGTACCACCGGGTGCGGGCCGGGACGGACCAGCTCACCCGCTGGCACCGGCTCGCGGCCACCGAGGAGGGCCGGAAGGAACTGGACGGTCTCGCCGAGCCGCCCGCGGTGACCTACCAGGCCCCGCCCAAGAAGCCCGTGGCCAAGCCCGCGGCCCCGCCCCGCTACACCAGGAGCGGTGAGGCACCGGACACCGTCCTCACCTCACCCACGGGCGAGACGTACACGCTCCACGACGTGCCGGAGGACGGCGACGCCTTCTTCCGCGCGCTCGCCGAGGGCCTCGAACGCGCCGCTCCGGGGCTGCCGGCCGCGCACGGCATCGACCTCACCGGCCCGCGGGCGATGTCCGAGATGCGCCGGAGGGTGGCCTCCTGGCTCACCGACCACGCCGACGAGGACCTGCTGGCCGTCGTCGCCCCCGACCACACCGACACCTTCAGCGCGGAGGAGATCGCCGCGGCGGGCCTGGACCTCGGAACGGACACCCCCGCACGCCGGGAGTTCGACGGCCTCGGCGGTCTGATCCCGCACGTCGCCGAGCTGTCCCCCGAGGTACGGGCCGAACTGGCGATCACCCAGCTCCTGCGCCGGGGCGACGCCCCGTCCGAGGCCGGCTGGAACCACGCCGCGTCCGACCTGCTCCCGCTGCTCGCCGCACGCACCTTCGGCGTGCGCGTCACGGTGGTCGGGAGCGACGGCGGCTTCCAGGACTTCGCTCCCGGGGACCCGACGGGCACCGGCAGCCTCCGGGAACTCGTCGGCCCGTCCCCCCACTCCGGCGCACACGTGGTCCTGAGCCTCGACGACCGCCACTACCGGCTGGCCCTCCCCACGACCGGTCCGCTGCCGAAGGACGGGGATCCCTCGTCGAAGGGCGCGGACTCCTCGTCGAAGGCCGCGGATCCGTTGCCGCCGGAGGAGGCGCTGGCCCCGGCGCCGAAGAGTGAGGGAGCCCTGGACGAGGGCACCGGTGCGCTGCCGAAGGACGGGGATCCCTCGTCGAAAGGTGCGGATCCCTCGTCGAAGGCCGCGGATCCGTTGCCGCCGGAGGAGCCGCTGCCCCCGGCGCCGAAGGCGAAGGCCGGGGAACCGGCGTCCCGGCCGTCGGACGTCCCGCCTCGGGGGGACGGGGAGAAGGGCTCCGGGACGGAGAGCGACAGCGGACGGGCGAGAGGCCGCCGGGTACCGGTGCCCGGCACGGGTGAGTGCCTCCTGTACTCCTTCATGGCCGGCGACCCCGTGCACATCCGCGGCCGTCTGGGCGGCCTCGCCGCCACCGACCGCGCCGCGTACGACCTGCTCGGGGACCCCGACGCCGTACGCGCCGAACTACGTCGGCAGGCCGGGTCCGGCACCACGGCCGGCCCCGCGCGCGCCGCGCTCCGCGCCATGCGCTCCTACGTGGAGGACTACGTGGGCCGCAGCGCGGGACGGCTGCATCCGCAGATCGTCGGCCAGTTCCGGCAGACGGTCGCCGACGAGTTCACCGCACGCGTCCGGGGAACGGACCGGGCCGGGATGCTCGCCCTCCTCGCCCGGCACGGCGTGCGGCACGTCCCCGTCCCCGAGGCCCTCGACCCCGCGGAACTGCTGAGGCGTTACGTCGACGCCCGCACCGCGTCGCGCCCCGCCGACCCGGGCGTCTCCCCCCGGGACGCCCGGGCCGTCGTGGCGGCGGAGGCCGAGGACCTGAGCCCGCGCCAGATGTTCGAGCACCTCGAGCGGCACGACCTGCTGCCGACGCCCGACGACCTCGACGACGAGGCACTGCGCCGGCTGCTCGCCACCGCCTACACGCAGAGCACCGCGCCGCTGGACGACGCGGAACTGTCCACGCTCCTGGACGCCGTCGTCCACTGGGAACGGCGTTGGGGGACGCCGGCGGGAGAGGTCTTCCTGCCCCTCCTCGCGCACGCGTTCGACCTGCGGGTCGACGTGGTGCGGTCGCTCCCGTCGGGCGCCCGGCGGGTCGGCGGCGCGGGACCCGACAACGCCACGCGGCAGACGGAGGTCTACTACAACGGCAGCGACCACTACGACGGCAGCGACGCCGGAGCCCGCGACCGGTTCGGCGACGCGGTCCTCCCGAAGCGGATCAAGGACGAGGAGCGCGACGAGGACGGCGACGTACGGCTCAACCCCCTGTGGGTGCCGTTGGACGAGGTCGATCCGGACCTGCTGATCACCGGCAACCGCGACGCGGTGTGGTTGTACACGGTCACCGATGACGGGCGGGTGGTCCTGGGCACGGAGGACCTGAGCGGGATCGTCACGCCGGAGCAGTTCGACGCGCTGCTGGCGGGGATGCGGGAGAAGGACCCCGACCTGACGGCGGAGTCGCTGCGCAAGACGCTGGACGGGCTGGGCCACACCGGCATCGCCGCCGGCTTCGCCGACGACGGCGGCCGTACGGCGGACCCCACGGCAGGTCCGACGGCAGGCCGGACGCTGCCGGGGCGCAGCCGGGTGTCCGGCGAGTTCCGCTGGAGCGCGAAGCTGCGTTCCTGGGTGGTGAACGACAAGTCGGGCCGCTACATGAGCGAGTCGGTCCGGCCGGGTCTGGACGCGGCGGAGGCCGCCGACTGGCTGACCAACGTGGCGGCCCTGTTCAGCGACCGGCTGGGTGTCGTCGTCCGGACCGACCAGGTGAAGACCGCCGCGTCCGTCCCCGCGCCCCCGCCCGCGCCGGAACCCGGCTCCGGGCCGTCGAGGACGCGGACGACGGCACTGGGACCCGACGAGCACGACCCGGCCCGTCCGGTACCCCGGCCGGAACCCGACGCCGAAGACGACCCGCTCGACGTGGAGGCAGACGCCGACGCCGACGCCGACGCCGACATCGACACCGACACCGATGCCGAGAGCGTGGCGGTGCCGGACGACGACGGGCCCGCCGGATCCGCCCCGGCGCTTTCCCCGTCCCCGTCCCCGTCCCCCTCCTCGTCCCCGGCCCCGTCCCGGGTCGCCTTCGAGCACCGCCACCGGGACGTCACCGACCCGGACCAGCGCCGTCGGCTCGCCGACCTGGCCGAGCGGATCGTGCTGTCCGGCCTGCGCGACCTCAGGGCCGGTCTCCGGCTTCCCGGGGTCATGGTCACCGGTTACAGCAACGGCCCGCGCTTCGCGCTGTCCGGTGGTGCCGTCGAGCACGCCGATACGGTCGGCCGGCAGCGGGCGGAGACCGTGCGGGACTTCCTCCTCGACGAGATCCGGCGTCAGCTGGAGCGCAACGAGCCGGCCGTGCGCGACATCGCGGAAGTGCGCGGCGGCACGGTCCGGGCCGAGGACTTCCCGGTCACCACGCGGAGCGGCGGCCGGGACATCGGCGCCGTCGGCCCGATCGACGGCGCCACCGGGCGTGCGGCACGGCGACAGGCGGTCATCACGATCGACCGTTCCCCCCTGTCGGAGGCAGCCGCCCGGCTGGCGGAACTGAGCCCGGAGGACTTCGGCCGGCCGGACTACTTCACCGGCCCGGACCGCCTCGCCAGGAACCTCCTGCACCTCGACGACAACCCCGGGGACGACCCCGACTCGGACGACGACTCCGACTCGGACAGCGACTCCGACTCCGGCAGCGATTCGGACACCCGCAGCGAGTCGGAATCCGGCTCGGACGGCGGGTCCGCGGCCTCCGCTCCCGCACCGGTGCGCTTCGACGTCGACGACCTCTCGCACCGCGTGCGCCGGCTGTACGAGCTGGCGGACGCGGCGATGGCGGCCGGCCGGGCGACCAGCCGGGCGTCGCTGACCGCCTACCACCTGGGCAGGCAGGGCCTGTTGTCCGACGCCACCCGCCTGACCGCGCCGGACGGCACCCCGCTGGGCCGGAACTGGACGGGCCGGCCCACCCGGGAGGTGGACGTCTCCTCGTACGACGTGGTGGACGGCGACGACCGCGCCCCCCGGCCGTCGCCGTGGGCGCGCCGGCCCGACGCCCCCCTCCCGTACGTGGTCGGAACGAAGGACGGCGACCACACCAAGGTCGGACTGACCCTGCCGGACCGCAGCAGAAGGTGGCGGCTCTCGCCGGAGGAGTTCGCCGAACTGCTGGCGCAGGACCAGGAACTGACGGGCCGTGAGGAAGCCGCCGAGGTGGTGCTCGTCTCGCCGAACGCCGGCGCCATGGGACTGGACCTGCCGCGCAGGGCCTCGGCCCGGACCGGCAGGACGCTGTGGGCGCACAGCGGCGAGGTCGCCCTGAAGCCGCACCCCGACACCGGCCGGCACCGCGTCGAGGTGACCGACGACCGGAACGTCGGCGACGAGTCGATGGGCGAGTCCGCGGGCGAGCTGATGGGCGAGCCGGTCGGCGAGTGGATCGCCAGCGGACCCGACGACCTGGGACCGGACGGGGAAGGGCCGGAACCCGGGGAAGGCGTCCTGCGCACGATCGACGGGAGGACCCTTCGGGACGCGGACGTCAAGTCGGTCACCCTCACCGACGAGGGCCGGCCCGTCGGCCGTGCGGTGGTCGACGGCGCCGACCTGCTCCGGCGTGAGCCGTGGCTCCAGGACCTGACCCGGTCGACGGAGTGGTCCGTTTACGACCCGGTCACCGGTGAGCCGATCGGGAACCCCCGGCCGGTGCCGTGGAAGGGCCGCGACCCCTACTTCTTCGTGGTCCACGGCCTGCCGGGGCAGACCCTCATGGTCGAGCGCATGTTCCAGAACAACGTCCCGGTCCGGGGTACGGAAACCGGCGGCTACCTCCGGCGGCGCCCCAGCGTGTCCCGGTTGGACCGTGACACCCCCCTCGTGTTCCTGTCCTGCTGGGGGAGCGGACCGGAGGGGCACACCGCCGCCGCCCTGAAGCGGAGCCGCCCCTTCGTCCCCGACCCGCTCGCCGTCACGTCGGCGGCCCAGGACGTCTCCAACTCGACACGGCGCGACGTCTACGCCCCGGACAGGGAGCACTGGAGCCGCTACGCGCACGGGAAGCTGTACGACCACGGCATCCCCACCACCCCGGCGAACGACCCGGTGGACATGGTGAGGCTGCGCCCCGAACCGACCCCGGACGCACTCGACGACCTCGCCGCGCGGGCCGGCCTGGAGACCTCCCCGGACCTCACCCCGGCCATGGCCCGGGACACGGCACTGCGACTGGTCCGCGCCCTCCGGACGACGTTCGGCGTCGACGTGGAGAAGGACAAGGACGACCCGGACGGCACCTACCACCGGCTGCTGCGCGGCATCGGCGCCCTGGAGGTCATGCGCCGCCGGGACGAGGACCTGCGGGAGCACGGGGAGCTGACGCTCGACCTGCTCGACCGGGTCACCCGCGCGCACCACGGCCTGACGACGGCCCCCGGCACCCGGCCCGCGCCGCCCGGCCCCGACGACGTACGGACGATGCTCGAAGCCGCGTCGGCGCGCCTGTCCGCCGACCCCCGGTCCACGCTGCCCGACTTCGTCCCCCTGTCCTCCGTCGACCGGGCCCGCGAACTGATCGGCCGGCACGGTACCGACCGGTGGGCCCGCCAGGTGCTGGGGCTGCACCCGTCGGAGCAGGTCACGGCCGCGCACCGGCAGAACGCGCTGTGGGCCACGGTCAAGGCCGTGGAGAGCGTGGAGAACCATCCCGACCCCGACGCCCTGACGGCGAAGGTGCTCCACCTGGACACCGGCGTGGATCCGCGGGACGAGGCCCTGCGGGCGGACCTCCTGCGGACGGCGGCCACGGCGGCGGCCCTCGGCCGCGACGCCCACGACCCCACCGTGCTCGCCGCGTACGACCTCGAACGCAACGGCGCGCTCGACGACCGCACCCTCATCACCTCCGTGAACGGCGCCGTCACCGGCCGCAGTTGGGCGGGGAGGACCGCTCCGAGCCGCATGTGGGCGGACCGCTACGTGATCTCGCCCGACGGCGGCCTGGCCGGCAGTCGCGGGGCACTGGCGCCCTGGCACCGCGAGGGTGCCGGGAAGAGCGCCCATCCCGGCGCATACGTACTGGACATGAACGGCACCACCCCGGGGCGGCTCGACATGCCCAGGCCGGACGGCACCACCCGTCCGGTGCCCTACGAGGAGATCGCCGAACTGCTCTCCCACGATCCCGTCCTGGCGCGGCTGGACCGGGACGTCACGGTCGTCCCCGTCGGGACGGGGGAGGGGGACGCCGGTCTGGCCGAGGCGATCGCCGCCCGGACGGGGGCCGCCCGGACCGTGTGGCTGCCGACGCGGCCGCTCCGGCTCCTCGACCGGCGGCCGGCGGTGAACGAGAGCCTTCTCGTACTGACCTCGCCGCAGGACGACACGGGAGCGCACTGGTCGCGGACGCGTCCGCCGGCGTTGCCGGACCCGGACTCCGGCCCCGCCCCCGACGTCATCGCGGCCGACGACGACACCGTGCCCGAGGCGCCACTGTCCGAGGCGCCGCCGTCCGAAGCACCGCCGTCCGAGGAGCCGCCCCAGGCGCCGCCGTCCGAGGACGCCCGGCGGTGGTGGGTCGCCGGGCAGGTGGGCGTGGAGGACCTGCCCGGGAGCCCGCCGGGGTTCACCGGCACGGAGATCGTCACCCTGGCCGAACTGAGGGACGCGGGCGTCGAGATCACTCCCGGAATGGACGTCGAGGCGCAACTCGGCGGCGGTGTGCGGGGCAGCGGACTGGCACCGCGCGACCAGGTGCGGCTGTTGCTGGCCCGTCCCGGCCCGTGGCCGGGCGCCCTGGACGCCGTCGCGGCCACCGTGTCGCGCCGGCTCTGGCGCTCGGCCCTCACGGACTTCGGGAGCACGGCCCCGGACCCCGACGCGGCCAGGGCTGCCCGCGCCGCCTGGGACACAGCCCTCGGACTGCTCCTGCCCGGCGAACGGGACTCCGCGCTCGCGGACTGGCGGTACGCCGGGGATGCCTTCCGCGACGCGGTGCGCCGGCTCGCCGTCCTCCTGGCCGCGGAAGGAACCGACCCCCGGACGGTCGCGCGCCTCGCCGCCCGGCTCCGGGAGGGGCTCGGACTGCCACCCCCCGGAACAAGCGGCCCGGGTGACCGGTGACCGGCGGGCGGAGCAGGTGGACGAGGAGAGAGCCGGATGCCGGTGAACGAGGCGAGCAAGGTGAGCGAGATGAGCAAGGCGACCGAGGCGACCGAGGCGACCGAGGCGACCGAGACGAACACGGCGAACACGGCGAGCACGGTGAATGAGCGGAGTGCGGCTTCGACGATGCCCACGCCCCCCGAGGACATCGTCGAGGCCGCACGGCTCGCGCCGGAGCACTGGATCAGCATGACCGATCCCGGCTGGGACGGCGAGGGCGTGCCGCCCGACCGGGTCGTGGTCGGCCGCTGGCGCACGGGAGCGACCGGCGAGATCGAGGAGTGGCAGGACAACGAGGCCTACCGGCCCTCCCCGGAAGCACTGGGCTGGCCCGAGGCCACGGACGCCGTCGACGACGCCCTCCGGCTCGCGGTCACCGGCTACGGACCGGCCGAGGACGCCCTGCGCGCCCTGGCCGCCGCCGAGGTGGCGGTGCTGACCCTGCCGGACGGGACACCGGTGACCGCCGCCGTGGCGGACGGCGGGCTCGTCGTCCCGGTCTTCACCGCCCCGCCCCACCTCGACGCCGTGGGCGGCTTCGCCTTCGAACACGTCGCCGTCGCCGACCTCCTGGACCGGCTGCCGCCCGGTCACGCGCTCTACGTCAACCCGGCCGGCCCGGCGGGCACCGTGCTGGAGTCCGACCGGATCCGGGCCCACGTCCCCGGCACCCGTCGATGACCCCGGCCGGTGCCCGGCACGGCAGGGCCGGGCACCGGAGCCGGACCGGTGCCGCTCCCGGCGGGGGGGGGGGCACGCCGGAGGACGTGCCCCCCGCGCTCCGGGGGTGCCGACCGCGTCCCGGTGCGGCCTGCGCCGCACGGTGGCGGTCGAGACGCGGCCCGCCGAAACCCGTGCCGGGATCCGACGGCACTCAGCGTTCGGCGACCGCCGGCTCGAGCAGGGACAGGGTCCGGTTGTCGGCGTCCACGTCCGCGCGGACGCCGAGGGGCAGCGGCAGGTTCGGCGAGGTGTGGCCGAAGTCGACCCCGGCGAGGACGGGGATGTCGCGCCGCGCCAGGACGTCGAGCACGACATCGCGCAGACCGACCTGGTCTCCGCCGTCCTCGTAGGGCGTGACCTCGCTCGGGATGCCGATCACCATGCCCGCGATCCGGTCCAGCACACCGGACAGCCGCAGGGCGTGCAGGTCGCACCAGATCCGCGTGACCGGCCGCTGCAGCTCTTCCCAGAACAGGACGGCGCCGTCGAACCGTTCGGCGGCCAGTGCGAACGGTGTCGCCTGCAACTGGACCAGGCGGTTCAGCAAGCCGCCGACCAGTGGTCCCTGCGCGCGGCCCGGCTGCCAGGTCTCCCACGCCCCCCCTGGCGGCAGCGCGCCCGGCGCCTCGGCCTTGGTGAGCACACGGGCGTAGAGGTCGACGAGCTCGGACCGGCGGGCCTCGTCGCCCAACGTGTACCAGTCGCTGCCGAAACCGTGGGTGGCGATGTCGGCGTGGAAGCCGACGAGGCCGGTTCTGGAGTACAGCGCCATGTGCAGCAGCGAGATGTCGCTGTAGCCGAGGATCGGCTTCGGGTCGGCCCGGACCGCGTCCAGATCGATCAGGTCGAGATAACCGATGGTCGCCTGGCCACCGGTGTGCGCGACGACGGCCCGCACCTCCGGATCCCGGAGCAGCGCGTTGAGCTCGGCGGCCTGCTCCGCCGGAGCGCCCGCCGCCCACCAGCGGCTCCGCGCGGAGTCGACCATCGGGCTGACCCGCACGCGGAAACCCATCCGTTCGAGTACCGCCACACCGCGGGCGAGCAGCGGTTCCTCGCCCGGCTCGAGCCGGCCCGAGGGCGCGGTGACGACCACGAGATCGCCGGAACGAAGCGCACGGGGACGACGGATCACAGACATGGGTCTCCTTGCTGATCGACAACCGCGGACAACCACGCGGGCACCACGGGTATTCCGCCTCCTCGACGCGATCGAGCCGGGCCCCGGAATCCCGGCAGGAGGCCGACGGCCCCCGACCACTTCCCCGTCGGGACGACGGTGACCCGGGGACGGCTGGTGCCGAGGAACGTTCGCCGGTACTCCCCGGTACTCCCCGGTACTTCCGAGGGCGCCCTCGACGCTGCCCGCCGCCCCGGCCCGCCGCCCCGACCTGCCGCCCCGGACCACCGACGGACCGACACGGAGCCGGGCCTCGAAGCCGACCCCGGACGATTTCCGGGGCCGACCGCCAGGGGCTGCCCGGCGGATCGTGCCGGGGCCGTGGCCGGGGGTGGAGTTTGCCCCTACTTCCCCAGGAAATAAGCCAGTTGGGCATCGGGTCGGGAGCCGCTGGAACACGTCGGCGGGCCGGGCCGCCGCCCCGCGGGCGACCGGACCCCGGAAGGGCCGCGCCCCGGATCGCCCAGGGAAGGGAGGCGCGCCGTGCCGCAGCCCGACGACGAGTGTCCGGCCGTCCTCGGGGGACGCCTTCCGCCCGACGGTCCGCGGCCCGTACGGCCTCGCCGGCGCCGCCGTACCGGGGCCCGGTGCACGCTGGCCGCCGGGGTCGCCGCCCTGGTCACCGGCGTCGCCCTGGCCGAGGGGCCGCTCATCGCCGCGGGACTGGTCCTGGCCGGCCTCGGCGCGCGACCGCCGGACGGGCAGGCCGGGCCGGACGGGGGCCCGGGCCGGCCGTGCGGCTGAGGGATGTGGACCGCCGGCGGTCGGGTGCGCACGGGTGGGTTCCGGTGCGCAGGAGTACGGGTGCCGGCTGTGGTCCGTCCGGTGGTCCGGGAGGGGAACGGGAGTTTCCGCGCCGAGCCCGTGCCCTGTGCGGGTGGCGCCGTCGGGTGCGGTGAGGGGCTGGACGGCGGACGTGGAGACGGGACCGCCGGTGACGGCGGACGCGGCTGCGAGGGGCCCGGGGCCCGCTGGGGACCACGGGCGCAGGCCGCCGGTAGGGTCGGTCGGCATGACCGTCGTCCGTTCCGTCGCCCTGTTCGTCGTCGCCGCCCTCTTCGAGATCGGCGGCGCCTGGCTGGTGTGGCAGGGCGTCCGCGAGCACCGGGGGTGGATCTGGGCCGGTGCCGGTGTCGTCGCGCTGGGGCTGTACGGGGTGGTGGCCACCTTCCAGTCCGACGACGACTTCGGGCGCGTTCTCGCCGCGTACGGCGGGATCTTCGTGGCCGGGTCGATCGTGTGGGGCATGGTCGCCGACGGCTACCGCCCCGACCGCTGGGACGTCGTCGGCGCCCTGGTGTGCCTCGCGGGCATGGCCGTGATCATGTACGCGCCCCGCAGCCGCTGACCTGCTCCTCCTCACCGCTCTCGCCGGCTGTCCCGTCGCCTCGCCGCTCTCGCCGGCTCTCCGTCGTCCCGCCGCTCCCGTCGGCTCCCCCTCAGTCCACCGGCCAGGTGTGCGCGGGGGCGTTGAGATGCATGTAGTCGATGTACTGCCGCGTCATGCGCCGCAGCGCCTCGTCGCGGCCCACACCGGGGGAGGCGGCCAGGTGGTGGAACATCTCCTTCTGCCAGACCGCGCCGTTGCGGGCCGTGACGCACCGCTGCTCGATGACGCCGAGCAGGGGCTCCCGCCAGGCCGCGTCCATCCCGGACAGCTCCAGGCCCCGGTGCGCCAGCGGCAGCAGCCGCCGCAGGACCAGCTCGGGCACCGGCGCCTCGCCCATCCCCGGCCAGTACAGGGACGCCTCGATGCCGTGCCGGGCCGCCAGGTGCAGGTTCTCCTCGGCGGCCGCGAAGGACATCCGGGACCACACCGGCCGTTCCTCCTCCACCAGGGCGCGGGTCAGGCCGTAGTAGAAGGCGCCGTTGGCCAGGGTGTCGGCGACGGTCGGACCGGCGGGCAGCACCCGGTTCTCCACCCTGACGTGCGGGATGCCGTCGGCGACCGCGTAGACCGGGCGGTTCCAGCGGTAGATGGTGCCGTTGTGCAGGGTCAGCTCGCCCAGCTCGGGGACGTCACCACGCTCCAGCGTCTCCGTCGGGTCCTGCTCGTCGCACAGCGGCAGGAGCGCGGGGAAGTAGCGCAGGTTCTCCTCGAACAGGTCGAAGACGCTGGTGATCCACCGCTCCCCGAACCACACCCGGGGCCGCACCCCCTGCACCTTGATCTCCTGCGGGCGGGTGTCGGTGGCCTGCTCGAACAGGGGGATCCGGGTCTCGTGCCACAGTTCCCTGCCGAACAGGAACGGCGCGTTGGCGGCCAGCCCGATCTGCACCCCGGCGACGGCCTGCGCGGCGTTCCAGTAGGCGGGGAACTCCTCCGGGGGGACCTGGAGGTGGAACTGGGTGCTGGTGCACGCGGCCTCCGGGGTGATCGTGTCCGCGTACGTGCGCAGCCGGTCGACGCCGTCCACCTCGATGCGCAGGTCCTCGCCCCGGGCCGCGAACACCTGGTCGTTGAGCAGCCGGTAGCGGGGGTTCTCCGACAGGGCGGCCTCGCCGATGTGCTCCTGGCGCAGCGTCGGCAGGATGCCGACCGTGATCAGCTGCGCGCCGACCGACCTGGCCCGCTCGTCGGCGTGGTTCAGCGCGGCACGGATCTCCGACTCCCACGCGTCGGGGCCGCCCTCCGTCAGACGGCGCGGCGGCACGTTGATCTCGAGGTTGAAGCGGCCCAGCTCGGTGGCCCAGGCCGGGTCCGCGATCGCCTCCAGCACGTCGCTGTTGCGCATCGCCGGCTCTGCCGCGTCGTCGACGAGGTTCAGCTCGATCTCCAGCCCCACCCGGGGCCGCTCGGACGCGAACCGGTCCTCGCGCAGCATCTGGGCGAACGCGTCGAGGCACTCCTGCATCTTGATCCGGTACCGGCGCCGGTCCTCGCGCGTGAAGACCACCGCCGGGACGTCCCGTCCCATGAGGCCTCCCGGGGTCCGGCTCCGTCTCGGACAGCTCTCCCGTCCAGCGTCGCACCACCGGGCGCCCCCGACCACGTGAGCCGGGCGCCCCCGGCCACGTGAGCCCGGACCGGCCACGTGAGCCCGGACCGGCCGCGGCGCCGGCACCGGACCGCTCCCGGACGGCAGGCTCGCGCCCCCGTCCGGGTGCCCCGCCGCCGGTCCCGCGGCGCATCACGGCTTGCGGGCGAGGCCTCCGTGCTCGGCGATGACCTCGGGCGCGGTCGCGGAGGGGTCCGGACGCCACAGGGGCACGGAGACCACGCCGGGCTCGACCAGCTCCAGCCCGTCGAAGAACGAGGTGATCTCCTCGACGGTCCGCAGGTTGTACGGGACGGCGCCGCTGGTGTTGTAGGAGTCCTGGGCCGCTTCGAAGACGGGGTCGATGCCACGGGAGCCGTCGTTGATCGAGAGGTAGCTGCCCGACGGCAGGGCCCCCATGAGCCGGGTCACCAGCTCGCGCCCCCGGTCGTAGTCGGCCACGTGACCGAGGATGTTGCTCAGGATGAGGGCGGTGGGCCGGCCGAGGTCCAGCGTCTCGGCGGCCGCCGCCAGGATGCGGTCCGGGTCGAGGACGTCGGCGTCGATGTAGGCGGTCGCGCCCTCGCGGGTGGAGTAGAGCAGGGCGCGGGCGTGCGCGAGGACCATCGGGTCGTTGTCGACGTAGACGATCCGGGACTCGGGGGCGATGCCCTGGGCGACCTCGTGGGTGTTCTCGGCGGTCGGCAGGCCGGTGCCGATGTCCAGGAACTGCCGGATGCCCGCCTCGGACACCAGGTAGGTGATGTTGCGGCGCAGGAAGGCCCGGCTGCTGCGGGCGATGGTGACGATGCCGGGGAAGACGGCGGTGTAGGCGTCGCCGGCCTCCTCGTCGACGGGGTAGTTGTCCTTCCCGCCGAGCCAGTAGTTCCAGATCCGGGCCGAGTGCGGGACCGAGGTGTCGATCTTCTGGTGCACCGACGATCCGGGCGTCGTCGCTGAGTCGCTCATGGGTGGCGTCCGTCTTTCAGCCGAGGCGTGCAGGTTCCACCGCACAACGTACGTCCCAACAGCCACGGTGTGCACACCAGTTCACCTCTTCGAACGAACCTGCCCCACGGTGGCCCGGCCCGCGTGCGGCGCGCCCGCCCCGAGTACCCCACCCGCCCCGCCCGGCGTGACCCGACCGCCCCACCCGGGCGCCGTCCCGCCCCGGCTCGTCCCGCCCCGGCCCCGTCCCGCCCTTGCCCGTCGAGCCGGTCCCATCGAGCCGTTCCCGTCGGGTCGTTCCCATCAGGTCGGTCCCATCAGGTCGGTCGTCCCGGACCCTTGACTCGCGACCCGGCAGTGGCGATCCTCGTCGCAACTATTGCGCGGTCATGACAATTCCGTGGGGTCGTGGGCGTCCCCGGATCCCCGGCGTCCCCGGCCCGTCACCGCGCGCTCCCGCCGACCGAGGGACGTGGGCAGTGACCCGTACCGGCCGCCCGTACCGCAGACACCGGCAGCTCACCGTCGTGTCGCTGCTCCTGCTCGTGCTCTCCCTGACCTTCGGCCCGACGCCGAGTTCGGCGGCCGGCGCCGACTGGTGGGACCCGACCGCCCGGCCCGCCCCCGACTCCGGGATCGGCGTCACCGGCGAACCGTTCACCGGCACGAACGCCCGGGGGGAGGTGCGCGGCTTCGTCGACGCGCACGACCACCTGTTCGCCAACGAGGCCTTCGGCGGCCGCCTCATCTGCGGCAAGGTCTTCTCCGAGGCGGGCGTCGCCGACGCGCTCAAGGACTGCCCCGAGCACTACCCCGACGGCTCCCTCGCGGTCTTCGACTACATCACCAGGGGCGGCGACGGCAGGCACGACCCGGTCGGCTGGCCCACCTTCGAGGACTGGCCCGCCCACGACTCGCTGACCCACCAGCAGAACTACTACGCCTGGGTGGAGCGCGCCTGGCGCGGCGGCCAGCGGGTGCTCGTCAACGACCTCGTCACCAACGGCGTGATCTGCTCGGTGTACTTCTTCAAGGACCGCGGCTGCGACGAGATGACGTCGATCCGCCTCCAGGCGAAACTCACGTACGACCTCCAGGCCTACGTCGACGGGATGTACGGCGGCACCGGCAAGGGCTGGTTCCGGATCGTCACCGACAGCGCCCAGGCCCGCCGGGTGGTCGAGCAGGGCAAGCTCGCGGTGATCCTCGGCGTCGAGACCTCGGAGCCCTTCGGCTGCAAGCAGGTCCTCGACGTCGCGCAGTGCGACCGGGAGGACATCGACAAGGGCCTGGACGAGCTGTACGCGCTCGGCGTGCGCAGCATGTTCCTGTGCCACAAGTTCGACAACGCGCTGTGCGGCGTCCGCTTCGACGAGGGCGGCCTCGGAACGGCCGTCAACGTCGGGCAGTTCCTGTCCACGGGCACCTTCTGGAAGACGGAGAGGTGCACCGGCCCGCAGCACGACAACCCCATCGGCACCGCGGCCTCCGGGGCGGAGGAGGACCTGCCGGCCGGCGTCGAGGTCCCCGCCTACGACGAGGACGCCCGGTGCAACGTCCGCGGGCTCACCGCCCTCGGCGAGTACGCCGTGCGCGGCATGATGCAACGCAGGATGATGCTCGAGATCGACCACATGAGCGTCAAGGCCACCGGCCGCGTCCTCGACATCCTCGAGTCCGCCTCCTACCCCGGCGTGCTCTCCTCGCACAGCTGGATGGACCTCGGCTGGACCGAGCGGGTCTACGGCCTCGGCGGCTTCGTCGCCCAGTACATGCACGGCTCCGAGGAGTTCAGCGCGGAGGCGGGGCGCACGGACGCCCTGCGCGACAAGTACGGCGTCGGCTACGGCTACGGCACCGACATGAACGGCGTCGGCGGCTGGCCTGCCCCGCGCGGCGCGGACGCCGCCGACCCGGTGACGTACCCCTTCCGCAGCGTCGACGGCGGGTCCGTCATCGACCGGCAGACCACCGGCGACCGCACCTGGGACCTCAACACCGACGGAGCCGCCCACTACGGCATGGTCCCCGACTGGATCGAGGACGTCCGCCTGGTCGGCGGCCAGGACGTGGTCGACGACCTGTTCCGCGGGGCGGAGTCCTACCTCGACACCTGGGGCGGCACCGAGACGCACCGGGCGGGCGTGAACCTCGCCGAGGGCGCTGCGGCGAAGGCCAGTTCGCAGGAGTGGAACCTCCTCACCGATTACGGGGCGGGCCGCGCGGTGGACGGCGACCCCGGTACCCGCTGGGCCAGTGACCGCAGCGACGGCCAGTGGCTGCGGATCGACCTCGGCGCCACGCACCCGGTCGGACGCGTCACCCTCGACTGGGAACGCGCGTACGGGAAGTCGTACCGGATCGATCTCTCCACCGACGGCCGGGACTGGCGGACGGTCTGGTCCACGGCCTCCGGTGACGGCGGCCTGGACACCGCCCGCTTCACCGCCACCCCCGCCCGCCACGTCCGCGTGCAGGGCCTGGCGCGCGGCACGCAGTGGGGGTACTCGCTGTACGAGGTCGGCGTGCACAGCGGCTGAGCACGCACCCCGCCCCGGTCCGCCCGCCCGCCTGCCTGCCCGGGGGCGGGCGGACCGCCACGAGCACGAAGGACACGCGCAGGGCACGGATGCCGTCGGCCGAACGCCGCCGGCAGCCCACCGGGGCGGCGATCCGGGTGACGGCCCGCGACGGCGTCGCCGCCGCGACGACCCGGTCCATCGCCGCCGAGGCGGGCGTGTCCCTGAGCGTCTTCCCCTACTGCCTCGACTCCAAGCAGGCCCTCGTCGAGTCCGTCATCACGACGATCACCGACCACTACGCCGGGGTCGTCCGGGAGGCGATCCGGCCGCGGGCCACCCTGGAGGAGACCGTCCGGGCATCTCGCACGACGCCAGTACGAGCTGTACGCCGACACCTACGCCGAACTCGTCGAGGAGCTGCGCGCGAGCACGGACCTCGAACTGCACGTGCCCGTAGCCGTCCTGGCCCGCTACCTGGCCGCCATGACCGACGGGCTCACCCTCAACTACCTGGTCCTCGGCGACGAAACCGCCTGGGCCGGTGTCCTCGACACCGTCACCGTCCACGTCGCCGACCTGGTGCGGCCCCCGTGACGGGCCGTCGTCCGGCCGAGGGGCGGGCCGTCGTCCGACCGGGAACGGGGCCGGGGCGGCGCGTCTCCCCGCCCCTCCCGCGGGCCCGCGCCGGCCACCGGACGGCAGCCGCCGTGCCGGGGGAGGGATCCCGCGCACCGACGGCCGTCGTGCTCAGCGGCGCAGCAGGTAGTGGCTGAGCAGGGAACGGGCCCGGTCCGGGCTGACGCCCAGCGCCGTGCCGACCGACTCCCAGGACAGCTCGTCGTCGCGCACCGCCCGGGCCGCCTCCTGCCCGATGTCGGGCAGCAGCCGCTCCAGCGTGGTCACGGCCTTGAGGGCGGCCACCGGCGCCCGCTCGGTCAGAGTGGTCAGCTGCTCCTCCAGCTGGTGGATCAGGTGCGTGAGCTGTTCGGGGAGCGGCACGGTCCGGCGCTCGACGGCGCGGATGTGCACCCGCCAGTCACTGCGCGCGGCGGAGACGTCCAGGTCGTGGAGCCGGCCGCCGGCCGTCCACCCCCCGTCGATCGGATGGGTCTCGCCGCGCCAGCCGCACGCGCAGGCCGCGCGGAAGCCGGCCGCTCTCGGGCGGCGGAGCCTGCCGTCGTACGCCCACCACTCGCTGGTCTCCAGCACGCTGTCGGCGCAGCTGCCGAAGTCCAGGTACACCGGCTTGGGCTCGCTGCCGTCGGCCAGGACCGCGCCCGCGATGCCCTCGTGGGACTCCCCGAACTCCTCCGTCGTCCAACCCACCGCTTCCTCCCCCTCGTCCGTCGCCCGTCCCGAGCGGGGCGCCACCGCACGGCGAGGACCGCCCCGGGGACGAACATGCCCCGGGCAGGCCACCGGTGAACCGTCCACCCCAGGCGTTCACCGGCTGGTCGGCACCCCGTGGGGCACGCCCCGCGGGCGACGGGACGTCGAGGGGGGCGACCACCGGGCGACGCGCCACCCGCTTCCGCGATCACCGGCGCCGCCATCGAGACGATCCGGCCTCCCGGCCGTATCCGGGGGCACGAGGGGCCGTGCACCCCCGGCCCCGCCGTCGAGCTAACCGAGCCAGTCGATCCAAGGGAACCCGCCTCATGAACGCAACCGCCGCCATCGGTGTCACCGGTCTCGGTGTGATGGGCCGCAACCTCGCCCGGAACTTCGCCCGCAACGGGTACACCGTCGCCGTCCACAACCGCACCGCCGGCCGCACCCGCGCGCTCGTCGAGGAGTTCGGCCACGAGGGCGCGTTCGTCGCGGCGGAGACGGCCCGGGAGTTCGTCGCCGCCCTCGAACGCCCCCGCCGGCTGATGATCATGGTGCAGGCGGGAGCCGTCACGGACGCCGTCATCGACGAGTTCGCCCCGCTCCTGGAGCCCGGCGACATGATCGTCGACGGGGGCAACGCCCACTTCGCCGACACCCGCCGCCGCGAGGAGGCGCTGCGCGCGCGTGGCCTCCACTTCGTCGGCGCCGGCGTCTCCGGCGGCGAGGAGGGCGCCCTGGAGGGGCCGTCGATCATGGTCGGCGGCTCGGCCGAGGCGTACGACGTGCTCGGGCCGATGTTCGAGGCGGTCAGCGCGCGGGTCGGCGGCGAGCCCTGCGCCGCGCACGTCGGCACCGACGGCGCCGGGCACTTCGTCAAGATGGTCCACAACGGCATCGAGTACGCCGACATGCAGCTCATCGCGGAGGCCTACGACCTGCTGCGCCAGGTCGCCGGATACACCCCGGCCGAGATCGCGGACGTCTTCCGCACCTGGAACCGGGGGCGGCTCGGCTCCTACCTCGTCGAGATCACCGCGGAGGTCCTCGCCCACACCGACGGGGCCACCGGGGCGCCGTTCGTGGACGTCGTGACCGACGCGGCCGGGCAGAAGGGCACCGGCCGCTGGACCGTGCAGACCGCCCTCGACCTCGGCTCGCCGGTCACCGCCATCGCCCAGGCCACCTTCGCCCGTGCCGCCTCCGGCCAGACGGCCCTGCGCGCCGCGTACGCCGGGCTGCCCGGCGGCACCACCCCCGCGATGAGCCGCACGGAGGCCGCGCGCTTCACCTCACAGGTGGAGCACGCCCTGTACGCCTCGAAGGTCATCGCCTACGACCAGGGCTGGAAGATGATCCAGGACGCGGCGGGCGAGTACGGCTGGAAGATCGACCTGGGCGCGGTCGCCCGGATCTGGCGCGGCGGCTGCATCATCCGCGCCTCGTTCCTGGACCGGATCCGCGCCGCCTGTGCCGCCGACCCCGAACTGGTCAGCCTGCTGGGGGAGATGGAGTTCGCGATGGAGATCACCGACGCCCAGGTGCCCTGGCGCGAGACGGTGGCCTCCGCGGCCCGCCGGGGCGTCCCGGTGCCCGCGTTCTCCGCGGCCCTCGCGCACTACGACACCCTGCGCGCCGGCCGGCTCCCCGCGGCCCTGCTCCAGGGCCAGCGCGACTACTTCGGCGCGCACACCTACGGCCGCACCGACCGGCCCGGCGCCTTCCACACGCGGTGGGCCGAGCCCGGCCGCCCGGAGACGGTCTCGGGCTGAGGCGCACCCCGCGTCCGGCCCGGGGGAACCGGGCCGGACGCGGCGGTCGGGCGGGCCGGGCCGGACGCGGCGGTCAGGCGCGCGGCGCCGGGAACGTCGGGTACTCGACGCCCGACACGTGCTGGACGACGCGGACGACCTGGCAGGAGTAGCCGAACTCGTTGTCGTACCAGAGGTAGAGGATCGCGTTGTCGCCCTCCACCTTCAGGGCGCCGGCGTCGACGATCGAGGCGTGGCGCGAGCCGATGAAGTCGCTGGAGACCGCGTCGGGGGCGCTGATGAAGTCGATCTGGCGCTTCAGCGGCGAGGTCAGCGAGACGTCCCGCAGGTAGTCGAGGACCTCCTCGCGGCCGGCCTCGCGGGCCAGCTGGAGGTTGAGGATCGCGATCGACACGTCCGGCACCGGCACGCGGATCGAGCTGCCGGTGATCCGCGCGTCGAGGTCGGGCAGCGCCTTGGCGACGGCGGAGGCGGCGCCCGTCTCGGTGATGACCATGTTGAGCGGCGCGGAGCGGCCCCGGCGGTCGGACTTGTGGTAGTTGTCCAGCAGGTTCTGGTCGTTGGTGAACGAGTGGACGGTCTCCACGTGGCCGCGCAGCACGCCGTACTCGTCCGCCATCGCCTTCAGCGGCGGGACGATCGCGTTGGTGGTGCAGGACGCGCAGGACAGGATCCGCTCGTCCGGCTTGATCGTGTCGTGGTTGACGCCGTGCACGATGTTGGGGACGTCGCCCTTGCCGGGCGCGGTCAGCACGACCTTGTCGATGCCGGGGCGCAGGTGCTTCGACAGCCCCTCGCGGTCACGCCACTTGCCGGTGTTGTCGATGAGGATGGCGTCGGTGATGCCGTACGCCGTGTAGTCGACCTGGCTCGGGTCGTCGGCGTAGATCACCTTGATCTCGTTGCCGTTGGCGACGATGGTGCTGTTGTCCTCGTCGACGGTGATCGTGCCCTGGAACTGGCCGTGCACGGAGTCACGGCGCAGCAGCGACGCCCGCTTGACGAGGTCCTGCTCGCCGCCCCCGCGCACCACGACGGCGCGCAGCCGCAGGCCGTTGCCGGACCCGGACTTCTCGATGAGCAGGCGGGCGACGAGGCGGCCGATGCGGCCGAAGCCGTACAGCACGACGTCGCGCGGCTCCCGGCGCTCGATCTTGTGGGCGCCGGTGGCGCCGGCCACGGCCTCGGCGGTGAACTCCGGCACCGACAGGCCGTGGTCGTCCGTCCGGTAGTGCTCGGCGAGCAGGCCGATGTCGATCTGGGACGGGCCGAGGTCGAGCGCGGTGAGGGCCTGCAGGAACGGCAGGGTCTCGGTGACCGAGAGCTCCTCGCCGGCGATCTGCCGGGCGAAGCGGTGGGTCTTGAGGATGCTCACCACCGACTTGTTCACCAGGGAGCGGCTGTGCAGCAGGACGGTGACGTCCCGCTCCCGGTGGAGTTTCCCGATCATCGGGATCATCGACTCCGCGATCTCCTCGCGGTGCTTCCAGTTGGTGAACGAGTCGTCGTTGACAGTCACAGGATTCTCTTTCGAGCTAGGTGGCGCTCATATGCTAACCACCCCCTCCTTCGATCATTCAAGCGGCCCCCCGCTCAGGTGGGCGCGGGCCCGGAACGCGAGGACGCGGCCCTTCGTCGCGGTGGCTCCCGGCCGTGTCGCCGGCGCGCGGCCGGCGCGGGATGCCGGGGGCGCACGGCGCGCCGAGCGGCCCCGCGGCGGCACCGGTCCACGCCGCGGGGCCGCATCCGTCGACGGACTCCTGCGGTCCCCGTGTGCCGCCGTGCGCCACGAACGCGGTGCTCGGTACGGCGGTGCCGAGCGCGCCGCCGACCTCGCGGACCGTGGTGTCGCTCAGGCGCCGGTGCGTTCCTGCTCGGCGAGGCGGCGGCGGGCCTCCGCCCAGTCGACGGGCAGTCCGGCGGCCGGGACCCGCCAGAACGTGAACGCCGAGGCCTTCGTCGTGGCGCGCAGCCCGGTCATGGCCGACCGGTGCGGTTCGGTCCGCGCGTACCGGTACAGGGCCTCCTCGCTCTCCCAGGCCGACAGGGTCCAGAAGGTGCGCTTGAAGGGCTGGGCGACGAGCGAGGCGCCGTACGCGCCCGGCGCGCGGGTGACCTGCCGCCACGCGCCGAGGGATTTCAGGAAGAAGCGCGGGACGTCCTTGAGGGAGCGGACCTCGAAGCGGGAGGCCATGACGACGGCCTCGGCGCCGGGGGCGGGCTCGTCGAGCGTGGTCCAGGGCAGGGTGGGCATGGCTGTGCCCTTCCGTGAGACGGGCGGGACGGGAAAACGGGCGGCGCGGGAAGAGGCATCCGTGGCGGAACAATTGGATACCTTCACTATCCATGTTAGACAGTGGAGGTATCCAATTTCCAGAGCGGAGCCGTCCCGATGCGCATGTCCGAGCTGAGCCGCCGCAGCGGCGTCCCCGTCGCGACGATCAAGTACTACCTCCGCGAGGGGCTCCTCCCGCCCGGCCGGCAGACCTCCGCGACCCAGGCGGAGTACGACGACCAGCACCTGCGCCGCCTGCGCCTGATCCGCGCGCTGACCGGTGTGCGGGGACTGTCCGTCGCCACCACCCGCGAGGTGCTGGACGCGCTGGCGGCGCACCCCGGCGACCCCCACGTCCTGCTCGGCCTCGCCCTGGGCTCCGTGTCGCTGTCCGGCGATTCCCCCGCACCGGACCCGGCGGCCGGCGAGGTCGAGGCGCTCGTCGAGGAGCTGGGCTGGCGCGTGCACGAGAGGGCGCCCGCCCGCGCCACCCTCGCCGGGGCCCTGACCTCGCTGCACTCGCTCGGCGTCCCCGTGGAACGCCACACCCTGCTGGCCTACGCCCGGCTCGCCGAACGCGTCGCCGCCGTCGACCTCGACCAGCTCGACGGCCTCACCGACCCGCTGGAGAGCGCCGAGCGGGCCCTGCTGCTGACCGTCCTGCTGGAACCCGCCCTGATGGCGCTGCGCCGGATGGCCCAGGAGAACGAGTCGGCCCGGCGCCACACGCCGTAGCCGCCCCCGGAGACGGCGCCCGCGGCGGCGGGCGGGACGAGCCGGACGAGCCGGACGGCCGGAGCCCGATTGCCCGCCGGTGGACTGGGTACGCGTGGCCGGACCCGCCAACCACCGCTACCCGGGGAGCTGCCATGGAGACACCCGCCCACGACACCGCCGCCGCGCGGGCGCTGGACGCGCTGGCCAGGGACACCGGCGACACGAACGCACTGGACACCCTCGCGCACTGCGAGGTGCTGGTGCCGGTGCCCGAGGACGCCACCGACGAGGACGTGACCAACCCCAGCATGCTGGCCCTGCCCGTCCTGGAGCAGCCGGGCACGTCGCCCGTCGTCCCGGTCTTCACCTCCGAACCGGAGATGGCCGACCTGCTCCCGGGGGTGGACCGCTACCGCCTGGTGCCCCTCGGCGCACTGGCCCACCAGTGGCCGGAGGGCGAACTGTCCCTCTCCATCGACGCCGCGGGCGACCACCCGCTGACCCTCACCTCGGAAGGGGTGCGCACCCTGCTGGCCCGCTGAGACCGCCCGTCACCACGAGCCCGGCCCCGTGGGCGCCGCGGCCCCGCCGTGCCGGGCCGGTCGTGCCGGCCCTGCCGTGCCGGGCTCAGCCGGCCAGCATGCGGGTCAGCACCTCGCGCTGGAGCGGCAGCACCTCGCCGTGCAGGGCCCGGCCCTTCGGGGTGAGGGCGACCCACACCCCGCGCCGGTCCTCCGCGCAGACGGACCGCTCCACCAGGCCGTCCTTCTCCAGCCGCCCTATGAGGCGGGAGAGGGCGCTCTGGCTCAGGTGGACGCGTCCGACGAGGTTCTGCACCCGGCACTGGTCGCCCGGCCGGGGCGCCTCGGCGGCCAGGATGTCGAGCACCTCGAAGTCGCTCGCCCCGAGACCGTGCGGATGCAGCGCGCGGTCGATCTCGCACGTCGTGCGCGCGTGCACCGACAGGATGTCCCGCCACCGGTCCTCGAGGTCCGTTCCGGCCGTCTTCGCTGCCATACCTGCACGGTAACACCGGGAACCCGGTTTGTTTACTGTGCAACTAATGCGGGCGCAAGGGCCCTCGGCGACGCGGCGGCAGGGGGACCGGGCGACCGGGGTCCGGGGGAGGGGCCACCGTGCAGCCGGCCGCCCGGCACGGCCGATCAGCGGCCGTCGTCCGGGTGGTGGACGCTGAGGTCCCCGTAGGCCGACAGGACGCCGGCCAGGTCACCGGGTTCGTGCCGCAGGGTGGCGTCCAGGAAGGCGAGAGTGGCCGCGGCGACGACGTGCGGGCTCTCGGTGCGGCCCAGGGAGCCGACCAGCGAGGGCACGGGCGGCAGGTAGAGGGGGCCGTCCATGAAGGTGAGGTGCGCGGCGCCGGGGACGGTGAGCCGGTAGCTCGTCGCGGTGCTGAGCTCGAGGGCCTCGGTGAGGCGGGGCAGGTAACGCGGGTCGGTTCCCGAGGTGATGGCCTGGGTGAGCGCGAGCGCCGGCTGGCGGAGGGCGGGGGAGACGGGGCCGTGGGGGTAGCCGTCCAGATCGACGACGGCGTCGAACCGGCGGTCCCGCCGGGCTGCCAGCAGAGCGGCGGCACCCCCCATGGAGTGGCCGGTGACCGCGACCCGGCCGGTGTCCAGGCGTCCGGTCAGCGGGCCGGTGATCTCCCCTCCGCCCAGACGGTCCAGCTGGGTGAGGACGAAGCCGAGGTCGGCGGCCCGCACGGCCGTCCAGCCGGCCGCCAGCCTCTCGTCCTCCTCCCGGTCCCCGGTGGAGACGGTCTCGGAGCGGATCGTCCGGCCGTCGGCGAGGACGACGGCCGCGGAGTCGTACGGGTGGTCGAGGGCGGCGACCACGTAGCCGTGGCTGGCCAGTTCCTCCGCCCAGGCCGTGTTCTGGGTACGCACCCCGCCCGACCCGGGGGAGAACAGCACGACCGGGAACCGTCCGCCCGCGTCGGCCACCGGGGCGTCGAAGACCGCACGGGTGCGGGCCCGCGGCACGCCGTCGACCAGGAAGCCGGGCAGGCCGACCTGGCGGGCGAGGGCATCGGAAACGGTGCGCGCCTCGTGCTCCGTGCGCCCGAGGTACGGGGCGCGAGGCGCGCCCGCGGGGCTCTTCCGCGCGGGATACCAGAGCTGGACCACGACCGTGCGCCGGTCGTGCGGGTCGGCGGTGAAGCTCTCGGGGCGGCGCGGATCGGTCCACTGCACCACGCGGGTGCCGACCGCGAAACGGCCCGACGGCTCGGGGAACACGGGCACGGGAAAGGCCCAGGCGGCCACCGGGCCCGTGGCGATCAGGCCGACGCAGGCCACCGACCCCGGCACCGCCAGCCACCGTCGGGCCCGCCACGCCGGCCGGCCGGTGCGGCGTCGCAGCAGGGGCGAGAGGGCGAACGGCGCCGCGACGGCGGCGCCCGCCAGGACGGGCAGCATCTGCCAGCGGATCCCCACCGCGCCCAGCACGATCGCGGACGGCACGAGAACCGCCCCCGCCGCGATCGTGACGCGCGGGCGGGCGGCGGGGGGAAGCCAGCGCGCCACCACCAGCGCGACGGCGCCCAGCAGGGCGAGGAATTCCGGAGGGGACAGGTACAGCCCCGCGATGATCTCGGTCACCCGGCCATCCTCGGGGCGGGGCACGCCGTGCCACATCGGCCCCGGGTCGCCCCCGCATGCGACCGCGGTCGCATTCCGGGGCACCTCCCCCGTACGACCGGAGTCGCATCCGGGCGCCTCACCCGTGCGACCGGAGCCGGGCACGCCGGGTCGACGGCCGCGCCGCGGCCGCGGAAGGCGGCGGGGCTCCTCCCGCGGTCGTACCCCGGGGCGGTGCCGTCCTCGGCCCCGGGCGTCACCGGCGCCGCACGACCCTCCGCCGCGGCTGTCACGAGGAGCGCGGTGCCGCGGCGGAGGCCGGATCCGCGGCGGCGGAACCTCCGCGGTGATCACCGCGACCCGCGGCCGGGCCCCCGGTCGCCGCGGGTCGCGGTGTACGCGTGCACCGCGGCAGCGCAGCGCAGCGCAGGGAGGGCGGGTGGGCGCCGTGCGGGGAGGGCGGGTGTGTGGGGGGCCGTGACGACCGAACCGGTGACCGAACTCGGCGGCGGGGAGGTGCGCTTCCGTCGCCGCGCGCCCGGGCGGTCCCCCTTCCCGGCCCGCCGTCATCCGGCCCCACATCCGGCCCCACATCCGGCCCCGCATCCGGCCCCGGCCGCCCTCAGGTCGACTCGCGGGTGACCAGTTCCGTCGGGAGGATGACCGCGGCCGGGTCCTCGCCGCCGATCTGCGCGAGGAGGACGCGGACCATCTCGCTGCTGATCCGGTCCCAGGGCTGGCGGATCGTGGTGAGCGCGGGGGTGGAGGAGGTGGCCGCGGGGGAGTCGTCGAAGCCGCCGACCGCGACGTCCTCCGGCACCCTGCGGCCCGCCCGCCGCAGCGCGGCCAGCACCCCCTGTGCCATCAGGTCGGACGCGACGAACACCGCGTCCAGGTCGGGGGCCTGCGCCAGTAGCCGCTCGGCTCCCGCGTCACCGCTGGCCCGGCTGTAGTCCCCGGACACGACCAGCCGCTCGTCGAACCCGATGCCCGCCTCGGCGAGCACCTCCTTGTAGCCGGCGAGCCGCTCCACACCGCCGGGGGTGTCCAGCGGGCCCGTGACCACCCCGATCCGGCGCCGGCCCCGGTCGAGCAGGTGGCGCACCATGTCCCGGGCGCCGTCGCGGTCGTCGGCGGCCACGTAGCTGACCTTCGACCCGATCCCGATCGGCTTGCCGCAGGCGACGAGCGGCACGCCCGCCTCGCGCAGTTCGGTGGCGACCGGGTCCCCGGAGTGGCTGGACACCAGCAGCACCCCGTCGACGTGCCCGGCGGTGATGTACCGGGTGATGCGCCGCCGCTCGTCCTCGGTCCCGGCCAGCATCAGCAGCAGGGGGACGTCGTGCGCGGCCAGTGCCTGGGTGCAACCCCGCAGCAGCACGTTGAAGTTGGGGTCCTCGAAGAACCGCTCCTGGGGCTCCGTCAGCAGGAAGCCGACGGAGTCGGAGCGGCCCGTGATCAGGGAGCGGGCGTGCCGGTTCACGACGTAACCCGTCCTGCGGATGGCGGCGTCGACCGCCTGCTGGGCGGCCGGACTGACGTAGTGGCCGCCGTTGAGCACGCGCGAGACGGTCCCTCGTGAGACCCCCGCCTCGCGCGCCACGTCATGGATGGTCGGCGGCCTGCGCCTGCCCCCGGTGTTGCTCATGGTCATGACTTTACGGCCCCGGACAGCAGGTCCAGACTCCAGAACCGCTGGACGACCAGGAACAGCGCCACCAGGGGGAGCACCGCGAGGAACGCGCCGGTGATCACCAGGGTGTACAGGGCCGGTGCGTTGGCGCCCTGTTCCAGCAGCGTGAACAGGCCGAGCGTGATCGGGAACTTCTCGTCGTCGCTGAGCATGATGTACGGCAGCAGGAAGTTGTTCCACACGGCGACGAACTGGAAGAGGAACACCGTCACCATGCCGGGGACCATCATCGGCAGGGCGATCCGGGTGAAGATCCGCCACTCGCTCGCCCCGTCCATCCGGCCGGCCTCCACCACGTCGGCCGGCACGGCCGCGGCCGCGTAGATGCGCGAGAGGTAGACGCCGTAGGGGGAGAGGATCTGCGGCAGCAGCACGGACCAGTAGGAGTCCGTGAGATCGGCCTGGGCCATCAGCAGGTACTGCGGCACGGCCAGGATGACCGGCGGCATCAGCACGCCCGCCAGCAGGACGTTGAACATCGTCTCGCGGCCGCGGAAGCGGTACGTCGCCAGCGCGTAGCCGCTGAACGCGGACACGCACGTCGACAGCAGGGCGCCGAGACCGGCGTAGAGGGCGGAGTTGCCCATCCACTTCCAGTAGACGCCGTCGCGGTAGGCGTTCAGGTCCGCGATGTTGTCGGTGAGGCCGCTGCCCGGCAGGAACGTGAAGGTGGAGAAGAGCTCGCTGCCCGACTTGGTGGACGCGATCACCACCCACGCCACCGGCAGCAGGCAGTACAGCGCGCCGAGCAGCAGCGTGATCGTGGGGACCAGGGCGACGCGGCGGCGCAGCGGCGGGCGGCCGCGGTCGGCGCCCGCGGTGCCGGCCGCGGTGCCGGCCGCGGACGGGGCCTTGTGGACGGCGGGAGAACTCACTGGGCTGCCCCCTGCTTGTTGCGACGGTTCGCGGCCCGCAGGAAGCCGAAGGACAGCAGCAGCGTGGCGATGGCGATGATCACGGCCTGGGCGGCCGCCGCGTGGATGTCACCGGTGCCGAACGCGTCCCGGTAGACCTTCATCAGCGGACTCCACGTCGTGGAGACGGAGTTGGTGAGCGGTTTGAGGGTCGTCGGCTCGTTGAACACCTGGAGGGTCGCGATGATCGAGAAGAAGAAGGTCAGCACCAGCGAGGGCGCCACCATCGGGATCTTGATCCGGAGCGCGATCTGCAGCGGGGTGGCGCCGTCCAGCCTGGCCGCCTCGTACACCTCGGCAGGGATGGCCCGGAGCGAGGTGTAGATGACGATCATGTTGAAGCCGGTGCCGCCCCACACCGCGATGTTGGACAGGGCGAGGTACAGCGGGCCGCCGTCCAGCAGGTCCGGCTGCGGCAGGCCCAGCCGGTCCAGCACGAAGTAGAACGGGCTGACGTCCGGCAGGTACAGGAAGCCCCACAGCAGCGCCGCCACGACGCCGGGGACGGCGTACGGCAGGAAGATCGCGAGGCGGGTGAACGGGGCCAGCCGCACCTTGTCGGAGTCGAGCATCAGCGCGAAGACCAGGGCGAGTCCCAGCATCACCGGGACGACGACGCACCCGTAGCCGAGGACGCGCAGGGTGCCGTCCAGCAGCTCGCTGTCGGTGAAGGCGTCGGCGTAGTTCTCCAGGCCGGCCCAGACCTCCTTGCGGGCGCCGGAGCCCAGGCCGAGGCCGGACACCCTCACCTTGCGGAAGCTGAGCCAGACCGCGTACCCGATGGGCAGCGCGAAGAAGAGGGCGAACAGGACGGTGGCGGGGAGGAGGAAGGCGTACGGGGCCCCCTTGACCCCGTACGGCTTCCGGCGTGCGCTCGTCACTCGGAGACCTCGAAGCCCTGCTTCTTCATGTCGGCGACGGTGTCCGCCTGCATCTTCTCCAGGGCGGCGGAGAAGTCCGACCTGTTCTTCGCGGCGGCGCCGAAGGCGTCCTTGAAGGTGGTGTAGGCGACGTTCACGTTCGGGCCCCAGGCGGAGGGCGCCGTGGTCTTCGCGATCTTCGCGGCGGTGGTGTAGAAGTCCGCCTGGTTCGAGAAGTACTCCGGCGGGTTGATGAAGGCGCCGCTGAGCTGGGCGGAGGTGGAGGCCGGGTAGATGCCGCTCTCCTTGGCCAGCGCGTTGAGCGCGTCGCCGTCGGTGTTCAGCCAGGCGGCGAACTTCGCGGCGGCCTCCTTGTCCTTCGAGTCCGTGGTGACGGCGGTGGACGAACCGCCCCAGCTGCCGGTGACGTCGTCGGTCTGCGACCACTGGGGGAGCGGGGCCATGGCCCACTTGCCCTTGGTGTCCGGGGCGGCGGTGGTCAGGGTGCCCGGTGCCCACACGGCGCTGACCCAGGCGATCTGCTTGCCGGTGTTGAGCGCCTTGTTCCAGGCCGGGGTGTACATCGGCTGGTTGTCGACGGCGCCCTCCGCGACGAGGCCGCCCCAGAAGTCGGCGACCTTCCTGGTGGCCGCGTCGTCGATGCCGACCTGCCACTTGTCGCCGGCGGTGGTCCACCACTGGGCGCCGGCCTGCTGGGCGAGGCCCGCGAAGAGTCCGGAGTCGTTGGCCGAGAAGGTGGTCAGGTCCGTGCCGGGGGACTTCTTCTTCAGCGCGCGGGCGGTCTCGGCGAACTGCTCCCAGGTGGTGGGGACGGTCAGGCCGTACTTCTCGAACAGGTCCTCGCGGTAGTAGAACATCATCGGGCCGATGTCCTGCGGCACCGCGTAGACCGCGTCCGTGCCCAGCGTCGTCTGCTGCCAGACGCCGTCGGCGAACTTGCTCTTCGCGTCGCCGACGTCCTTCGCTATGTCCGCCAGCGCGTCGTTGCTGACCAGCGTCGGCAGCGCCTGGTACTCGGCCTGGACCAGGTCGGGGGCCTTGCCCGCCTTGTGCGCGGTGAGGATCTTGGTGACCAGCGTGTCGCCGGACGCCTGCTTCTTCACCGTGACGGTGATCTGCTCCTTCTTGCCCGGTCCCTTGTTCCACAGGTCCACGACCTTGTCCATGCCGGGCGTCCACGTCCAGTACGTGAGCGAGACCGGACCCGACCGGGCCTCGTCGTCGGACGAGCCGCAGGCGGCGAGTGCGGTGGCGCCGAGCGCGACGGCGACGGCGGACGCTGCGACCCTGAAGAGCCGCCGGCGCTGGGTGTTGGGCATGGGTTTCTCCCCTGACCGGGGTTCCCACCTGCTGCGGGAACCTGCCATGCGTCACATGGACCGGTGTCCTCGCCCGACGCGAGGCCCCGCCATGCTTCTGTGAGCGTTCACAGTAGAGAAACATCCCGGACACTTGTCAATGGTTGTTGCTGTGCGGTTATGTTGGGCTCGCACCGCCGAAAACGTGTGTGCACGTTCCCAAATGGTCGATCAATCGGGAGAAATCCATGCCGGAGACCACCCCCAAGGGCCTCACCCGGCTCGCCTTCGGTGGGGACTACAACCCCGAGCAGTGGCCGGAAAGCGTCTGGCAGGAGGACGTCCGGCTCATGCGCGAGGCCGGCGTCACCATGGTGAGTGTCGGGATCTTCTCCTGGGCGCTCCTGGAACCCGCGCCGGGGGAGTACGACTTCGGCTGGCTCGACCGGATCATCGGCCTGCTGCACGAGAACGGCATCCGCGTCGACCTCGGCACGCCCACCGTGGCCCCGCCCGTCTGGTTCTACCGCGCGCACCCCGACGCCCTGCCCGTCACCGCCGACGGCGTCCGCCACGAGTTCGGCTCACGCGGGGCGATCTGCCACAGCAACGCCGACTACCGCGCGGCCGCGGCGAACATCGCCACCCGGCTCGCCGAGCGCTACGGCGACCACCCGGCGCTCGCGATGTGGCACGTCCACAACGAGTACGGCGTCCCCGTCTCCGCCTGCTACTGCGAGTCCTGCGCCGCCCACTTCCGCCGCTGGCTGGAGACGACGTACGGCAGCGTCGACGCGGTCAACGAGGCCTGGGGCACCGCCTTCTGGGGCCAGCGCTACGCGGCCCTCGACGACATCAACCCGCCGCGCACCACCCCGACCGTCGGCAACCCCGGCCAGGCGCTCGACTACCGGCGCTTCGCCGACGCCACCCTGCGCGAGAACTTCCGCATGGAGCGCGACATCCTGCACCGCCTCGCGCCCGGCGTCCCCGTCACGACCAACTTCATGACCGCCCTCAGCCAGTGCGACTCGATCGACTACTGGGCCTGGGGCCGCGAGGTCGACATCGTCACCAACGACCACTACCTGATCACCGACGGCCGCCGCACCCACGTCAACCTGGCGATGGCCGCCGACCTCACCCGCTCCGTCGCCGGCGGCGCCCCCTGGATCCTCCTGGAGCACTCCACCTCGGGCGTCAACTGGCAGCCCCGCAACCCGGCCAAGGCCCCCGGCCAGATGGCCCGCAACTCCCTCGGTCACGTGGCCCGCGGCTCCGAGGGCGCCATGTTCTTCCAGTGGCGGCAGTCCCGGCGCGGCGCCGAGAAGTTCCACTCCGCGATGGTCCCGCACGGCGGTACCGACACCCGCGTGTGGCGCGAGGTCGTCGAACTCGGCGCGGCCGTCGAGTCGTTGGGCGCCGTCCGCGGCACCCGCACCGAGGCCGACGTCGCCGTCCTGTGGGACTGGCACTCCTGGTGGGCGCAGAACCTCGACTGGCGCCCCAGCGAGGACCACGACGCGCGCGAGCGCGCCGACGCCTTCTACGAGGCCCTCTACGACCGCCACCTCACCGTCGACTTCGCCCACCCCGAGGCCGACCTCGCGAAGTACCCGCTGGTCGTGGTGCCCGCCCTGTACCTGATGACGGAAGCGGCCGGGAACAACCTCCGGGAGTACGTCGAAGGCGGCGGCACGCTCGTCGTGTCGTACTTCTCCGGCATCGTCGACCAGCACGACGCCGTGCACGAGGGCCCCTACCCGGGCGCCCTGCGCGACGTCCTCGGCCTCACCGTCGAGGAGTTCTCCCCCCTGCTGCGGGGCGGGCGCGTCCGGATCACCGGCCCGGACGGGGCGGAGCTGAGCGGCGACGTGTGGACCGAGTTCGTCGAGCCGCGGGGCGCCGAGACCGTCTGGACCTACGCCGACGGCCTCACCGCCGGCCGCCCGGCCGTCACCCGGCACCGCCTCGGCGAGGGCACCGCCTGGTACGTCTCCACCCGGCTCGGCGCCGAGGGCCTGGACGCCCTGCTGGGCCGGGCCGCCGAGGACGCCCGGATCGCCCCGCGCGCCGGCCTGCCCCGCGACGTCGAGGTCGTGCGCCGCTCCGGCGAGAGCGGCAGCTACCTCTTCGCGATCAACCACACCGCCACCGACGCCAAGGTGCCGCTGGAGGCCTCCGGCACCGAGCTGCTCACGGGCGAACGCGCCGCCGGCCGCCTCGCGGTACCGGCGGGAGCCGTACGGGTCGTACGACTCGACGGCTGAGCCGACTCCCCCTCCGCCCGTGGAGCCGCGAGCCGCGGGCGGAGGGGGTCCCTCATTTCGAGGGAGACCCATCCCCATCACGTCGAAGGGACGACGGACGACGATGTTCCATCCCAGACGCACGCTCAGAGCCCTGCTGCTCCCGCTCACCGCGGGGCTCGCCCTCACCGCCCTGCCGGCGCAGACCGCGCAGGCGGCCGCCACGCTCACCAACGCCGGCTTCGAGGCCGACGGCGCCGGAGCGGCCGTCCCCGCCGGCTGGTCCGAGTACGGCGACACCGGCGCCTCGTTCACCGAGTCCGGCGGACACGGCGGCGGCCACCGCCTCAGCCACTGGTCGTCCGCCGCCTACAAGGTGGAGACCTACCAGTACCTGTCGGGGCTGACCGACGGCGCCTACAGACTCACCGCCTGGGTGCGCTCCGGCGGCGGCCAGAAGTCGGCCTACCTGGCCCTGAGGAACTGCGGCGGCGCCGAGCAGCGCACCGACCTGCCGGTCTCGGCGAGCGGATGGATCCGCATCGTCGTCCCGGTCAGGGTGACGGGCAACCGGTGCACGGTCAGCGTCAACAGCGACGCGAACGCCGGCAACTGGATCAACGTCGACGACCTGACCTTCACGTCCGGCACGGGCGGACTGGCGATCAAGGGCGCCGACATATCCTCCCTCGCCAAGAGCGAGGCCAAGGGCGGTGTGTACCGGACCGCGTCGGGCACGGCCGCCGACCCGGTCGCCGTCCTGAAGAACGCCGGCATGAACTACGCGCGCCTGAAGGTGTGGGTGAACCCCGCCGACGGCTACAACGACAAGGCGCGCGTGCTCGCCACGGCCAAGCGGGTCAAGGCCGCCGGCCAGAAGCTCCTGGTCGACTTCCACTACTCCGACATATGGGCCGACCCGGGCGCCCAGACCAAGCCCACTGCCTGGGCGGGGCATGCGTACAGCCGGCTCAGGACGGACGTGTACCAGCACACGTACGACGTCCTCGACGCGCTGAAGGCCCAGGGCACCACCGCCGACATGGTCCAGGTGGGCAACGAGATCAACGGCGGCATGCTGTGGAGCGAGGGCTCCACCGACAACTGGGGCCAGCTCGCCGGACTGCTCAACTCCGGCTACGCCGCCGTCAAGGCGGTCGACCCGTCCACCCCGGTCGCCCTGCACCTCGCCAAGGGCGGCGACCTGGCCGGCACCCGCTGGTGGTTCGACAGCGCGGTCGCCAACGGCGTGAGGTTCGACGCCATCGGCCTGTCCTACTACGGCTACTGGCACGGCACCCTGACCGACTTCCAGACCACGCTGGACGACGCGGCCTCCCGTTACGGCAAGCCGGTCTTCGTCGCCGAGACGGCCTACCCGTTCCGCCTCGACAGCGACGACGCGCACGAGAACATCATCGACCTGCCGGGCGAACTCGTCTCCGGCTACCCGGCGACCGCGGCCGGACAGCTGGCCTGGATGAACTCCGTGGCGAACATCGTGGAGGCGGTCCCGAACGGCCGCGGCCTCGGCGTCTTCTACTGGGAGGCGACCTGGACCGCCGTCGACGGCAACGGCTGGGACCCGGCCGACGCCGCGTCCGGCAACGGCTGGGAGAACCAGGCCCTGTTCGGCTACGACGACCGGGCGCTGTCGTCGACGGCGTGGTTCGGCCACCGCTGACCCGCGACCACCCGGCCCCGTGACGCCGGGGCCCGGCCGCGACCCGGCGGCCGGGTCCCGGCTGCCGGGACCCGCGGCCGGCCGGAGGCCACCGGCGCCGATCGGTTCGGCGTTACCCTGTCGACCAGCCGTGATCACCCCGCGAGCCGGGGCGACCGGGGAGCGAGGCAGGAGACGCACGACATGACGGCCCCCGAGACCGAGAGCCTCCGCGGCGGCGCCCCGCGCAGGCCGGCCGCCGCGGGGCAGCTGCCGGCGGTCGCCGTGGTCGCGGCCGGCGGGGGGCTGGGTGCCACCGCCCGCTACGCGGCCTCGCTGTGGTGGCCCTCGACGGCCGACGGGTTCCCGTGGACCACCTTCTGGGTCAACGTCGTCGGCTGCGCCGTGATCGGCGTGTTCCTGGTGCTGATCACCGAGGCGCTGACCGTGCACCGGCTGGTGCGCCCCTTCTTCGGCACCGGCGTGCTCGGCGGTTTCACCACCTTCTCCACCTACGCCGTCGACCTCCAGCGCCTCTTCGACACGGGGCACCCCCGTACGGCGCTGGCCTACCTGGCGGCGACCCCCCTCGCGGCGCTCACGGCGGTGTGGCTCGCGGCCGCCGCGACGCGCCGCACCCTGATCCGGAGGCAGCGATGACGAGGCTCACCGGCAGCGCCCTGCGCGTGACCGTCTTCGTCGGCGAGAACGACACCTGGCACCACAGGCCCCTCTACACCGAGATCGTGCACCGGGCCCACGCGGCGGGGCTGGCGGGCGCCAGCGTCTTCCGCGGCATCGAGGGCTTCGGCGCCTCCTCGCTGATCCACACCTCGCGCCTGCTCTCCCTCAGCGAGGACCTCCCGGTCGCCGTCGTCGTCGTCGACACGGAGGAGCGCGTGCGGGCCTTCCTGCCGCAGCTCGACGAGCTGGTCACCGAGGGGCTCGTCATCCTCGACCCGTGCGAGGTCATCCGCTACGTCGGCCGCGGCCCGAACCGGGGCGAACCGGACGGCAAAGGTAAGAGGTCGTCGTGAACTGGCTGCTGGTCGCCGCCGGGGGCATGGCCGGCGCGCCCCTGCGGTACCTGACCGACCGCGCGGTGCAGGCCCGGCACGACTCGGTGTTCCCCTGGGGCACCCTCGTCGTCAACGTCGTCGGCTGCGCCGTCCTCGGCCTGGTGACCGGTGCCGCCGTCACCGACTCCCACCTGCGCCTTCTCCTGGGCACCGGCTTCTGCGGGGCCCTGACGACCTACTCCACCTTCTCCTACGAGACGCTGCGGCTGAGCGAGACCGGAGCGGCACTGCACGCCGCCGCGAACGTCGTCGCGAGCGTGGCGGCGGGCGCCGGGGCCGCCTTCACGGGGGTGTGGATCGCGCAGACGGTGTGGTCGTGACGGCGGACGGCGCGGTCACCACCGGGGAACACACCCGCGGCTGGTAGGACTGTGCACCGCACCGTCGCCCCACCCGCAGAACAGGATCCCATGAGCGCCATCTCCGTCGGCCAGGCCGTCGTCCTCGGAGCCGTCGAGGGAGTGACCGAGTTCCTCCCCGTCTCCTCCACCGGACATCTGAAGATCACCGAGGGCCTGATGGGCATCCCGGTCGACGACGACGCGGTCGTCGGGTTCTCCGCCGTCATCCAGGTCGGCGCGATCGCCGCGGTCCTCGTGTACTTCCGCAAGGACATCGCGCGGATCGTCTCCGCCTGGTTCCGCGGTCTCGCCGACAAGGGCGAACGGCACCACCACGACTACAGGTTCGCCTGGTGGGTGATCTGGGCGACGATCCCGATCGTCGTCGTCGGCCTGGCCGCGAAACCGCTCATCGAGGGCCCCCTGGCCTCGCTCTGGGTGGTCGCGGGCTCGCTCCTCGCCGGCAGCGCCGTGATGTGGGCGGCCGACCGGGCGGGCCGGCACAAGCGGGGCGAGGACGACATCTCCTTCAAGGACGCCATGCTGGTGGGGAGCTCCCAGATCCTGGCCCTGCTCTTCCCCGGCTTCTCCCGCTCCGGCGCCACCATGTCGACCGCGCTGATGCTCGACCTCGACCGGGTCGCCGCCACCCGGCTGTCCTTCTTCCTCGGCATCCCGGCCCTCACCGGCGCCGGCCTGTACGAGCTGAAGGACGCCCTGGGCACCGGAGCGGGCGCGGCGCCGCTGGCCGTCGGCACGGCCGTGTCCTTCGCGGTCGCCTACGCCTCCATCGCCTGGCTGCTGAGGTTCGTCGCCAAGCACTCCTTCAACGCGTTCGTGGTCTACCGGATCGTCGTGGGCGTGCTGCTGTTCGCGCTGCTGGCCACGGGAGTCCTCGACAGCTGACCCGGCCTCGACGGCAGACCCGGGCGGAGGCGGGAGATCCGACGGCACGCCGGCCGCTCGCCGGGTTTTCCCCCGCCCGCCTTGACAGCGGCCTCCGGGCACCCGGAGTATCACTCCCGTGAACCTGTCAGACAGCCAGACAGGTGGTCCGGCACCCCGTCGCGTCAGCGCGATGGAAGCGGTGCTCACCCACCTCCGCGGCGCCATCGAGCGCGGCCACTACGCCATCGGGGACAAGCTCCCCTCCGAGGCGGAACTGTGCCGCACCCTCGAGGTCTCCCGGCCCGTCCTGCGCGAGGCCCTGCGCGCCCTGCAGACCATGGGCCTGACGGTCTCCCGGACCGGCAAGGGCACCTTCGTCGTCGCCCACACCGTCGAGGACCCCACCTTCGGCGACTACGCGGCCAGCGACCTGCTCGAGGTGCGCCGCCACATCGAGATCCCGGTCGCCGGGTACGCGGCCGTCCGCCGCACCCCGGAGAACCTGGACCACCTGGCCCACCTCCTGGACCGGATGGAGCGGGAGACCGACACCACCGCCTGGGTCGCGATGGACACGCTCTTCCACCTCGCCGTCGCCGAGGCCGCGCAGAACCCGGTCTTCCGCCGGGTCATCGAGGAGATCCGCGACGCCCTGGCGCGCCAGTCGGCCTTCCTCAACGAGCTGGGCGGGCGCCGCGAGCAGTCCAACCGCGAACACCGGGCCATCGTCGAGGCGCTGACCGACGGTTCCGAGTCCGACGCGCTGGCGGCCATGAGCCACCACCTCGACCGCGTCGAGACGACCCTCACCGACATCGTGCGCCCCCCGCGCGCCGACCCCTCCCCGGAAGACGGACCCGGACGCCGGGCGAACGGCGCCCCGAGGACGTGACGATCGCCGCCACGCTCCCCGCCGGCCCGCACGCCACCCGCGTCCGCCGCGCACGCACCCCCTCCCGGACCGACGCGTGACCCCGCCGTCGGCCCCCGCCCACCCACCAGTGACCAGGCAGTGATGTACAGCAGCCCTCCCGCCGACGCGCCCGCCCTCCGCGAACCCCGCCACGTCCCCGTCGCCCGCCTCGTCCGCGGCGAGGTGACCGAGGGCGTCCACCACGGCTCCGTCGTCGTCCTCGGCACGGACGGCGAGGTCGCCTTCCAGCTCGGCGACACCGAGGTCGCCTTCTACCCGCGCTCCGCGCTCAAGCCCGTCCAGGCCGTCGCCATGGTGCGCGCCGGGCTCCCGCTCGAGGGCGAGCTGCTCGCGCTCGCCGCCGCCAGCCACTCCGGCGAGGAACGCCACCTCGCCGGCACCCGGCGCATCCTCGAACGGGCCGGCGTCACCGAGGACGACCTGCGCAACGTCACGGACCTGCCGTACGACCCGGCCGTCCGCGACACCTGGACACGCCAGGGCCGCCCGGCCTCGCGCCTCGCCCAGAACTGCTCCGGCAAGCACGCGGCCATGCTGTACACCTGCGGGCTCAACGGCTGGCCCCTCGACGGCTACCTCGACCCCGGGCACCCGCTCCAGCGGGCCGTCGCCGAGACCGTCGAGGACCTCACCGGCCGGCGCGTCGCCCGGGTGACCGTCGACGGGTGCGGCGCGCCGCTCTTCGCCGTCTCCCTGAACGGCCTGGCGCGCGCCCTCGCCCGCATCACCACCGCCGCGCCCGGCACGCCCGAGGCGCGGGTGGCGGACGCGATGCGCGCGCACCCCGAGATGGTCTCCGGCTCCGGCCGGGACGTAGCCGCCCTGATGCGGGCCGTCCCCGGCCTGCTCGCCAAGGACGGCTTCGAGGGCGTCGAGGTCGCCGCGCTCCCCGACGGCCGGGCCGTCGCCGTGAAGATCTCCGACGGCGCGAACCGGGCCCGCGTCCCGGTCACCGCGGCCGCCCTCGCGCGGGCGGGCGTCGACCCCGCGCTGCTCACGCCCTTCGCCGGCGAGCCGCTCCTCGGCGGCGGCCGGCCCGTCGGCAGCGTCCGCGCGGTTCACGCCCTCGACCCGGTCACCCAGCCGGCCCGCGCGTGAGGCCCGGCGGCGCCCGAGCCGCCGGCCCGGACGGGGGAGGGGCCGCCGGCCCGGCGGGCGTCTCCGGTTCCGTCCGCGGTGGTCCCCGCCGCCTGTCTCCGACGGCCGTCTCCGGTCCCGTCCCCGGCGGTCCCCCTCGGCCCGTCCCCGGCGGTCGCCTCCGGTCCCGTCCCCGGCGGTCGTCTCCGGTCCCTTCCCCGGCGGTCCTCGCCGTCGTGACTCCGGAGCCCGCCGCCCCGGACCCCCGCTCCGCCCGGCCGGGGCACGCGCCCCGGCCCGGGGCCGCAGCCCCGAGCACCCACTCTCCCTCCCTCCCCGGAAAGAGGCCGCACCCTCATGACCGTCGCCGTCAGCCGCCGCGAACACGATCTGCTCGGGGACCGGGACGTCCCCGCCGACGCGTACTGGGGCATCCACACCCTGCGCGCCACCGAGAACTTCCCCATCACCGGCACCGCGATCTCCGCCCACCCGCACCTGATCGACGCCCTCGCCGCCGTCAAGGAGGCCGCCGCCCTCGCCAACGAGGAACTGGGCCTGCTGGCACCGGAGAAGGCCGCCGCGATCGTCGCCGCCTGCCGCGAGATCCGCGCCGGCGAGCTGCACGACCAGTTCGTGGTGGACGTCGTGCAGGGCGGCGCGGGCACCTCGACCAACATGAACGCCAACGAGGTCGTCGCCAACCGGGCCCTGGAGCTGCTGGGCCACGCGAAGGGCGAGTACCGGCACCTGCACCCCAACGAGGACGTCAACCTCGGGCAGTCGACCAACGACGTCTACCCGACCGCCGTCAAGGTCGCGACCGTCTTCGCGGTGCGCGGGCTGCTCAAGGCCATGGCCGTCCTCCAGGACGCCTTCGCCCGCAAGGCCGTCGAGTTCCGCGACGTCCTGAAGATGGGCCGCACCCAGCTCCAGGACGCCGTCCCGATGACCCTCGGGCAGGAGTTCTCCACCTTCGCCGTCATGCTCGACGAGGACCGGGGCCGCCTCGCCGAGGCCGCCGAGCTGATCCACGAGATCAACCTCGGCGCCACCGCCATCGGCACCGGGCTCAACGCGCCGGCCGGCTACGCCGAGTCGGCCCGCCGCCACCTCGCCCGGATCACCGGCCTGCCGCTCGTCACCGCCGCCAACCTCGTCGAGGCGACCCAGGACTGCGGTGCGTTCGTCCAGGTGTCCGGCGTGCTCAAGCGGATCGCGGTCAAGCTCTCCAAGAGCTGCAACGACCTGCGCCTGCTGTCCTCCGGGCCGCGCGCCGGGCTCGGCGAGATCAACCTGCCGCCCGTGCAGGCCGGTTCGTCCATCATGCCCGGCAAGGTCAACCCGGTGATCCCGGAGGTCGTCAACCAGGTCGCCTTCGAGGTGATCGGCAACGACGTCACCATCACCATGGCCGCCGAGGCCGGACAGCTCCAGCTCAACGCCTTCGAGCCGATCATCCTGCACTCCCTGTCCGAGTCGGTCACCCACCTGCGCACGGCCTGCCTGACCCTGGCCGAGCGCTGCGTGTCCGGCATCACCGCCAACACCGAGGTGCTGCGCGCGAGCGTCGAGAACTCCATCGGCCTGGTCACCGCCCTCAACCCGCACATCGGGTACACGGCGGCCACCGACATCGCCAAGGAGGCCCTCGTCACCGGCCGCGGCGTCGCCGAACTCGTCCTGGAGAAGGGCCTGCTCCCCGCCGAGCGGCTCGCCGCCCTGCTGCGCCCGGAGACACTCGCCGGCCGCGGCGCGACGCGGACGCCCTGAGGAACGCCGTCCCGCGTGCGGCCGGGGCCGGTGCTCCGCACCCGGCCGACACGCGGGCCGCCGTCACACCCAGGGATGAAGCGCGCCCGACGCGGCGCGACCCCGTGAGCGCCGCGCCCCGGCGCGCACACCCGCCGGGGCGCCCGCGGACGCCACCGCCGATCGGCGCAGCCCCTCTCGCCGTTCTCCGAACAGTGTTACTGACGCTCATATGCTGAATTCGCGGCCTTTCGAAAAAGGCCGTCTCCTGCCCTGCTGAACGTCTGTCACCCCATCACGCGCCGGGCGGAGCGATGGAATCCCTCGGTGAATCCAGGAGAATGCATGCGTGTGGTCGTGACAGGTGGCGGCGGTTTCCTCGGGTCGCATCTGTGCGAGGCGCTTCTGCGACGCGGCGACGAGATCGTCTGCCTCGACGACTTCTCGACCGGTGACCCCGCCAACATCGCCCCCTTCCTCGGAAACCCCGCCTTCGAACTCGTCCGCGGCGACGTCAGCAGGTCGGCCGACGTACCGGGCGCCGTCGACGCGGTGGCCCATCTGGCCAGCCCCGCCTCGCCCCCCGACTACCTCGCCCGTCCGCTGGAGACGCTCGCCGTGGGCAGCCGCGGAACGGAGAACGCCCTGCGCCTGGCGGCGCGCCACGACGCCCGCTTCGTCCTCGCCTCCACGAGCGAGGTGTACGGCGACCCCGAGGTGCACCCCCAGGACGAGACGTACTGGGGCAACGTGAATCCCGTCGGGCCCCGCAGCGTCTACGACGAGGCGAAGAGGTTCTCGGAGGCGCTGACCCAGGCCTACCGGACGAACCGCGGAACCAACACGGGAATCATGCGGATCTTCAACACGTACGGTCCGCGCATGCGTCCGCACGACGGGCGCGTCGTTTCCAGTTTCGTCGTCCAGGCGCTCGCCGGAGAACCGTTGACCGTCTACGGGGACGGAAAGCAGACCCGGAGTTTCTGCTACGTCGACGATCTGGTGCGCGGAATCATCGCCATGCTCGACCACGACGAACCCGGTCCGGTGAATCTGGGGAATCCTGTCGAACTGACGGTCCTGCAACTCGCGGAGACCGTCCTGCGCCTGACGGGGTCCCGGGCCGACGTCCAGTTCCATCCGCTGCCCGTGGACGACCCCACCCGCCGCCGGCCGGTCATCGCCCGGGCGGTACAGCGGCTGGGCTGGATCCCGGAGATCGACATCGAGGACGGTCTGCGCCGGACGGTGCGGTGGTTCGCCTCCCGGCCCGACGACATCGCCGCCGCGCTCTCGGCGATCCGCGGCGGGCAGCAGGACGGCGTCGTCCCCGAGCGGTCGTGCCCGGTCGGCGCGACCGGCACGGCGTCGTGACCCAGACCGATCACGGCCGCCCGGCCGCCGTCGTCCTGGACGGTGCCCGGCACCTGCCGGGCACCCGCGAAGGGTCCCTGCGGAACCGTCTGTACACCCTCTCGGCCGGGAACGTCGTCGACACGCCGGCCGACGGGCCCGTCTTCGGCAAGCCGGCCCGATCGCTCGAACCGGCGCCCGGCACCTGGAAGCCCCGGCTGGGGCGCCTCGACCGGATGAAGGTGTCGCTGCTCGCGGTGTGCTGGTGGACGGCCCTGGTCTGCTTCTGGGAGTGGTGGCTGCGTCCGGAGCACCGGATCGGCTGGGCGGGGTTCGCGGTGAACAGCGCGCTCCTGCTGTACCTGTCCGTCCTGCCGCTGTACTTCGTCGTCGTCATGGTGCGGATGCGCACCTTCGACCCGGCCGTCGGGGTGCCCGGGCTGCGCACCGCGTTCGTGGTCACCAGGGCGCCGTCGGAGCCGTGGAAGGTCGCCCGCACCACCCTGGACGCGATGCTGCGTCAGGACTTCCCGCACCCCTACGACGTGTGGCTGTGCGACGAGGACCCGACCCGGGAGATCCTGGCCTGGTGCGAGGCCCACGGCGTGCGCGTGTCCTGCCGGCGCGGCGTCCCCGCGTACCACCGCGACGTCTGGCCCCGCCGCACCCGGTGCAAGGAGGGCAACCTCGCGCACTTCTACGACCACTGGGGCTACGCCGACTACGACGTGGTCGCCCAGCTCGACGTCGACCACGTGCCCCACCCCCGCTACCTGACGGAGATGGTCCGGCCCTTCGCCGACCCCGCCGTCGGCTACGTGGCCGCACCCAGCGTCTGCGACGCCAACGCGCGCACCTCGTGGTCGGCCCGCGGGCGGCTGCACCGCGAGGCCACGTTCCACGGACCGATGCAACTGGGCCACTCCGACGGTCTGGCACCGCTGTGCATCGGCTCCCACTACGCCGTGCGCACCCGCGCCCTGCGGGACATCGGCGGGATCGGGCCCGAGCTGGCCGAGGACTTCTCGACGACGTTCCTGCTGAACTCGGCCGGCTGGCACGGGGCCTTCGCCATCGACGCGGAGGCGCACGGCGACGGGCCCCTCACCTTCGCCGCCATGGTGACCCAGGAGTTCCAGTGGTCGCGGAGCCTGGTGGTGATGCTGCTCGGCATGCTCCCCAAGCACCTGCGGCGCATGCCCGGCCGGCTCCGGATCCGGTTCGCCTTCGCCCTCTCGTACTATCCGCTGCTCGCCCTGACCACCACGGCCGGCCTGCTGCTCCCCCCGATCGCCGCCGTGACGGGCCGTCCGTGGATCAACGTCGACTACGGCGCCTTCCTGCTGCACTTCTGGGCCATGTCGTTCTTCCTGCTCCTGCTCACCGGGCTGCTGCGGCGGCGCGGCCTGCTGCGGCCCGTCGACGCGCCGCTGCTGAGCTGGGAGGGCTGGCTGTTCGGGCTGACCCGCTGGCCGTACGTGGCCTGGGGAGTGGCCGCCGCCCTGGTGCAGCGCGTGCGGCCCAGGAAGGTCGTCTTCAAGGTCACGCCCAAGACCCGCGACGGCATGGAACCGCTGCCCCTGCGGGTGATGCTGCCCTACCTCCTGATCACCGTCGTCCTGTCCGGCGCGGCCGTGGTCGGACAGCTCACCGGCCCCGCGGTCGGCTACGTGTTCCTGTGCCTGCTCGGCTCCGTGTCGTACGGCCTGGTGACCCTCGCCGTCGGCGTGCTGCACATCCGGGAGAGCGCGAGGTCGGCCGGCGTCGGTGTGCACCGGGCGCTGCGGACCGCCGCCCTGCCGCTGACCGCGGGCCTCGTGGCCCTGGTGCCGCTGGCCTGGGCGCTGCTGCTGTTCCCCACCTACCTGCACGGCTTCCTCGCGAACTGACACCGCGGCCTGCCGTCCCCGAGAAAGGACGAGTCACCCGATGCCCCGAACGATCCTGGTGACCGGCGGCGCCGGCTTCATCGGCAGCCACACCTGCGTCGAACTGCTCGCCCACGGCCACGACGTCGTCGTCGTGGACAACCACGTCAACAGCTCCCCGCACGTCCTGGACCGCATCGTCAAGACGGCCGGACGCCCGCTCGCCGGCGTCCACCGGGTCGACGTGCGCGACCGGGAGGCCCTCGGCCGGGTGTTCGCCGCCCACCAGGTCGACGCGGTCATCCACTTCGCCGCCCACAAGGCCGTGGGAGAGTCGGTGGCCCGGCCGGTCGAGTACTACGACACCAACGTCGGCGGCACCTGCGCCCTGCTGTCCGTCATGCGGGAGCACGGCGTCCACCGGCTGGTCTTCTCCTCCTCCTGCTCCGTCTACGGCGACGCGCGGACCATGCCCCTCACCGAACTGAGCCCGGTGGCGCCCACCAACCCCTACGCGCGCACCAAGCTGACGTGCGAGCGGATCCTGGAGGACGTCTGCGCCCACGAGCCGCGGCTGAAGGTGCTGGCCCTGCGCTACTTCAACCCGGTCGGGGCCCACCCCGGCGGCCTGCTCGGCGAGGACCCGCAGGGCGTCCCCGACAACGTCATGCCGTACGTCGCGCAGGTCGCCGTGGGCCGGCGGGAGCGGCTGGACGTCTTCGGGGACGACTACCCCACGCCCGACGGCACCGGGGTCCGCGACTACATCCACGTCATGGACGTCGCGGAGGGACACCGGATCGCCGTCGAGCACCTGGACGACCGCACCGGCATGCGGGTGTTCAACCTCGGCACCGGCACCGGCACCTCCGTGCTCCAACTGGTCGCCGCCTTCCGCGAGGCGAGCGGCCGGCCCGTCCCCTGCCGGATCGTCGGCCGCCGACCGGGCGACGTCGCCGAACTCGTCGCCGACGCGAGCGCGGTGGCCGCGGCCTGGGGCTGGACCACCACCCGTGACCTCGCCGCCATGTGCCGTGACGCCTGGCGGTTCCAGGAACTCAACCCCCACGGCTACACCCACTGAGACCGCCGCCGTCGGCGGTTCCAAGACAGGAGAGCGTCCATGCGGTTGACCGTCATCGGCACGGGATATCTCGGCGCCGTGCACGCCGCGTGCATGGCGGACGTCGGACACGACGTCCTGGGTGTCGACACCGACACCGAGAAGATCGAAGCGCTCGCGGCAGGCCGGGCCCCCTTCTTCGAACCCGGCCTGCCCGAGATCCTCACCCGGAACATCCGGGCCGGACGGCTGCGCTTCACCACTTCCCTCCAGGAGGCGGCCGACTTCGCCGACCTGCACTTCGTCTGTGTCGGCACGCCGCAGCGCCCCGACTCCCTCGCCGCCGACCTGCGCCATGTCGAGGCGGTCGTCGACGGTCTGGCGCCGCTGCTCACGCGGAACGGCCTCATCGTCGGCAAGTCGACCGTGCCGGTGGGCACCACCCGGGCGCTGAGCCGCCGGGTGACGGCACGGCTGCGCCCCGGCGTCGACGCCGAGGTCGCCTGGAACCCGGAGTTCCTGCGCGAGGGCTTCGCCGTCCAGGACACGCTGCGCCCGGACCGGCTGGTCGTCGGCGCCACCTCGCCCCACGCCGACCGGCTGCTGCGCGACGTCTACGCGTCGATGCTGCGCGCCGGTGTGCCCTACGTCAGCACCGACCCCGCCACGGCGGAGCTGGTGAAGGTCGCCGCCAACTCCTTCCTGGCGACGAAGATCTCGTTCATCAACGCCATGGCGGAGGTCTGCGACGCCGCCGGCGCCGACGTGGTCACCCTGGCCGACGCCCTCGGCCACGACGCGCGCATCGGCCGCCGGTTCCTCTCCGCCGGCCTCGGGTTCGGCGGCGGCTGCCTGCCCAAGGACATCCGCGCCTTCCTCGCCCGGGCCGAGGAACTGGAGGTGGGGGAGGCGGTGTCCTTCCTCCACCAGATCGACCGGATCAACCACCGGCAGCGCCGGCGGACCGTCGCCCTCGCCCGCCAGCTCCTGGGCGGCGGGTTCGCCGGCCGCCGGGTCGCGGTGCTCGGCGCCACCTTCAAGCCCGACAGCGACGACGTGCGCGACTCGCCGGCGCTGGCCGTCACCGCGGAACTCGTCGCGGAGGGCGCCGACGTCCTCGTCCACGACCCGCAGGGCCTCGACAACGCGCGGGCCGCGCTGCCCGGACCGGCCTACCGCGCGGACGTCGTGGAGACGTGCCGGGACGCCGACGTCGTGCTGCACCTGACCGAGTGGCGCCAGTACCGCGCCCTCGACCCGGTGCGGCTGTCGCGGGTGGTGCGGGCGCCGCGCCTGCTCGACGCCCGCAACGCCCTGGACCCGGCGGCCTGGCGGGCGGCCGGCTGGCAGGTGCGTGCCCTGGGACGCCCCGCCCCCGTGCCGACGCCCGGCACGGGCGACGGACTGCGGGTGACGATCCCTCAGGCCGTCGGACCGAACTGCACGGCCCCCACGCCGGGCGACCCGCTCAGCGGCGTCCCGAAGTAGTCCGCCGCACCCCGGTCGACGCCCAGGGACCTCAGATCCACGGCGGCACCGGTCAGCGTGGCGGCGCACCGGACGATCAGTGCGCCCCGCGTGGGACCGGTGCCGCCGAGGTCCGGGCCGGCCGTGGCCGGCGGGACCGGGACGAGGCAGGGGTCGGCGTCGGTGCCGGTGCCCCGCGGGCCCAGCGTCTCCTGCCCCGTCTCCTGGCGCCAGAGCGCCAGGTTCGTGTAGGCGCGGGCGCCCCACTGCAGGCTCCACCCGGCGGAGCTGTGGTAGACGTTGCCCTGGAGCAGGACGGACGACGAGGTGAAGGCCCCCTGGGACGCCACCACGGGAGAGCCGCCCGTCACGAACACGTTGTTGCGCACGGTGACGGCGCGCAGGCTGGGCTGGATCCGCAGCGCGGGCGCGCGGACGGCGCCGTTGGCGGTGATCAGCACCGTGTTCTGGTAGATCGCGAGGTCGGTGACGTGCGAGCCGAACGCGACGATGCCGCCGTAGTCCTGGAGTTTGCGGCTGTCGTCGTGGCTGATGTTGTACCGGATCGTGTTGCCCGTGTGCGCCGAGTTCGGGACGGCCGAGTACGCGAGGAAGCCCGCGCCGTCGTTTCCGTAGGCCAGGTTGTACTGCACCAGCGAGTGGGAGACGTTGTTGTCCAGGCCGAACCCGCCGCCGTCCACCTGGGAACCGGTGTGGTTGCCGTAGGAGACGTTCCTCTGGAGCGTCATGCGCGTCGAGTCGTACGTCCAGATGCCCTCGGGGCCCTCGACCGCGTTCGGCGCGGACAGCGCGCCGTTGTCGTGGGAGACGGAGCGTTCCACCACACCGCGCCGGACGCTGCCCAGGATGATGCCGCTGCCGGTGTTGCGGCCGGTCGCCCGCGGGTCCCCGACGTTGTCGTACGCCCGCACCCTCCGCACGGTCAGGTCCTCGTGCGCGTAGGCGGGCGCTTCGACGGCGAAGGCGGGGCCGTCCGCGACCAGGCCCGCGTCCTGGTTGGTGTGCAGCGCGCAGTCGCTGATCACCACGTCCCGGAAGCCGGACGCCCCGGGGCCGCCGTGCAGCCGGAGGCCGTTGCGGAAGCCCTTCGCCTCGACACCCGACACCCGCAGGTACGGCAGCTTCCGGTCGCCGGGCAGGTCGTTGACGAAGGCGATGCCGTCCTGTGACCGGTAGGCCGCGGTGTCGCCGACGACCGTCAGGTCGCGGATGACGATGCCGCTCGTGTTGTGCACCTCGATGGCGCGCGTGCCCTTCGCCAGGATCATCGCGCGGCCCGTCCCGTAGGACTCGATCACGACGGGCCTGCGGGGGTCCCCGGCGTCCCCCTGCCCGATGCTCAGCGTGCCCGGGAACCGGGCGCCCGCCTTCAGCCGCAGCCGGTCGCCCGGCTTGAACCGCTGGGCATCGGCGTGCCGCAGGGTGCGCCAGGCGGTCTCCGGGGTCCGGCCGTCGTCGCCGTCGTCGCCCCGCGGACTGACGTAGAACGTCCGTCCGCCCTGCGGGTTCTCCCGGACGGGGACGTGCGGGGCGGGCAGGCTGCACCCGGCCAGCAGCACCGCCGCGGCGCACACGCCCACCGCGGCGCCTCTCCGCGGCAGACCGGCCACCGTCCGGATCCGGTCCCTGTCGTCTCGTCGCACCGGTCCGGTGGCCGCGGTGCGTTCGTTCCGCTGACGCAACGTCGCTCCTGTCTGCTGGATGGCCGAACGGTCCCCGGCCCACGGGGACCGTGGACCCTCACCCTGACGCGCGGGCCCGCGACGGCCCGGCCAGCGCGCGGAGGCCGGGGCAAGACATGCCTGATTGGACGGCACCGCGGGGGCGGCCGGGCGCCCCGGACCGTTTCACGACGCTGACGGGCCTGTCGGTGTCCCGAGCGGCCGTGCTCACCGGACCCGGCGCTCACCGCCGTCCCCGCCGGCCGGTCGTCGTTCCGCGCGGCGGCGGACCGCGAACCGCAGCGCCAGGGCGACGGCGGCGCCGCCCAGCGCGGCGGCGCCCGCGACGACCGCCGCCTCCGGCCGGCCGGGCCCGTCGCCGGCCACGGGGGCCGCGGGGACCGCGCCGGTGGCGGGAGCGGTGGGGGCCTCGGGGGCGGCGAGAGCGCTGGGGGACCTGGTGACCACGGGGGTCGCCCGCGGTCCCGACCTCGACCCCGGCCCCGGTCCCGGCCGCGCGCGCAGGCCGTCCAGCGAGCCCACCGGGTCGACCCGCCCGGCGGCCCCGAAGCCCCAGTCGAGCAGCTCGCGCGCCTCCTCGTAGACGGCGAGGCCGCCGCCGGAGCGGGGGTTGAGCACGGTCACGACGAGGGTCCGGCCGCCCCGCCGGGCCGCGGCCACCAGGGTGTTGCCCGCGTTGCTGGTGTAGCCGTTCTTGATGCCGATCAGCCCGGGGTACGGCTCGACGCCGTCCGCTCCGCTGAGCAGCCGGTTGGTGTTGACGATGCCGTACGACTCCCCGTCGCGCCCCGGGAACCGGGCCTCGACGGTGGCGCAGTACCGGGCGAAGTCCGGGTCGCGCAGCCCCGCCCGCCCGAACACCGCGAGGTCGTAGGCGGAGGACACCTGGCCGGGGGCGTCGTACCCGTCCGGGGACAGCACGTGCGTGTCCAGGGCGCCGAGCGAGCGGGCTTTGGCCTGCATCCGGGCGGCCGTGGTGCGCCAGCCGCCGTTGAGTGCGGCCAGCACGTGCACGGCGTCGTTGCCGGAGCTGAGGAACACCCCTCGCCACAGGTCGGAGACCTGGTACGACTGCCCTTCGGCGACTCCCACCAGGCTGCTGCCGGCTCCGATCCCGGCCAGCTCGGCCTCCGTGACCCGGTGCCGGACGCCGCCGGGCAGGACCGGCAGCACCGTGAGGGCGAACAGGGTCTTCAGCGTGCTCGCGGGGGGCAGCCTGCGATGCGCGTTCGACGCGGCGAGCACGTCGCCGGTGCCGGCGTCGGCCACCAGCCACGACAGTGCGGAGACGTCCGGGACGCCGGGTGCTCCCGGGCGTGGCCGGACCTGCGTACCGGGGCGGTACAGCAGGGCGGGCCGCGGCGCCGTCGCGCGCGCTCCGCCCGCCGGGCCGGGGTCCGTGCCGGCGGGAGCGGCGGCCGCCGCGGGTCCGAGGACCAGGACGCCCGTCACGCAGAGCGCGCAGGCCGAGGCAGCGACCCGAGAGGAGAATCCGATTGTCATATGAGCAACGTAGGAATGAACTGGGGTTTCCCCGTGCTGCCCGTGCCGCGCATCGCGGCGCGTGCACCCGGATGCCGCACGCGACGGCACCACGGCCCGCCGAGCGACTCGGCTCCGTGCCGTCCGTGCGGTGCCGCCCGCGCGGTGCCGTCCGCACCGTGTGCCCGCACCGTGCCGTCGTGGTCACGCGGGCCGGTCCTCGTACCGTTCCCCGTGCCGGGGCACCTTCCGCCGGTGACCCCGCGCGAGGTGATCATGCGGCCGGGAGGGCCGGCCGGACGCGGCGGTCGGGCGTCGCGTCGTCCGGGGTGGTGCGCATCCGCTCCAGGAGGGCGACCAGGTTCGCCCGGCCGTCCCGGGCCGGTTGCCCCGGGGCGCTCCCCCTGGTCCGGACCGTGATGTCATCGAACGGCATCAGATGTCCCCGGACCATAACGATCCCTGACAACAAGGGACTTGGCCCCCTGCGCTGCACTATCTTCGCGTCATGTCCACGCCGCCCACGCCTCCGCAGGAGCCCGAGCAGCCGTCCGGGGCGCCGACTCCTCCGAGCGCGTATCCGTATCCGAACCCCCAGTCGCCGGCCCCGGGAGCGGCGGGGAGTTTCCCGCCGCCGGCCACGCCCGTGCCGGGTCCGCAGAACTTCCACGCCACTCCGACCCTGGTCGGCGGACCGGGCGGGCCCGGTCACCCCGGCCCGCCCGGGGGGCCGGGACAGCCCGCGGCCGGGTATCCGTACGGCGGGCAGGGCCCGTATCCGACCGTTCCCCCGCCGCCGCCGTCCGGCGGCGGGGCGGGACGGGCCGTGCTGTGGGTGGCCGTGGGCGCGGTCGTCGCCTCGGCGGCCTGGGCGGCGGGCGTCTTCCTGACCGGCGGCGAGGACGCCGGCGCGGACCTGCGCGGCTACACGGCGCCGGTGAACCTCTGCTCCAGCACGGACTACTCCTCCTTCGAGGGGGAGTACCCGGAGGACGACGGCTCACCGACGCACAACTCCCTCAAGGACGAGGCGCTCGACGAGAGTTACTGCAGCATCAACCTGAAGAAGACCGGGTCGAGCTACGCAGACGCCTACCTCTCCACCCAGGTGGACCTGCACAAGGAGTCCGACCCGGGGCCGGAGTTCACGGCCATGTGGAAGAACTACCAGGAGAGGTACCCCGGTTACGACGTGGAGACCGTCGAGGACCTCGGGGAGGAGGCCTACCTGGTCAGCGAGGACACCACCAGCGGCTCCACCAGCGGTTCCCTCTACGCCACGCTCGCCGTCCGGGACGGCTGGACGACGTACACGATGAGCTACAGCACCTACCTGTCCTCCTACGACGAGGACAAGGACCCGCCGTCGCTCGAGCAGGTGACGGACTGGCTGAAGGCGGACTCGAAGACCACGCTGGACCAGCTCAAGGACTGACGCGCGACGCGTGGCGGCCGGCACACGGGGTTCGCCCCGCGTGCCGGCCGCCGGTGTGTTCAGCGGGAGCGCGCGCCGGCCTCCTCCACGATCTGCTCGAACCGCGCCCCCATCGCCTCGGCCAGCGCCTGCGCGCCCGACAGGGGCCGCACCATCACCGTCAGCCGGTCGATGAGCCCGTCCTCGTCCACGTGGATGAAGTCGCAGCCGCTCAGCTCCCGCCCGCCGACGCGCGCGGTGAACACCAGCGCGTGGTCGCGGCCGTCCTCCCCGGCGAGTTCCCCCTCGTACCGGAAGTCCTCGAAGACCTGCGCCACCGCGCGCAGGATCGCCGCGGTGATCGCCTTGCCGGGGTAGGGCTTGAACACGACCGGGCTGGTGAAGACCACGTCCTCGGCGAGCAGGGCCTCCACCGCGTCGAGGTCGCCGGCCTCGACCGCCTCTCGGAACGCGCGCATCCGATCACCTCATACTAAAATAGTTGTCTAGGTGCGGATGAGAATAGTCACCTGCTGTTACCGTGTCCACATGTCGCTCAAGTACGCCGTCCTGGCGGCCCTCCTGGAGGGCGAGGCCTCGGGCTACGAACTGTCCAAGGTCTTCGACGTCTCCCTCGCGAACTTCTGGCCCGCCACCCCGCAGCAGCTCTACCGCGAGCTGGAGCGCCTCGCGCAGGACGGCCTGATCGCGGCACGCCTCGTGCGGCAGGAGCGCCGGCCCGACAAACGGATGTTCACCCTCACCGAGGCCGGCCGCGAGGACCTGCGCGCCTTCGCCGCCGCACCACCGCGCCGGCCCACCGCCGTCCGGGACGAACTCCTCATCAAGATCCAGGCGATGGACGGCGTCGGCGTCGACCCCGCGACGACCCGCGCGCAGATCGAGGAGCGGATGAGCTGGGCGCGCGCCAAGCTCGACCGCTACCTGCGGGTGCGCGAACGGCTCCTCGCCGGGCGCACCGAGGAGGAGTTCCTCGGCGGGGCCGACCGGACCGGCCCCTACCTGACGCTGATGGCCGGCATCGCCTTCGAGGAGGAGAACCTGCGCTGGTGCGAGCGGGTTCTGGCGCACCTCCGGCGCCGTACCGCCGTAGGCTGACGCGGGTGTTCAGCCCCGAAGGTCCCACGCTGCGCGAACTCGCCGTCCAGGCGCTGTCGTCCGTCGAGCACGGCTACGACCTCCTCGCGCCGAAGTTCGACCGCACGCCGTTCCGCACCCCCGCCCCGGTCCTCGACGCGGTCACGTCGGCCCTGCGCCGCACCGGCCCCTACGACGACGGCCTCGACCTGTGCTGCGGCACCGGCGCCGGCGTCGACGCGCTGGCCGCGCTCTGCCGGAGCAGCGTCACCGGGGTCGACTTCAGCGCCGGGATGCTCGACGTCGCCCGCGGGCGCGCCCGGCCGCCGCGGCCGCGGGTGTCCTGGGTGCGGGCGGACGCGCGCGCCCTGCCGTTCACGGACGCCTTCGACCTCGTCGTCAGCTTCGGCGCGTTCGGGCACTTCCTGCCCGGGGAGCTGCCCGGCCTGTTCGCCCAGGTGCACGGGGCGCTGCGGCCGGGCGGCCGCTTCGCGTTCCCGGTGCTCGCGCCGCCCCGGCCGTCCACTCCCGCCTTCTGGACCCTCCTCGGCTTCGACGCGGTGATGCGGGTCCGCAACGCCGTGTGGCGCCCCCCGTTCGTGATGTACTACCGGGCCTTCCGGCTGGGCGAGGTCCGCCGGGAGCTGGAGCGCGCCGGGTTCCGGGTGGAGCTGCGCGCCCTGCCCGAGCTCGGGACGCGGGACGACGGGAGCCCGCGGGCCCGGATGGTCGAGGCGCGCCGGACGCGTTGAGGCGGGCCGGACGCACGCGTTGGGGCGGGTGGGGCTTCGTGGTGTGCCGGACGTGGCGGGGCGGGCGGGCCGAACGGCCGGGACCGGACCGCCCGCCGTCCCCTCACAGCGCGCTGTACACGGCCTCCACCAGCGCCGTCTTGCGCGGATCGTCCACGATGTGGGGCCCCATGCGGTTCATCACGTAACCCAGGGACAGTCCGGCCTCCGGATCGGCGAGACCGCACGAGCCGCCGAAACCGTCGTGTCCGAAGGCCCGCGGGTTGGGCCCGTAGGAGCCGTGCGGGCCGCTCAGCCACGGGCCGAGCCCGATCTCCGTGTCCTGGCCGAGGCCGGCGCCCAGCACCAGGTCCCGGCAGCCGCCCTGGCCCTCACGCACCCGTTCGGCCGCCTCGGGGGACAGCACGCGCCGACCGCCCGGGGAGTCGCCCGCCAGGAGGCCGTACAGGGCGGCGACCGCCCGCGCGGTGCCGTGGCCGTTCGCGGCCGGGATCTCCGCGGCCCGCCAGGCGGGGGTGTTCGCCTCCGCGGCGCCCGCCGGGGGGTTGGTCAGCGCGGCCACGGCCACGGGCGCCAACCGGCTCAGGAGGGCGGCCTGTTCGCTGCCCGACGCGGCGGGCGGATGTGCCAGTTCCGCCACCCGCCCGGCCTCCTCCTCCGGCAGTCCGATGGTGAAGTCGATCCCCAGCGGTCCCGTCACCTCGCGCTCCAGGAAGGCGCCCGGCAGCAGCCCCGAGACGCGTCGCACGACCTCACCGACCAGGAAGCCGTAGGTGAGGGGGTGGTAGCCGGACCGGCTGCCCGGTTCCCACCAGGGCTCCGTCGCCGCGAGGCGGGCGGTGGTCAGCTCCCAGTCGTAGAGCTGCTCCAGCGTGTGCGGCTCGCGCAGTCCCGCCAGCCCCGCGCGGTGCGACAGCAGGTGCCGGACGAGGACGCCCTCCTTGCCCGCCGCGGCGAACTCCGGCCAGTACGCGGCGACCGGGGCGTCGAGGTCGAGCAGGCCCCGGTCGGCCAGGAGGTGCGCGCACAGCGCGGTCGGTCCCTTCGACGTCGACCACACGTTGACCAGCGTGTCCCGCTCCCACGCGCGCGTGCGCGCCCGGTCGGCCCAGCCGCCCCACAGGTCGGCCACGGTCTCGCCGCCGACCACGACGGTCACGGCGGCACCCAGTTCACCCCGCTCCCGGAAGTTCTCCTCGAACGCGGTGCGCACCGCCGCGAAACGCTCGTCGCAGTGGCCGTGCACCTCGGGCACCTGCTCGCTCATGGACCCTCCGTGATCCGCCCTCGTCCCCGGACCGCGGCTCCGCGGCCCGGAACCCCCTGAACATACCGACTGGTCGGACGGGAGGGAAGGGTGCGGCCGGAGCGGAGGCCGGGGTCAGGGGGAGGGCGGCGACCGGAGGGAGGGCGGCGGTCAGGACCTCACGCGTACGACCGCAGCCAGCGCACCTTGGCGGCCTCGTGGTACGGCCCCCCGCCCTCGTGGTCGTTGAAGTCGTACACCTCGATCGCCCGGTCCTCGTGCGCCCACGCGTTGAAGGCCGCGAACACCGTCGACGGCGGGCACGTCTGGTCCTCCAGGGCCACCGAGAACAGGGCCGGCGCCGAGCCGCGGGAGGCGAAGTGCACGCCGTCGAAGTAGGACAGGGTGCGCAGCGCGTCCTGCGTGCGGCCGCGGTGCGTCTTGAGGAACAGGCCGATCTCCCGGTACGGGTGACGGTCCGTCAGCGTCGCCGCGCGCGGGAAGTCGCACAGGAACGGCACGTCCGGCGCGACCGCCACCAGGTCCGGCACCAGACCGCCCACGGCGATCGTGATGCCGCCGCCCTGGCTCGCGCCGAGCGCCACGGTCCGCGTCGCGTCCGTCAGCGGGTGCGAACGGGCCGCCTCGACGGCACGCACCGCGTCGGTGAACACCCGGCGGTAGTAGTAGTTCTCGGGCGCGTCGATGCCCCGGGTCATGAAACCGGGGAACGCGGGCCCGGCACCCACCGGATCGGCCGTACCGCCACCGCCGCCCCAGGCGCTGCCCTGGCCGCGGGTGTCCATGATGAAGTGCGCGCGTCCCGTCGACGCCCACAGCAGGTGCTCGTGGGGCAGGCCGCGGCCCCCGCCGTAGCCGACGAACTCCACGACCAGCGGCACCGGTTCCGCCGTCGCCGCGGGCAGGGTCAGCCAGCCCTTGACCGGATGGCCGCCGTACCCGGCGAACGTCACGTCGAACACCCGCACCGTCGCCAGTCCCGTGTCGACCGGCTCGAAGCGGGCGTCCAGGTCGTGCTCTCGGGCTTCCTGGAGGGTCTTGGACCAGAACGCGTCGAAATCCTCCGGCTCGGCGGATCCGCTGCGGTACTCGTGGAGTTCCTCCAGGGACAGGTCGAACAGGGCCATGAGCAACCGCCTTGTGATGAGTGGCCGTACGGATGATCACACCGTACGTGGGCGGTGGTAGCGCTTACCAGACCCCGGGACCAGGCCCGATGCCGCGTCCGGGCGGCCGCCTCAGGCGCTGCGCCGGCTCCACTCGGGCCCGGTGCGCGCCCACTCCCGGTCCCACTCCGCCAGCCGGTGCCGCAGTGCCACCCGCCGCAGGACCGCGTGCCCGAGGAGCACCGCGGCGGCCGAGCCGCCCGCCGTGGCGACGCCCAGCGTCAGCGTGTGCTGCCACACCGCCGTGCCGTCGGGCGGCGGCGGGACGCTCCGGCCCCGGGCGTCGAACCACACGTCGACCCGGTCTCCCCGCCGGGTCCCGGCCGGCACGAGCGCGGTGGCCGTCCGCGGGCCCGCGCCGGGTTCCGCCCAGCGCACGGCGATCCGCAGGCGGTGCTCCCCGACGCCCTCCGCCGTCGGCAGGGCGTCCGGCGACCGGCCCACGACCTCGGCCCGCACCCGGTGCCGTTCGGCCCGCAGTTCGGCCGCCACGGCCCGCGCGTCCTCGTGGGCCCACCGGCCGGTGAGCGCCCCGGCGAGGGGCGCGCCGATCAGGACGAGTACCGCGACCACCAGCACCGTCCACGCCTCCACGACGTCCGACCGGCGCCGCAGGGGGTTGTGCCGCCGGTAGCGGCCGCGCAGCCCGCTTCGCATGTCGACCTCCTCGCCGTCATGCGGACGAGTGCCCACGACGAGTGCTCACGACGAGTGGACACCCTTACAGGAGGAATCGTTCCACCTTCGCGGTGGGCCTGCGACGCCGAAGCCCCGGGCGGCGACACCGGCCCGGGAGGCCGGTGCGGGCCCGGGAGCGGTGCGGGCCGGTGCCGCCCCGCCCCCCTCCGTCGCGGAGCGGGGGCGCCGGGGGCGTCAGCCGAACCGCTCGATCCGGATCCGGTCCACCGGCTGTCCCGCCGCCACCAGCAGCCGCGCGGCGTGCTCGGCGAACCCGTTGGACCCGCACACGTACGCCTCCCAGCCGCCCTCCGGCCGCTGTGCGAGCAGCGGCGCCAGACGGTCGGCCGTGAGCCGGCCCACGGGTGTGCCCGCCGGCGCGCTCCGCGTGAACACCGGCGTCGTCTCCGCGCCGTACTCGCGCGCGTAGATCAGTTCCTCCGGGCTGCGCGCGGACACCAGCAGCCGCAGCGGCACCGCCAGCCGGCGGGCCCGGTGGTGGCGCACCATCGACATCAGCGGCACGACCCCGGAGCCGGCGCCGACCAGCAGCGCGGGCCGGTCGCCGGGCCAGGCGAAGAAGCCGCTCAGCGGCCCGCGGACCTCGATCTCGTCGCCGGGCGCCGCCACGGTGTGGAACCAGCCGGACACCTCGCCGCCGTCGACGTGGTCCAGGGTCAGCTCGATGTGTCCGGCGTCGTCGGGCGCCGAGGCGATCGAGTAGTGCCGCTGGGCGAGATAGCCGTCCCCGGCCCGGAGCCGCAGCATCAGGTGCTGCCCCGGCAGGTGCCCCTCCCAGTCGGGCACCGCCAGGCGGAAGGTGGACGCGTACGGCGTCTCGCGGCGGATCTCCGTGATCGTGGCCGTCTGCCACACCGACGCCGCCCGCTCGCTGACGGCGATGCGGTCGGGCACCGCGAACCGGGTCGGCGGAGTGAAGGTCTCAGTCACCGGAGTACCTCTGCTCCTCCCAGGGGTTGCCCCGCGCGTGATAGCCGTTCCGCTCCCAGAAGCCCGGTTCGTCGTGGTCGAGGAGCCGCAGGCCGGCGATCCACTTGGCGCTCTTCCAGAAGTACAGGTGCGGCACCAGCAGCCGCGCCGGGCCGCCGTGCTCGGGGGAGAGCGGCCGCCCGCCGTACTCGAAGGCGATCCACGCCCGGCCGCCGGTGAGATCGGCGAGGGGCAGGTTCGCTGTGTACCCGGTGTGCGAGTACGCGACCGCGTGGGTCGCGGACGCCCGCGGCCGGACCGCGTCCAGGAAGGCGTCCAGGGACACGCCCCCGAACCGCACCCCGAACTTCGACCAGCCGGTGACGCAGTGGATGTCGCCGTCGTAGGCGGAGGCGGGCAGCGCGTGCGCCTGCGCCCAGTCCCAGGTGCGGGGCGTCTCCACCAGCCCGTCGACGCGCAGGCTCCAGTCGGCGGGCGCGATGTCGGGCGTGACCTCGGCGGACAGTACGGGCCACTCGTCGCGCGCGTCGTACTGGCCCGGGGGCAGGCCCGGGTTGTCGACGCGTGGGCGTCCGGTGAAGCCTCGGGTGACGTTCATGGGGTTCCAGCGTGAGGACGGCGGTTGCTTACGCATTCAACCGTAAGGGCAAGTCAGCCGTGCTCCGGACCCGTCCGGACGTCGATCGTCAACGGCGTGTGAACACCGCGGCCCCCGGGGAACAGCCGCCCCGCGGCTTCCCCCGCACGAGTCGTTCCGTGTCGGAGCCGGCGGTCCGGCGGCAGCGAAGGAGAGGGGGAGCAAGGCCGAAGGCGTACGTCTTCACCCGGTACGGCGGCCCGGGGACCCGGGCGCTTCTCGAAGCGGACCGGCCCGGCCCGGGCCCCGGCCGGGAGCCCGCCGCGGCCCCGGCGACCCGCCGGGCCCCGCACGAGACCGGGGACGCACCCGCCCACGCCCTCGTGCCCGCCCGCGGCGCGGCCGTGACCGGTGAGGCCGTGACCGGCGCGGGGTCAGTCCCCGTCCGGGGCCCCGCTGCCGCCCTCGGACCGGCCCCACGCGTTGTACCGCACCAGGTACTCCGCGAACCGCTCCAGGTCGTCCTGCGGCCACCCCGCGAGCCGTTCGCGGAAGGCCGCGCGGCGGCTCTCGGTGACCTGGGCGAGGATGGCGCGGCCCGCGTCGGTCAGGTGCAGGACGTGCACGCGATGGTCCTCGGGGTCCCGGAGCCGTTCGATCAGCCCGGCCCGCTCCAGGGCGGAGACCTGGCGGCTGACGGTGGACTTGTCCAGGGCGTAGTGCGCGGCCAGGTCGGTGGCCCGGCGGCCGCCGCTGTCCTCCAGGTGGCCGAGCAGCGTGTACGACACCAGGGACAGCTCGGGATGCAGCCGGCCGGCCGAGGCGCGGGCCCGCCGGGCGAAGACCGTCATCTCGCGCTGGATGGTCTCCACCGCCTCGTGTGCGTCCACCTGCTCCCCCTCGCCGTTCCCACGATCATCCCGGGCCACCTCGTTGTACCGTACAACTTGACGCGGGGAGGCGCAGGCGCGGGCGCGGGACGGCCGGGGCTCCCGCGCGGCGGTCCGGCCGGCGGACGGTCCGGACCACGGGCGGTGGGGACCACGGGCAGTCCGGACCGGGAGGCTGTGGGGACCACGGGGGATTCGGACCGCGGGCAGGCCGGGCCGGGCGGCCGTCGGCCCGCGGACGGCCCCGGCCACGAGCGGCCGTGGAGGCGGGGCCCGTCACCGCGGCGGGGGTGACACCCGCCGGTGGTTCGGGGCGTACGGCGTCACCGTGCCCGTGCGCGCGCCACGAGCAGGGCCACGTCGTCGTGGTTGTCGGGGTGGTGCAGGGCCCGCAGCAGCAGGTCGCACAGCTCCTCCAACGGGCGGGCAGGGTCGTCGAGGAGCGTCAGCAGCAGGTCCAGCCGCTCGTCGAGGGAGTGCGAGCGCGTCTCCACCAGCCCGTCGGTGTACAGCACGAGCTGGTCGCCGGGGCCGAGACCGACGTCGGTCGAGGAGAAGGCCACCCCGCCCACCCCGAGCGGTGCCCCGGTGGGCAGGTCGAGCAGCTCCGGCGGGTGTCCGGCCCGTACGCGGGCGGGCGGCAGGTGCCCGGCGTTGGCGATCCGGCACCGTCCGGGACACGGGTCGTGGACGACGTACAGGCACGTCGCTATGAAGTGGTCCAGCCCCGAGGTGATCCGGTCGAGGTGCTCGAGCAGCACCGCCGGATCGAGGTCGAGCGCGGCGAGCGTGGCCGTGGCGGTGCGCAGCCGGCCCATCGTGGCGGCGGCGTCGATGCCGCTGCCCATGACGTCGCCGACGACCAGGGCGGTCTTGTCGTCCGCCAGCGGGATGACGTCGAACCAGTCGCCGCCCACCTCGGTGGTCGCGCCGGCCGGCTGGTAGCGCGAGGCCACCTCCAGGCCGCCGGTCACCGGCGGGTGGCTCGGCAGGAGGCTGCGCTGGAGGGTGAGCGCGGTGCCGCGGGCGTTCTGGTACCAGCGGGCGTTGTCGATCTGCACGGCCGCGCGGGCGGCCAGTTCCCGGGCGAGCAGCACGTCGTCGCGGCCGAACGGCAGCGGGTTGCCGGTCCGTTTCAGGTCGAGGGCGCCCAGCACCTCGCCGCGCGCGATGAGCGGCACCGCCAGGTAGGAGTGGACGCCCGCCTGTGCGAGGAGTCCGGCGGCCTCCGGGGAGCGGGCGATGCGCGCCAGGTCCTCGTCCCCGACCCGCGCCACGATGACCGGCCGGCCGGTGCGCACGCACTCGGTGACCAGCCGCTCGGGTGAGTAGCGGGCGGTCCGGCCGGGCGGGTCGGCCGCGCTCAGGGCGTCCGGCGCGTCGGCGGCGCGGACGGCCAGGGCGCGGATCACGGCGGGCTCCGAAGGCCCCAGGCTGGTGCGCCGGCCCGCCACGACCGCGTCGAGCAGGTCCACGGCGGCGACGTCGGCCAGCTCCGGCACGGCCACGTCGGCCAGCTCGTCGGCGGTGCGTTCCAGGTCCAGGGTGGTGCCGATGCGGGCCGAGGCGTCGGCGATCAGGGCGAGGCGGCGGCGCGCGGCCTCGGCCTCGACGCCGGCGCGGTGGCGGTCGGTGACGTCGACGACGGAGAGGGCGACACCCAGAACGGTGTCGCGGGCGTCCTCCAGCCGGTACAGCGACACGGACAGGGTGCGGTCCTGGCCCTGGTCCTGGCCCGGGTCCCGATTCGCGTCCAGGGCCAGGTCCGCGGGGGTACGTCCGGTCGTCGGCCGGTCGATGACCGGCACCCCCGTCCGCAGCACCTCGCGCGCCGCCTCCTCCAGGGCGTCGGCGTCCAGCAGCGGGAGCACGTCGCGGATCGTCCGGCCGAGGTGCTCCCCGGCGGGGATGCCGTCGACGCGCTCCAGCGCCGGGTTGACCGACACGTACCGCAGCCCGGTGTCGAGCACGGCGAGGCCGATGGGGGACTGGGCGACCATGCGCGCCGACAGGGCCACGTCCCGCTCCAGGCGGCGCACCGTGGAATGGTCGGCGGCCAGACCGAGGGCGTAGACGTCACCGCGGTCGTCGACGAGCCGCATGTTGCGGAACTCCACGAGGCGCGTGCTGCCGTCCTTGCGCCGGACGGGGAAGGCGCCCTCCCAGCTGCGGCCGGTCGCCATGACGTCGGAGAACAGCTTCACGACCAGTTCGACGTGCTCCTCGTGGACCATCACGTGGGCCGCGTAGCGTCCCAGCGCCTCCGCGGCCGAGTAGCCGAACAGCTCCTCGGCCTGCGGGCTCCACAGCACGATGCGGCCCTCGGCGTCCAGCACGACCGAGGCCACGTTGAGCACGTCCAGCAGGCCGCTGGGCCCCGTCGGGCCACCGGCCCCGGCCGTGGTCGATCCGGCTGCACTCATGTCACGCACCGCCTCCGTACGTCGACGCGGCACGCCGTCCCCCGTGCCGACTCCCCGGTTCCACCGCGCTGAACCGTTTTCTCCCACACATGGGGCACCGTTCCCATGCTCCTCCGGTACGGCGGCGCGCGCTGTTCTCCCCATGGTCCGCGCCAATCCATTCGATTGGTCTGTACATGACTATCGAAGGTGGCCACACTGTCCGCCGAGCGCGCATCCCACCCCCCGTCGGAGGAGACCCATGCCCCTGCGCCCCGCCCGCGGACGCCGGCACACCCCGCGCACCGCCCTGATCTCCCTGATCGCCTTGGCCACGGCCGCCGCCGCGGCCCTCGCCGCCGCCCCGCCCGCCGTGGCCGCCGACACCTGGACCGAGGCCGGCTCCGACCGCGCCGACCCGCTGACCGAGAGCCAGGGCCTGGCGTCGGTCGAGGTCCCCGCGAACAGCGCCAACCGCTACACCGGCATCGGGACCGTCCCGTTCGGGGTGAGCGCCCGCGGGTGGAACCACGTCGGCGACCCCGACACCTCCTACGACGGCCACTACATCGAGCCCTACCAGCGGGACTCCGGCACCTCGAAGATGTACCGCGTGCAGGCGCCGGGCGGCGCCTGGTCGGAGTACGTCCACGCGCTCGGCCCCGGCGAGGCCCTGAACAACTCCTGGGTGGCCGTCGCGCCGGGCGGCCGGTGGATGCTCACGGGGGAGTGGGGCACCATGACCCGGCTGATCGTCCTGCCGACCCCCGGCGTCAACCCGGGCACCTCGCCCTCGGCGAACCTGCCGCAGGTCTCCACGGTCCGCCTCGACCACGCGGTGCGCGACGTCCAGGGCTGCGACTTCACCGACCCGACCACCCTGCTGTGCTCCTCCGACGACCCGGCGGGCACCCTGTTCGGCATGACCAAGCCGCTGCTCCGGATCGACCTGTCGGCCGAGCCGGGCGACTCCGCGGACGTGAACGGCCACGTCACCGCCGTGCGCCAACTGCCGCTGCGCAGTTCCTGCCAGGGCTCCTTCGAGGCCGAGGGGATCGACTACGACCGGCGCACCGGCACCCTGCGGGTGATCGTCGTCTCGCCCGGCTTCTGCGTGCTGACGGACAGCAAGACCTACCGCTTCACGCGGTGACACCCCGCCCCGCGCGCGGGGCGCCGTCGGACCCCGGGGCGGGGCGCCGTCCGGCTTCCGGACGTGGCGTCGCCGGGCCCCCGGGCGGGGCGTCCAGGTGGTGCCCGTCCGGGGGAGTGGTGCTTTTCTTGGGATGTGGCGCGGTGGGCGGGGAACCCGCGACATCGCGCCACCGCCACGAGAGGAGCGATCACGATGGACCGCGAGCGATCCCATCCGGAGTCCGTCAGTCTCGAGATCAGCGACTGCAGCAAGGAGGACGCGCGGATCGTGTTCGACACGCTGTGCGCCTGCTTCGAGTCCGACCGCTGTGCCGAGGACGTGCCCGAACAGATCGACGAGAACCGTCCGATGGTGTGGCTCGGCACCTTCGAGGTCGGCGAGGTGCAGGACTGCGCCCGCCCGGCCCGCCTGTCGTCGTCGGTCACGGCCGACGTCCAGGGCGGCTACTGGGCGATCGAGCGGTTCCGTACGGCACTGGACTCCATGTTCCGGGTCAAGGACCTGTCCTCCGCCTCCGGCGACCAGGAGACCGAACTGCACCTGCTGCTCGAGAGCCGGTGACGGGACGCCGGTGACGGGCGAGACCGGTGACAGCACGCCGGTGACGGGCGAGACCCCGTCACCGGCGCCGCCGTCCACATCGGCACCGGCATCGGTACCGGCACCGGCATCAGTACCGGCACCGGCGACGCGGGAAGCGGATGACGTGAGAAAGGCGACTCCCGGGCCATTGTGCAACTAGTTGCACAATCCGTGCGCGGTCCTCTACAACTACAGGGGCACGACACCGCGCACGGAGGGCCCCGATGAGCCGATACCCGCACCTGCTGAGCCCGCTCGACCTGGGCTTCACCACCCTGCCCAACCGCGTCCTCATGGGCTCGATGCACGTGGGCCTGGAAGAGGCCGAGCACGGCTTCGCGCGCATGGCGGAGTTCTACGCCGCCCGCGCGCGCGGCGGGGTGGGCCTGATCGTCACCGGCGGCATCGCCCCCAACGACGAGGGGCGCCCCTACGAGGGCGGCGCCAAGCTCACCACCGACGCGGAGGCCGAGCAGCACCGGACGATCACCGAGGCCGTGCACCGCGAAGGCGGTCGCATCGCCCTGCAGATCCTGCACTTCGGCCGCTACGCCTACCACGAGGACCTGGTCGCGCCGAGCGCGCTGCAGGCGCCGATCAGCCCGCACGTCCCCCGTGAACTGACGGACGCCGAGATCGAGCGGACCATCGACGACTACGCCCGCACCGCCCGCCTCGCCCGGCAGGCCGGCTACGACGGCGTCGAGATCATGGGCTCCGAGGGCTACCTCGTCAACGAGTTCATCGCCCTGCAGACCAACCACCGCACCGACCGCTGGGGCGGTTCCTACGAGAACCGGACGCGCTTCCCCCTGGAGATCGTGCGACGCGTGCGCGAGGCGGTCGGCGAGGACTTCATCGTCATCTACCGGCTCTCGATGCTCGACCTGGTCCCCGGCGGCTCCACGCTGGACGAGGTCGTCACCCTCGCCAAGGCCGTCGAGGCGGCCGGGGCCACCCTCATCAACACCGGCATCGGCTGGCACGAGGCCCGCATCCCCACCATCGCCACCTCCGTGCCCCGCGGCGCCTACACCTGGGTGACCAAGAGGCTCATGGGCGAGGTCTCGGTCCCGCTCGTCACCACCAACCGCATCAACACCCCCGAGGTCGCCGAGCGGTTGCTCGCCGACGGCTGCGCGGACATGGTGTCGATGGCCCGCCCGATGCTCGCCGACCCCGACTTCGTCAGCAAGGCCGCGGCGGGCACCCCCGAGGCCATCAACACCTGCATCGGCTGCAACCAGGCCTGCCTCGACCACACCTTCAGCGGCCGGATCACCTCCTGCCTGGTCAATCCGCGCGCCTGCCACGAGACCGAGCTGGTGCTCAGCCCCACCCGGCGCCGCAAGAGCGTGGCGGTCGTCGGCGCCGGCCCCGCCGGACTCGCCTGCGCGGTCTCGGCGGCCGAACGCGGCCACGCCGTCACGCTGTTCGAGGCGGCGGCCGAGATCGGCGGCCAGCTCAACGTGGCCCGCAAGGTCCCCGGTAAGCAGGAGTTCGACGAGACGCTGCGCTACTTCCGCCACCAGCTCGACGCCCACGGCGTCGACGTGCGCCTCGGCACCTTCGTGAACGCGGGCGACCTGGCGGACTACGACGAGGTCGTGGTCGCCACCGGCGTCAGCCCGCGCACCCCCGACATCCCCGGCGTCGACCACCCGAGCGTGGTCGGCTACCTCGACGTCCTGCGCGACGGCGCCCCCGTCGGCGGCCGCGTCGCGATCCTCGGCGCGGGCGGCATCGGCTTCGACGTCGCCGAGTTCCTCACCGACGGCGGCGACAGGGCGAGCGAGGACCCGGAGACGTACTTCCGGCAGTGGGGCGTCGACACGGGGTACCGGGCGCCCGGCGGCCTCGCCGCCCCCGAGCGGAGCGCCCCGCCGCGCACCGTCCACCTGCTGCAGCGCAAGCCCGGCAAGGTCGGCGCGGGCCTGGGCAAGACCACCGGCTGGATCCACCGCACCGAACTCAAGCACCGCGGCGTGCGCATGGTCCCCGGCGTGCGCTACGACCGCATCGACGACGCCGGTCTGCACATCACCGTCGGCGAGCTGAGCACCGTCCTGGAGGTCGACACCATCGTGCTGTGCACGGGCCAGGACCCGCGCCGCGACCTGTACGAGGAGCTGGTCGCCGCCGGGGCGAGCGCGCACCTCATCGGCGGCGCCGACGTGGCCGCCGAGCTGGACGCCAAGCGCGCCGTCAAGCAGGGCACGGAGCTGGCGGCGGCCCTGTAACCCCTGCCGCCGCCTTCCCGCCCGCCCCGCGACGCCGCCACCCGCTCGCCGGAGGGGGAACCCGCCCGCCGCACCGGGCCCCGACCCGAGTACGTCCCGTACGAGGGTCGGGGCCCGGCACCCCGCCGGCCCTCGGCCCGGAACCCCCGGAACCCCCGGAGCACGCACCTGACGCCGCGGGGCCCGCCCTCCGGGCGGACGACGGGAAGGCGACGGCAGGAGCGGGAGGCGACCCCGCCCGTCCCTAGGATGAGCCCATGTCACTCCCGCACGCGATCCTCACCGCTCTGCTCGAGAAGCCGTCGTCGGGGCTCGACCTGACCCGCCGGTTCGACAAGTCGATCGGCTACTTCTGGTCGGCGACGCACCAGCAGATCTACCGCGAGCTGGGACGACTGGAGGCCGACGGCCTCATCCGCGCGCTGCCCACCGAGCAGCCGGCCCGCGGCCAACGCAGGAGCTACGAGGTCCTGCCCGCGGGCCACGCCGAACTCCAGCGGTGGACGGCCGCGGCGCAGGACCCCAAGCCGCACCGCGACGCGCTGCTGCTGCGTTTGCGGGCCGCCGCCGTCGTCGGCACCGCGGGCCTCGAGGCCGACCTGCGTCGCCATCTGGACCTGCACCGGCGGCAGTTGGCCGAGTACGAGGAGATCGAGGAGCGGGACTTCCCGCCCGGTGACGACAGCGCGCAGGTCAGGCTCCAGCACTTGGTGCTGCGCGCCGGCATCGAGCTGGAGACCTTCTGGACCCGGTGGCTGACCGAGGCGCTGGAAGGCCTGCCCGGCCCCGCCGAACAGGCACCGTAGGTCAGGCGTCAGGCGTCAGGCGCCCTGCGTCTGAGACCTGGCGCCTGGCGCCGGGGACCGCTCCGGGTGCGGCGCCGGGAGCCGGTCAGAGCCGGTCAGAGCCGGTGCGGCTTCGTGCGGCGGCGCAGGAACCAGGCCGTCGCGATCACGCCCGTGCCGACCAGGACGCCGCCCGCCACGAGCGTGACGGTGCCGTAGTCGCGGGTGGCGCCGCCCATGCCGCCCAGCACGCCGCGGGGGGTCGGCGAGGCCGTCGTGGAGATCGTCGGCGTGGTGGCGGGGGACACGATCACGGACTGGGTGCCGGCGGTGCTGCCGCTGGAGCACATCACGACGACCGTGTGCGTGCCCTGGGAGACGTTGGACCAGGCCGCGGACTGGCTGACGCTGGTGCCCGACAGGGCCACCTGGCGGCCCTGGGCGAAGCTCGCCTGGTCGCTGTCGAGCAGCGCCGCCGTGCCCCAGCTGCCGTTGATCTGGGCACACGCGCTGGTCACCACGGACACCGTGGAGCCGGACGTGCTGACGGAGATGCCCGAGGTCCGCGCGGCGGCGGGCTGGGCGGTCACGGCGAGGGGCAGCGCGGCGGCGGCCGCCATGGTCAGTCCGCAGCGGGCGAGAAGAGGGGAAGTGCGCATCGGATGTCCTCCGGCGGCACGGTTGGCGACCTTGCGCCGCCGAGGGTCGGGTACGCCCGTGCTGCCTTCAGGGGCAGCCAACGTCCGCCCGCCCCGGCCCGCACTCCGGCTGCCGCCGGGCAGGTGACGGATTCCGCCGGACGGCGCAGAACGACCCCCCGCCCGCTTGCGCTCCCGCGGCCGGACCGCCGCGGTCAGCGTGCGACCGAGCTCCCCGAGCCCCCCGTGGTCACCGTTCGCTCCGCGGAGAACGCCCCCCACGTGCCGTCCGGCAGCCGTGCCCGCAGCCGCACCCGGTGCCCGGCACCGGCCTCGCGCCCCACGTAGAAGCTGTGGGAGGCCCGGCCCCGCGGCGGTGTCCCGCCCCAGACCAGTGAGGTGGCCGGCTGCCCGTCGAGCTGGATCTGGTACTCCGTGACCGTCCCGTCGACCCGCGGCGGCACCCAGGACAGGTCGATGGAGTACCCCCCGCCGGCACGGCGGGTCGTCGCCCGGAAGTCCGTCGGCGCGGTGTCTTCTCCCCCGTGCCGTTCGTCCCCCTCGCCGCCCGGCGCGGTGCTCAGGCGCACGGTCGCGCCGGCGGGGGAGAGGTTGCCGGCCGCGTCCCGCGCCCGGACGGTGAAGGAGTACCGGGTGCCCGGCCGGAGTCCCGTCACCACGGTCGCCGTCTGGTTCCCGCCGACACTGTGGATCTTCGTCCCGCCCTGGAGGACGTCGTACGACACCACCCCGCGGTCGTCCGTGGCCGCCGTCCAGGACAACCGCACGGCCCGGCTGCCCGCCGCCCGGCCCGTGGCACTGCCCGGCCGGGTCGGCGCCGAACGGTCCGCCGCGGCCGCCGCCGGAGTCGTCGCCCGGGCCTCGCGGCTGTGCGGCCCGAGCCGGCCCCCGGCGTCGCGGGCCCGGACGGTGAAGACATAGGCGGTGGACGGCGTGAGGCGGGTGACGTCGAGCATCCGCCGGGAACCGGGCACGTCCGCGACCTTCGAGGTGCCCCGGTACACCTCGTAACCGCTCACCGCCGGGAGCGCGTTCCACATCACGTGCACGCTGGTCGCGCTGCCCGCCTCGGCGGTGACCCCCGTCGGCGCACCCGGCACCCGCCCCTCGTCACCGCCGCCCGGCGCGGCGCAGCCGCAGCACAGGGCGAGGATCCCTCCGCACAGCACGACGCGTCGCACGGTCTCGCCTCCCGGCCCGGCATGGCGGCAATGGTCCGGACCAATATGACGCGTCGGCGTGAACGCATCAAGAGGGGATGCGGTACGGGGTTGGCGGGCGGTCCGGGGAGTTACGTATGCTGATCCTCCTCGCGGCTGAACCCTGCCTGCACGCAAGGCAGTTCATGCCGGTGGCGCGGGCCGCTGTCGTCGTTGACCCCGCGCCGGCGGGGTTGCCGGGCGGCCGGTGCCGGGAGGCGCCGGCCGCCGTCCCCTGCCGTGCCGTGCCGTCGGAAGGTCGACGGCCCGCGCATGCCGTCGGAACGCCGGCGCCACCGCTCCGTACGGCCCCGGGGTGCTGGACCTCGGACGCGACTGGCCTCGGAGGGGGCCGGCTGTCCGTCCCCGTCCCCGACGGGAGGGCTCTCGGCCTGCGTGTCCGGTCGCTGACGCCGGCCACGGTCGGCCTCGCCCGCCGGCCCCGGTCCCACCGCCCGCCGCCGGCCCGCGCGCGGTCCGGCTCCAGACGCACCACGAGGCCGGGCCGGCGTTCGCCGACCGGTCCGGGCTGCGGCCCGACGACCTGCGGTGCACGATCCGGGCGGCGCTGTTCCACGCGGTCCTGCGCGCGGCCGTGGAACAGCACGCCTGGCGCGGCGCCGGCCCGCGCGCGGACAAGGCAGTGGCGGAAGCCGAACGGGCGGCGGCCGTCCGGCCGGCCTCCACCGTCGCCGAGGAGGGGCTGAGCTGAGGCGACGGCGACGGCGACGGCGAAGGCGAGGACGGGGTGGGCGACGGCACGTGCGCGGGCCGACGGGCCGACGCGGGACTCGCGCGGTCGCGCCGCCCCGGGCGTCCGTCGTCAGACCTTGCGGTAGGTGTACGCCTCCGAGGCGGCCGCCTCGACCGCGTCCAGGCCGGCTCCCGTGGAGGCCGTGACGACGGCGGCCACCGCGCCCTCCACGAACGGCGCGTCCACCAGACGCGTGCCGTCGGGGAGTTCGTCCCCCTCGGCGAGCAGCGTCTTCACGGTCAGCACGGCACTCCCGAGGTCGGCGAGGACGGCGACCCCGGCACCCCGGTCGACCGAGGCGGCGGCGGCGGCGATCAGCTCCGCGCTCGTCCCCAGCCCACCCGCCTCCGTGCCGCCCGCCGGGGCGACGGGCACGGCGGCGCCGCCGCCCGCGAGTCCCCTGGCCAGCTCGGCGACCGAGGCCGCCACCTGCGCGCTGTGCGAGACGAGCACGATGCCCACCAGCTTGTCGTCGCTCATGGCCGCACTCACTCCCCGTTCGCTTCCGCGAGACCCGCGACCAGCAGCGCCGACGAGGTGGCGCCCGGGTCCTGGTGTCCGATGCTGCGCTCGCCCAGGTAACTCGCCCGGCCCTTGCGGGCCTGGAGCGGAACGGTGGCCAGGGCACCCTGTTCGGCCGCGGCCCGTGCCGCCCCGAAGCCGTCGCCCAGGGCGTCCACGGCGGGCACCAGCGCGTCGATCATCGTCGCGTCGCCCGGCACCGCCCCGCCCAGCCGCATGACCCCGTCGACCCCGGCGCGGAAGGCCTGCGCGAACTCCTCCTCGCTCACCTCGGCCGCCTCCCCGAGCGCCTTGCCGGTGCCGCGCAGCAGCGTGCCGTACAGCGGACCGGACGCCCCGCCGACCGTCGAGATGAGCCGGCGCCCGGCCAGGACGAGGACGGCCCCGGGGGTGGCGGGCGGCTCCTTCTCCAGGGCGGCGACGACGGCGGTGAACCCCCGCTGGAGGTTGCTGCCGTGGTCGGCGTCGCCGATCGGCGAGTCGAGAGCGGTGAGCCGGTCCGCCTCACGGTCGACGGACGCGGCGGTCGTCGTCATCCAGCGGCGGAAGAAGTCGACGTCGAGCACGGGATCTCCTTGCGTGGTCGGTACGGTGATCGCTTGCGTCCGCCTGATCACATGCCCCAGCGCAGTCCCGGCGTCCGTACGGGTGCGTCCCACAGCCGCAGCAGTTCCTCGTCGACCTGGCACAGGGTCACCGACACGCCGGCCATGTCGAGGGACGTCACGTAGTTGCCGACGAGCGTACGGGCGACGGCGACCCCGCGCTCGCCGAGCACCCGCTGGACCTCGGCGTTGAAGCCGTACAGCTCCAGCAGGGGCGTCGCCCCCATGCCGTTGACCAGGACCAGGACCGGGTTGCGCGGCGGCATGTCCTCCAGCAGCGCGTGCACCGCGACGTCGGCGATCTCGCCGGACGTCATCATGGCCCGCCGCTCCCGGCCGGGTTCGCCGTGGATGCCGATGCCCAGCTCCAGCTCACCCTCGGGCAGGTCGAAGGTCGGGCTGCCCTTGGCCGGCGTCGTGACGGCGCTGAGCGCGACGCCGAAACTGCGCGCGTTCTCGTTGACCTGCCGGGCGACCGCCTCGACCCGCTCCAGCGGCCGGCCCTCGTCGGCGGCCGCGCCCGCGATCTTCTCCACGAACAGGGTCGCCCCGGTGCCGCGCCGCCCCGCCGTGTAGAGGCTGTCGGTCACCGCGACGTCATCGTTGACCAGCACCTTCGCCACCTGGATGCCCTCGTCCTCGGCGAGTTCGGCGGCCATGTCGAAGTTCAGCACGTCACCCGTGTAGTTCTTCACGACGAACAGCACGCCCGCCCCGCTGTCCACGGCCGCGGCGGCCCGCACCATCTGGTCGGGCACGGGAGAGGTGAACACCTCACCGGGACAGGCCGCCGACAGCATCCCCGGCCCGACGAACCCCCCGTGCAGCGGCTCGTGCCCGGATCCGCCCCCGGACACCAGCCCCACCTTCCCCGCCACCGGCGCGTCCCGCCGCACGATCACCCGGTTCTCCACGTCCACGGTCAGTTCCGGATGCGCGGCGGCCATCCCCCGCAGCGCGTCGGCGACCACGGTCTCCGGGACGTTGATCAGCATCTTCATGAGGGTCTCCTGATGAGCTCAGCGGGTGATCTTCGGCCTGTGTTTTCGCTGTTCAGAGGGGGTGTGAGTGCTTCTTGACCTTGGTGGTCCGTAGCGGTCGGGAACGGGTTGCGGCGGTACTGGTGCTGACTCGACACTGACTTCAGTGACGCTACGTCAGATCCTGCGACGGGTCGACGGCATGCCGACCGGAGCCCTACAGAGGCAGTATCGACCTTGCGGCGGTGAAGGTCACGTGGGCGCCAGTCGGGGCAGGCCGGAGAGCGCGACCGGCTCTGGACAGCAGCATCAGAAGACCCATGGCTTCGGCATCGGCCCGGGACGGAGGCGTCCGGGTGGTCTCCACGAACGCCTCCACGACCACCATGTCCGCGATCATGGCCGGAACCGCTCCGGCGGCCACCGCTGCCACCGGACCCGCCCGGCCGCACGACTGCCGCGCCATCCGGCTCGTCTGCCGGGCAAGCCGTACTGCGCGGCGCCGACAGAGCTCCGGCAGTCCGGAGATCTGCTGGTGGGAGGTTTGCTGCCGACCTCCCGGAACCGGACGGACCGGCCGCCGCGCATGCGGGAGGACGACGATCCGGCCGTCGCCGAACGGTACATCCGTCACCGTCCGGTGCTCATACCTGTGCGTTCTCGCCGCCGACGTCCGCACACCGGACACGGGCCGCTCCGTCCCGAGTACGGGCCACGACCGCCACCACGGCACCGCCGCCGTCACAAGGTGGACGGCATCCGCCGCGAGGACATGATCACGGGTGCTGCGCGACGTCACCGTCGACTGCGGGGCGGGCCCGTTCACCTGGCAGACCCACGACCGGTTGCGTCACGTGTCGCTCGGCTCGGGAAGCGGGGAAGTGGGGAGCGGGGAGCGGGGAGCGGGCCTTCGGCCGTCGGCGAATTGCGCACGATGCTCACCGACTGCCCTGCCGTGGGGACACCGTCCTCCTCGGCGATGGTGGCGGTTGCCGACCTGTACGACGGTTTTCGGCTGTGTGCGCAGGTTCCGGTACCAGTCCGAGTCGGGGCCGAAGCCGGAGGTCGCGGTCCAGCCGGGAACAGGGCTTCCTGTGCCACGACTTCGAGGGCGACGTGGTGGTCGAGTCCGGTCCTGCGGCCGACGTGGTGCAGGAGGAGGAACCGTTTGCCGAGGAGTGATCCGAGTCCGGCGCGGAAGAGGAGGAGGGGCGCGCGTGCGGCCGGGCGTCGCCGGCCGGTGGGAAGCCGGGGCCGGGTGCGGTGGCTCTCTCTGCGGGGCATCGTCGCCTTTCAGGAGCGTCGTCGGAGAAGCGGGTGCTCGGCCTCGATCGAGTAAAGGGCCAGTCCGGGTGCTGCTTCGCCAAGGCGACCATTGCATAGTCTAAATATGGAGGGCCGCCCGAGGACGGAGAGGTCGCTCTCCGGCACTGTGCGACCGCTTCGGGAGGACGTCATGACCACGAGCCGGCAGGCGCCCGGAGCCCGGCTCCTGTCCTGGATGCCCGTGACCGCAATGGGCGTGGTGGCTGTGGCGGACGTGGTGGCCGGTCCCGGCGTGGGGTTCCTGCCGCTGGTCTCGCTCGGGCCCGCCTTCGCCGGACTGGTCGGAGGGTGGCGGCGGACCGCGCTGATCGGAGCACTGGCCCTGGTGCTGTGCCTGGCTCTCGGGTGGTACGACGGCCTCTTCGAAGGGCGCCGCGGGGTCACCGCTCTCGCCTCGGTGGCCGGTGTCACGGGCGCGGGCGTCGTGGCCGCCGTGATGCGCTCGCGCCGGGAAGCCGAACTGGCCAGTGTGCGCTCGATCGCCGAGGTCGCCCAGCGGGTGCTGCTCCGCCCGGTGCCGCGGACGGCCGGACCGCTGCAGGCGGCGGTGTCGTACACCTCCGCCGTCGCGGAGGCGCGCATCGGAGGGGACCTGTACGAGGTGGTCCCCTCCCCGTACGGCGTCCGGGTCCTCGTCGGCGACGTCCAGGGCAAGGGGCTGGCCGCGGTGGAGACGGCCGCCGTGGTGCTCGGCGCCTTCCGTGAGGCGGCCCACGACGAGAGCGACCTGCTGGGGGTCGGAGAGCGGCTGGAGCGCAGCGTGGCCCGTGAACTGGAGGGGGAGAAGTTCGTCACCGCCGTGCTGGCCGAGATCGGCCCCACCGGCGGAGCGGTGTTCCTGAACTACGGTCATCCACCGCCCATGGTCGTACGCCGGGACGGCACGGTCGACTTTCCGCGGCCGCCCTCCTACGCGCCGCCGCTCGGTCTGGGGGTCCAGGGGGCCGAGGGGCCCGAGCCCTACCGGGTGGACTTCGCATCAGGCGAGCAACTCCTGCTCTACACCGACGGCGTCAGCGAGGCCCGTGACGGGCAGGGGGTCTTCTATCCGCTCGCCGACCGTGCGTACCTGCTCGAGGATCCTGACGCGCAGTCGGCCCTCGAAGCCCTGCGGGAGGACCTGATGCGGCACGCGGCGGGCCCACCGCACGACGACGCGGCCATGCTCCTGCTGCGCTTCCACGGTCATGAGAAGGGAAAATCCGTTCCCCGTGCGTGAGGGGGCGGGGTGTGCGGCGCGATACAAAGGACGTATGCCGCAGCACGAGAGCCCTGTGGGGGCCATGGACGACGTCGACGAGGTGACCCGGGCGGTGCTGACCGCGTCCCGGTTGCTGGTGGCGGTCTCCGCCCGCTCGATCGCCGCGGTCGAGGAGCGGGTGACGCTCGCGCAGTTCCGGATGCTCGTCGTGCTCTCCAGCCGCGGGGCGACCAAACTGGTCGCTCTCGCCGACCTGCTGCAGGTGGCGCCCTCGACGGCCATGCGCATGGTGGACCGGCTCATCACCGCCGGGCTCGCCGACCGGCGGACCAACCCGGCCAACCGTCGCGAGACCCTGTTGCAGCTCACCGAGGAAGGGCGGCGCACGGTCGAGGAGGTCACCGCCCGGCGGCGCCAGGAGATCGCCGCGATCGTCGCACGGCTCAGGCCGACGCAGAGGCTGGCCCTGATCGAGGCCCTCGACGCCTTCAACGAGGCGGGAGGAGAGCCGCCCGCTCCCGCAGCGGACGATCCGGCGCCCCATCCGCTCGGCTGGGGCGCGGACATGGCGGCGTCCGACGGGATGTGAGCCCTCGGCCCTCCTCGCCGCGCGCTGTTCCCACGGAACGCCTGAGGTCCTTCCGGACTCCGCCACGGTCCGCCTCGGAGGGGGACCGGCCTGGTCCTGCGCACGGAGCGGAAGGGGGAGCGGTGCGTCACGCCCGGAGGCCGACGGCCTTCATGCGGTTGATATAGATCTTTGCTCTGTGCAAAGATGACGTTGTGGAGGCCTTCGTGCCTCCTGGAGCGCCGGGAAGCCTGGTCGGCAACTGTTGCCGAGCCGTCCCGGAAAGCCGATGTCACCACCTCAGAACACGCCGCAGGACGACGAGAGAGCCGGTTCCGCGCCCATGGGCGGACACGAGCCGGCTCGGCCCCAGCGAGAACCCCGGGAAGCGGCCCTGCCGCCGAGACTGTCGGTACTCCGCGAACCCGGAGGCGGGCTCCCGCCACGGCTGAAGCTCCACCTCGCGGGAGAGCTCGACGCCGACACCGCGCCCGGCCTCCGTGAGGAGCTGGCCGCACTAGCCGCCCGCTCCGCCGGCGGCGTTCTGGTGCTGGACCTGTCGGGCATCACGTTCTGCGACTCCGCGGGGCTCTACACCCTGCTGGGCATCAGCCGGACGCTGCCCCTGGCCGACATCGACGTGCTGTTCACCGGAGCCGGCGCGCAGCTCCGCGCCGCCGCGGCCCGAGCCGGTCTGACCACTCACCTCGCTCTGGGAGAAAGTCCCTGATCGCGGCTCCGGTGGACCTCGCCGACCGGTCCGGCGGACCGCACCCGGCCCCGCGGCTCGAACGGTCCGCCCCACCACGCCTGCACAGCGGTCCGGCACCGGGACCGCGTCGTGGTGCGGCGGCCCGCGGCCATCGCCGCGACCGTCATGACCGCCCACCCCGAGGCGGTGAGGACCGGTTCCCGTAGTGGGCCGCCTGAAGGCGGGACGGTGCCTGCTCGATCTGCGGGCGGTGCCGGCGGAGGACGACGAGTTGCCGGCCGAGGCCGTGCGAGCGGTCGAGGACGCGGGGAGGCGACCGATGCGGGTGCCGGCCACCGCCGGGCATGCCGACCACGGCAAGTCCACGCTGGTACGGGTGCCGACGGGCGAGGACACGTGCGCCCGGCTGTTCACCGTCTCCGGGACCCGAGCCGCCGAAGGCGCCGAGTACTCCGGCGGGGCGCGGACGAACCCCTCCGCCAGGTCGGCGTTCGGCGGGTAGGTGGCGCCGTCGCATGCGGGTGACACCCGGCGCACCGCCGGGAGCGGCTTACTCCTTGCGGTGCCGCGCCACCGGCTCTCCAGCGTGGTGCGTCGCCGTCGACCACCGCGGCGGTGATGCTGTGGCAGATGCCGGACGAGGACGACCACATGGGTGATGGCTCCTCGATGGGCGAAGCAGCACCCGCTCGGACGGCGACCTCCCTATGCGTACGCCTCGATCCGTCGCTCCTCCCAGGGGTACCTGCGATGCCTCGATCCGCGGAAGGGAAAGGAGCGGCGGGACATGCCACGGACGGAGAGGCGAGGACGGACGCGTACAGCGACGGTGGTGCGGGGCACGCTGCTCCTCCTGCCCCGCGTGGTGAACGGCGGGGCGCGGTGAGTGGTTTCACGGCCGCGCTCTCCCTGCTGGGTGTCGCCGCGCTCGCCGTCGCCGGTGTGTACGGGGCCGCGTGGGCCCTGCGGATCTCACGAGTCCCTTCGCCCGCCATGCCGTTCGGATCGGGGCTGGAGCCCGTCGAGCACGCGGTCAGCCGTTTCCACGTGCGCTGGTGCACGGTGACCATGCTCTTCCTCGCCTTCGACATGGAGATGGTCTTCATGTACCCGTGGACGCTGGTGGTCTCCGTGATGGGTGCCGGTGCGGTGATCGAGATGTTCGTCTTCCTCGCCGTCCTGCTGGCCGGCGTCGTCCACGCGTGGCGGGAGGGGGCGCTGCGATGGACCTGACAGCCGTCCTGCTGCGGGCGGCCGCGGCCCGGCCACGCGTGCTGCTGGTGACCACTCCGGGCGGTACCGCGGCGCGGCTGGCCGCCGAGCGCGAGTTGCGCATGCGGGACTGGCCGCCGGCTTCGACCCCTGCGGGGGCCGACCTGATGGTCGTCGCGGGCCCTGACTGCCCGCTGCTGCGGCCGGCGCTGGAGCGGCTGTGGCAGGACATGCCGGGGCCGCGTGCACGCGTGCGGGCGACCGGGGCCGACGACGTGCCGTCGGTACTCGACGCCGCCTGCGTCCGGCTGGGTTCCCCCGGCCGTCAGCGCGCAGAAGCCCGTCCTGCCGCTCATGAACACCTGCATGGCGAACTCGGGCAGCACAGCGGCAGAGGAGCGGGGGGCGGGGAGGACGTCGAGGCCGGCCACGGAGGAGATGACGACGAACCCGGGGACGGCGGGCACGGCGGGCACGGCGGGCACGGCGCGCACGACGAGGGCGGCTCGCGGGACGAGGGCGGCTCGCGGGACGACGGTCCGGGAGGGGCGCGGGAGGAGGGCACCGACGCCCATCGTCACCAAGGCCGCGACGGCGACCGCGCCGGCCGCGCCGGTCACGAAGTCCCCGACGACGAGCCGGAGCACGGCGGTGAACGCCGGACCGGCGAAGAGAGCCACGACGACCACACAGGCCACGAGGGCGGCCACGGTCACGGCGACGGGGACATGGAGATGCCGGGCGGCCTGCCGATGGCCGAGAGCGGTGAGGACCGCGACGGGTTGACGCTGGACCGGCTGCACGTGGCGCTGGGGCCGTTCCTGGCCGACTGGCCCGCGGGACTGACCGTCCGTGCGGTGCTGCAGGGCGACGTCGTCCAGGAGGCCGGCCTCGACGAGCCGGCCGCCGACAGGCCGGCTGATCCCTTCTGGGCCCGGCCGTGGCTGCGGGCCGCGGCGGGCGAGCCGGTGACCAGGGGTGAGGCCGCCCGGCGACGGGCGGCGGCGCATCTGGACAGCCTGGGCCGCCTGCTGTCGGTGGCGGGCTGGCCCGCCGAGGCGGTGACCGCCCGGCGCCTGCGGGACGACCTGCTGGCGGAGGCGCCCGCCCGGGTGCTCCTGCCACGAGTGGAGCGCCACGCCCGGCGGGTCGGACGGTCGCGGACCCTGTACTGGCTGACGCGCGGCGTCGGCCCGCTGAGCGCGGCCGACGCCCGGGCCGCGGGCGTGAGCGGACCGGCCGCCCGGGCGGACGGGGACGTGCCGGCCCGTTACCGGCAGTGGCTCACCGACGTGGTGCACGACGTGCGGCAGTTGGACGACACGGCTCCGCTCGATCCTGCGAGGCAGGAGAGCCCGCGCGGCCGGTGGGACGCGGAGCGCCCGCCGTCGGCCGCCCTGACGGGAGTGCTGCCCGGCCTGCTGGTGGGCGCGGAGCTGGGTGCCGCCCGTCTCGTCGTCGCCAGTCTCGATCCGGATCCGGACGAACTGGCCGTCCGTCCGGCGGAGGTGGCCCGTGGTTGAGGCGGGCGCGTGGTGGACGGTGCCGGCCGCCCCGGCGATGCTGCTCGGGTTCGCGGTGCTGGCGGTGACCGCCGACGCGGCGCTGGATGCCCGGGACGCCGGTCGCCCGGTCACTTTCTCCGCGGCGGTACGGCCGTTTCTCGCCGTGCCGCGTGCGCTGCTGTCGCCACCACGGCGGCTGCCCGCGCCGGACCGGTTGCTCTGGCGGGCGGGCGTGGTCACGGTGCCGGTGGCCGCGGTGCTGTCCACGCTGGTCGTCCCGTTCGGCGACCACGTCGTCGCCGACCTGTCGGTCGGGGTGGTGTGGTTCAACGCCATGGAGGTGCTGACCTGGGCCGGGCTGTGGCTGGCCGGCTGGGGACCCGACGCCGCCTTCTCCCTGGTGGGGGGCTACCGCTTCCTCGCCCAGGGACTGGCGTACGAGCTGCCGCTGATGTTCGCGCTGATCTCGACCGCCACCGGCGCGCGGTCGCTGCGGGTCGCGGACATCGCCGGCGCCCAGCACGGCCTGTGGTACGCGGTGTGGATGCCGTTCGCCTTCGTCGTCTACCTGGCCGGGGTGCTGGCCTTCAGCTTCCTGGGCCCCTTCGCCTACCCGGCCGGCCGGGACGTGGCCGACGGGGTGCTGGGGGAGACGTCCGGGGCGGACCGGCTGCTGCTCCAGGCCGGGCGGTGGCTGTGGCTGGCGTCCGGGGCCGCGATGGCGGTGCCGCTGTTCCTGGGCGGCGGCGCCGGGCCGGGGCTGCCGGCCTGGGCCTGGTCGCTGGTCAAGACGCTGCTGGTGCTGGGGCTGCTCGTGTACGTGCTGCGGCGCCTGCCGGTGATCCGCGCCGACCGGTACCTGGAACTGGCCTGGGTGGTGCTCATCCCGCTGGCCGTCCTCCAGGCCCTGGTACCGGCACTGGTCGACCTCTAGGAAAGGAGAACGCCATGGGGACGATGGGCACGATGGGCACGGTGCTGCTCGCGGTGCTGGGACCCCTCGCCCTGGTCCTCGGCGTCCTGGTGTTCGCGCTGGACTCGATGGCCCGGGTCACCTTCGCGCTGCTGGGCTCCCTGGTCTGCGTCGGGGGCGTGGTGACCGTGCTGGGCCTGCCGTACCTGGGCGTGGTCATCGTGCTGATGATGGTCATGGAGATGGTGATCATGGCCGTGTTCATGATCGCCTACATGATGAACCCGGCCGGGCTGATGCCGATGTCCATGGTGCACAACAAGCGCGGCGCGCTGGTCATCAGCGGCACCGTCTTCGCCGCCCTGGCCGCCGGGGTCTTCCTGGTGCCCTGGCCCGAGCGGACGGGTGCCCGGCCGCAGGACACCACCTTCCAGGTCGGCATGGCCCTGATGAAGGAACAGATGCTGACCATGATCACGCTCGGGTTCGTCCTGCTGGCCACCATGGTCGGCGCCACCGTGCTCGCCACCCGGAGAGGCCGGTACGACCGCTTCGGCGACGATCTGGATCAGCGCCCGGCGAAGGACCCGGCCGGCGGGGGAGTCGGCCGATGACGTTCGAACTTCTCCTGGTCCTCGCGGCGGGACTGTTCTGCACCGGCCTGTTCGGCGCGCTCTCCCAGCAGTCCATCGTCATGATCATGATGGGTATCGAGCTGATGATCGGCGGCATCATCGTCGCCGCCGCCGGCTTCTGGCGCTTCCTCGCACCGGCCTCGGCGAGCGGCCAGGTGGTGATCGTGGCAGCCGTCGTGGCGATGGCCGTGGAGATGGCCATGGGCTTCGCCGTCACGACCGCCATCTACCGCGCCCGCGAGGTCGACATGACCGACATGGCCGAGGACCTGAAGGGATGAACGGCCTGGTCTGGTTGCTGATCGCCCTTCCTCTGGGCGGGGGAGCGGTGCTCGCCCTGACGGGCCCCCGCCACGACCGCGTGGTTCCCGCCCTCGGCGTGGCGGTGGCCGTGGCGACGCTGGGCGTGGCCGTCGCCGCCGCGGTGACCCGGCCGGCGGCGAGCGCGCCGCTGTTCGACGGGATGCGGGCGGGGCTCGCGGTGGACGGCCTCTCCGCGGTGATGGTGGTCACCGTCACCGGCGTCACCGCGGCCGTCCTCGTCTTCGCCGCGGGCGAGTTCGCCGCCGACGAGAACCGGGGGCGTTTCTTCGGGCTGATGCTGGTCTTCGCCGGCGCGATGCTGGTCACCGTCACGGCGACCACGCTGCCGTTGCTGCTGATGGCCTGGGAGGTGATGGGCGCCACCAGCTGGGCGCTGATCGGCTACCGGTGGCGGCAACCCGAACGCGCGGCGGCCGCCGATGTCGCGTTCCTCACCACCCGCACGGCCGACCTCGGCCTCTACCTGGCCGCCGGTGCCGCCCTGGCCGCCGGGATCGGCTCACTGAGCCTGGACGACCTGGCGCACGCGGATTCGCCGTGGCTGCACCTGATCACCGCGGGCGTCGTCGTGGCCGCCCTGGGCAAGTCCGCGCAACTGCCGTTCTCCTTCTGGCTCTCGCGGGCCATGCAGGGCCCGAGCCCGGTCTCGGCGCTGCTGCACTCGGCGACGATGGTCGCCGCCGGCGCCTACCTGCTGCTGCGCCTGCACCCGCTGTCGGCCGCCACGGGCTGGGCCGGTCCCCTGGTCGCCTGGACCGGCGCCCTCACCGCCCTGGTCCTGGGCGTGGTCGCCGTGGCGCAGACCGATCTGAAGCAACTGCTCGCCGCGTCCACGTCCGCCCAGCTCGGCTTCATGGTGCTGGCCGCCGGCAGTGGCGGAGTCGCCGCCGGCACCACCCAGCTCGTCGCGCACGCCGCCACCAAGTCGGGCCTGTTCCTCGCCGCCGGCGCCTGGCTGACGGCCCTGGGCACCGAACGGCTGTCCGCCCTGCGCGGCGCGGCCCGCTCCTACCGGCTGGTGGGTGCGGCCTTCACCGTCGGCGCCCTCACCCTGGCCGGTCTGCCGCCGCTGTCGCTGTGGGCGGCCAAGGACGAGGTCCTCGCCGCCGCCCGGGCGGAGGGAGCCGTGCTCTACGCGGTCGGACTGGCCGCGGCGGCCGTGGCGGCCGTCTACAGCGTGAAGGCCCTCTGGTACGTCACCCGTCCCCTCCCCGAGAACCCGACGGCCGGATACGACACCGAACGGCACGGCACCCGGCGCACCGCACCCACGACGCCGCTTCCCCTCCTCGTGCTCACCCTCGCCGCGGCCGTCCTGGGCGTGCTGGCCCTGCCCGGCCCCGCAGCCTGGCTGAAGCGTCTGGTCGGTGCCGCGGGGGAGCCGTCCCCCGAACCGTGGGAACTGGGCCTGTCCGCCGCCGTCACGGTCGCCGCCGCGGTCCTGGCGTGGTGGCGGGCGTCCCGCCCGGCGCCCGTGCCGGGCTCCGTCGCACGCTGGGCGCACGGCTGGCTGTATCTGGAGCGGGCCGCGCGGGCCGTCGTGGTCCGTCCCGTGCTGGGCCTGGCGCGGGGGCTGGCCGCCTTCGACGACCGCGTCGTCGACGGCGCGGTGCGGCAGACGGCGCGCGGCGGCCGCGCGGCGGCCCGGCTCGCCCGCCGTCTGGACGACGACGTCGTCGACGGCGCCGTGCGCCGGACCGCCGGCGGAGGTCTCGCCGCCGCCCGGTTCGCCGGCCGTCTGGACGACGACGGCATCGACTCCGCGGTGCGCGCGATCGCCTCGGGCGCCCGGAGCCTGGGCCGATGGGCGCGCCGCCCGCAGACCGGACTGCTCCACCAGTACTACGCCCAGGCCGCCGTCGGCTTCGCCGTGCTGGCCCTGATCATCCTGTTGGTGAGGTAACCCCTGTGCTGAGTGTCGTCACCTTCCTGCCGCTGCTGGTGTGCGCGGCGCTGATGCTTCTGCCGCGCGTCCTCCCCGACCGGGTGTACGTCTGGACCTGGATCGCCACCGCCGCCGCGGACCTCGCCCTGGTCGTCGCGCTGTGGGCGGGCTTCGACACCGGCGGCGGAATGCAGTACGAGCAGCGAGCACGCTGGATCCCCAGTGCCGGAGTCGGCTACCACGTGGGTGTCGACGGCCTGTCGCTGCCGCTGGTCGCCCTGACCGGTCTGCTGTTCCTCGCCGTCGCCGTGTACTCGCTGCGCGAGTCGAGGCGGGTGCGTTCCTACGTCTGCCTGTTCCTGTTCCTGCAGACCGTCTGCACCGGCCTGTTCGTCGCCCTCGACCTGATCCTGTTCTTCGTCTTCTTCGACCTGTCGATCGTCGGCATGTTCTTCGTCATCGCCGGGTGGGGCCACGGTGAACGCGCCCGGGCGGCGGCGCTGAAGTTCTTCCTCTACACGTTCGTCGGCTCCCTCGCCCTGCTGCTCGGTTTCATCGGCCTCTACCTGGCGGCCGACCCGCACACCTTCGACATCACCGACCTCACCCGCACCAACCCCCTCGCCGGGAACGGCCTGTACGCCGGCCTGGTGCTCCTGGCGATCGGCGTCGGCCTCGCGGTCAAGACGCCGGCCGTGCCGTTCCACACCTGGCTGCCGCCCGCCCACACCGAGGCCCCGGCCGTCGGCTCGGCGATCCTGGCCGGGGTCCTGCTGAAAATGGGAACCTACGGGTTCGTCCGCATCGCCATGCCCCTGCTGCCCGGCAGCTGGCGCCACTACGCCCTGGTCGTCGTGGTCGTGGGCGTCGTGTCGGTGGTGTACGGCGCCCTGGTCGCCCTGGCGCAGACCGACTTCAAACGCATGATCGCCTACACCTCCGTGAACCACATGGGCTACATCGTCCTCGCCGTCGGCGCCGCCGGAACCCTGGCCGGCACCGACGACCGCGCCCGCTCCCTCGCCGTGACCGGCGCGGTCACCCAGATGGTCAGTCACGGCCTCATCACCGGAGCGCTGTTCCTGCTCACCGGTGTGCTGTACGACCGCGGCGGGACCAACGCGATGGACGCCTACTCCGGTCTGGCCGCGCACACCCCCCGCTTCGCGGCGGTCACCGCCGTCGCGGCGTTCGCGAGCCTCGGCATCCCAGGCTTCTCCGGTTTCATCGCCGAGTTCCAGATCTTCACCGGCTCCCTCGCCTCCCGGACGACCGCCACGGCCGTCGCCGTGACCGGCATCCTCATCACCGCGGCCCTGTTCCTGACCGCGCTGCGACGCATGTTCCTCGGCGTTCCGCGTCTGCCGCCCTCCGTTCCCACCGGTGGTGTGGCGGACCTGCGCCGCCACGAGGCACTGCCCACCGTCACCCTGCTCGCCCTCGCGCTGGTGATCGGCGTCGTACCGCGCTGGCTCCTGGACGTCATCGAACCGGCCGGCCGCACCCTGACCGGACTGGTGGCGCGGTGAACGAGAACCTCACCGTCCTCGTCCCCGAGATCGCCCTGCTCGGCGCCGCCGTCATCGGCCTGCTCACCGGCTCCTGGCTGCCCCGCCGCCGCCAGTGGGCCGTCGCCGTCCTGGCGGCCGCCGCGTGCGTGGCGGGCCTGGCGGCCACCGCGTTCACCATGGCCACCGACCGCGAGCAGACCGTCTTCTCCCACGCCTTCGCCGTCGACACCGCGACCGACGTCGGCCGCCTCGTCGTCCTCGCCGCCCTGCTGCTCGTCATCGGCATGTCCGTCGAGCCCGTACGGGGTCACAGACGCGAGACCGAGTACTGGGTGCTCCTGCTGATGACCGGCGCCGGCACCCTCGCCCTGATCGGCGCGAACGACCTGCTGATGCTGTTCGCCGCCTACCTGCTCGCGAGCGTTCCCGCCTACACGCTGGCCGGCTTCGCCAAGGACGCGCCGGGCACGGAAGCCGCCCTCAAGTACTACCTGATGGGCGCCCTGCTCGGCACCACCATGCTCGCCGGCACGGCCGTCCTCTTCGCCGCCGGCCACGCCACCCTCTACCGCGAACTGCCCGCCGCCCTGCCCGCCGCCCCCTACGGCCTCGTCGCCGTCGGACTCGTCGGTGTGCTCGCCGGCCTGCTCTTCAAGGCGGGTGCGGTGCCCGCCCACTTCTGGGTGCCCGACGTCACCGACGGCGCCCTCGCACCGGTCGCCGCCTACGTCACCACCCTCCCGAAGATCGGCGGCCTGATCGCCGGCTACCGCCTGCTCCACCAGGCACTGTCCGGCAGCGACGTCAACCGGCCGCTGCTGCTGGCGATCCTCGCCGCCGCCACCATGACCCTGGGAAACCTCGCGGCCTTCTTCCAGACCTCCGTCAAACGCCTGCTCGCCTACTCCGCCATCAGCCAGGTCGGCTACCTCCTCATGGCCCTCGCCGTCGCCACCCGCACCGACCTGGCCCAGAAGAGCCTGCTGTTCTACCTGGCCGCCTACGCCGTCACCAACCTCGGCGCCTTCGCCGTCGTCACCGAACTGCCCCGCGCGCGCACCCTCGACGACTACCGCGGCCTCGCCCGGCGCCGCCCCGGCCTCGTCGCCGTCCTCGTCGTCTGCCTCCTCGGCCTGGTCGGCACCCCGCCCACCGGCGTCTTCCTCGGCAAACTGGAGATCTTCAGCGCGACCGTCGACGGCGGCTACACCTGGCTGGCAGCTCTCGCCGTCGCCAACACGGTCGCCTCCCTCTTCTACTACCTGCGCTGGCTCGCCCCGCTGTTCACCTCCACCGACCGCGCACCCGTCACCACCCACACCGTCCTGGGCCGCTGGGCCGCCGCCACCGCCTACACGGCAGCGACCCTCTCCCTGCTTCTGGGCGTTGCCGGGGAGGCCGTCCTCGGGCTCGCAGACGGACCGCTGCTGCCGTGACCGACCGCGCTTCCTCCGTAGCCCCTGCCGCCGGTTCCCCGCCACGCACAGGAGGGACGCGCGGGCGAGCGACCCGCCCCTGACGAGACGGCGGTCTCTCCTGCCCCCCCCGTGAACACCGCTCCGCGCCCCCGTCGCACGGGGAGGAACGCCGCCGAACTCCTGTGGCCCACCCCCGCCGCCGTGCTTCCGGCCTCGCCTTCGGCCACGGCCTGCACCGCGTCGTCCGCGCCGGACGGCACGGCGAGTACCGCGACCCTCTCGGCGTCCGCCGAGACGCGCCGCCCGGCACGTTCCTGGCCCGCCGTCATGCCGGATGTCATCGGCGCCGACCCGGCCGTGCTTACGAGCAGACGGGCTCCGGACCCGGCATGCCCCTCGGGACGCGAGTGGACGGGGTCACCCGGTGGGCGATCCGGCGGCGTGGAGGACGCGGCCGACCCCGCGCCCGCCGGGACGCTCCTCGAGCGTCTACGATCGCAACCCTCGTCGGGGCCGTTGAGAGGAGAGGAACGGCATGAGGGTGGACGACGACCCGGTACTGGACGATCCGGTGGGCCGGTCGCTGGCGGGTGGGCACGCGCGCTTCGCCCGTCGGCTCGGTCGGGCCGTCGCCTACGTGCCGGACGTCGCGAGCTTCTGCGCGGTGCCGGCCGGCCCGGACCCGGCACGGTGGGCCGAACTGGCCCGGCTGCTCGGTTCCGGGGAGCTCGCCGACCTGTTCAGCTCCCCGGTCGCACCGCCGGCGGACTGGGAACCGGTCTTCAGCCTCGAAGGGCGCCAGCTGATCCGGCCCGGCAACGGTCCGATCGACCATCCCCCTGCCGGGAGGGATGCCGAGCTGGTCGAACTGGGTGCGGACAGCATGCCCGAGATGCTCGACCTCGTCGCACGCACCCGGCCGGGCCCGTTCCGGCCGCGTACCCACGAACTCGGCACCTACCTCGGCCTGCGCGTCGACGGCACGTTGGTGGCGATGGCGGGGGAGCGGCTGCGGCCTCCCGGCTGGACCGAGATCAGCGCGGTCTGCACCGCTCCCGAGGCTCGGGGACGAGGGCACGCCGCCCGACTGGTCGGTGTGCTCGCCGAGCGGATCGCGGCCCGTGGCGATCGTCCCTTCCTGCACGTCGCCGAGGCGAATGCCAGTGCGATCACGCTGTATGAGCGCCTCGGCTTCAAGACCCGCAGGCAGGTGACGTTCCGGGGGTTCCGCGTGCCGTGACGGCCCCGCACGGACGGTGGCGACGAGTCCTCATGGTCCCCGTCACCCCCGGACCGGGCGGGACCGGGTGGCGCGACGCATCCGGGCGGGTGGCGGTGCCTCGAGATCGCGCCGCACATCGACCCGCCGATCACCGCGCTGCGGCGGCAATGGGGAAGAAGTACGAGTCGCCGGTCCCGGACACCGTCGTCGGCGTTCCCGGTGACGAGCTCCTCGCCCCGGGCGAGGACGATCCCTCGTCCCATGGTGGCGCCTGCCGCCTGAAGAGCCGGACGGCGGGCGCTCGAGCCGGCCGAGCCACTCGATGGCGCGGTCCTTTCCGGGACCGGCGGCACCGCGCCCGTCGGAAGGGGACGAACCGGCTGCCGAAGAGGGCGCGCGGCACCCCAGCACCGTTCGAGCACGCAGGAGTTGTCCGTGCGGGTGCGGGTGCGGGTGCGGGTGCGGGTGCGGGTGCGGGTGCGGGTGCGGGTGCGGGTGAGGCCGTAGCGTGGGTGCATGCCCGAAGACACGCACATCCTCCACCTCACCGAGCGCTCCCTGTGGGACGCGGCCCGTGAGCACGGCGCGTACCGGATGTCGACGCGCGGCCGCACCCTCGAGCAGGAGGGCTTCGTCCACTGCTCGACACGCGCTCAACTCCCTGCCGTGGCGGCCTTCCTGTACGGCTCCTACGAGGGCCCCGACGACCTGGTGGTGCTCGTCGTGGACCCCGCGCGATTGGAGGTGCCGGTGAGGTACGAGGCGCCGGAGCCCGGGGCTGAGGAGTTCCCGCACGTGTACGGCCCGATTCCGGTGGACGCGGTGGTCGAGGTGGAGCCGTGGCGGTGACGGGACGTCCCGGGCGAGGAGAACCGGGGGAGAAGCGTCCGGTGGGAAACCGCCGGCGCGACACCGCGCGGAACGCGATGATCGACGACCGGTGTCCAGCACTCGGCGAGAGGGAACCCGCATGGTCGACCGGGTGAAAGTGCTGCGCATGGATGGGGAACGCCTCGAAGAACTCCTCGCGGTGGCCGTCGAGGACGCGGCGCCCGAAGAGGTGATGCCTCCCGTGGCCGGCCCACCGGGATGGACGACGGAACGGCAGGAAGCCTTCCGGGACTGGCACCGGGCCCGACGCTCCGGACTTGCCGGTCCGCTCCGCGAGTCCACCTTCGCGATCACCCACGACGGGAGGATCGTGGGGTCGGCCCGTCTGGCTCTCCGCGCCGGCCACGACGTCCTCGAAACCGGCATGTGGCTCGGTCGTTCGCACCGGGGACGCGGAATCGGCACCGCCGCTCTCCGCCTCCTCCTCGACGAAGCCGCGCGAGCCGGTGCACGGGCCGTGGTCGCGGACACCGAAGCCCACAACACGGCGGCACTCGGCGCCTTGCGCCGCAACGGAGCAACGCTCGTCACGAGCCGGGAGACCGCCGGCATCCACGCCGAGCTGGCGCCGAAGAAGATGCCGCCCCCTTCACCCCCCACCACGAACCCGTGAGGTTTCGGCAGCGCCGCGCCGAGGTTCGGCAGAGCATGTGCGCTCTGCCGGAAAACTCGTCCGAGGCGATGGCGACGCCGTTCCTCTCCTCGCGTCCGGCCGGCACCGGGAAGAGGAACCCGGCGTCGTGGCGGTCGAGTTCCGGGCAACCGGGCTCATCGACGCGGAGCGGGCCGACGCGGTCGCAGCGGGCGGTGGTCTTGTTCCGCTGCTTCCCGCCGGCGGTCTCCGCCGGCCCGCGTCACCGACGTCACGTCCCGCGCCGGCCGGGCCGTCACCACACCTTCGCTCCGAGCGGACGACGGGCCGTTCATGCCGCGCTCCGCTCGTTGTAGTGACGGACGATCTCCTCGAACGCGTCCCGGCCGGCGTCGTCGAGACGGTAGGTGTCGCGTCGGGGCAGGGGCGGGCGGGTGCAGTCCGGCCCGTGGACCCGGCCGTCGGAGTGCTTCCAGAACCGGCAGCACGGTGTGAGCGGCTGGACCTGCTCGCCGGGCTCCAGCCGTGCCGCGCGCCGCGCCTCGGCCCGGGCGCGCTGGTGCGCGCACCGGCACACGGCGTCGGCGGCGAGCAGGCTGGGCGCGGCCCAGGCGACGAGGACGCCGAGCAGCCACTCGTGGTGGACGAGGAGCCAGGCCGCGGCGGCCAGTTCTGCGAGGGCGAGGGCGCGGCAGGTGCGGGCGATGGCGAGGCGGCGGGTCACTGACGGCTCCCGGTGGATGGGCTGTTCCTGGTGCAGTTGCGGATGCCCCGTCCGGCCCGCGTCAGCCCGTCGGCCGGCGGAGACGCCGGCCACGGTCGAAGGAGGTGGAGGTGGAGGTGGAGGTGGTCGAAGGAGCCCGCGGCTCCGCCCTCCGCCCGACCGGTGCCGGTCCGCACCGGCCGGGCGTCCTCCAGGTGACCGGCCTCGACCAGGTCCTCGCGTCGCGTCCCGGCCCCGAAGCGGCCACCTCGTTCCCGTGGCGCTGACCGGACACGGCCGTACCGGACGCTGTCGGGTCACCTGCCGGTGCGTCCCGGCCCGCCGGCGTCGATGAGTTTCCGGTGGTCGTGCGGTCCACCCTCCGACGAAGGGAGCGCACCATGCGCGAGATCATCGTTTGCACGTTCCTGACCCTGGACGGCGTCATGCAGGCGCCGGGCGGTCCGGACGAGGACGCCGAGAGCGGCTTCGAGCACGGCGGCTGGCAGAAGCCGGTGGCCGACGACGAGGTCGGCGCGGCCATCGCCGGATGGTACGAGCACTGCGACGCGATGCTGCTCGGCCGCAAGACGTACGAGATCTTCGCGTCGTACTGGCCGACCGCCGATCCCGGGAACCCTTTCACCCACCGGATGAACAGCATGCACAAGTACGTGGCGTCCCGGACCCTGACCTCCGTCGAGTGGCAGAACTCCACGCTGCTGGAGGGCGACGTCGGCGACGCCGTACGCAAGCTGAAGGCCTCCGACGGCGGCGACGTCATCGTCGTCGGCAGCGGCGACCTCGCCCAGACCCTCATGCGGCACCACCTCGTCGACGAGTACCGGCTGACCGTCCATCCGGTGATCATCGGTACCGGCAAGCGGCTGTTCGCCGACGGGGCGGTCCCCACCGCGCTGGAGCCGGTCAGCGTCTCGGCGACGAAGGGCGGCACCGTCCTCGGCGTCTACCGGCCGAACGGCGAGCCCGCCTACGACAGCTACTAGGGCGTGTTTCGAAAGTAGCGTCGTCTGCCCGAAGGGCAGGCCCGGCGGCGTCTGGTGCGTGCGATCGCAAGGCGGAGGGTCGCCCCGATAC